>SVPV01000003.1 GCA_015065725.1 Oscillospiraceae bacterium
GAGTTTTACGGACATTAAAATATTGAATAATTGGTTCGCATTCATAATCATACTCAAAATTATGTATCATCCATTCGTGTATTGCTTTTACCTTTTCTTTATCGGTATTACAGTTAGCACAAATTTCGTCAGCAAGTTCTACAGTCTTTGTATCCCATAAGGTTGCCTGACCACTCGTAAGTGAAACATTATCCTGTTTATAGACGAAAATATATGCTGATAATAGTAGTGATAAAATTACAAAAAATACCACCAGCACAAATATTTTCGTCAATATAGTATCTTTACCTTTGTTATCGGCGAAAGCGATAAAATACATAAAAATGATAGCAAGTGGAATAAGTGCTAAAAACGGAAATACTCTTCGACAATAAATCGCATAAACAATATTCATACAAGCAATGAGTATCAGCGAAATATAAACCGTCGATCTCATTGCTTTTGAATTTATCTTAATTGTTAAAAACCAAGTAGGTAAGGCTGATAGTAGGTAGAACACCTGTAGAGTGGGAGAGAGAACAAGGAAGTCTCTCAAGTAAAATCCCAATATTAAATTATATGTAAGTGCTATAGCAAAGAAAAAGATTCTTATTTTTGTGATCTTCATTTCAAATCTCCTTAACGTAAAAATCGTTGAAACGAAAAAGTGGCAGTACAGAACGACTAACTCTGTACTGCCACAAACAAAGGCTTATTTAACATCTTTTAAGAAAACAATAAACCCGAACGTTTCACCGATTGGTAAAAGGTTCGGGTTTGAATGCTTTGGTGCAGGGGACGGGACTTGAACCCGCATGTCGTTAAACACTGGTGTCTGAGGCCAGCTTGTCTGCCATTCCAACACCCCTGCATATTTGCTAAATAATGATATAATATTTTTTTCAACAACGAATATTTTACTTCATTATATTTTAAATGTCAAGAAAAAGTGCTTGTGTTTGCATATTTAAACAAACGCCCGAATATTATTTACTAAAAAATATTTTGGAGTGTGGAAGTTTATGGAAAATAAAAAATTAACTGCTAATATTACCACAAACGAAGTGATATTTAATCAATCGGCGGAACAGGCAATAGATATTGAATTTACATTGCCGGATTATCTTCCCAGTATTAATAGAATATTAAAGTGCAAAGCAGTATCTTATATATCTTCAAAAGGTATTAACGGTTCTAATGTGAATATAGACGGATGTGTTACCGTAACTGTAATATATTTAAATGAAGATGATGAGATATACTCATATGAATATCAATATCCGTTCAATAAGGTGATTGATATTAAGGAAAACAATCAAAATGTGAAGATTGACTGCACTTGTGAATGTGAGTATATTAATTGCAGGGCGGTAACCGGTCGCAAAATTGATATACACGGTGCTACTTTAATAAATTTAAAGTGTATTACTCGCAAAACAATTGAAATTTTAAGCGATTTTGACGATGACGATATAGAAATCAAACGAATAGAAGTCCCATCCACAACTCCGATGGGTTACGGCGAAAAATATTTAATTATTGAGGAAGAAATTGAAATAGGGAAGTCACAACAACCTGTTGTGTCACTGTTAAGATATGAGGGTATACCGATAATCAAAGAGTATAAGCTTGTTAATGGAAAAATTATTGTTAAGGGTGAAATGTGCATAACTGCATTATATGCAGCTGAGGATAATACCTTGCAGTGCGTGAAAAACACTATTCCTTTTAGCCAAATTGTTGAAATTGACGGCGTTAACGATGAATGTGAGTGCGATACCAAAATAACAGTATGTTATTTAGAAATGAAACCAAAAATGTCACCTGGCGGCGAAATTAGAGTTTTTTCATTAAACGCAAAATTATTAGTATGTGCCGAAGCATATTGTGAGAATAACATTGAGGTTATTACCGATGCTTTTTCTAAAAAACATAATGTATGTTTAAAAAATAGCAACGTAAATATCGATAAGCTAATTTTAACTATTTCTGAAGATTTCAATTGCAAAAAAAATATAGAGCTTAACGATGATATTTCGTCTGTAGCGGATATTTGGAGTCGGGTGCAAAGCATTAATTCAAAAATTGATGATAATATACTTTATATAACGGGAGTAGTATGTGTTGGAATTATAGCATACGACGCACAACAAACTCCTTGTTATATTGAGAAAAACATTGATTTCGAGTATAAACATCAGTTAGATACTGATAACGAAAATATGTACGCTGTACCATGTGTAGAGATTATATCAGCAAATTATACACTTATACCTGAAGGTATTGAGTTAAGGCTTGAGCTTTGTGTTAATGCATCATTGTATAAAAACAGCAAGATTTGTTTTGTTGATGATTTAGAGATTGATAATTCTAATCTAACGGTTAATAGAAAGTCAGGTGCTATGATTATTTACTTTGCAACCTCTGGAGAAAAACTATGGGATATTGCAAAGAAATATTGTGCTGATGTTGAAGAAATCAAACAATTAAACAATATTCAAAATGACGATATTGCTGTTGATAAAAAAATCATGATACCTATTTGCTAATATTTAAAATAATAAAGGTCCTGTGTTTTAGCAGGACCTTTATTGCTTTGTTATTTAAAATATGTTGATTATTTGTCGTTTTGTGTTAAAATAACTAATGGTTATTTTTTGCGAAAGGAAATTATAAATTGACAGAAATTACTCTTGAAAATCGTGGAATTATAAACAGTTATCTTGCAAATAATGGTGAATTTTCCTGTGAAAATTCCTTTGTAAATCTACTTGTATGGCAAAAATCATATCATAATTGCTATAAAATATATGATGATTGCTTTTTACTCTATTCAAAATCTAACGGCAAAAAACTATACCGTTTACCGTTATGTGACGATTTTATAAAAGGATTTAAAAATATAATCGAGCATAATGATGGCAAGCTGCCGTTTATTTGGGCACAGGATGGCGAGCGTTTTGAAACCTTTAAAAAACTCTACGGTGATAAATACGATTTTTTTGAAATTAGAGATGCGTTTGATTATATCTATAACAGTAAAGATTTAGCCGAACTTTCGGGCAAAAAATATCATTCTAAAAGAAATCATATTTCTGCATTTTCAAAAAAATATGATTGGCAATATAAAACCATTACCAACGAGCTTAAGGACAAGGTACTGGCGTGTGCTGATAAATGGTACAAAGAAAACGAGGACAGGCTTGATAAGTATATGCTTGTTGAGCGTGAGGGTATTAGCACAATAATTAACAATATGGATCTTTTAGATGCAAAAGGCGGAGCTATTATTGTAAATGATGAAGTTGTTGCTTTTACACTTGGCTCTCCTATAAATGATTTTGTTTTTGATGTTCATATAGAAAAGGCACTTTCAAAATATTCTGAAGCTTATACGGTTATTAATCGTGAATTTGTAAAGAATGAGCTATTTGAATATAAATATATTAATCGTGAAGATGATATGGGACTTATGGGATTACGCAAAGCAAAACTTTCATATAAACCTGAAATTTTGCTTAAGAAATACCGTTGTGTGCCAAAAGGTGAAGCGGATGAAGAATATTAAGGAACAATGCTGTAAAATTTACTCTGATGCATTTGGCGAGGATGATTTTGCAATCGAACTGTTTGATAAGTGCTTTAAGCACTGTAGATACGAAATTGTTAACGACCAAGTAGTATCAATCTTATTTTTACTGCCATGTGATGTGTTTGTTGATAATAAAAGCATATCTTCAAAATATGTGTTTGCTGTATCTACAAAGAAAGAATATAGAAATAAAGGTTACGCCGCAAAGCTTTTAAATTCTGTTAAGGATGAATGTTTACTGTTTTTAAAACCTTCAAATAGTGTTCTAGTTGATTTTTATAAAAAACTAGGGTATAACACTTTCAAGGCAAAATACAGTGGGGCAGGGGAAAAGCATGTAGTTTTAAGCGATGACTTTTTTAATTTAGCCAAATATTACGGTAGATTTGATTTAAATGAATATACAGCAATGTATTATTATAAAACACCAATTAATTTAAACGGACTTAATTTTCCGTATGTTATGGAATAGAATAATATTAAACGCATTTTATGTTTTGAGATATTTACATAAAATGCGTTTTTTATATTTTTAGGTCTTCACCACAATATATATTGGTTTACATAAGGCGTTTATCAATAGATATAGTTGGTTTACATAATAAGTTTACATAATATTTTTTAATAACAAAATAGAGGTTGACATAATATAAAAAATAGTGTATAAATAATAATGTAACATATTATTAATTAAATTCACAACTGCTCTAATCATTGATTTTATTATTGCGGTTGATTTTTTTACTCTAATTTTAGTTTACATAATTTTAATTTTCCACAAGATATTGTGTTTCAAAATATTGTAAACCATTTATATAGAAATTCCTTTTATGTTCATATCTTGTCCTATTTTTGCATATGCTTTTACAGAATAGGAGTTGTTAGATATGAAAAGAAGCAGAGTCTTAAGTTTAAACAAATCAGGATTTACAAATTATTTATACAAAAATAGAATTTTACTTTTATTGGCATTGTTTTTTGCCTTGGGTATTATTTTCGGTGTTACATTACTTCAAAAAAGCGATGTGACAAGCAGTATTTCTAAAGTTTTATTTGAAAGATATCTTTCAAATAGAGCTAACCCTTTGTTTATACATATATTTTTTAAATATTTGCTATCTTCGGTTGTTTTACTGTTTTTAATTTATATTTCCGGTACTTCGTTTATTGGGGTTGTTCTTTCACCGTTTATGATGCTTGGCATTGGGTATTTTTTGGGTGGATTTTTAGGATATGTCTATCACTTACATTCAATTAAGGGTATAGCGTTTAATGCAATTATGATTATACCCGCATCAATATTTTTAATTATCGCTTTTTTACTATCAGCAAAGGATGCACTAAATTTTTCTTATGAATTATTAAAACTAACGTTTAACAGCGGTTATTGTTCGGGAAATATTTTTGAATTATTTAAAGGTTACTGCAGAAGATATCTTTTATTTTTAATATTACCTATTGTTTCGGCTATTATTGATGCTTTATTTTCTATAACAGTTTTAAAGTTTTTTGATTTTTGATTATTAACTTTTGAAAGGTGGTGCCGTATGGAACAATGTATTCATTCTTTTAGAGATTATTTGATTATTGAGAAAAAATCTGCTAAAAATACAACTGACGCTTACATAAGAGATATTTTACAATTTTATAATTACTGCGTTTCAAACGGTACTAACGATTTTCTTAAGGTTGATACAGATTTTATATACAAATATTTAGAGTTTTTAGCTTTTACAGGAAAATCGGCTTCTACCTGTTCTCGCATAATCGCTTCACTACGGGCTTTTTATAAACACCTAGTATCTATAAAACTTATAGAAAAAAATCCGCTTAGCGGTATAAAACAAGCAAAATCTGAACAAAAATTACCGTCAATACTTGACCAAAAGGAAGTTTTAGCATTACTTTCACAACCGAAGGGTAACGACTATAAAAGTATACGCGATAAAGCCATGCTTGAGCTTTTGTATGCGACAGGAATTAAGGTATCAGAGCTTATTTCAATTAAGGTTAGTGATATTAATCTGCAAATAGGTTTTTTAAATCTTTCAGGTAAAAACGAGCGTATTATTCCAATATATCCAAACGCGGTTAAAAGTATTGCTAATTACATAAATAATGTGCGTCCAATAATCGTTTCGGATGATGAGGTTGATAATCTGTTTACCAATATGAACGGACAACCAATAACCCGTCAGGGCTTTTGGAAGCTTATAAAACAGTATGCTAAAGATGCAAAAATTAAAAAAGAGATAACTCCCCATACACTTAGGCATTCCTTTGCGGCACATCTGCTCGAAAACGGTGCACAGCTTGGTGATATTAAAGAAATGCTTGGCCACGCCGATATTTCTTCAACACAGGTTTATGCACAGATAATTAAAAATAAATACACCATAAATTACGCTAAATTTCATCCGCTTGCAAAATAAAAACCCGAGGAAGACAATTGATCTGTCCACTCGGGTTTAATTATTTTAACTTAAATAGATAAGGATAGGAAATAGGTTATCCTTTTAAAAGCTTGTTAAGCTCGTCCATAAAGGTATTAATATCCTTGAATTGCCTATAAACCGATGCAAAACGAACATAAGCTACTTCATCAATTGATTTTAATTTTTCCATAACTAACTCACCGATTTTTTCGCTTTGTACTTCGCGGTCCAAAGAATTTTGTATTATGGACTCAATCTCATCAATAAGTTTCTCAAGTGTAGGCAACGAAACAGGACGTTTTTCACAGGCACGCATAAGACCGTTTAACAATTTATCACGGTTAAAGGTTTCACGTGACCTATCTTTTTTAATAACGATTATGGGCAGGCTTTCAATCATTTCATAGGTGGTAAAACGTTTAGCACATTCAAGACATTCACGTCTTCTGCGTATTTTTTCACCATCTTCTGCAGGGCGTGAATCAATTACTTTACTTTCTTCAAATCCACAAAAAGGACATCTCATATTGCTACCACCTTATTTAGTTCCGAAAATACGGTCACCAGCGTCACCAAGACCAGGTAAAATGTAGCAATGGTCATTAAGACAATCGTCAAGACCGGCACAATATACAGGAACATCGGGGTGAGCTTCGGTAAATGCTTTAATGCCTTCAGGTGCAGCAATGATGCACATAAACTTAATCCTTTTTGGATTAAATTCCTTTATTTTTGTTACAGCATCAATCGCACTGCCACCTGTAGCGAGCATAGGGTCAAGTACAAATACATCGCGAGAATCAAGATCAGCAGGGAGCTTGCAGTAATAATCTACAGGCTGATGTGTTTCGGGGTCGCGGTACATACCGATATGACCAACCTTTGCGGCAGGTATTAAATTTAAAACGCCGTCAACCATACCAAGACCTGCACGAAGTATCGGCACAAATGCCATTTTTCTTCCTGATAAAACCTTGGTTTTCGCTGTCATCATAGGGGTTTTTGTTTCTACTTCTTCAAGTGGTAAATCTCTTGTTGATTCATAGCACATAAGCATAGCAATTTCACTGATTAACTCACGAAATTGCTTAGAGCCTGTCTTTTCATCACGCAAAATTGTAAGTTTGTGTTGTATTAGCGGATGGTCCATCACAAAAACATTTTTTTCCATATTATTATCCCTCTTTCTTATTTTCAAGCTCGGTAATCATATCAACACGGCGTTGATGGCGACCGCCCTCAAACTCTGTATCAAGAAATAAATCAACAAGTTCTATAGCAGTGCCTACACCGATAACACGACCGCCGAGACATAATATATTTGAATTGTTATGAAGCCTTGTGTACTTTGCAGAAAAATGCTCACTGCAAGCAGCAGCACGAATTCCGTTTATTTTATTGGCTGCAAGGGACATTCCAATTCCTGTACCGCATACCAAAATCCCAAGTTCAGCTTCACCTGCAACAATTGAATTTGCAACCTTTACTGCGATTTTTGGGTAGTCAACCGAAACAGCCTCATAAATGCCAAAATCAAGCACTTCAATGTTTCTTTCACGTAAATGTTTTACTATGGCGTCTTTATGTTCAAGACCGCCATGGTCACAACCTACAGCAACTTTAAGAATAGAAATCAATCCCTTTCAGTAAATTTATAAATTAAAGTTATTTTTGGTTTTCTAATTTCTTTTTAAGCTCACGCTCAGCTTGCGGTAAACGCAAATATACAGGTAACAAAGCGGCAGGGGAAACGGTGTTACCGTTTTCGATTTCTTTAATAGCGGCAAAACCTACACCAATTGCATTTTGGTATTTTGTGAATTCGTCTGCAATTGTTACATTTTTACATTCAGATAGATATGGATAGAACAAATCGGCACCGTCACCTGTGATAATTATATTTTTATCCGAAAAATTAGTTTTTAACTCATTTGCTAAATCTTCACACATTAATGCTCTATCTTCGCACAAACGCGTCACAGAACCGTTATTTACTTTAAACAAGGCGTTATATACTTGGTTGCAACGAGCATCCATAACGGCACAAATAATAGCATTTTGAGATTCGTAAATTTCTGCCATAGCAGAAAGGGTAGAAACAGCGACACAAGGAATATTGTTTTTCATTGCCAAACCCTTAACGGCAGCAATACCAATACGTATTCCCGTAAAAGAGCCAGGACCTGCTGATACAGCAATCATATCAATATCGTTGACGGTTAACTTTGCCGAATCAAGCGACTGTTTAACCATAGGTAATAAGGTTTGCGAATGTGTCATTTTTACATTAACAAATGCCGAAGATAAAACCTTACTGTCATCAATAACACAGGCAGATGCAGGAGATGCAGAGCATTCAACAGATAATATTTTCATAGGGCACCTCCGATTTTATTTACCAATAGTAATAATTCTTTCATTTTCACCGCTAGAAGCAATATTAATATAAATGGTGTTGTTATCAAGGCAGTTTTCGATATTTTCACTCCACTCAACCGCAAGAACGGAATCGTCGGAGATATAATCAAAATAGCCAATTGAAAACAGGTCGTCCCAACCTTCAATTCTGTACATATCAAAGTGATAAAGATTAAATTTACCGCCTAAATACTCATTAACAATCGCAAAGGTGGGGGAGGTGACTTCTCCGTTAAACCCAAGACCTTTGGCTAAACCTCTGACAAAACATGTTTTGCCCATACCAAGACCGCCCTTAAAGGCAATAACTTCACCGCCTTTAAGCGTTTTTGCAAAATTCTCAGCAATTTTTTCTGTATCAGACGGTGATTTGCTTATAAATTCACTCATATAACACCTACAAATTATACTTAAAAATAGTTTATCACATTATTAAAATTATGTCAACTTTTAAGCTAAAAAAAGAAAGCATATCGTCGAAAAAACGATATGCTTTTGAAATATAATTAATAAATAGGATACTGTGAACAAAGCTCCTGTACTTCTTTTGAAATAACATCTTTTGAGTTATCAAAATCACTTACAACCTTACGTATCCAAGCGGCAATTTGCTTCATTTCTGCCTCTTTAAATCCGCGAGAAGTAACAGCAGGAGTACCGATACGAAGACCGCTTGTAATAAAAGGACTTTGCGGATCGTTAGGAATAGTGTTTTTGTTTGCGGTAATGTGTACCTCGTCAAGACGGTGTTCAAGCTCTTTACCGGTAATGTTTTCTTTAACAAGCTTTAAAAGCATAAGGTGATTATCAGTACCGCCCGAAACTAAATCAAAACCTTGGTTGTTAAGCTCATCAGCCAAAACAGCCGCATTTTTAACAATTTGCTTTTGATATGCTTTAAACTCGTCGGTTAATGCCTCACCTAAAGCTACAGCTTTTGCAGCAATAATGTGCATTAAAGGACCGCCCTGTGTACCTGGGAAAACAGCCTTATCAATCTGTTTGGCTAGTTCTTCTTTACAAAGAATCATACCGCCCCTTGGACCTCTTAAGGTTTTGTGTGTTGTGGTTGTAACAACGTCGGCATAGGGAACCGGAGACGGATGCTCGCCTGCAGCAATTAGACCTGCAATGTGAGCCATATCAACCATTAAATATGCACCGACTTCGTCAGCTATTTCTCTGCAACGTGGGAAATCAATCACTCTTGAATATGCACTAGCACCAACAACAATCATCTTGGGCTTACATTCAAGGGCAATTCTACGCATATCATCATAATCGATAGTTTCAGTTTCGTCTGAAACACCGTAGGGTACAACATTGAAGTATTTACCGGAAATGTTAACAGGAGAGCCGTGAGAAAGGTGACCGCCCTGTTGTAAATTCATACCCATTACGGTATCGCCGGGCTGTAGAAGTGCAAAGAAAACGGCTAAATTTGCATTAGCACCACTATGTGGCTGAACATTAGCATGCTCTGCACCAAAAAGCTTTTTAGCACGCTCGCGAGCAATTTCTTCAACAATATCTACACATTGGCAACCGCCATAGTAACGCTTTGAAGGATAACCCTCTGCATATTTATTGGTTAAAACACCGCCTGCAGCTAGCAAAACAGCTTTAGAAACAATATTTTCAGAAGCAATAAGCTCAATATTGTGTTGCTGACGCTTTAATTCTAAATCACAAGCTGAAAACACTTCATTATCATAGTTTTTAAGTTCATCAAAAAAGTTCATTTTTATCTCCTAACCGCCTAAATAGGCCTTTTTAACCTTATCGCTTGCCGCAAGCTCAGCACCTGTACCAGAAAGCACGATTTTGCCTGTTTCGAGAACATATGCTCTATCTGAAATAGCAAGAGATTTACCTGCATTCTGTTCAACAAGTAATATTGTTGTACCATCTTTATTAATATCTTTAATAATTTCAAACACTTGGTCAACAAGTAACGGTGAAAGACCCATAGAGGGTTCATCAAGCATCAAAAGTTTTGGGTGAGACATCAACGCTCTGCCCATAGCAAGCATCTGCTGTTCACCGCCCGAAAGAGTGCCGGCAATTTGATTTCTACGCTCAGCAAGACGGGGGAAACGTGTATAAATTTTTTCAATATCCTCTTTAAAGTTGGTGTCTTTCTTTTGAGAATACGCACCCATCATAAGATTTTCATAAACTGTAAGCTCTTGGAAAACACGGCGTCCCTCGGGTACCTGTGACATACCTAAATGAACAATTTTATGACATGGCATTTTTGAAATATCAACTCCGTCATAAATTACAGTGCCTGCACGTGCGGGTATTAATCCGATAACACTTTGCATTGTAGTGGTTTTTCCGGCACCGTTAGCACCGATAAGAGTTACAATTTCACCCTCATTAACTTCAAAACTAATGTCGCGAAGTGCGTTAATAACGCCGTAGTAAACTTCTAAATTTTTAACTTCAAGTAAAGCCATGGCGTTAACCTCCTATATAAGCCTTGATTACCTCGGGGTCATTCAGTGCAACCTCGGGTGAGCCTTGTGCTAAAACAGTACCGAAATTAAGTACTGTAATCTCATCGCAAAGACCTGAAACAAACTTCATATCGTGTTCGATTAGCAAAATGGTAATATTGTAATCGTCACGAATACGGCGAATAATCTCCATTAATTCTTCTGTTTCGTGCGGATTCATACCTGCAGCCGGCTCATCAAGACACAAAAGCTTTGGATTAGTAGCAAGTGCACGAGCGATTTCAAGTTTTCTTTGTTTACCGTAGGGAAGATTACAAGAAAGATTGTTTCTTTCGTCTAAAAGACCAACAATTTCTAAAATTTCCTTCGCACGTTTACGCATAGCTTTTTCGGTTTTAAAAAAGCTTGGTAGACGGAATATGCTTGCAACCACACCACACTTAAATTCGGGCTGATTGTGAAGACCAACAAGAACATTTCTTATAACGGTCATATTATTAAACAAACGAATATTTTGGAAAGTACGTGCAATTCCTTTATGATTTATGGCTTCTTGTGTTTTTCCTGTTAGATTTTCACCATCGAGCCAAAATGCACCTGTAGTAGGCTTATAAACACCCGTAATCATATTAAACACTGTAGTTTTACCGGCACCATTCGGTCCTACAAGGCCATAAAGCTGTTTTTCTTTAATTTGAAGATTCAATTCCTGTACAGCTTTAAGTCCACCAAAGGAAATGCCGAGATTTTCGGTTTTAAAAACTATTTTCGACATCACTTTTCCTCCTTATCGGACTTATCGGGTGTATAGGACGATTGAGGTTGAATATCAACTGATAAAACCTCGTCCATTTGAATTTTGGTTGGCACACGGTCCCATTTAGCCTCATCGTCGTGAACGTGAGATGGGTCGTGTGTTTTTTTAAATTTTGTAAGTAAAAGATTTAAATTGTACTTCTCTCGGAAACCTTTAAGCGACGGAGCGTTATTGTAGATTACAAGAATTATAAGTATAAGTGCATAGAATAAATCCTGTAAAACTGCAAGGTCACCTGTAAGGATTGTTTGAAGTTGTACATCAAGGAATGTAATAAGTGTTGCAGAAATAATAGCACCGTTAATGCTACCCATACCACCTAAAACTACCATTACAAGAATTTCGATAGAATAATTGTAATTAAACTTTGAACTTTGAACAGTATAGTTTGAAAAGCTGTATAAAACGCCTGCTACACCTGCAAAGAAAGAAGATATAGTAAATACAAGAAGCTTATATTTTGTAACATTTATACCTGTTGCTTTTGCAGCAATTTCGTTATCACGAATAGAAGTAATTGCTCTGCCGTGTTTTGAACGGATAAGATTTTGAACAACCGCAAGACAGAGTAATACGAGAACAAACGCAAAGATGAATAGGGTGTATTTGTCATAACGAGGAGTATTAAGACCTAATGCACCGCCGAAAGATTCATCACTTGAATTCATAAATACCGAACGGACAATTTCACCGAATGCTAGTGTAACAATAGCAAGATAGTCACCGCGAAGACGAAGAGCGGGAAGACCTATAATTATACCGAAAATTGCAGCTACAAGACCACCGACAATAATTGATATAAGAAGACATAAAACACCTTCACCAATGATAGGTTCAAGAATCAAAGAGGCTTTACCGCCCAAATATGCACCTACGCACATAAATCCAGCGTGACCTAGCGATAATTCACCCAAAAAACCTACAACCATACTCAAAGAAACCGCAAGAATTATGGCAATAGCAATTTTTTCAAGCATATACATATCAGAGGATTTGAGGAATCCGGTAAGTGACATAACAGCAAAAATAATTGTGAAAACAGAAACTGCAATATAATTTACAAAGTGTTTCCACTTTATGGTTTTTAAATTTGTAGCCATTATACCTTCTCCCTCCTTTTTTTGCCTAAAATACCTGATGGGCGAACCAAAAGAATAATAATAAGAATTAAAAATTCTATCGCATCGGTATAAGCAGCAATAGCGGGTATAGTAAGTGAAATTGCCTCAACAACACCAATAAGTATACCGCCAAGCATTGCACCTGGAATAGAACCAATACCACCGATAACAGCAGCGGTGAAAGCTTTTATACCAGGCATAGCACCAAGTGTATTGGTAAGACTAGGTGACTTTAAAAGCATAAAGAAGCCTGCAAAAGCCGCAAGGGAAGAGCCAATTGCAAATGTAAGGGTTATAATACCGTTCACATTTATACCCATAAGCTGTGCGGCACCTTTATCTTCAGAAACCGCAATCATAGCACGTCCTACCTTTGTGTATTTTACAAAAAGGCTTAATGCTAACATAATAACTATAGAACAGCCAAGAGTTACAAGAGTGTATACCGGCAACTTTAAAGCACCGATATTCAAATTACCAAGGTCTGCAATAAGAACCATTTTAGGTGCAGAACCAAAGATCATTTGTGCGGTACTTTGTAAAAGATAACTAACACCTATAGCAGTTATAAGAACAGCAAGGGGTGAAGCACCGCGAAGCGGTTTGTATGCGATTTTTTCGATAGTAACACCAAGTAGAAGACAAAATACAACAGCGGCAAAAAGACCAAGAATTGGATTACCAATCGCAGACATTGTAATAAAAATCATATAACCGCCCACCATGATAATATCACCGTGAGCGAAATTCAGCATTTTAGCAATACCGTAAACCATTGTATAGCCAAGTGCAATCATAGCGTAGGTACTGCCCATACTTAATCCATTTAAGAGTGTTTCAATAAATTTCATAATTTTTACCTAAAATATTTTTGTTAATATTACAAGAATTTGCCGGAGCAGAAAAAACCGCGCCGGCAAACCGTAGTTTTAATCAAAATTGAAATATAAATTATTCAGCAGCGTTTGCTTCCTTTAATGTATACTTAACGGCAGATTTTGCAACATAACCGTTGTCTTCCCAAGTGATATCGTTGCCGGTAGCACCGGAATAGGAGAAATCACCTGTAAACTGCTTTTTAAGTATGTCGCAAAGGTCAGAAGCGGAGATAGTAACATCAATCTTTTCACCTGCTTCAATAGCAGCCTTCATGGCATTATAAATTGCATAAACACAGTCATAAGCAGAAGCACCGAATTGGTTAAGAGTATCTTTGCCGAACTTTTCAGTGTACTTCTTAATGTATTCAGCAGATGCACCTTCGGTTGCATTAGAATCGAAGTGTGAAAGCATGGAAACTTCCTGCGGAATAATTGTGAAATCCTCGAACTGACCTGCAAGACCGTCGAAACCGTCACAACCGTAGTAAACTGCGTCAGCAGCAACAGTATCTTTTGCTTGATTTAAAAATACTGCAGCGGGTGTGTAGTAAATAGGCATAAAGATGAACTTGCAATCTTTAAGTGTTGAAATCTGAGCAGCAAAGTCTGTTTCATTTGCAGCGGTAAATACTGCTTCAACAGTTTCAATGCTATCACTAAGATTGTCTTTAAACTGGTCATAGATACCCTTAGAATAAGCGTCATCAGACTTGTAGAAGATACCGATTTTGTTAAGACCTAAACCGTTAACATAGTCAGCAGCAACTTTACCTTGGTTACCGTCAGCAAAGCACATTTGGAAACCGTTGTCAAACTCAGGAATCTTATCTCCAGAAGCAGAGGGGGTAAGGAAGAATACGTTATCTTCTTTAGAAAGCTTTGTGTACTCAAGACCAGGAGCTGTTGTAACGGTTCCTAAAGAAACCTGCATACCGCCTTCATACATTTCAGCGTAGTTAGCAGCAACCTTAGTAGCATCATGCTGGTCATCGGTAGCAACAAACTTAAACTTAACACCGTCTAAACCGCCAGCTTCGTTGATTTCATCAACAGCCATCTGTGCAGAATTTTTAACTGCAACACCGTATACAGCAGCAGAACCTGTTAAAGGACCTGAAACACCGATAACAAACTCTTTATTATCAGCTGTGTAGTTTTCAGCACCGCCACAAGCCGCAAAAGTAAATACCATTGCTGCAGCAAGTGCGAAGGCAAGAACCTTCTTAAAAATTGACTTCATAAAAAACTCCTCATTTCGTTTTTATATTATAGGTTTGTGATATATGTAATACTAACCTATGATAAACTATATTTTACTACAAAACATAACGTTTGTTAACTGTGAATTATTACGAAATTATTATTGAATTTTACACAAAATTCATAAATTTTGCAAAATCGAACAGTTGTGCTGTTTTTTTACAAATTTATTCATTAAAATGAAAATTCATTATTTTATATATTATATATTGATTTTTCTTGATAATTGCTGTATTATAATTTGAGCAAATTATTTTTTAAAAATTGTAAAATTGCATAATTTTGCATACAATCGCATTTTTATGTAATGCAAAAAGACGAAAATAGCCTATTTCTGCATTTTTGCTTGCATTTTTATGCATAATATGCTATAATTCTTGCATAAGTTAAAGAAAAACATCGGAGGTTATTCAAAATGGCTAAAAAAGAATTTAAAAAGGTTGTACTTGCATATTCGGGCGGTCTTGATACATCAATTATCATTCCGTGGCTTAAAGAGAATTACAACAATCCTGAAATTATTGCAGTATCGGGTAATGTTGGACAGGCAAGTGAGCTTGAGGGTCTTGAGGAAAAAGCAATTAAGACCGGTGCTTCAAAAATCTATATTGAGGATTTAACAAAAGAATTTCTTGATGACTATGTATTTCCTTGTGTACAAGCAGGTGCACTTTACGAGGATTATATGTTAGGTACTGCGTTTGCACGTCCGCCTATTGCTAAAAGAATTGCTGAAATAGCTCTTGCTGAGGGTGCAGATGCCATTTGTCACGGTTGTACAGGTAAGGGTAATGACCAAGTACGTTTTGAACTTGCTATTAAGGCTTTCGCTCCTGATATGCCAATCATTGCTCCTTGGCGTGAGTGGGATATTAAGTCCAGAGACGAAGAAATTGATTATGCCGAGGCACACAACGTTCCCTTAAAAATCAGCCGTGAAACCAATTATTCAAAGGATAAGAACATTTGGCACTTATCACACGAAGGACTTGACCTTGAAGACCCCAAGAATGAGCCTTTATATAATAAGGAAGGTTTTCTTGAGATGGGCGTTTCTCCCGAAATGGCACCCGATAAGCCTACATACGTAACTGTACACTTTGAACAGGGTATACCTACCGCCGTTGATGGTAAGAAAATGGATTCTGTTGAGCTTGTTACCTTACTTAATAAGCTTGGCGGTGAAAACGGTATTGGTCTTCTTGATATCGTTGAGAACAGACTTGTTGGTATGAAATGCCGTGGCGTTTACGAAACTCCCGGTGGTGCAATTCTTTATAAAGCACATAGTGTTCTTGAATCTATCTGTCTTGATAAAGAAACAGCACATTATAAATCACTTGTAGCACAAAAGCTTGCAGAGCTTGTTTACAATGCTCAGTGGTTTACACCTCTAACAGAGGCTATTCTTTCCTTTGTTAAGACTACACAAAAGTACGTAACAGGTGACGTTACATTAAAGCTATATAAGGGTAATTTAATAAATGCAGGTGTTACTTCACCGTATTCACTTTATGACCCCGAAATTGCAACCTTTGATGAAGACGAGGTTTACGACCAAAAAGATTCTGCAGGATTTATAAATCTTTACGGTCTTCCCACCAAGGTTTATGCAAAAATGAAAGCAAAAAATAACTTAAAATAATTATTACACATTTTTAGGAGATAAGTAATGGATAAGATGTGGGCAGGGCGTTTTGATAAAGCTCTTGACAAACAGGCAGACGATTTTAATTCTTCAATTCACTTTGATTGCAGAATGTATAAACAAGACATTACAGGTTCTATGTTTCACGCAATGATGCTTAAAAACCAAGGCATAATTTCGCCTGATGAATATGCTCAAATTCTAAATGGGTTGAGTGGTATTTTAGAGGATATCGAAAACGGTAGATTAGAAATTGATATGGAAGCCGAAGATATACATATGTTTGTCGAATCGGTGCTTACTAAAAGAATAGGTGATGCCGGCAAAAAGCTTCATACCGCACGTAGCCGTAATGACCAAGTGGCTTTGGATATCAGAAAATACTTAGCTGACGAATGTGAAGAAATCGGCAGTTTGATTTTAAACTTAATAAAAGCTATTAAGGAAAAAGCTAGTGAAAATATCGATACTATTATGCCAGGATACACTCATTTACAGCGTGCCCAACCCATAACCTTTGCCCACCACATTTTAACCTACGCTTTTATGCTAAAAAGGGATTACGACCGTATCGGAAATGCTGTTGAGAGGATGCTTGAGTCTTGTCCCATAGGCTCTTGTGCATTAGCCGGAACTACATATAATACCGACAGATATTTTGAGGCAGAAAGAAACGGATTTACAGGCGTTTCACTTAATAGTATTGACGGCGTTTCTGACAGAGATTTCTGTGTAGAACTATTAGCAGATTTTAGCACTATTATGATGCATCTTTCACGTTTTTCCGAGGAGATTATTCTTTGGTCAAGCTGGGAATTCAAGTTTGTTGAGTTAGACGACAGCTACACTACAGGGTCTAGCATAATGCCGCAAAAGAAAAACTCTGATATGGCAGAGTTGGTTAGAGGTAAAACAGGACGTGTGTACGGCGATTTGTTTGCGATGCTAACCATATTAAAGGGTATACCGCTAGCATACAACAAAGATATGCAAGAGGATAAAGAGGCTATTTTTGATGCAGTTGATACTGTTAAAAAATGTCTTTCAATTTTTGCACCAATGGTTGCCACTATGAGCGTTCTCAAAGAAAATATGTATAAAGCAGCAGGTGAGGGCTTTATAAATGCTACTGACCTTGCGGATTATCTTGTTAAAAAGGGTATGCCTTTTAGAACTGCGTACAAGATAGTTGGCGAAATTGTTGGTTATTGTATCAAAGAAGGCTTTGTGCTTGAAAATCTTCCTATAGAAAAATATAAGGAATTTGACTCTACCTTCAAGGAGGATTTATATAATGAAATTTCTCTTGAAACCTGTGTTTTAAAGCGTATTTCTGTTGGCGGTACAGGCCCTGAGTCAGTAAAAGCACAAATAGATTATTTTACGGAGTTTTTAAATGAAAAAAATATTTATTGATGGTAGTGCAGGTACTACAGGTCTTCGTATTTTTGATAGACTTTCTGAACGAAAAGACATTGAAATAATAACACTTTCCGAAGAGCTTAGAAAAGACCCTGATGCTCGTAAAGAAGCATTAAACAGTGCTGATATTGCATTTCTTTGCTTGCCAGATGCGGCGGCTATTGAGGCTGTTTCAATGATTGAAAACGATAATACAGTTGTTATTGATACTTCAACTGCACATAGAACTAATAGTGAATGGGCGTACGGTTTTCCGGAGCTTTCTGTGGAGAATTACGAAAAAATAAAAGCGTCAAAACGTATAGCTGTACCTGGTTGCCACGCAAGCGGATTTATTGCATTAATATATCCTTTAGTAGAAGCAGGCATTATCGGGAAAGATGAGCTTTTAAACTGTTTTTCGCTTACGGGTTATAGCGGTGGCGGTAAAAAAATGATTGCCGAATATAACGACCAAAACCGTAGTCAATTATTTGATGCACCGCGTCAGTACGCTCTTTCTCAAAAGCATAAGCATTTACCCGAAATGTCAGTTGTAACGGGAATTAGAAATGCACCTATTTTTTGCCCTATAGTTTCAGATTTTTATAGCGGTATGCAAGTGACTGTACCGCTTTTTGCAACACAGTTAACCAACGGCAAAAATATCGATGATATTAAAAAAGCTTATATCAATAAGTATAACGGTCCTATAGTAGAATTTGTTGATTCTATTGACAATGACGGCTTAATTTCTACTGCTGCTCTTTCAGGTAAAGATTCAATGAAGATTGCCGTTTACGGTAATGAGGAACGTATTTTACTCACAGCGGTTTATGATAACCTTGGAAAAGGTGCTTCTGGTGCTGCGGTTGAATGTCTAAACATCGTTTTGGGTATTGATTCAACAACCGGATTAGTTATTTGATTTTGGAGGATTTATGATTAATATTATTTCGGGCGGTGTTACCGCCGCAAAAGGCTTTACCGCAAACGGTGTGCATTGTGGTGTTCGAAAAAACAGAACAAAACGTGATTTATCGCTAATATACAGTGAAAAAATTGCAAATGCGGCAGCCGTATATACTACAAACCTTGTAAAAGGTGCACCGCTTACTGTCACCAAAAATCATATTAAAGACGGTAAGGCACAGGCGATTATTTGTAATAGCGGTAACGCTAACACTTGTAATGCTAACGGAATTGAAATTGCAGAAGAAACCTGCCAATTAGTAGCATCTGAGCTTAAAATAGAACCTAACGATGTTGTTGTAGCATCTACAGGTGTTATAGGTCAGCCTATGTCTATAGAGCCTTTTAAAAAAGGGATTCCCGAATTAGTAAGTGGTTTATCAGTTGACTGTGGCACATTTGCGAGTGAGGGTATTATGACAACCGACACTATCAAAAAAGAGGTTGCTGTTTCTTTTAATATCGGCGGTAAAGAATGTAAATTAGGTGGTATTGCTAAAGGCTCTGGTATGATTCATCCTAATATGGCAACAATGCTTGTTTTTATTACAACAGACTGTGCCATAAGCAGTAAAATGCTTCAAAAGGCATTATCTACCGATATTCAGAATTCATTTAATATGTTAAGCGTTGACGGTGATACTTCGACAAACGATATGGTTTGCGTGCTTGCGAACGGTATGGCAGAAAATAAAGAAATTATCGAAGAAAACGAAGATTTTAAGACCTTTATGACGGCATTAAACAGCGTAACAGTTTCGCTTTGTAAAATGATTGTCGGCGACGGCGAGGGTGCTACAAAGCTACTTGAATGTAAGGTGTTCGGTGCTGATAGTATCGAAAATGCAAAACTGGTTGCAAAATCGGTTGTTTGCTCGTCACTTCTTAAAGCTGCAATGTTTGGTGCCGACGCTAACTGGGGCAGAGTGCTTTGTGCTATCGGCTACAGTAAAGCAGATATTGATGTTAATAAAGTTGATGTTGCTTTTAGCTCAAACAAGGGCGAAATTGTTGTCTGTAAAAACGGTGCAGGTGTAGATTTTTCTGAAGAAAAAGCAAAGGAAATTCTTTTAGAAAAAGAAATTGATATACTTATTAATTTAAATAGTGGTAATGTTGAAACAACCGCTTGGGGCTGCGACCTTACATATGATTATGTTAAAATTAACGGCGACTATAGAACATAAATTATAGAATTGTACACTTGAAATTATTAAACTTTTAAGGTGAATAAAATGTCTTTAAATATCACAAATGCACAACGTGCAGAAATTTTAACACAAGCATTACCGTACATACAAAAATATTACGGCAAAATTGTTGTAATTAAATATGGCGGTAACGCTATGATTAATGAAGAACTTAAACAACAGGTTATGGAAGATACGGTTTTACTCTCCCTTGTTGGTGTTAAGGTTGTGTTAGTTCATGGCGGAGGTCCTGAGATTACCGATACATTGAATAAAGTAGGTAAAGAATCGGAGTTTGTTGACGGACTTCGTGTTACCGATAAGGAAACCGTTGACATTGTTCAAATGGTGCTTGCAGGTAAGGTGAATAAGAGTCTTGTTAACCTTTTAGGTGCAAAAGGCGGAAAAGCTATGGGTATTTCAGGTATTGATGCTCATCTCATTGAAGCCAAAATTAAAGACGAAAGACTAGGCTATGTCGGTAAAATCACTAATATTAATGTTAATCCCATAATCGACCTGCTTGATAACGGGTATATTCCGGTTGTTTCTACCGTTGCTTGTGATAAAGAGGGTAATGTTTATAATATAAACGCTGATACCGCCGCCGCATATATTGCGGGTGCTCTTAAAGCGGAAAGTCTTATATCAATGACCGATATTGCAGGCGTTATGCGTGATAAAGACGCCCCTGAAACATTAATTCCCGTAATTGATATTAAAGATTCTGTTGAACTCTTTAATTCGGGTGTTATTTCGGGCGGTATGATACCAAAGGTAGAGTGTTGCATTGATGCTATTCATAGAGGCGTTAAAAAGGTATTTATTATGGACGGTAGAGTTCCGCACTCCTTACTAATAGAAACCCTTACAAACGAGGGTGCAGGAACAATGGTTATTGAGGATAAGAATAATGAGCATTAAGGAATTTGACAGTAATTATATTGCTAATACATACGCACGCTTTCCGCTTGTTTTAAAAGAGGGAAGCGGCTCTCTTGTAAAAGATGAAAACGGTAAAGAATATATAGATATGGCAACAGGTATTGCCGTTAACACCTTTGGTTATTCTGATGAAGAGTGGACTAAAGCTGTAAGCGAACAGCTTTTTAAGCTTCAGCATACCTCAAATCTTTATTATTCGGAGCCGTGTGCTATGCTTGCAAAAGCACTTTGTGAGAAAACAGGTATGAAAAAGGTTTTCTTTTCAAATTCGGGTGCAGAAGCCAACGAATGTGCAATAAAGGTTGCACGTAAATATGCCGCACAAAAAAAGGGAAGTGATTATCATAAAATAATCACCCTTAAAAACAGCTTTCACGGTAGAACAATAACAACCCTTGCCGCAACGGGACAAGATGTCTTTCATAAAGACTTTTTGCCTTTAACCGACGGTTTCTTGTATGTTGAAGCTAACAATATTGCCGACCTTGAAGAAAAAATTAATACTAACAAGGTAGCTGCAATAATGTTTGAGGTTGTTCAAGGCGAAGGCGGTGTTTTACCGCTTCAAAAAGACTTTATTGATTATATTAAAAAGATTTCCTTTGAAAAGGACATTATTACTATAGCCGACGAAGTGCAGTGCGGTAATGGACGTACCGGCAAACTTTACGGTTATATGAATTATGATATTATGCCCGATATTGTATCCACCGCAAAAGGTCTTGGCGGTGGATTGCCGATTGGTGCTACATTATTATCCGATAAAACTAAGGATGTTTTTGCGGTATCAGACCATGGCTCAACCTTTGGTGGCAATCCTGTTTGTTGTGCAGGTGCATTGAATATCATTAATCGTTTAGATGATAACCTACTTGATGAAGTAAAAGAAAAATCAAAATATATAATTAATGAGCTTACAAATTCCAAGGGTATAAAAAACGTTACGGGACTAGGTTTAATGCTTGGTATTGAAACCGAAAATGATGCTTCAGAAGTAATTAATAACTGTATTGAAAACGGTGTTTTAGTTATTAAAGCTAAATCTAAGGTCAGATTATTACCGGCTTTAAATATACCGTGGGATTTGCTAAAAAAAGCGGTAGAAATTATAAAATCGGCTTGTTGTTAGGAGGCCATATATATGTTGTTAAACGGTAAAGAATTTAAAGGTAAAAGCTTTTTAAAATTGCTTGATTTTTCTACTAGTGATATTGAAGCCTTGTTAGATTTATCAGCAGAATTAAAAGCTAAAAAGAAAAACGGTGTTGAGCATAAGCTTTGCGAAGGTAAAAATATAGCACTTATTTTTGAAAAAACAAGCACGAGAACACGCTGTAGCTTTGAGGTTGCCGCTTATGACTTGGGTATGGGAGTTACATATCTTGACCCAACAGGCTCTCAAATAGGCAAAAAAGAAAGTATTGCAGATACTGCAAGGGTGCTAGGCAGAATATATGACGGTATCGAATACCGTGGATTTGGTCAAGAAATTGTTGAAGATTTAAGTAAATATGCAGGAATTCCGGTTTATAACGGACTCACAAATGAATTTCATCCAACGCAAATATTGGCAGATTTCTTAACTATTAAAGAGCATTTTGGAAAGCTTAAAGGCATTAATTTTGTTTATATGGGAGACGCACGCTTCAATATGGCAAATTCCTTAATGGTTGGCTGTGCAAAAATGGGGCTTAATTTTACAGCCTGTGCACCCGAAAAGTATTTTCCAAATAAAGAGCTAATTGATGAATGCAAAAAAATCGCTGAAACAACAGGTGCTACTTTAAACTTTGAAACCAATCCTTTGCTTGCTACAAAAAACGCCGACGTTATTTATACTGATGTTTGGGTATCTATGGGTGAGCCTATTGAAGTTTGGGAGGAAAGAATTAAGGATTTATCTCCTTATCAAGTTAATTCTAAAATTATGAAAAATGCGGGAGAAAATGCCGTATTTATGCACTGTTTACCTGCTTTTCACGACCTAAATACCACAACGGGTAGGGAAATGGGTGAGCGTTTTAAGATGGATGCTATGGAGGTTACAGACGAGGTATTTGAAAGTAAACAATCTATTGTGTTTGATGAAGCTGAAAACCGTATGCATACAATTAAAGCTGTTTTAGCAGCAACCTTGGCATAATAATTAAAAAATAGAACACTACCCCACTATTGTTAATTTTTTAACAATAGTGGGGTAGGTTATTTTAATGCAATTAATAGGCGATACTTCACTATAGTTAATAATGAATAACCTTATCTTCCTAAAATTGTATCATATAGGTATTTATAATTAGAATTTAGTAATAACAACTTTATATTATATCAGTGGATTTTTTATAAATATACTATTTTATAAAATCGTTTAATTTTTATATTTTTATGGATAGTTCGTTAAAATAAAATGCAATCGATGAGAATTTTTATATAATGAAAAAAATCTTTAAAAACAATGTTCTGATTAGAATATTTTTATTAAATGGGTATAGCTATAAGTAAAATTAAAAAAAGAAATAATTGTTTTTCCATTTTTCAATCTACATTAATAGTTTTTCAAAAAAGCATTAAATATAACTCAAAAAAACTATTATTCGCTAAATTGCTATATTATTATTAGGTAAACAATCTATGCCGATTTACATGTATTACCATTCCCCGAACTATACAAAATATTCATTTTGTATAGTTGGATATATTTTTTTAACTCTGCATATAAATGTTTTTGCATTATATCCCCTTATCGATTTAAATATAAAAAGCCGACATTAAATCGGCTTTTTTAATATTAAATCGTATCTAAATATTCTTCCCAGGTTATATCAATGTTTTCGGTTTCTTTTTTTGTTTTGTATTCTTCGTAAAGTGTTTTTTCAATTTTTTTATATAAGTTTGTAAATTTAAAATAACTTATAACCAAAACTAATAGCATCATTAAAGAAACAATAACTATTGCGGTATGCGGAATTAGATGTCTTGTAAAGAAAATAGTTTTGTACCCTAGTGTAGTAGTTGCATCCTTTAAAAGCGGTGCATAAACAATCACAGTAAAAATTGAAGAAAAAATCGAAATAAATATACCAATGAGTTTTAGTTTTGTTAAAGAAAAAATGTATCCCAGTAAACTAAGTGCGGTAAAAAACAATAAAGTATAAAAAGTATTAGATACACTCTTAAATAGTTCTGTGCCGATCTTTAGACTCCAACTTAAAACAGTTAAAAAATTCATTATGAATGCCCACACAAAAAACACTGAAAAAAAAATCTTTAAAGCTCCGAAAAATTTACCACTTGATTTTATGTAGGTTATTCCTCTTTTATATTCGTACTGCTCTACCCTATTAATTATTGTTTGATTCTTTTTCATAATAGCACCTCAATACTTTAATTATATCAACAAGCTATCGTCTTGACAAGAGACAATTTTAAAAATATAATAAATAAGTAACAAACTTTAGGAGATTTATATATGCCAAGAATTAACATTGTAATGGTTGAGCCGGAAATTCCACAAAATACCGGTAATGTTGCAAGAACATGTGCGGCAACCGGTGCTAGATTGCACCTTGTGGGTCCTATGGGATTTAAAATAGATGATAAAAAATTAAAACGTGCAGGTCTTGACTATTGGCAGTATTTAGATATTACATACTATGATAGTTTGGAAGACTTTTTTGCCAAAAATAATGGTAACTTCTATTATTTTACTACAAAAGCACGCCATAGTTATACGGAAATTAATTATCCTGACGATTGCTATATACTTTTCGGCAAAGAAACTAAGGGTTTGCCCGAAGAATTATTGCTTAAAAATCCTGATACTTGTGTAAGAATTCCAATTATGGGAGAAATCAGAAGTCTTAACCTTTCGAACTCAGTAGCAATAGGCGTTTACGAGATTTTAAGGCAGTGGGATTTCCCCACCCTCGAGAATTTTGGACAATTACACAATTATTCGTGGGAATAACCTTTAATTATTTATAATTAAAATTTAAAATTATGGTTGAAAAATAAACAAAATGTGGTAAAATAAATATTGTAAAAAAATTAACAAACTTGAAAGGAAGTCCAATATGAACGCATTAAACAAAAAGACTGTTGATGACATTAATGTAAAAGGTCAAAAAGTGCTTGTTCGTTGTGATTTCAACGTACCGCTTAAAAACGGCGTTATCACCGACGAAAACCGCATAATAGCTGCCCTTCCAACAATTAAAAAGCTTATTGCTGACGGCGGTATGGTTATTCTCTGCTCTCACCTTGGTAAGCCGAAGGGTGAACCTAAGCCTGAGCTTTCTTTAGCTCCTGTTGCAAAGCGTCTTTCTGAACTTTTAGGTAAAGAGGTTGTTTTTGCTGCTGATGATAATGTTGTTGGCGAAAATGCAAAGGCTGCTGTTGCCGCTATGAAGGAAGGCGACGTTGTTTTACTTGAAAACACACGTTACCGTGCAGAAGAAACCAAGAATGGTGAAGCTTTCTCTGCTGAACTGGGTTCTTTAGCTGATATTTTTGTAAATGATGCTTTCGGTACTGCACACAGAGCACACTGCTCAACTGTTGGTGTTGTAGCACACGTTAAAGAAGCTGTTGCTGGTTATCTTATTGGAAAAGAGCTTAAGTATTTAGGTAACGCTGTTGAAGACCCTGCACGTCCCTTTGTTTGCATTTTAGGTGGTGCTAAGGTTGACAGTAAGCTTCCTGTTATTGAAAATCTACTTACTAAAGCTGATACTCTTATTATCGGTGGCGGTATGGCATACACATTCTTAGCTTCAAAAGGCTACTCTGTTGGTAAGTCTTTAATTGACGAAACCAAGATTGATTATTGCCGTGATATGATGGCTAAGGCTGAAGAAAAAGGTGTTAAGATTCTTCTTCCTGTTGACTGTACAACTATCGCAGAATTCCCCAACCCCATCGATGCACCTGTTGATGTTTTAGTGGTTGATGCTGATAAGATTCCTGCTGATAGAGAGGGCGTTGATATCGGTACAAAAACTGCTGAAATTTATGCAAATGAAGTTAAGAACGCAAAAACTGTTGTTTGGAACGGTCCTATGGGCGTGTTTGAGAATCCAACACTAGCAAAGGGTACTTTAGCTGTTGCAAAGAGTCTTGCCGAAACCGATGCTGTTACAGTAATCGGCGGCGGTGATTCTGCTGCTGCTGTTAACACAATGGGCTACGGTGATAAGATGACTCACATTTCTACCGGCGGCGGTGCTTCTCTTGAATTCCTTGAGGGTAAAGAGCTTCCTGGTATCGCAGCACTTAATGACAAGTAATTAAATTTTAAGGGCAGTACCTTTTAGGCTCTGCCCTACCTTTCTGTTTAGTATAAAAATAATTTTAAGGAGTTTTTAAAATGAATAAAGCCAAAAGAAACGCAGTTATCGCAGGTAACTGGAAAATGAACAAAACCCCAAGCGAGACTACTGCTCTAATTAACGAAATGAAGCCTTTGGTTGCAGGTGCTGATTGCAAGGTTGTACTTTGTGTGCCTTTTATTGATATTCCTTCTGCTGTTGCAGCAGCAGAAGGCTCTAACATTGAAATTGGTGCAGAAAATGTACACTTTAAGGCTAGCGGTGCATACACAGGCGAAATTTCTGCTGATATGCTTGTTGAATCTGGCGTTAAATACGTTGTAATCGGTCATAGTGAGCGTCGTCAGTATTTTGGTGAAACAGACCAAACTGTTAACCTTCGTACACTTGCTGCCGTTAATGCAGGTCTTACTGCAATAGTTTGTGTTGGTGAAACCCTTGAACAAAGAGAGCTTGGTTATACAGAAACTCTACTTAAATATCAAACAAAAATGGCTCTTACAAACGTTAGTGCTGAACAACTTAAGAACATTATTGTAGCTTACGAACCTGTTTGGGCTATCGGTACAGGCGTTACAGCTACAGCTGAGCAGGCTGATGAGGGTAACGGTTATGTACGTGCCGCTATTGCAGAGGTTTACGGTGCAGATGTTGCCGAAACCGTTACAATTCAGTACGGCGGTTCTATGAACGCTAAAAATGCTGATGAATTAGTTGCAAAGGTTAATGTAGACGGCGGTCTAATCGGCGGTGCTTCTTTAAAAGCAGAAGACTTCTCTGTAATAGTTAAAGCAGCTTCTAAATAGTTAGCATTTGCATATAATAAATCTATCGGGCGTGCCTATTTGGTTCGCCCATATATTTTGAATGGAGTAAATTTATGAAAAAACCCGTTGTATTATGTATTATGGACGGTTTTGGCATACGCGACGTAAAGGAAGGTAATGCCATTGAAGCCGCAAACACACCAAATCTAACAAAGTTTTTTAATGAGAATCCTTTTACAACAATTGGTGCTTCGGGACTTGATGTTGGTCTTCCCGACGGTCAGATGGGTAACAGTGAGGTTGGTCATACTAATATCGGTGCCGGCCGCGTTGTTTACCAAATGCTTGTAAAAATTTCAAAATCCATTACCGATGGTGATTTTTTTGATATCGCTGCACTTAAAAATGCAGTTGAAAACTGCAAGAAAAATGATTCAGCTTTACACTTTATCGGTCTTTTGTCTGATGGCGGTGTTCACAGCCATATTGAGCATTTGTATGGTCTTTTAGAATTAGCAAAGAGAAATAATCTTAAAAAAGTTTATGTTCATTGTCTCATGGACGGACGTGATGTTTCTACCACTTCAGGCGTTGGATTTATAAAAGACCTACAACAAAAAATGAAAGAAATTGGTGTCGGTGAAATCGCAACTATAGCAGGCAGATATTACGCTATGGACCGAGATTTTGCATGGGATAGAGTAGAAAAGGCTTATTCTGCATTTGTTTACGGCGAAGGCATACAAAACACCGACGCTGTGGATGCTATGGAAAAATCATATTCTGCAGGTGTTACCGATGAATTTATTGTTCCTACCGTTGTTAACAAATGCGGCGTAATTAAGGCAAACGATAGCGTGGTTTCCTTTAATTTCCGTCCCGACCGTGCAAGACAGTTTACACGTACCTTTGTTGACGAGGCTTTTGACGGTTTTGAGCGTAAAAACGGTTTCTTCCCATTAAACTATGTATGTATGACACAGTATGATGAAACCATGCCTAATGTAGAAGTTGCTTTCCCTCCCGAAGAATTAAAAATGACTTTGGGTGAATATTTAGCTGCTAACAATATGACTCAGCTTCGAATTGCAGAAACACAGAAATATGCACACGTTACATTCTTCTTTAACGGTGGCGAGGAAAAGACCTTTGACGGTGAGGACAGAGTTTTAATTCAGTCTCCCGATGTTCCAACCTTTGATTTACAGCCTGAAATGAGTGCTTATCCTGTATGTGATGCTGTTTGTGATAAGATTAACAGTGGCAAATATGATGCAGTTATTCTCAACTTTGCTAACTGCGATATGGTTGGTCATACAGGCGTATTTGAAGCAGCAGTAAAGGCAGTTGAGGCAGTTGACGAATGTGTCGGCAGAGTAGTAAATGCCACAACCGATATGGGTGGTGCTGTAATTATCACTGCCGACCACGGTAATGCTGACTATATGTTTGACGAGGAAGGCAATCCCTTTACCCCTCACACCACAAACCCTGTTCCCTTCTGTGTTGTAGGTTATCCCTGTAAATTACGCGAGGGCGGTAAGCTTGCCGATATCGCACCCTCAATGTTAAAAATTTTAGGTCTTAACAAACCAGAAGAAATGAATGGCGAATCAATAATTTTATAATAAATCTATTAAAAAAAACACTCTTATAAGCTTAATTGCTTTTAAGAGTGTTTTTTTCTTATGTTATGATTATTTCTTTAAGGAAATTGCTTTTTTTGCAAACTCTACAATATTTGCCGCACGAAGACCGAACTCGTCTAGCAAAGCATTTGCGGGGCCGGAATGACCGAACGTGTCGTTAACACCAAGCTTTAATACGGGTACAGGATAATTTTCCGATACAACGTCGGCAACTGCAGAACCTAAACCGCCGATAACAGAATGTTCCTCGGCTGTAACTATTGCACCTGTTTCCTTTGCGGCGTTAATCACAGCTTCATTATCAAGCGGCTTTATTGTAGCCATATTTATAATACGGGCGTTTACTCCCTCTGCCTTTAGTAAATCGTATGCGATAAGTGCTTCGTGAACTAAAAGACCGGTAGCAATAACAGTAACATCGCTTCCCTCTTTTAATGTAGCCGCTTTACCAACTGTAAAGCTGTAATCATCATCAAAAATTATCGGTACTGCAAGTCTACCAAAACGAAGATATACAGGTCCGTCAAGCTCTATAGCTGCCTCCACAGCCTTAATAGCCTCGGTTTCATCAGCAGGATTAATAATAGTCATACCAGGAATTGTACGCATAAGGGCAATATCTTCACAACACTGATGAGTAGCACCATCTTCTCCAACAGAAATACCAGCGTGTGTGGCACCGATAATTACATTTAAATGTGGGTAACCTATTGAGTTACGAACCTGCTCGAAAGCACGACCTGCTGCAAACATAGCAAAAGAGCTTGCAAAAACTTTTTTGCCTGTAGCAGCAATACCTGCTGCAATACTTATCATATTTTGTTCTGCAATACCGCAGTCGTAAAATCTATCAGGAAATTCCTTTTTAAATTTGCCTGTTTGTGTAGCGGCGGCTAAATCGGCATCAAGCACTATAAAATCGTCACGCTCGTGACCTAATTTTACTAAAGCCTTACCGTATGATGCTCTTGTGGCACTTTTAATTATATCAGCCATAAATATATCCCCCTTTAATCCAAAGCTTTAAGAGCGGTTGTTAATTCAGCAATAGCCTGTTCGTATTGCTCGTCGTTAGGTGCGGCACCGTGCCAACTAACTTGATTTTCCATAAAGGATACGCCCTTACCTTTTGTGGTTTTTGCTATTATTGCAACAGGCTTATCGATTGTAGCAGCTTCCTTTAAAGCGGCTTCAATTTGGTCAAAATCGTGACCGTTAATAACTATTGTATGCCAATTAAATGCCTCAAACTTCTTATCAATAGGTACAGCAGAGTTAACCTCTTCAATAGTGCCGTCAATTTGTAGATTGTTATAATCAACAAAGGCGGTAAGATTTGAAAGTCCTTTATTAGCGGCAAACATCAATGCCTCCCAAACTTGACCTTCTTCAAGCTCTCCGTCGCCCAAAAGTGTATATACATTAAAATTATTGCCAAAATGTTTAGCCGAAAGTGCCATACCTACAGCACAAGAAATACCCTGACCTAGCGAGCCGCTTGACATATCAACCCCTGGAATATTCTTCATATCGGGATGACCTTGAAGACGTGAATCAATTTTACGTAGAGTTTTAAGCTCTGCTACGTCAAAATATCCCCTGTTAGCAAGTGTAGAATAAAGCACGGGGGCTGCATGACCTTTTGAGAGTACAAATCTATCACGGTTTTCGGCTTTTGGATTTTTAGGGTCAATATTCATATGTGCAAAATATAAATAGGTCATTATATCAGCAGACGAAAGTGAGCCACCAGGATGACCTGATTTTCCGTTATACACACCGTCAATAATACCAATTCTTACTTTGCACGCAATTTTTTGCAATTCTTTCTTTGTTATTGAAGACATTTTGTTTACGCACCTTTCCTAATTTTAATTAAATATTTAATAAACGCTGCAACCGCACCGTCTTTAGCTTTTAATGATACAAAATCAGCTTGTTGCTTTAACTCATCAGGTGCTTCCTCAACAAAAGCACCTATGCCGGCATTTTTAACCATTGGCAAATCATTATAATAATCACCAATAGCAAAGAAATTTTCTTTATCTATTGAATATTTATTCAGTAAAAAATCTATACCTACCGCTTTATTTATACCTCTTGGCACACATTCAATTAGAACTCTAAACTCGCCATTCATAGTAACTGATGAATAAAACAAGTCAACTAAAGAATCAGCAAACAGTGTTTTTAAATGTTCCATAACCTCATTAACTGTGTTTGAATTATCTACTAAAAATAATAACTTATTAATTTTATATGATGTTTCAAAATTTGGGTAATAACTGTAATTTTCGTACCTAGCGTGTTCAATTGCAAAATCATTGCTGTTAATAAGATAAACCTTATCGTCAGCACAACCAAGAATACCAACGTCGGAATATTCCTCTGTCAGTTTTAAAGCTAATTCTATTGCATTATCAGGTAAAAAAGTTTGATGCAAAACTTCTTTGCTTTTACAGTCGTAGATAAGTGCACCATTCATAAATATTGACGGTCCTATAAAATCAAGACCCTCGATAATTTTACGGCTACCAACAAAGGTTCTACCCGTGCAAACGGCAAAAATTCCGCCTTCATTAATGAAATACTTAATTTGTTTTATGTTTTCTTCGGGTAACTTTTCACCAAAAATAAGTGTACCGTCAATATCTGAGGCTAAAAGACAGCCGTCAAACATACCCATTTTTACCTACAACCTTTCAAAAAATTAACAAAATACCTGGGGAGTTCACTTTCAAACTCCAAATATTCTTTTGTTGTTGGATGAACAAACCCAAGTTTTTTAGCATGTAAGCACTGCCCACCTAGTGAAGTAATTACCTTTTTAGGTCCATACACATCATCACCTGCAACAGGGTGACCGATATATGCTGTATGCACACGTATTTGATGAGTTCGCCCTGTTTCAAGTCGTAGCCTTAAATGCGTAAAACCGTTAAGACGCTCTAAAACACTATAGTGAGTAATGGCTTGTTTACTGTTTTTATCAGTAACAGCCATTTCCTTACGCTTTACGGGGTGCCTGCCTATAGGTGCATCAATTATTCCGGAGTCGTTTTTTATGTTGCCGTAAACTACAGCTTCATACTCACGGGTAAAGGTGTGTTCGCTAATTTGTGATGCTAGACATTGATGTGCATTATCGTTTTTAGCCACCATTAAAAGACCGCTTGTATTCATATCAATACGGTGTACAATACCCGGTCGTAAAACGCCGTTTATACCCGAAAGAGAATCACCGCAATGATACATAATTGCATTAACAAGTGTACCGCTATAGTGACCTGCGGCAGGATGTACGACCATACCCTTTGGTTTATTTACGACCAACAAATCATTATCCTCATAAATAATGTCGAGAGGTATATTTTCGGGTAAAACCTCGTATTCCTCATTTTCGGGGATAGTAATTTCAACATTGTCACCATTATTTAAACGGTAGTTTTTAGAAGCAGTCTTACCATTTACTAAAACACCGCCATCGTTAATTATTGTCGCCGCCCTAGAGCGTGATATATCAGCAAAATCTGCAACGTATGTATCAAGCCTTACAGAATCAGTACCGTTATAAACAGAATTAACTTTTTCCATCTTCATAATCATTTTTATCGGTTATGTTTTTTGTTTTGTAGTCATTCACTATATCAATTATAAAATACAAAATTAGTAATCCTGCACCGATTACAATACCGCAATCAGCAATATTAAAGACAGGAAAATCGGGCATAAATTCAAAATGGAGAAAATCTACCACAAGACCGTCTCTGAAAATACGGTCAATCATATTACCAATTCCGCCAAACAATACAAGAATAATTGACCAAAAGAAAAGTTTGTTTTTAAGTCCATATTTTAAAAGCACAATTACGCACAAAACCATAATAAGTGCCGTAAAAGTAATAAGCAACCAAGTATGACCGCCTAAAATATTCCAAGCACCGCCATCGTTTTGTACGTAAATAAAATTGATAACGTGATTTATAAAATTTTTAGTTTCTAAAGGCTTGAATGTTGAAACAACTAAAGCCTTAGTGTATTGGTCAAATCCTAAAAGGCAAAAACCAGAAATAATTGCCAATATATAAGAAATCATTTTTGCCTCCTAAAATAATACAATTTAAAAATTAAAAGTTATCATCCGAAATATCAAATCCGGTTGAGTTGTCTGCATCATAGTCATTAGCATCTTCTTCAAGTTCCAAAGACGTTTCAGAAGTGTTTTTAGACTCGGTAACAATTTCGGTCTCTACAGCTGGAATATTATTAAAATTAGTCGCTAAAACCTCAGCAACACGTGCAGGTTCCATAGCTGCAACATCGGGTAATTTTTGAAGAATTTCAAGATGCTCTTTATATTTTTGGGTGACATCTGCTTTGAAAGCCGATATTTCAACCTTTAATCGATCAAACAACATTTGTTGACGGTTAACAGATGCTTCTGTCGCTCTTTCAATAGCTTCTAATTTTTTCTTTCCGTCTTCAAGCATGGCGTTAATTTCAGATTCAGCAACAGCTTTACGTTCACTAGCTTTTAGTTCAAAAGCGTTAGAAAGTTCCTTTTCACGAGCTGTAATAATTGAAATATTTGCTTCGGCATTATTAATTATTTCTTCACTCTTTGCCTTTGCCTCTTCAACTATTTGGTCGGCAAGCTTTTGTGCACTTAACAGTACATTTTGTATACTGCTTTGAGTTTCTTTATAGCTATCAATCTGTGAATTAAGTTCATCTATTTTATTAGAAAGTTCACGCATATTACGCTCATACTGTTCGTAATCATTTTCAACCTTATCAAGCAGAATATCTACTTCCTCCTGCTTATAACCACCGACAGACTTTGAAAACTTAATATTTCTTATGTCGTTAGAGCTTAACATAAAAAAATCCTCCTACTTGTATTTGTTGTATTTTAAAATAATTCTTCCTTTTTTTGAATGCTCGTCACTATCAACAATATAGAATTTGCCTTTTGTACGAACAGTTACAGAATCGCCGTTTAAAACGAGCTTTGTAGCCTTTTGTGTAGGCAGTGAATTTAGATAGACCTTTCCGTCTTCGATATACTCTAAAGCGGTATTTCTTGAAACACCGCAAATTGCACTTATTACACAGTCAAGCCGCATTGATGATACAGTGGTTACAGAAGAAATCAGTTCACTAACATTTGGTAATGGTTCACTAAAGCCAGTTTTTATTTGTACTCCTACCCTACCGATTTTTTCGATTTGTGTCAAAATAAATTTGAGCACCGATGTTTTAACAAAAGCTACGGCACGACCGTTTTCAACCAAAATGTCACCTACAGATTCACGCGTGATACCAAGTGCCATAAGACTGCCCAAAAAATCCCTATGTGAAAGTTTATACGAACTGTTAAATTCGAATGTTATAGCTTTAATTGGAAAATCGGGCTTATCGCACCACTCGGGCATGCAACAGAGCATTTTTCGTTCGGCGGCATCGAATCCGCCAAAACTTAAGAATTTAGCAGATGTACGTTTTAACATTTCCTCACAAACCGCCGCCTCACTCTCAGATAAAAATCCTAGATAATGCGGCACGGAGGTTTTAAATGTTAAATCGTAAAGGTCCTGAACTCTAGCAGAAAGGAAATCATCTTTCATTAAAAGTACATTCTTCCGTCTTCAAAATCCTCAAGCATAAGTTCTCCCATAACGTCAACAGATGTGGGAACAATTATAAATGTGCTATTCGCTACCTTTCGCATATTTCCGTGATTTGCGTATGCTGCACCGCTTAAAAAGTCGATAATACGGCGGGAAACCTCGCGATTAGCAGCTTCAAGATTTAAAACAACAGTCTTTTTTTCATTTAAATGGTCAGCAATAGCAGTTACATCTTCAAATCTATCGGGTTTTACAAGAACTACCTGCATTTGATTTTGAGAATAGCTAATTGTTTTTGACTTGCCGCCTTGGAATATTTTAGGAGTATTTTCCTTTTTAGCGTTATACGCTTCCTCCTCGTATGTTTTCTTTTTTGGAGCCTCTTCTTCGATTTCAACTATATCTTCATCGAAATCGTCCTCCTCGGGTATTGTCATAATGTTTTTAATGTTGTCCCAAAGTCCCATAATTTTCTCCTTTATAATAATTTAATAATAAATTCTTTTTCCAAAAAGTGCAGTTCCAAGGCGTATTAAATTAGCACCCTCTTCAACTGCAATATCAAAATCGTCAGACATTCCCATTGAAAGAATATCCATACTACTATTATCTATTTTTTTATCACCAATGTCAATAAAGAGTTTGTACATTTCTTTAAAATATTGGCGATTATCTTCGGGGTTTTCACAAATAGGCGGAATTGCCATTAAACCTTTAATCGAAATATTATCATATTTGCTGATTTCCATAACCGCATCTAATACTTCGTCGGAAGCAAAACCCGATTTACTTTCCTCATTTCCAATATTAACCTCTAAAAGTATATCAATATGTCGGTTGTTTTTTACTGCCTGCTTTGAAATTTCGGCGGCGAGCTTTAATGAATGCACTGAATGTATAAGCTCAACACGGTTAATAATGTCCTTTACCTTGTTGGTTTGAAGATGTCCGATAAAATGCTTATGTACTGGGGAAATCATATCGTATTTTGACAAAAACTCTTGCACTCGGTTTTCACCAATAAAATTAATTCCCTTAGATATTGCGTAATTTATTGTATCTACATCAACCGTTTTTGTAGCCGCAAGCAAAATAACATCACTAGGTGATTTATTGGTCTTTAAAAGGGCTTTGTCAAGCTTTTCGAGTATTGTTTTATAGTTAGCATCAAACTCTTTAGCCGACAACTTTTCCATCATATAAATTCCTCCCTTTTACAACAACCTCATCATACAGTCTTAAAACCTTATCAACGCTTGTTTGCTGTTCGCAGATAATAAAATCATCGTTTGAATAAATTACATTAACCGGCACAAATTCAAGAGTTATTCCGCTTAATACATAAACACCTGTTTGACCGTCAAGTACTCGAAGTGATTTTTTAGGTAATTTTAGTCCTTTATATGTTGAATTTACAACGGTCATACTGCCTGTCCGCATATAAGCAATTTCACTGTTCATTTGCTGGCAAGAATAAATTACCACCGCACTGTCGTTATCGCTTGAAAGATTAATTTGTTTTACCGTAACAGAAAGCGTAGGACTTGATTTTAAATTTGTAGATATAAGAAGATTATCGCCTACTTTATACTTTAGTGAATCGTTAAGCGAAACTTTAGCGGCAATATACCATTCATAGTCTGAAACAATTTTGCCAATTGCATTATTAGACTTTTCTTGAGGTGTTAAATCTTTAAGAAATTCCGGTGTAACAGCGTCTAGATTTTGAGCAGAAAAAACATTTTCATAACCGTCAATACTAGAAATAAAGTATCCTGATTGCTCTGCTTTTATAGAACCGATTGGGTTAGGCAAGGACTGATTAAGCTCTGTCAACTCTGCATTAAGTGAGGAAAGTTGTTCACTAAAATCTGTTTGTTCGCCCGTAATCATTTGTTGACGGTTAATAGACAGTAAATAATTTTTCTCAAGCTCGGGCATATTTTGATAATTGCCATGGGTACTACTGTAAATCATATCGTTAACTGCAGTCTTTACACGGTTTGTAATCAAATCAAGGTCGGCAGCCTTTTTGGCATTGTATGCCTCTAAATCTTCGATATCAGCAATTTGACTCTTTAAAGCATTAATCTGTGTAACCATAACAGATGCATTTTTACTGTCATATATCTGTGCGATTACTCCATTTTTTGAAACACGTAGACCGTCATCAACCATAAAATGTAAAACACTGTTTGAATCGGCTGTTACAATCGTTTCATTTCTAATAATATGCCCTGTAATCTCAATACCGTCAGAATATTCGTAATACTCGGCACTTTGTGTAACTATAGGCTTAAAAAGCGAAGAATACACCTGATGAAATATGAAAATTAAGGCAAATATAACAACAATAATTTTTATAGCCTTGTAGTTCCCCATTATTTCATCTCCGTTTCTATAATTTTTATAGCATCAGCTAAAACATTGTCGGTTTCATCTGAATAAATCCAATTAATTCTTTGGTCTTTTGTAAACCAAGTAAGTTGCCTTTTGGCATAACGTCTTGTAGCACGCTTGAGGTTCTCGGTAGCGGTATCAAGGTCACACTCGCCTAAAATATACGGTATTAATTCCTTGTGACCAATAGCTTGTGCAGCACCGTCACCTTGTTTTAATGAAAGATATTTTTTAGCCTCGTTTAAAATACCGTTTTCAATCATTAAATCAACACGCCGATTTATTCTATCATAAAGTTTTTCGCGGTCTTTATAATTTATGCCGATAATTATCGGTTTATAGGGTAACTCGGTTTGACGGGAGAGCAAATTTTGCTCGGTAAAGGTTTTGCCTGTAAGCTTATAAACCTCAATTGCCCGTATAATTCGGCGTTTGTTGTTTTGATGAAGCTTCATAGCAGCCTCGGGGTCAAAAGATGCTAAAACCGAAAGCATATACTCAGCACCCTTTTCGTCCATTTCTTTTTCCAGTTCAATTCTGATTGTTTCATTTTCCTCTTGTTCAGTAAACTGAATGTTGTCTACAAGAGAATTAATATATAACCCAGTTCCGCCTACCACAATACAGTTTTTGCCGCTTTCTAAAATTTTATTAATTTTATCACGTGCAAGTACCAAATAATCAGCTACGGTGAAACTTTCATTAAGCTCCAAAAACTCAATAAGATGGTGTTTAACACCTTTTTTTTCAGCTTCGGTTGGAGCGGCAGATGCAATACTAATCCCTTTATAAATCTGCATGGAATCTGCTGACACTATTTCGGCATTATATTTTAAAGCAAGCTCTACGGCAAGTGAGGTTTTACCCGACGCAGTAGGACCTACAACAAAAATCACAAAATTATTTTTACTCATTGTATTCTGCCAAACTGCTTTTCAAGGTCAATCTTTTTAAGTTCATAAGCTACAGGACGACCGTGAGGACAATACATTACATCCTTATCAAACAAAACTCTTTTAGCTAAATCCAAAAGTTCGATATTTGTTGTATGATAACCTGCCTTAATTGCAGCTTTGCAGGCAACGGTATGATAAAGGCGGTCTAACGCCTCAATCTCTACGTTGTTTTTTACAAGCAATGCCTCGGCAACCTCGTTTATAACAGCTATAACATCTTCTTTTAAAAGCGTCGACGGTACTGCACGAACTATAATACTCGAATTACCGAAATCCTCAACTTCAAAACCCGATTTTTCAAGTAATTCAACATTTGAAATTAAAGCTTCGTGTTCTAATTTTGAAAGTCTTACAGTTACCGGTGCTAAAAGCTGCTGAGTTTCTGCAGTTTGCTCCTTTTTAAGTTTGTTAAATAAAATTCTTTCATGTGCGGCATGTTTATCAATCATAAAAATACTGTTTTCACATTCCACAACTATATATGTGCGAAAAGCCTCACCGATTAGGCGAATTTCGGGTAATTCCTCCTCTAAAACAGATTCGACATTTTCGACTTCACTATCATCATCTACTACTATATCAATATCAACAGTATATTTTTTATTATTTGAAAAACTGCTATCATCAACATTATTTTTTTCAAAAATAACTTGGGGTGCTGTTAATGACACGTTTTCCACATTTTCTCTATAAAAAGGTGGAATATTAGAACCATTCAAACGTGAAGATTTGGTTACAGTCTCTACCTCTTTTTTAACAACAGGAATTTCTACAGTTGGCAGTTTTTCTTGTTTATATTCTGCATTTTGTTTATTAAAATTAGGTAAAACCGCCTTGTTTACAGGTTTTATTTCTATTGAGGGTCTTGTATCGCCTAAATTAATAGCGTTTTTAACGGCGTAAAAAACGGTATCAAATATACGTTTTTCATCTGCAAAGCGGATTTCTGTTTTAGCAGGGTGAACATTTACATCAACGGTGTCGAACGGAACCTCTACATTGATTACAAATGCGGGGAATTTTCCTACCATAGCACTGTTTTTATATGCTTGCTCTACGGCGGCTGTAACAGTACCCGAATGCACAAGACGTGAATTTAAAAATGTATACTGCCCTGCCCTTGATTGACGACAAAAGACAGGCTTACAAATAAATCCAGAAACTTTTACACCACTGTTTTCTGAATTTACAGGAATTAAGGATTTAGAAAAATCTCTGCCAAGAACGCTATATATAGCGGATTCCAGCTTACCGTCACCCGTAGTAGAAAGTGTCTGCTTACCGTCGCGTATCAGTTTAAAGGAGATTTCAGGATGAGAAATTGCAAGTCGGTCAATAACCGATGCTACTGCATTACCCTCCGAAACATCCTTTTTAAGAAATTTCATACGTGCAGGTGTGTTGTAAAACAAATCTCTAACTACAATCGTTGTACCCTCAGGACAGCCCGATTCTTCATATAAAGTTTCTTTTCCACCCTCAATTAAATAATGAGTACCAATATCACTATTGGGTGTTCGCGTAAACATTTCAATTTTTGAAACAGATGAAGTAGCCGCAAGTGCTTCACCGCGAAAGCCAAGTGTTGCTATGCTATCTAAATCTCTATCGGTTGAAATTTTACTTGTTGCATGACGCATAAAGGCAAGCGGAACATCCTCAAAAGAAATTCCGCAACCGTTATCGGTTATTCGCATATAAAGTATACCGCCGCGTTGTATTTCAACGGTGATTCTTGTAGCACCTGCATCAATAGAGTTTTCAACAAGCTCTTTTATTACAGAAGCAGGACGTTCAACAACCTCACCGGCGGCGATAAGCTCTGAAATATGTAGTGGTAGCAAATTAATTTTTGGCATAATTTCACTCACTAATTATATAGATTTTGCTTTGTTAACTAAATCAAATAAAATACCCATTGCCTCAATCGGCGTAAGTGTATTTACATCAATCGCCTGCATTTCATGTAATAAATCGCAAGCAGACTGTGATTCAATAGAAATTTGTGCATCAGGCGAAGCGGCAGTACGGTAGGTAATAATTCCCTCTTCCTCGGTCTGTTTTAGAATTGCTTTTGCACGATCAATAACCGAGTTTGGTATACCGCTTAACTTTGCTACTTCGATACCGTAGCTGTCGTCGGCACCGCCGCGTACAATACGGCGTAAGAAAATAATATCATCGCCACGTTTTTTAACGGCTATGTTATAGTTTTTGACCCCTTTAAGCTCGTTTTCCATTTCGGTAAGCTCGTGATAGTGGGTGGCGAAAAGTGCCTTAGCACCTATTTTACGGCGGTCTGCAACGTATTCGAGTACAGCTCTTGCTATAGACATACCGTCAAATGTCGATGTACCTCTGCCTATTTCGTCTAATATTAAAAGACTGTTTTTGGTGGCGTTTTTAAGTATATCGGCAACCTCACTCATTTCAACCATAAAGGTTGACTTGCCGGATGCTAAATCGTCCGACGCTCCTACCCTTGTAAAAATTGCATCTACTATACCTATTTCCGCCATTTCAGCAGGTACAAAAGAACCAATCTGTGCCATTAGGGTAATTAATGCTACTTGACGCATATATGTTGATTTACCTGCCATATTAGGACCAGTAATAATAGCACATCTATTATCGTTTAAATCTAAGAAAGTATCGTTAGCGACAAATGGCGTTGAGGTCAACTGCTCAACTACGGGGTGTCTTCCCGATTTAATGTTTATAGCACCGTTATTATTAACTAAAGGACGGCAATAATCGTTATCAGCCGCAACGTTGGCTAGTGAACACAAAACATCAAGCGAAGCTATAGCCGATGCCGTAGTTTGAATACGGGCAATTTCGGCAGATACTTTTTCCCTGATATTATTAAAAATCTCATATTCTAACTGAAAAACCCTGTCTTTTGCGGTTAGAACTCTAGTTTCTAGGTTTTTCAGTTCTTCGGTGATATAACGCTCACAATTAGTCAGGGTTTGCTTGCGAATATAATTTTCAGGCACTTTATCAAGGAAAGAATTTGTAACCTCAATATAATAACCGAAAACCTTATTATAACGAACGCGTAGATTTTTAATACCTGTTTTTTCACGCTCGCTAGTTTCAATTTCTGTAAGATAGCCTGCACCGTTTTTCATATCAGAGCGAAGTATATCAACCTCGTTGTTGTAGCCATCCTTAATAAGACCGCCCTCACGCAAGGTTATAGGTGCCTCTTCATAAATAGCGTCATCAATTAGGGTAAAAATATCTTCAAGTGCGTCAATATCATTATGAATTGACTTTAAAAGTCTGCTGTTTACATTAGCTAAAAGCTCTTTAATTATCGGGAATTTATGTGCAGTAGCTGATAGTGACAATAAATCACGGGCATTAGCGTTACCGTAAACTATTTTTGACATAATACGCTCAACGTCACGAATACCGCTTAAATACTCGCACGCCTCACAACGCATTATGGTGTTAGAGCATAATTCCTCAACAGCGTTTTGGCGAAGACTGATTTCTGCAATAGATTTTAGCGGTTTTTCAACCCAACCTCTAATAAGGCGTTTGCCCATAGCAGTCTTTGTCTTATCAAGCACCCATAAAAGCGAGCCTTTTTTAGATTTTGAACGCATAGTTTCGCTGATTTCAAGGTTTCTAGCTGCGGTCATATCAAGTCGCATATACTGTGACGCTGTATAAATATTAATGCTATTAATAAGCATCTCGCCGGTTATTGCGGTTTCATTTATGTATTCAATAGAAGCACCTAAAGCCGCCTCGGAAGCACTACCCTTTGTTATGTTTAAATTTTCAGAGCTTACGACCGAGAACTTTTTGAGAATTAGTGGACGGGTGTTTGAAGATAAAAAGCTATCCTTTGAACGAATAGTAACTAATCCCTCATAATTCTGCTTTAAAAATTCCGATAACATTGGGAATTGCTTATATTGTTCGGTAATCAAAAGCTCACTTGGGGCAAAACGCATTAATTCATTTACAATACCGCTACCGTTATCCTCGGCAGGAATTTCGGTAATGTGACACTCACCCGTAGAAACATCGGTAAAACAAAAACCAAAAGTGCTGTCTTTTATTGCTACGGCTGCCAAAAAGTTGTTTTTAGATTCATCAAGCATAGAATCCTCAAGAACAGTACCTGGTGTAATAACACGAATCACATCGCGACGTACAAGTCCCTTTGCTTTTTGAGGGTCCTCGGTCTGCTCGCAAATAGCAACCTTATAACCGCGTTCAACCAAACGGGAAATATAACCCTCACAGCTATGAAAAGGAACGCCGCACATTGGTGCCCTTTCTTCAAGACCGCAATCCTTACCGGTTAAGGTTAAATCCAACTCCGCCGATACGGTTTTAGCATCCTCAAAAAACATTTCATAAAAGTCACCTAATCTGAAAAAAAGGATACTGTCCTCATATTTAGATTTAATTTCCATATACTGACGCATCATTGGAGATAGTTCAGCCATTATTTCACCCCATAAAATAGTAAAATTGAGTTAGTTAATTAATGGCAACCGCCACAGGTTGAACAGCTACCTGAACAAGAGTGTGTTTCTGGCTCACAGGTCTTGGGGTCTGCACCCTCAACGCACTGTGCGATAACACTGTCAATTTCGCCTAACATACCGTCAAGCTCTGCTTTTGCGGCGTTATACTCAGCCATAGCGGGACTTGACATAATTTCCATATAAGTTTTTCTCATTTTTTCATTAAGTTCTTTAACTTTTTCGTCATCCTGCTCTTCACTAGACATAGCGGCATCAATTTGCATACGAATTAAGTTAAATTCTTTAATAGAATTTTGTAAAGCTTCATCATTATCATTGTCAAGCTTTGCCTTTGCGTAGCGTATAAAACGCTCGTCCTGTTGCATAGCCTCGCCTAAATTTCTAACTGCATCTAAAACTGTCATTATAAAAACCTCTTTTAAAATAATTTTTTATTCTACTACTGTACCCTTAAGTACTTTTGTATAAGAATCAATTTTTACATTAATAAGTTGTCCTGTTAAATCAGAAGCACTCTCGAACTGAACAACATGCATACCGTCTGTTCTTCCTGAATACAAACCGTCACCTATGGCTTCTTCACATAAAACTCTATATGTTTTACCAACGGTATTTTTAATTTTGCTCTCCCCGATTTCTTCTTGGAGTTTCAATAACTCATTAAACCATTTACCCTTTTCTTCGCGACTTATATTATCCTCCATCTTTGCGGCGGGTGTTCCCTCACGCGGTGAGAAAATAAAGGTGAAAAGCGAAGTGTACTCTACTTCTTTTACAAGGGATAAGGTTTCGCAAAAATCCTCATAGGATTCACCGGGGAAACCTACAATAATATCGCTAGTGAGCGAAATATCGGGAATACGCTTTTTAGCTTCACTAATAAGATTTAAGTATGTCGCTCTATCGTAATGACGATTCATAGCCTTTAAAATTCTATCAGAACCGCTTTGGAACGGTAGGTGTAAATGCTTTGCAACCTTGTCGCAATCCTTGATAGTATCAAGCAATTCTAAAGTACAATCTTTAGGATGCGAGGTCATAAAACGAATTCTAAAGTCACCCTCAATATCGTTTATACGGCGTAAAAGCTTTGCAAAATTAACGCCATGATCTTCACCCTTGCCGTAGGAATTAACATTTTGACCTAATAGCATTATTTCCTTAAAACCCGATTTTATCATTTTCTCGGCCTCAGCTACTACCTCTTCGGGATTTCGGGAACGCTCTCTACCTCTAACGTAAGGCACAATACAGTAGGTGCAAAAATTATTGCAACCGTACATTATAGGCAACCAACCCTTAAATGTACTGTCACGGCGTACGGGTACTCCCTCAACAATTTCGCCGTTAGCTAAATCGGTTTCAAAAATTCTGTTACTGCCCGAAATACGCTTATAAATAAATTCAGGTAAGCGGTGCTGTACCTGTGTGCCAAAAAGAATGTCAACATATGGATAGCTTTTTTTAAAACGCTCTTTGACCTGCTCTTGCTGTACCATACAGCCACAAACGGCAATAAGCATACTAGGTTTTCTACGTTTATAATGCTTCATAGCACCGACATTACCGTAAACCCTGTCCTCAGCATGTCCGCGTACCGCACAGGTGTTAAAAAGCACAAAATCAGCCTCATCGATATCGTCGGTAAAATCATATCCAATAAGCTCTAACAGGCCTTTAATACGCTCAGAATCACTAACGTTCTGCTGGCAACCGTAGGTTATAATATGAGCTTTTGGAGTATAGCCCAACTGTTCAAAAAGCAACGCCTTTGCCCTATTAGCATATTCGAATTGTTCGGTAGAAAAATGTTTTCCAATATCAAGAATATTCAAATAAAAAAACTCCCTAAAATTGCGAATGTTTACAATATGATTATTATAACTCATTTTACATCTTTGTGCAAGTGTTGTTACTAAAATTTTATATAAAATATATATAATAAAAATAATAATATTTTGTAAATTTGGTATTGTAATTTTTTTACTTTTGTGCGATAATAAATCGAACATAATTTTGTTTGAGGTGTTAGAGTGAACGAATTTGATTTAATGGCGGATTTATTGTTACCGAATATTGATAAAACCCCCGATTATTATGAAGAAAAATATCCAGAAAGAAAACTCTCAGAGGGTGCAAGGGTTACACGTGTTGCCCCTAGTCCTACAGGTTACCTACATTTAGGAACATTATTTACTTCCCTTGTAAACCGTGTTACTGCAACCTCTACAGGCGGAATTTTCTTTACAAGAATTGAGGATACCGACAAAAAACGTGAGGTTGAGGGCGGTATTGAGGATATTATAGACGGCCTTAATCGTTTTGGTATTAATATTGACGAGGGTTTTGTAGATGGCAATCACGAAGAGGGCGTTTACGGTCCTTATCAACAAAGCCACCGTGCAGAGATATATCAAACCTATGTTAAGGATTTAATCAAAAAAGGGCTTGCATACCCCTGTTTTTGTACTGCAGAAGAATTGTCTGCTGTCCGCGAACAGCAGGAAGCCTCAAAAATACGTACAGGCTATCACGGAGAATATGCAAAACACCGCAATATAACATATACGGAAGCCAAAGCGTTAATTGACGAGGGCAAACCTTTTGTTATAAGACTAAAATCACAGGGTAATGAGGAAAACCGCATAACCTTTGAAGATACAATTAAGGGTAAAATCGAAATGCCTCAAAATGACGAGGATTTTGTACTTTTAAAATCTGACGGCATACCCACATATCACTTTGCACACGCTATAGACGACCATTTAATGCACACAACCCACGTTTTAAGGGGTGACGAATGGATTTCATCCGTACCTAAGCATATTGAACTGTTTAAACTTTTAGGCTTCCGAGTGCCAAAGTTTGGCCACATAGCACCTATTATGAAGCTTGATAACGGTGCAAAACGTAAAATTTCAAAGCGTAAAGACCCCGAGGCTGCAGTTCATTTCTTTGCTGAAGAGGGTTATGATGCTGAAAGCGTTATCGAATATCTAATGACAATAGCTGCCTCCGATTTCGAGGATTGGCGTAGAGCAAATCCGACTGCGTCCTATAGAGATTTTAAATTTAACCTTAAAAAAATGAGCGTTTCGGGTGCACTTTATGACGAGAATAAGCTACTTGATGTCAGCAAGATAAAAATTGCATCTATGTCAAGTGCAGTAGTTTATGACAAGCTTACTGCTTGGGCAAAAGAGTTTGATAATGACTTCTATAATATTCTCACAAAAAATCCCGATTACACAAAATCCGTTTTAGCAATTGACCGCGATGTTCCAAAACCGCGTAAGGATATTGCAAAATGGACCGATGCAAAGGATTATGTTGCTTATTTTTATGAAGAATTGTATACACCTTGCTTTGAGTTGCCCGAAAATATTAATCCTGCCGATGCAAAGGCATTTTTAGAGCAATATAAAAATGTATACGATGCTACCGACGACCGTCAAGCATGGTTTGATAAAATTAAGTCTTTATGCCCTTCCCTTGGGTTTGCAAGTGAGAGCAAGGAATATAAAGCTAATCCTGATGATTTCAAGGGACAAGCCGGTGATTTGAGCACTGTGCTTCGTATCGCAATTACGGGACGTCGCAACACTCCTGACCTTTGCAGTATAATGCAGGTTTTAGGTCAAGCACGTTGTATTGATAGAATAAATGATATGATTAATTCAATTTAAGAGGTGCCTTATGGAAGAAAAAAATATTGTTATGGAAGAAAACGTTAAACCGTCCAACTTTATTCACGATTTTATTGACGAGGATTTAGCTGAGGGCGTATACAAAAAAGTACAGACAAGATTTCCGCCCGAGCCTAACGGATATTTGCATATCGGTCACGCAAAGGCAATCTGCATAGATTTCGGCACGGCACAAAAATACGGTGGAACCTGCAATTTGCGTCTTGATGATACTAATCCGACCAAGGAAGACGTCGAGTATGTAGATGCAATTATGGAAGATATTAAATGGCTAGGATTTAAGTGGGATAACGTTTATTATGCTTCCGATTATTTTGATTATATTTACGAGTGTGCATTGAAGCTTATCGATAAAGGTTTAGCCTATGTAGATGAACTATCTCCCGACGAAATTCGTGAATACAGAGGAACCTTAACCGAACCTGGCAAGGAAAGTCCCTATAGAAACCGTCCTGTTGAGGAAACTAAGGATTTATTCCGCCGTATGACCGAGGGTGAATTTGAAAACGGTGCTATGGTATTACGTGCTAAAATCGATATGGCGTCCTCAAATATAAATATGCGTGACCCTATTATCTACCGCATAATGAAAGCCACCCATCACCGTACAGGTGATAAGTGGTGTGTATATCCTATGTACGACTTTGCTCATCCGTTAAGCGACGCCAGAGAGGGTGTTACACATTCCCTTTGCTCTTTAGAGTTTGAAAATCACCGTCCGTTATATAATTGGTTTTTAGAGGCACTTGAAATTCCCGAAGCACCCCGTCAAATTGAGTTCGCACGTATGAACGTTAACTATACCTTAACAAGCAAAAGAAAGTGCTTGAAGCTTGTAAATGACGGTTTAGTAAGCGGTTGGAATGATCCTCGTATGGCTACCATTTGCGGTATGAGAAGACGCGGTTATCCTGCACCTGCTATTCGTGAATTTGTTGATAAAATCGGCGTTTCAAAAGCATACAGCGTAATTGATTATGCCTTGCTTGAATCATGCGTTCGTGATTATCTTAACGAAAATGCAAATCGTGCTATGGCTGTACTACGTCCGCTTAAGATTATTATTGATAATTATCCCGAAGATAAGGTAGACGAAATCTCTGTAGACATAAACCCAAATAAGCCCGAGCTTGGTAAAACAACTGTTACTTTCTCAAAAGAAATTTATATTGAGCAAGACGACTTTATGCTTAATCCCCCTGGAAAATACTTTAGACTCTGTCCCGAAAAAGAAGTTCGATTAAAGGGTGCATATTATATTAAATACGCTTCACACGAAACTGATGAAAACGGCAATATAACCGCTGTTCACTGCACTTATGACCCAGAAAGCTTTGGCGGTGAAACACCCGACGGCAGAAAGGTTAAGGGTACTCTTCATTGGGTTAGCGTAAATAATGCAAAAGACATTACCGTAAGACTGTATGAAAGACTGTTTAATGTTGAAAACCCAAGTGATGAAGAAGGCGTTTCGTCCTTTGCTGATAATCTTAACCCCGAGTCGCTAACAGTACTTGAAAACTGCAAAATTGATGCTTCGTTTGCCGATTTCAAAGTGGGAGATACCTTCCAATTTATGCGTCAAGGCTATTTCTGTGTTGATACAGATTCTAGTGATGACAATCTAATTTTTAACCGCACAGTAGCACTTAAAGACTCATTTGTTAAAAAGGTGTGATTTTATGAAGGTAAAATCTGTTTATGATTATTTGTGCGAGAAATTCCCGCTTGATACGGCTTTAGACTTCGATAATGTAGGACTTCTTGTAGGCAGTCATGATTTTGAGGTTTCAGGCATTGTAGTGACACTTGACTGTGAAATAGATACTGTTAGATTTGCTGTTAAAAACGGTTGTAATTTAATTATTACACACCATCCTGTGATTTTTAACGGTATTAAAAATGTACTTGCAGGCAGTGTAGTCTATGAACTTATTAAGAACGGTATTTCGGTAATTTCAATGCACACTAATATGGATTTTGCAACTGGCGGCGTCAATGATGCTTTTTGTAAAATTATGGGCTTTAATGATATTGAAATTATTACTGCAAGCGACGGTGTTCAACTTCGAAAATGTAAAATTTCCCCCACCGCACCGCAAATGCTTGCTACAAAGCTAAAAGCGGTCCTTGGCGACGTTGTACGATATACCGAATGTTCTAGCTTAATTGAAAGTCTGCTGATTTGTACGGGCAGTGGCGGTAATTATTTAAATGATACTATTTTAAACCAATGTCAAGCACTAATAACTGCTGATGTTAAACACAATATTTTTATCGATTCTATTAATCAAGGAATTTGTGTATTTGATGCAGGACATTTTGCTACCGAAGACGTAATTGTAAAACCGCTTTCTGAAATGCTTATGAAGAAGTTTTATTCATTGAAGCTTCTTCCCTACCATTCTTCTAAAATTAAATCATATTAATTCAATAAAAATTAATATATACAAAAAAGCCACACCTTACGGTGTGGCTTAATTTGTTATTGTTTTGTGTATTAGTTAGTGATAACAATCTCTGTATCCTTATCAAAGAGATGGATTTTAGCTGTTTCAATAGCAACCTTAATTCTATCACCCGGACGGTCGGTAGAATCAGGAGATACACGTGCAACAAGAGGATGACCCTCACTGTCAAGATATAGATAAGTTTCAGCACCCATAAGCTCGGAAACTTCAAGATTAGCCTCAACAACGCCCTCAGGGTTAGCGGCAATCAATTCTTCCTCGTTATGAATATGCTCAGGACGAACGCCTGCAATAACTTCTTTACCAACATAAGGAAGTAAACGGTCACCTTCGTTTTTAGAAGCCGGAAGCTTTAACTTGAACTTAAGACCTGCTCTAGTCTTGGTATCTTCAGAACCAAACTCGATAAAGAAGTCATCGCCTTCTTTAAGAAGAACAGAATCAATAAAATTCATCTGAGGAGAACCGATAAAGCCTGCAACGAATAGGTTTGTAGGTCTATTATAAAGCTCATTTGGAGAAGCAACCTGCTGAATAAAGCCGTTCTTCATAACAACGATACGTGTACCCATTGTCATAGCTTCTGTCTGGTCGTGGGTAACGTAAATAAATGTTGTACCTAAACGATGGTGAAGCTTAGAAATCTCGGTACGCATCTGTGCACGAAGCTTAGCATCCAAGTTAGAAAGCGGCTCGTCAAGTAAGAATACCTTAGGCTCACGAACGATAGCACGACCTAAAGCAACACGCTGACGCTGACCACCGGACAAAGCCTTAGGTTTACGCTCAAGCAAATGTGTGATATCAAGGATGCGAGCAGCCTCTTCAACACGACGCTTAATTTCCTCTTTAGGAGTTTTTCTTAATTTAAGACCGAAAGACATATTGTCGTAAACTGTCATATGGGGATAAAGAGCATAGTTCTGGAAAACCATTGCTATGTCACGGTCCTTAGGAGTAACATCGTTAACCAAACGGTCGCCAATGTAGATTTCACCGTCAGAAATCTCCTCAAGACCTGCAATCATTCTTAAAGTTGTAGACTTACCGCAACCGGAAGGACCTACAAGAATGATAAATTCTTTGTCTGCGATTTCAAGGTTGAAATCGGAAACTGCAACTACACCACCCTGATAACGTTTATACACGTTACGTAATGATAAACTTGCCATAAAAAGTGACCTCCTACAATATAGTTGAATTGACTACGTAATTATAACACAACATATGGAAAATTGCTAGACAAATTTCCGCCAATCTTCACAATGTAATTTTATTAAAACTACACAAACACATACTAACAAAGTAATTCGACATCTTTTGATAAAATTTCAACACATTGACCAAAAAAGAGCTCTTTAGGAAGCTTTAAGTGGCCAACCGACTCTCTATGAAGCGAATTTACCCCTAAATCAAACACTCCAAACATTCTTTTTATTTGGTGATATTTACCCTCGGTAATTGTTATTCGTGCGACATTCTTTGAAACTCGACATAGCTCGGCCGGCTTGCATTTTGTACCATCAGCAAGCACTATTCCCTCTGAAAAGCGAGCAATAATTTCGTCGTTAATATCACCGTCCAATTCGGCTAAATAACACTTAGGAATATTTGATTTTGGTGAAATAACTCTATGTGCAAACTCACCGTCATCGGTAATTATTAAAAGACCTGTGGTATCCTTATCGAGTCGACCGACAGGAAATAAGCCCTGCCTTTTAAGATTAGGCGGAACCAAGTCAACAACGGTATGCCTGTTTTTATCATTAGATGCTGAAAGTACACCCGACGGCTTATTCATAAGTATATAGATATACTTCTTATAGGTAATAGCTTGTCCATTATGTGTGATTTTATCAGCATTAGGGTTTATAATAAGCGAACGGTCACGTATAACCTCACCGTTTACCGTGACAGTTCCCTTTTTTATAGCCAAATGTGCTTCGTTTCTTGAAACATTAAGTTGTGAAGAAATAAATTTATCTAACCTTAATTTTTCCATTATTTCACCAAAATTATTCTTTTTTAACAAGCGGAAGCATATCACCGTCAATACGAAGTGAGGATACATCACCGCCAACAATTAAACCATTATGTACTAAAAGATTTACAACCTTAAAATCTTCTGTATTATCAGAGATAACATTATAAGAATAACAAATAACATTTTCACCGCGATATTTAGTAAGGTCGTACCCTGCTTTTAGTTGAACTTTATTATAGTTTTCGTAGACGTCCGAAAAACTGTACGGTATAAACACCTGCTTTTCTGTCACTGAATCTTCGTCAACCGAAAAGCCCAGATTGCTTATAAAGTTAATTCTGTTTTTATGTGTATCGCCGTTCTTTTGTGTTATTTGATAGCTTTTAAACTGTCCGAAAATTAAAATTGTTAATACGGTAGATAAAAGTAATAATGCCAAAACACGACGATTTAATATACAATAAATTCTCACAAACTCACATCCAATTAAGAATATGAGTAAAATTCACCTATTATTCCTCTAACAAACAAACAGCGTGAGCAGATATACCGAGTTTTTTACCTGTAAAGCCCAAACCCTCTTCGGTGGTAGCTTTAATGTTAACACGAGAAATATCAATTTTTAAGTCTTCGGATATATTTTTTGCCATTTGTTCAATATATGGTGCCAGCTTTGGTGCTTGAGCAATTACTGTAACATCTATATTGCTGATTTTATATCCCTTTGCAGTAATCTTTTTTAAAACATTACGTAATAAAATTCTACTGTCAATATTTTTAAAATTCACATCAGTATCGGGAAAGTGTCTTCCGATATCACCAAGACCTGCGGCACCTAAAAGTGCATCGCAAATAGCATGCAACAGAACGTCTGCATCAGAATGACCAAGCAAACCAGTGGTATGCGGAATATTAACACCGCCTATGATAAGCGGTCTACCCTCCACTAGTTTATGAACATCATAACCATGACCTATACGCATATTATTCACCCTCCAAGATAGCACGAGCAACAACAATATCCTCAGGCGTTGTGATTTTTATGTTTTTATAGTCACCCATAACAATCTTAACATTATAGCCACCCGCTTCCATAACAGAGGCATCGTCTGTTATGAAATTCTTATCGGCAATTTTCTCAGCGGCAGCTTTATATTTTTTAACATCTACACCTTGAGGTGTTTGTGCCGAGAAAAGAGTGTTTCTATCGGGCGTTTCTCTAACATTACCGTTTTCATTTGCGATTTTAACAGTATCCTTTACATGCACAGCACAAACTGCGGCATCATAATTTTGAAGTGCTGCACATACGTTACCTATAACTTTATTATCTACAAAAGGACGGGCACCGTCGTGAATTAAAACCTTTTCATCAGCAACATCTAGCTTTTCAATGCCGTTTAAAACCGAAGAAAATCTATTAGCACCGCCAACTGTAATATCAGTAAGTTTTGTGATTTTATATTCAATAGAAAGTCTTTCCATCTCTAAAACATTTTCTTCACTTGTAACAAGAATGATTTTAGAAATTAGCGGTGATTTTTCAAATGCCATTAGCGTTTTTACTACAAGCGGCATACCGCCAAAATCCAAAAACAGTTTATTTATGCCTTTCATTCGGCTAGAACTGCCCGCCGCAACTACAATAACAGGCAATTTATTATTTTCAAAACATTCAGTGCTGAACTGGAGTTCAAATTCGGTTTTTATCATATACATTCCATTCCAAAAAAAGACCGCATATCCACAGTGGATTTGCGGTCTTAAAATTTTAAAAATTATTCTTCTTCACAATCGCAGCAACCGCAATCACAATCTTCATCATCACAGCAGCAGTCAAAATCAAACTCTAAATTTGTGCCGCAGTTAGGACAGTTGATGCCTTCTTCAGCGAGCATATCTTCATCAAGATAAATAATATCGTGACAAGCAGGACATTCAACCTCATAAACCTCGTCTTCACAGCAATCACAATCACAGTCATCGTCATCACAATCACAGCAATCTTTGTATATAATATCTTCTAAAGAAGAAAGGTCCTCGTCTACTGCATCAATTTGTTCAGACATATCATCGCAAGCGTCCTCAATGTCGCATATTTCATCAGTAATGTCACCAAGAAGGTCTATAATAGCAGCAATGATTTTTCCCTCATTAGATTCGCTATCAAGCTTCATACCCTTAGCAAGACCTTTAATGTAAGCAACCTTTTCACAAATATCCATAATAATACTCCATTCTGCTGTCAATCTAATACACAAAAAAGGACAAAAGGGCAGCAACGATTTGTCCAATATGAAATTTATGCAAGCGGTAGATACGCATTACATATAAGATTTACGCACGCTCCATATATTCGCCTGTACGAGTGTCAATACGAATCATATCACCCTCATCAATGAAAAGAGGAACGCGGATTTCGCAACCTGTTTCAAGTGTAGCGGGTTTTGTAGCGTTTGTAGCGGTGTCGCCCTTGAAACCTGGGTCGGTTTGTGTAACCTGAAGTTCAACAAATGTTGGCGGCTCTACACCGAAAACCTTGCCCTTATATGATAAAATCTTACAAACCATATTTTCCTTTACGAACTTGAAGTTGTCACCAAGTTCAGAAGAATTAATCGGAACAAGCTCATAAGTTTCTTGGTCCATAAAGTAATAGAGGTCACCGTCATTATAAGAATACTCCATATCCTTACGCTCAACAAAAGCGGTCGGGAATTTTGCGGTAGGATTGTAACTCTTTTCAATTACAGAACCTGTAATTACATTCTTAGTTTTTGTTCTAACAAAAGCAGCACCTTTACCGGGTTTTACATGCTGAAATTCAACAACCTGTAAAACGTTGCCGTCCTCTTCAAAGGTAACGCCATTTCTAAAATCTCCGGCACTAATCATATTATCTTCCTCCAAAATAATTTTAAACTGTTATTTACTAAAAAATTATAAAGCTTTTCTCCTAATTTGTCAAGGATTGGTTTATACAAATCAGCCAATAACAAACTTATGGAAAACTTTTTTGCCCTTTTTAACAATTACATCATCGCTAAATTGTGATTTTTCAATACTAAATGAAGCATCAGTAACCTTTTGGTCGTTAACAGATACACCGCCCTGTTGTACAAGTCGGCGTGCTTCACCGTTAGAAGATGAAAGACCGCCTTTAACCATAAGACCTAAGAGACCGATTTTGCCGTCAGTAAAATCATCATCACCAAGTGTTGTGGTAGGCATATTTTCGTGATTTCCACCGCCTGCAAATATAGCTTTTGCTGCAGCTTGTGCTTTTAGAGCCTCTTCCTCACCGTGAACGAGTTTAGTAAGCTCATAAGCCAAAATTTCTTTCGCAGTATTAAGCTGACTTCCTTCCCAGGAATCCATTTCATCAATCTGCTCAAGCGGTAAGAATGTTAACATACGAATACATTTAAGAACATCATTATCGCCAACATTTCTCCAATACTGATAAAAATCGTAAGGAGATGTTTTCTTTGGGTCAAGCCAAACAGCACCGTTAGCGGTTTTACCCATTTTTTTACCCTCAGAATTCATAAGCAAGGTAATTGTCATTGCATATGCATCTTTACCCAATTTTCTTCTAATAAGCTCGGTACCGCCAAGCATATTAGACCATTGGTCATCGCCGCCAAATTGCATATTACAGTTATAATGCTTAAACAAATGATAGAAGTCATAGCTTTGCATTATCATATAGTTGAACTCAAGGAAGCTTAATCCCTTTTCCATACGCTGTTTATAGCACTCAGCACGAAGCATATTATTAACCGAGAAGCAGGCACCGACATCGCGTAACATCTCTATATAATTTAGACCTAAAAGCCAGTCGGCATTGTTAACCATAAGTGCCTTATCTTCACCGAATTCAATAAAACGGCTCATTTGCTCCTTAAAGCAATCACAGTTATGCTGAATTTGTTCAGGCGTCATCATAGAACGCATATCACTTCTACCAGACGGGTCGCCTATATAGCCTGTACCGCCGCCAATTAAAGCAATTGGCTTATTACCTGCCATCTGCAGTCTTTTCATAAGGCAAAGTGCCATAAAATGACCCACATGAAGACTATCGGCAGTTGGGTCGAAGCCAATATAGAAAACAGCCTTGCCGTTATTAACAAGCTCCTTTATCTCGTCCTCATCGGTAACCTGTGCTATAAGTCCACGGGCTACAAGCTCATCATAAATTGTCATACATTTGTACTCCTATCTAAAAGTTCTTTTGCTGAATTATATAAATTATCGGTGATTTCTCCGCCCGACATAATTCTTGCGATTTCTTTAATTCTATCTTCATAATTTAGCTGGCTAACTTTAGTATATACCCTACCGTTTTCGGTGTTCTTTTGTATAAGCAAATGATTGTCAGCAAAAGCGGCTATTTGTGCTAAGTGGGTTACACAAAGTACCTGACGGTTTTTAGACACCTTTTTAAGCTGTGTGGCAACCTTTGAGGCGGCATATCCGCTTATACCGGTATCAATCTCATCAAAAACAAGTGTACCAATTTGGTCTTCATCGGAAAGCACGCTTTTAATACCAAGCATAACTCGGGACAACTCACCGCCTGATGCAATTTTATGTAACGGTTTTACCGTTTCGCCCAAGTTTGTGCTTATTAAAAACTCGATTTCATCACAACCGTTTTTAGTGTATCTTCCCTTTTTGATATCAACCGAAAATATAACATCGGGCATATCAAGATAGGTTAGAATACTTGTAACGTCTTTTTGGAATTTTATTGCAGCATCCGTACGTTTAGTAGTAAGTACCTCTGCCTTTTTCACAAGACGTTCGGTAGCTAAATCAAGCTCGACAGAAAGCTTTTCAATTTTTTCGTCAGAAAGCTCAATATCTTTGAGTTCAGATTTAGCTTTTTCAAGGAAATCAAGCATTTTTTCTTCGGTGTCGCCGTATTTTAGCATAAGTCGGCGAAGCATGTCAAGTCTTTCGCTGATAATATCAATATCATCAGCCGAAAAATCGTTGTTTAGAGCGAAATTTTTTATATTTTCAGCTACATCTCTAATAGAAAAAACAGTTTCGGAAAGCTTAGCACTATCCGATTTAAGTACATCTATTTCAAGAGAATTTAAAAGCTTGTCCACCTCAAGCAACTTGTCAACAATTCCATTATTGTCATTGTCCCCAGAAAGTAACGCTTGTATTTTTGAAATTGTATTTGCATTTTTCTCGTGGCTTTCGGCAAGCTTAAGTCTTTCTTTAAGTAAATCAATTTCACCAAGCTTTATATTTGCAGACTCTAGCTCATTAATTTGATATTTTAAAAGGTCAATTTTTCGTGCCTTTTCATCCTCGTCAGTTTCAAGAGCAGCCAATTCTTTTCTAATAGAATTAAGGTGCTTGAATTCTGCATAATAATCCGAAATTTCATCATTTAACTGTGCTACAGCATCAATATACCCACAATGTTTTTGTGGATTTAGAAGATTTTGATTGTCGTGCTGTCCGTGAATATTTAAAAGTGACTGTCCAATTTCACGCAAAACGCCGACAGTTGCAGGCCTTCCGCCGATTTTAACATTACTTCCGCTATGCGTAAGGGTTCTGCGAATTAGTAGTTTGCCCTCTTCGTCAGCCTGAAAGCCGTTTTCAGAAAGTACGGACAGTGCATTATTATCCAAATCACAAAAAACCGCCGAAACCTCTGCTTTATCGGCACCCTCACGTATTAATTCCTTTGAGGTGCGTTCACCCAAAACAGCGTTTATAGAATCTATAATTATTGACTTACCGGCACCTGTTTCACCCGTAAGCACGTTCATACCATAACCCAGTTCAATATCGGCTTTTTCAATTACGGCGATATTTTCAATATGCAAAAATTGCAGCATTATATCACGCCACCCGAAAGTTTTTTAATTTTCTCGGTTAGTTCTACCGATTCGTTTTCACTTCTAGTGACAATAAAAATCGTATCATCACCTGCAAGTGAGCCTAACATTCTATCCGCAAAAAGAGTATCAACTGCCACACAAACGCTTGAAGCCATACCTGTGTAGCATTTAATTACAACATTATTAATCGCATAATCAACATTCTTTACAGAATTCGCAATAATCTCGCGATAATGATTATACGGCTGCTCACTTACAGTTGCATTTTCATTGCTAATATAACGATAATTACCCTCAGAATCGTGTCCCTTTACCAAACGAAGCTCTTTAATATCACGCGAAACTGTAGATTGAGTTACCTCAAAGCCTGCATTTATAAGAGCTTCCTGTAATTCGCCTTGGGTAATAATTACATTTTTAGATATTAAATCAAGAATCTTATGTTGACGCTTATTTTTCAAAACCGCCACTCCTTACATCCGAAAATTTTGCCGAAAGAGTTTTATAGAAAGAACGGTCATTAATTCTTAAAAGCTGTACAGCTTTAGGAGATTTTGTTATAAAAATTTCAGTATATGGCTTTATATTAGCCGATTTTCTACCATCAACCGACAGGAAAATATCACTTTTTTTCTTTGAAAAAGCTTTAATTTTTACGGTACGCTCTGCTGAAAGTAAAATAGGTTTAGCAGAAAGTGAATGTGAACAAATAGGTGTAATACACATATTTTCTGTTGTGGGATCGATTATAGGACCGCCTGCCGACATTGAGTATGCTGTTGAGCCTGTTGGTGTTGAAACAATAAGTCCGTCAGCACGGTAATTAATGCTATCACCCTCAACAAAAGCCGCAATATCTATAATTCGTGCTATAAATCCGCTTGTAATCACAACCTCGTTAAGTGCAGTAAACTCATTTATAGTTTTACCGTTTTCACAGACTTTAACGTCAAGCATCATTCGTTTTTCAAGACTGTATTCACCATTTTTTAGTTTGGACAGCAGTTTATATTCATTCTGCTCAATATTCGCAAGATATCCCATTCTACCTGCATTTATGCCTAAAACAGGCTTACCGTATAAAGCAGCACGCTTTGCGTATCGAATAATAGTACCGTCACCACCTACGGTAATAAGGAAATCAGCTAAACTATAAAGTTCTTCTTCTGGTGCATGCATATAGTCGGCACAACAAATATTATCCGGTAAATAAGCGGTAATACCCTCATTTTTTAGAAAGGCACCGATTTTTTCCACCATATCAGCCGCACCGCGTTTGTCAAGATTTGGCAAAACAGCTACTACCATAAATTACTCCTTTAAACTATTATATGAAGCCTCAACAATTTCCTCTGCTGATTTAGAACAAAGTAATTGAGGTGAATCGTTTTTTTCAATATAACATAAATATTCAATATTTCCCTCCGGACCTTTTATTGGAGAAAAATCAAGATCTATAACCGAAAATCCACTAGACAATGCTAAAGAAATTATTTTTTCAATAACTTCTATGTGAACTGCTCGGTCACGGACAACGCCTTTTTTACCAACCTTTTCCTTGCCTGCTTCAAACTGCGGTTTAATTAAGCAAACCGACCTACCGCCCGATTTTAAAAGCGTATGCATTACGGGTAAAATATGTGAAAGAGATATAAAGGAAACGTCTACAGATGCAAAGTCAAGCGGTTCGGTTACCTGTTCGTTTGTAACGTAGCGGAAATTAGTACGCTCTAGATTCACAACACGCTCATCACTTCTAAGCTTCCAAGCAAGCTGACCGTAACCTACGTCTATTGCAAAAACCTTTTTTGCACCGTTTTGTAGCATACAGTCGGTAAAACCGCCCGTAGAAGCACCGATATCAGCACAAACAGCATCTTTAAGGTCAAGTGAAAAAGAGGCAACCGCCTTTTCAAGCTTCAGTCCTCCCCTGCTTACATACTTAAGCGAAGAACCTCTAACCTCAAGTACATCATCGGGTTTTAAAACATACCCTGCTTTATCAGATTTTTGATTATTAACATATACAATGCCTGCCATAATCATTGCTTTTGCTTTCTCACGGCTTTCGGCATAACCCGCTTCAAAAACAGCGGTGTCTAATCTTCTTTTTTCTGCCATAAACTTCCCTTATTAATGTTTATTTAAAATTTCTATCATTGATTCAGCATCAAGCTTGTATTTACGAAGTGCCGATGAAACACTTGAATGAACTACAAATTCATCCTTAACCGTATATGTGCTGTATTTACCGTTATATGATTTTTTAGCAAGCATTGAGCCTAAAAGTTCGGAAATAGAACCTCGGCTTACCGCCTCCTCAAAGAAATACAGTTCTTTATAGCTTAAAAGAGTTTCTAAAAGCTCGTTACTTAACGGATAGATACGGTTAAGCTTAACTATATCACAGTCAGACTTTGCTTGTGCTTCAACGGCGTTAGAAAAGAGTCTGCCATAAGTTACAATAGCCCGTTTGCTGTTATTGGAAATTACAGTATAGTCACCGCTTATTTCACAACTGTAGTTTTTATTTTCACAACCGCGAGGATATCTAATAGCACAAAGCTCACTGTTTTTTGAGGTGTTTTTAATACAGTCTTTAAGTTCATCGTACGATGCGGGTGCATATATGTTCATATTTGGTATTGAGGATAGAAAAGCAACATCAAAAACACCTTGATGGCTTTCACCGTCCTCACCGACAATTCCAGCTCTGTCTACAAGTAATTTTAACGGTAAATTAGCAATTGCAGCGTCGTGAACAACTTGGTCGAATCCACGCTGTAAAAAGCTTGAATAGACAGCAAAAAACGGTGTCATTCCACCTTTTGCAAGACCTGCCGAAAAGGTTACAGCGTGCTGTTCGGCAATGCCTACATCGAAAAAACGTTCCTTAAAATTTGAGGCAAATTTTGACAATCCTGTTCCCTCGGTCATTGCGGCAGTAATAGCACAAATTTTATTATCAGTTTCTGCTAATTCGCAAAGAGTTTCACCAACAATGTCAGAAAAGCTGATTTTGCCCTTTCCGCTTTCACCGGTTTCTACATCAAAGGACGATACACCATGATAATTTTTAGGACTGTTTTCGGCATAAGGATAGCCTTTTCCTTTAGTGGTAATAACGTGAACTAATGATGGTCGATTGTGTAGTTTTGCCACCCTAAACAGTGCTTCCATAGCTTTGATATCGTGACCGTTAACAGGTCCTAAATAGTTAAAACCAAGACTTACGAAAAAGTTATTTCTATATACCAAAGATTTAACAAAATTTTTAACACTGTCAAGTATATTGAAAATAAATTTTCCAAAAACTCCGTGTGATAATATCTTACTTAATTTAAATTTAAAATCATGATATTTAGGTTGATTGCGAAGTTTAGTAAATCCGCGTGCTATTGCACCGACATTTCTTGAAATAGACATTTTATTATCGTTTAAAACCACAATAAAATTACTACGGCCGTTACCTACATTGTTTAATGCCTCGTAAGCCATACCGCCTGTCATAGCACCATCACCAATCACCGCAACAGCAGTACCGTCTTCACCTGAAAGTTTTTTTGCACGGTAAATACCGTAGGCTGCAGAAATAGAATTACTACTATGCCCTGTAACAAAGCAGTCATGCTCGCTCTCGTCGGGACGCATAAATCCCGAAAGACCGCCCTCGGTACGTATTGTAGAAAATCTATTAAATCTTCCCGTTAAAAGCTTGTGAGTATACGATTGATGACCGACATCGAAAATAATAGCGTCTTTAGGTGTTGAAAAAGTACGGTGAAGAGCGACTGTTAATTCTACACATCCTAAATTAGATGCCAAATGACCGCCGTTTTTTGAAACGGTATCAATTATACAATTTCTAATTTCAGCACAAAGATTTTTTATCTCAATATCCGATAGTGACTTGACATCATCGGGTGAATTGATTTTATTTAAAATGCTGTATTCCAAATTTCAACATTCCTTATTTGTTTCTTATGAGTAAATAATCAGTGAGTTCTAAAAGAAGTGAGGTATCACCGTCAAACTCTAAAAGAGAATTTTTTGCACTAACAGTAAACTCATTTGCTAATTCCTTGCATTTTTTAATGCCAAGTGTTGCGAGCAGTGTAGATTTATCATTCTTTTCATCACTACCTGTAGGTTTGCCTAAAAGTGCCGAGTCACCCTCACAGTCAAGTATATCGTCTACCAACTGAAAAGCAAGGCCTAGATTTTCACCGTAGTTTATAGCGGCAGTTTCATAACTTTCATCAGCACCCGCTAATATACAACCGATTTGAGCCGCCGCTTTAATAAGAGCGGCAGTTTTTAGCCGATACATTTCTAGTTTTTCTTGAACAGAGAGTTCTTCTTTTTCGCCCTTAAGGTCAATTACCTGACCGCCAATCATACCAGCAACTCCTGATAAAGAAGCTAAAACGCCAAGAGCTTTTACAACCCTGTCCTCAGGAATACCTATTGTTTTTGATGCAATATTAAAAGCTTCAGTAAGCAGTGCGTCACCTGCCAACAATGCAGTTGTTTCGCCAAACTGTTTATGACAGGAAGGTTTTCCTCTGCGAAAATCATCATCATCCATACAAGGCAAATCGTCATGTATAAGCGAATAGGTGTGTATCATTTCAATTGCCGCCGCAAAGTTCATAGCACAGTCGTCCTCGCCGCCGCAAAGATGATAAAATTCAGCTAATATTGCAGGTCGTATACGTTTGCCGCCGTTTAAAATACTATAGCGTGCAGCTTTTAGAACTTCGTCATAAAGCTGACCGCTTTCGCTTAAAAGTATATCAAGACGAGCATCTATTTTTGTTTGAAAGCTTTTCAAAAAAGTATCAACCATTATTTTCAGTCATCCCTTCGATATCTGTAAGCATAATAATTTTCTGTCGTGCATCTTGGAGCGTTTGGCTACACTCTTTAGAAATTTGCATTCCCTTCTCAAACAATGCAATAGATTCATCAAGAGTACATTCACCGCTCTCAAGACGCTCAACTATTTCTGAAAGCTCCTTTAAGGACTTTTCAAAATCAATCTTTTTTGAAGCCATATTGACCTCCTAAACAATCTAAATAATTCTACCTTGTACCTTACCGTCCGAAAAAATTATATCAATATAATCATCTGTTTTAAGCGAATTAGAACTAACAATCGGTTTTCCGTTCATTTCAACAACTGAATACCCGCTCGAAAGCAATTTAAGAGGTGACAAAGCATCGAGTGCGGCAAGTTTTTTCTCAAACATAGCCATTTTGTTAGTTAATATTTGCTTTTGCAAAGACACTATTCTATCGCTCAGTTTATCAAGCTGTTCCATTTTTGTAAAAATCATATTTTCGGGATTGTTTAGCACCGATGACGAGGCTAATGCCGAAAATCTGGAACTGTCAAGATTATATTTGTTTTTAAGCGACGAAATCATCTTTGTGTTGTAATTAATGAGTGTGTTTTTTAGAGAAGAAAAATCAGGAACTGCAAGCTCTGCCGCCGCCGAAGGTGTAGGTGCACGGCAATCTGCTACAAAATCACAAATTGTAAAATCGGTTTCGTGACCTACTGCAGAAATCACAGGTATCGGTGACTCATAAATTTTACGGGCTAATTCCTCACTGTTAAACGCCCACAAATCCTCAACAGAGCCGCCTCCCCTACCGATGATTATTAAATCGATTTCTGAAAGACTGTAGACCCTATCAAGTGTCTCTATCATTTCGGGAACGGCAAGTTCACCCTGTACAGATACAGGACACATAACCACCTCGCACAGAGGGTTTCGCCGTCCTAAAATATTTATAATGTCTTGCACTGCAGCACCTGTTGGCGAAGTTATAACCGCTATTTTTTTAGGATATAAAGGTAGCGGACGCTTGTTTTCGCTATCAAACAATCCCTCTGCTAAAAGTTTTTCTTTAATTTTGTTGAAGTCGGCGGCAATATCACCTATACCGTAGGCAGACATCTGTTCAGCATAAAACTGATATTGACCGTCTTTTTCATAAAGAGAAATTCTACCCTTTAAAACTACCTGCATACCGTTTTTAACGGCAAATCCTACACGAGCCGCAAAGCTTTTAAACATTACACAGCGTATAGCAGCATCGTTATCCTTTAGCGTAAAATACCAATGTCCGCTTGCATAGTGGTTAGTAAAGTTTGAAATTTCCCCCGTCACCTTTAGTGAGGAAAGCCTACTGTCACCCTCAAGCAAAGATTTAACGTAAAAGTTTAACTGTTTTACAGTGATAGCAGAATCCATAGCTTATTACTTTACAACCGATGCTAATATTCCGTTTACAAAGGAAGCATCTTCTTTAGTTGCATATTTTTTGCAAAGTTCAACCGCCTCGTTAATCGATACCGATTGCGGAATAGAATCCATATATTTAATTTCATAAATCGCGAGCTTAAGTATTGCAAGCGAGGTCTTTGAAATTCGGTCAATTTTCCAACCAATAGCCTTTTCAGATATAATTTGATTTAACTCATCGCATTTATTTACCACACCAAAAAATACATCGGTTATATAATCATCAACCTCTAGGTCACGGACCTCTTTGGCAAGCTCTAAAATTTCCTCTGCACTAGAATCGGAAAACTGCTTTTCAAATATTAAAATAAACGCCTCATCGCGTGCTTGTTTTCTAGTCACAAAAGCACCCCTCTTTCTTTAGTGTGACAGAATTTGATAGAATATATTATACAACATACTAAAAGAGAATTCAAGAAATATTATAATATATAATAAATAGAAAAAATCACACGCCAAACAAATTGAATTCTGGTATATATTTTTTTGAACTACTCTCAAGGTCTTGTATATAAATGCCGTCTGTTTTTTTATTAGAAATATAACTGATTACCTTATCATATTCCCTTTCGGTAATATTTCTGTTTATTGGCGGTAATAATAACGCATCACCGCACGGCGTATATTGGCTCATAACACTAAAAATAGCATTTGGCGTGTTTTCCATATACCAATCAAACACGCTGATAGCCGTTTTTGTAGCTTGCGGTAAAATTAAATGTCGCACTATTAATCCACTTTGTAAAATTCCGTCTTTAAAAACACAGTTTTCTTTTTGCTTATAACCCTCTATTATTGCCTTTTTGGCAACCTCGGGATAATCACCAGCACCCGAATATTTAAAGGCTGTTTCGTTTGATAAATATTTTAAATCAAATAGATAAATATCGATATATTTTCCGAGACTTTTAATTGTTTGTACCTTGTCATAACCGCTTGAATTATAAACAATCGGTATCTTTGGACGATAAATATCAAGTGCCTTTTTTATAGCAAAAACATAGTGAGTTGGATTTACTAAATTAATATTATTTGCACCCTGTTTTTCAAGCTCATAAAAAATCTCTGCAAGGCGTTCAATAGTTATGTTTTTACCGTAACCGTTATGGCTTAAATCATAGTTTTGGCAATAAACACAACCTAATGAACAACCGCTAAAAAATATTGTTCCCGAACCGTTTTCACCGCTAATGCAAGGCTCCTCCCAAAAATGCAAAGCAGCCCTTGCTACACGCGGTAGCAAAGGCATTTTACAATATCCGTTTAAATTTTCAAGGTCATTCCTCTCGGCATTACAGTTGCGTGGACACAGATTGCATTTCATTATTCTTTTTCTCCGTAATTGACTCTGGCACTAGAATTTTTTTGTGTACGATAACAGAATCAAATGTCTTTTTAAAGGAAATTCTCCCTGTAAATTCTTTTTTACATTTTTTACAAACAAACTTTGCCGAAAACCAACGGTTTCTGTATTTCCATTCGGTTAATCTATAGGCAGAAGTTTTACAGTTTTGGCAGGAAAATTTAAGTTGTTTTTTATCAATATTTTTATCCTTAATATCGGTAATAGGATACGGTTTAAACTTAAGACGTTCATAAAATTTTTTCTTAGTTGTGTCTTGTACAAAGGACAAAAGGCGTTCCTTGTTATAACATTTTTTAAGCATCGCTGTTGCTAGTAAACTATCGTCTTTTGCGGTATGAAGGTCAAGACCTTCAGCCGATACTCCCAGTAATTCGGCGGCATCGCTTAAAGAAATTTGATTTTTAAGTTCTATACCCAAAAGACGAATTTCACCCTCGATAAACTTTTGTAAATCGAGATATTTTTCAAGTTTAAATTTATGCTTACCGTCAAGTAAAAATTCTTCGTTTTCAAGTATTGTAAACAGGTCAGAATTACTCCAAGTCATTGTAAGAGTATTTTTACCAACCCAATTATTGTATTGTTCAACAGCGTCAGCCAAAGAAACACCATTAAGCATTATATCGGTGCTAATTCCTGTAAGTTTTGAAAATCTTCCGCTTACTTTCCTTGTGAAATCCGACTTTATCGTTAATTCAAAAGAATCGATAAAGTTAAACTTTTCATCAAGTTTAACAGCACCTATTTGAAGTATTTGATTTATAAAACGCTTATGCTTTTTATGATAAGCACTGTCCCATTCTAAATCGAGTATAATATAATTCATTCTAGTTTACATTCCCCAAAAAATTCTTACCAAAAAATTATACACCATAACAATATATTTTTCAAGAATATTAGCAAATTTTAATAGCAATATAAAATTATTGAAAAAAATAAAACAACCACAGATATTTCTGCGGTTGCTTTTATGTATTAGCTGACTTTAAGTTCTAGACGAAGCTTGTCACTTATCATTGCTATAAACTCGCTATTTGTAGGCTTTCCTCTGTCATTTTGTATTGTGTAGCCAAAATAAGAATTCAAGACATCTATATCTCCCCTATCCCACGCCACCTCAATAGCATGGCGAATCGCCCTCTCAACCCTTGAGGAAGTAGTTGAATACTTTTTAGCAACTGTAGGATAAAGTAATTTTGTAACCGAATTAATAATTTCACTATTCTTTATCGACAAAATAATGGCTTCACGCAAATAATGATAACCCTTTATATGTGCAGGAACGCCTATTTGATGTATAATCTCTGTTACCATCACCTGAAGCTCTGGGTCTGTAACAACATTATCCTTGATAATGACGGGTGATTTTTCGTTACGCCAACCTGAAAGCTGAATTATTCTTTCTGCCATTGTGTTGATATCAAACGGTTTTAAAAAGTAATAGCATGCACCTGCATCTAAAGTTTCTTTTTCAAGACGCTGATTATCAAAACTTGACATAGCCATCACGAGCGGTCTTTCTTTTTCAGAGACACTTTTAAGATTATTAAGCACACCTAATATATCTAAATTTGGCATAAATACATCTGCCAAAATTACATCAGGTCTACACTGCTTTGTTTTCTCCAATAACGATACACCGTCCTTTTCGCAAAGCGATACCTCCATACCGTAGCTTTTAAGTGCTTTTGCACAGTTCTGACCAAGCTCTGTAGAATCATCTGCAATTACAATTTTTAACTTTTTATCCATAAAATCTTCTCCTTTTGGTTTTCTGTACCATATTTTACCACATTAATTCATAAAAATCAAGCATAAAATAGATTTTATTTACATTTTTTGTTATTTGACAATATAAAACAGGATTTGACAGCTAAATTTTCGCGATTAAAATTCAATCCGACACCAATAAGAAAAAAACCGCAAATTATTTGACAAAGTATTATGTAGGTTATATACTATAAGGGTATGATTTTGCAATTTTCGGAGGTATTATGAAATCTCTAAACTTATTAATAAAGAATTTCAAAACTCCACACGAATATTTTTTAGTTTTTCTTAAATGGTTGGCGTTAGGTACTTTAACAGGTGTAACCGGCGGTATTCTAGGATCACTATTTACAATGTCAATACATTATGTAACCGATATCCGTTCTAAACATGATTGGCTCATATATCTTTTGCCGCTTGGTGGCTTAGCAATTGTACTTATATATCGCCTTTGCCGTGTTAAAAGCGTTGGCACTAACGAAGTTTTTGACGCGATTAGAAGCGAAAAAAACGTACCAAGACTACTACTTCCTGCAATCTTTTTAGGCAGTGTTATAACCCACCTGTTCGGTGGCTCAGCAGGACGTGAGGGTGCCGCACTGCAAATAGGCGGCAGTATGGCGGCAACATACGGAAAACTTTTAAAATTAAATGAAAAAAACCGACACATTTTTTTAATGTGCGGTATGAGTGCTGTGTTTTCGTCGGTTTTTGGCACACCGCTTACAGCAACAATTTTTTCTATAGAGGTGGTTAGCGTAGGATATCTATATTCCTCTGCACTTCTACCCTGCCTTGTTTCCTCACTTTCGGCATACTTTGTATCCTTAAAATTTGGAATAACTCCTGAACGCTTTGCTATAAAACATCTTCCCGATTTTGAATTTAAAACGATTATGTTAATTTTTACGGTAGCGATTGTTTCTGCTATAGTTGGTATTTTGTTTTGCAAAGCTATGCATTTATCTGCACATCTGTTTAAAAAATATTTTAAAAACGAATATTTAAGAATTACGGTTGGCGGTATTATAATTATTTTGCTTACATTAATTGTTAATTCAACCGATTATAACGGCGGTGGAATTAATATTATTGAAAATATATTTCATAACAGTGAAGTAAAATATGAAGCTTTCCTATTAAAAATAATATTTACCGTAATTACGATAGGTTCAGGTTATAAGGGTGGAGAAATAGTGCCAACTATGTTTATTGGTGCCACTCTTGGTGGAAGCATTGCTTCACTATTAGGTCTATCAGTTCCTTTTGGTGCGGCATTGGGTATTTCGGCACTTTTTGCAGCAGTTACCAACTGTCCTATAGCCACATTACTCCTATCACTTGAATTGTTTGGTGAAGAAGGATTGCTGTTTTATGTACTATCGGCTTTTATAAGCTTTTTAATCTCAGGTTATTCAAGTCTATACACAGGACAAAAACTAATTTTTTCAAAGCTATGTGATGAAAAAATTGAAATTAATGGCAAATAAACACCTAATAAATGATAAATAAAAATCATTATAATTAAATAAAAATTTAAGTATAATGTTTTTATAAAATTTCTAAATTAGAGGAGTTCTGATTATGAATAAAAACTTTAATAGCAAAAATTTAGAGGTTGTTGATTTTTTAACCAAAGAAACCTTTTATGATAGAGAACTTTGGGCTAAATTTGTAAATCAATTCCGTTTTCGTGACGATAATACTAACCTTGGTTGGCGTGGTGAGTATTGGGGTAAATCTATGCGAGGGGCTGCTATGATTTGCAGTTACTCAAACGATGAAAAACTCTATGAAATTTTAACCGAAACGGTTAGAGATATGCTTACCACTCAAGACGAATACGGTAGATTTGCTAGTTACGATATTGAAAAAGAATATCACGACTGGGATGTATGGTGCAGAAAATATGTACTTTTAGGCTTTTTGTATTACTATGATATATGCAAAGACGACGCCTTAAAAAAAGAAATAATAGAAGCCCTTTGCAAGCACGCTGATTATATTTTAAGCACCGTTGGTGATGATGAGGGGAAATTAAAAATTAACGAAACCTCACATGTACACTATGGTATGAACTCCTCCTCTATTTTAGAGCCAATTGTAAAACTATATAACATTACAAAAGAACAAAAATATTTTGACTTCGCAACACATATTGTAAATTGCGGCGGTGCTAGAAAGATTAATATTTTCGAACTTGCTTATAAAAATGAATTAGCACCCTATGAGTATGGTATTACCAAAGCTTATGAGCTAATGTCCTGTTTTGAAGGTCTTTGCGAATATTACTATGTAACGGGTGAAGAAAAATACAAAACTGCAGCAATAAATTTCGGCAAACGGCTAATTGAAACCGATGTAACTGTTATCGGTTGCAGCGGCACCACACACGAGTTGTTAGATTTTTCTGCTATGAGACAAACTGTACCATATGATAACGGACAGCAAGAAACTTGTGTTACTGTCACTTGGATGAAGCTTTGCGATAAACTATATAAGCTATCGGGTGAAGCAATTTTTGCGGAAGAAATCGAAAGGTCATACTACAATGCATATTTAGGTGCAGTAAATGACCAGAAAAAAGTATCTAATGATAGGTGTTTTATTAGTTACAGTTCTTTATGTGGTATTAAAGAAGCAGTACCCTCCTTCCTACCGTTTGACAGCTACAGTCCCTTACTTGTCGGAAAACGCGGCATAAAAACCGGCGGTGCACAAATGCTTCGCGACGGCACATACTTCGGTTGCTGTGCTTGTATTGCAGGTGCAGGAGTTGGCTCTTTTATAAATTCTTCGGTTGTTAAAAATGAAAGCACTGTTATAATCAATCAATTTATAAACGGCAAAGTGTCTGACGAGAATTTTAATATTAATATTACTACCGACTATCCTAAAAACGAAACGGTTAATTTTGTTTTTGATACCAAAAAAGATACAATAATTAAGGTTAGAATTCCGTCTTGGTCTAAAGATACTAAAATCAAGGCTGATTTCGATTATCAAATTAATGACGGCTATTTAGTTGCTAACTTAAATGTTGGAAAATATAATTTAAAAATTGATTTCGACTTTAGCGTGTATGCTACATATCCAAAAAAATGGTCCGAAACCACAATTTATACCGAAATTAAAATACCTGAATTTGAATATGTTGGTACAAAAATCAAGTACTCACCAGAACAGGATAATTATGTTTGTCTTACAAGAGGTCCGCTTGTATTAGGTGCTGACTCAAGACTTGATAAGGATATTAATTCTGTATTTTCGCCGCTTATCAAGGACGGGAAAGCGATTTCCGTTGATTCTAATAAGGCTAATTTCCCTGTTGATGTGTGTCAAGAAATCACCGCAGAAGACGGCACAACCTTTACCCTTGTGGACTATAAATCTTGCGGCAGAGATTGGGAAAGTTACATCTGTGCATGGCTTAAAACAAAATAATAAATTAGAAGCAAAAAAAAATCAGCGATAGTTTTATATCGCTGATTTTTTTAATTTCAATCAAATATAAAGTTTAAAACTCGTATCCGCCAACTTTTCTAACCTTTAATGGAATACAACTACCCTCACCGAAAACAGCTTCTATCATAGTTTTGTATTCGCTAAATCTCTCGGTTGGTATGTAGGCTTGTATAGTACCGGCGAAACCGCCGCCGTGTACACGGCAAGCACCATCATTACCCAAAAAATCTTGTGTTAAAGCAATTGCTAGACACAATGACTGTTCTTTAATATTAGTGTTAGAATATAAATTTTGAAGAAATTTGTAGGATGAATCACCAGACTTGTTTACGTTGTTTAAAAATTCGGCAAAATTATTGTCGTTTAATGCTATACGTTGCTTTAAAACTCTTTGTTGCTCGCTAAAGAAGTGCAAAGCACGAAGTATAGCACGTTCGCCGTATTTTTTACGCAAAACAGGGATTGCCTTTTTAAACTCTGATTCATTAGCATCGCGTAAAAATTCAACACCAAGCTCATTGCTAATCGCTTTACATTCAAGCGTAATATCCGCATAATCTTGGGTTAAATTTGCATGACTGCCACCCGTATCAACAACACAAAGCTGATACCCCGAATTATCAAAATCATACTTTAGCTTTTCTACTATAGGCATACTTGGATTATTAAAATCAACGTAAATAAAACCGCCTGTAGCACTTGAAATTTGGTCTAAAAGACCGCAAGGCTTACCGAAATATTCACGTTCTGCAAACTGTGAATAGATTGCTAAATCAGTAGTGTTAACTTTTTTATCGTTATAAATATTGTTAATAATATTTGCAACCAACACCTCAAAAGCAGCAGACGAAGAAAGTCCCGAGCCTTTTAAAACATTTGAAGTGGTATAGGCATCAAATCCGCCAATTTTATATCCATTTTTATTAAAAGCAGCGGCAACGCCCCTAATAATTGCGGCAGAACGTCCCTTTTCATTTGACTTTGGCTCTAAAGCCGACAGTTCAACCGTATCCATTGAGTAGCCTTCTGATTTTATACGAATAACATTATCGTTATTAGCACTAACAACCGCTATAACGTCTAAATCAATGCTGGCACCTATAATACTGCCGTGCTGATGGTCGGTATGATTACCGCCAATTTCACTGCGTCCAGGAGCAGTGAAAAGACGTAAATTATCACGCTCACCAAAAATTCCAACAAAGGATTCAACGGCTTTCAAATAACGTGTAGAAGCCGTCTCACTTTCACCGTAAAGATAAATAAAATCTTTATTATATTCTCCGTTTGAAATTTTATTTTTTAATTCATTTGTATTCATATATTCCACCGATTATTTTGAAATAATAGCTAATGTATCCCTTGCAATAGCGAGTTCTTCATTAGTTGGAATTACATAGACATCAACCGCACTGTCATCGGTGGAAATTTTTATTTCCTTACCTCTTTCAGCGTTCTTTGTCGGATCAATTTTTAAGCCTAAATAGGTAAGACTTTCGCATACTTCGGCACGTAATGCAGAATCGTTTTCGCCAATACCACCTGTAAATGCAATAGCATTAACACCGTTCATTGCGGCAATATATGAGCCTACGAACTTTATAATTTGATAACGCTGCATATCTATTGCAAGACTAGCTCTTTCATTTCCTGCTTGGGCAGCAGAGTGAACATCACGATTATCGTTAGATACGCCTGAAACACCTAAAATTCCCGACTTCTTATTACAAATTGAATTAATATCTTCAGGGGAAAGATTTTCTTTTGCAGCAATATAGGTTAAAACTGAAGGGTCTAGTGTACCTGTACGTGTACCCATCATAAAGCCATCAAGCGGAGTAAAGCCCATAGATGTATCAAAACACTTACCGTCCTTAATGGCAGTAATTGAGCAACCATTTCCAAGATGGCAAGTGATGATTTTTTCAGATTTTGATTTATCACCAATAATATCAATAAGACGCTCACTTACATATTTATGAGAAGTACCGTGTGCACCGTATTTACGTACGCCGTATTTCTCAAAATATTCGTAAGGTAACGGATATACATATACTTTTGGTTGCATTGTTTGGTGGAAAGATGTATCAAAAACAGCCACCTGAGGAACATCCTTACCAAACGCTTTTATACAGGCTTTTATACCTAAAACGTTAGCAGGATTGTGAAGCGGTGCTAATTCGCTTAAATCTTCAATATCTTTTAAAACCTCATCGGTAATTAAGCAAGATTTATCATAAATGCTGCCACCCTGTACAACACGGTGACCGATAGCAGAAATCTCATCAAAAGAATCAATTACCTTCGCTTCACTCTTTGTGAGTGCATAAATTACAGCCTCAAATGCCTCAAGATGTGTAGGCATATCAGTATCAGCCGTATATACCGTACCATTATTTGCTTTGTGCGTAATAGTACCCGTAACACCAATTCTTTCACACAAACCTTTTGCTAAAACAGAACCGTTTTCCATATCAATCAGCTGATATTTTAATGATGAACTACCCGCATTTACTACAAAAATTTTCATTTCATATTCTCCTTTAACAGTTGAAAACTAAAATACATTATGATAAAATATCATATAACTAATATATAATACTTCATTTTATTTGATTTTTCAAGCATATTTTGAGAATTGGAGGCGTTTATGAGCGTTGTAGGCATAATTGCAGAATTTAACCCCTTACATTCGGGACACAAACTATTAATTGATACCGCAAAAAAAAGCGGAAATACCGTAGTTTCTGTGATTAGCGGAAATTTTGTGCAACGCGGTGACACCGCTATTATACCTAAACAAAAGCGTGCAGAAATGGCTCTTAAAGCAGGCGTAGATGTTGTTGCCGAGTTGCCTGTTTTATGGTCTATGTCAACCGCACAAAACTTTGCTTTAGGCGGCGTTTTTGAGCTTGCTTCACTTGGTTGCGATGAAATAATTTTCGGTAGCGAATCGAGCGATATAAACGCTCTTGTAAATGCGGCAGATATGTTAATGTCTGACGAATTTTCAAACTTACTTGCCGAACAATTAAAATCCGGTGTAACCTTTGTAGTAGCCAGACAGGCCGCCGCAAAAGAACTAGGTGTATCAGAAGAGCTTTTACGCGGTGCAAATAACAATTTAGGAATTGAATATATATGTGCTGCAAAAAAACTTAATCTCGATATAAAATTCAACACAATTAAACGTATAGGGGCACAACACGATTCTATTGATACCGACGGAAATTTTGTTTCATCCTCCCTGCTTCGTGAAAAAATCAAACTTGGCGAGTATGGATTTGCAGAAAAATTTATGCCCATAGCTTTAAGAGGAATTTTACGACAAGAGATTGTATCTGATATAAAAAGGCTCGATAACGCAATACTTTCGCATCTGCGAAGAATGAATAAGGAGGATTTTAAAAAACTTCCTGACATTAGTGAAGGTATTGAAAATAAGTTGTTTTTCTCGGTAAAAACCGCAGAAAGCTTTGATGATTTATGTCAATCCGTAAAATCTAAGCGTTATACTCTTGCACGTATAAGGAGATTAGTCTTATCGGCATTCCTTGATTTTGACAACCAATTCTTTTTAAAGACACCGCCTTATGTTCGTGTATTAGGTATTAGTGAAATGGGTGCAACCCATCTAAAAGAAATCAGTAATAAAAACGATATGGACACGCCAATAATAACCCGTGCTTCACAAATAAAAGATTTAGACCAAAACGCACAAAAAGTATTTAAAACTGAGGACAAAGCCACAAATTTGTATAACCTTTCACTAGGAAAAATTGCCGAATGTTCAAGTGAATATACATTAAAATTTTTAAAATATTAAAAACAGTCATTGACTATAAAAACGAAAAGCACCAACCACAAGGATTGGTGCTTTTCGTTTTGGAGCGGGTAATGGTATTGTGGCACTATGGTGCCACTCGCCTCGCATACGCTCGTTGCCACGTCAGCAAAAACAGTCCACCGGACTGTTTTCTTCCGCAAACTAAAGTTTGCTCCCTCCTTGTTCGATTCCCATCCATACAAAGAAAAAGAGAAGTCGTACCAAAAGGCACAACTTCTCTTTTTGGAGCGGGTGATGGGAATCGAACCCACACGACCAGCTTGGAAGGCTGGGATTCTAGCCATTGAACTACACCCGCACAAAGACCGAATATTATATTAGCATAATCTCGGCCCTAAGTCAATAGTTTTTTTAAAGATTTTTTAATAGAATTTAATTTTTAGATATATTAATTTTTTTGTCGGCAGTTAGCTTAATCTCATTAATTTTTGCATCGGCGTTATCTATAATAAGGTCAACCACTATATCTTCTATCTCCTTGCGGATAAGCGAACGAAGCTCACGTGCCCCTGCTTTTGCACCCTCTGCCTTTTCTGCTAGGTAGCTACAAACGGTATTATTAAAGGTAAGCTCTATTCCCTTTTCAAGCATAGCGTCTTTAAGCTCATTTAACATAAGCTTTGCAATTTTTTCAAGAGACTGCTTATCCAACGGTCCAAAAACTACAATCTCATCAACACGTGCAATAAATTCGGGGCGTAAGAATTCCTTTAAAGCTTTTAGGGCTTTATCTCGCGAAGCCTCCTCTTTGGTTTTGCCAAATCCCATAAGATTTTCGGCATGGTCGCTACCAGCATTAGAGGTCATAACAATAATTGTGTTTTCAAAGTTTACTATTCTTCCCTGTGCATCGGTTACCCTACCGTCATCAAGAATTTGAAGCAGAATATTAAGCACATCTGGGTGTGCTTTTTCAATTTCGTCAAGCAAAATTACGCTATAAGGTTTACGGCGTACCTTTTCGGTAAGCTGACCTGCCTCATCATAGCCGACATATCCGGGAGGAGCACCAATAAGACGTGAAACAGAATGTTTTTCCATAAACTCTGACATATCAAGTCTTATCATAGTTTCGGGGGTTGAAAATAGCAGTTCGGACAAGTCCTTAACAAGCTGTGTTTTACCAACACCTGTAGGTCCTACAAATATAAATGATGCAGGGCGATGTACGGTATTTGTCTGAACTCTTGAACGTTTAACGGCAGCAGTAACCAAACGCACTGCCTCTTTTTGACCGATAATTTTCTCATTAAGTGAGTCTTCAAGATTAGCGAGTTTTTTAAGGTCACTTTCCTCGACCTTTGAAGCAGGAATCCCCGTCCACAATTCAATTACCTTTGCAATATCCTTATCGGTAACTGTATTATTAGATGCAGGCTCATAAAGTGCCTCTGCCTGTGCTTTATACATTTCAATGTCTGCTTTTACCAATGCTAAACGCTCATAATCAGGATTATCAACATCTGCCTCTAATTCTTCAAGCAATTTTTTCGAGTCAGAAATACCCTTATTTGCAATATACAAATCATCAATAGCTTTATTCTCAAGGCTAGCACATGCACAAGCCTCATCAAGCAAGTCAATAGCTTTATCGGGTAGAAATCTATCGGTTACATAACGCTCGGAAAGATTTACAACCTTACGTATAATGCTATCGGGAATTTTTACGCCGTGGTAACCCTCATAATAGCCCTTTACGCCCATTAGTACCTCTACGGTTTCCTCAATAGAAGGCTCTTCAACGGTTATAGGTTGGAAACGTCGTTCAAGTGCGGCATCCTTTTCGATATACTTTCTATATTCTTTAAAGGTTGTAGCACCTATTACTTGAATTTCACCGCGTGACAAGGCGGGTTTTAGTATATTAGCGGCGTTCATTGAACCCTCAGCAGAGTCGCCCGCACCTACAAGATTATGAATTTCATCTATAAACAGAATTACGTTGCCTGCCCCTTTAACCTCGTCAACAAGACCTTTAACACGGCTTTCAAACTGTCCTCTAAACTGTGTGCCTGCAACAAGTCCTGTAAGGTCTAACAGGTATATTTCCTTATCTAAAAGTCTTGCAGGTGCTGTACCCTGTGCGATTTTAAGTGCCAAACCTTCGGCAATAGCGGTTTTGCCGACACCCGGCTCACCTATAAGACAAGGGTTGTTTTTTGAACGGCGTGAGAGTATCTGTATAGTTCTATAAAGTTCCCTTTCCCTACCGATTATAACGTCAAGCTTGCCCTGTCTTGCCCTATCGGTCAGATTAATACAATACTGCTCGGTAAATCTTTTTTTCTTTTTATCCTTTTTAGGCTTTTTATCGTTGGATTTTTCATCCGTCTTACCGTCAGACTTTTCTTCGCTCTTATTTTTAGGACCGCCGAAAATACCGTTCAAGAAAGGAAAAGCAGGTGCAGTTCCCAAATCAAAGGTTTCGTCATTAAGCTCAGAATCCTCATCCATAAACGACATAGCCTCCATAAGCTGTTCGTTCATCATTTCAATATCATCATCGGTGATATTCATTTTTTCTAGCATAGCATCAACCTGTTTAAGACCCAAATCCTTAGCACAAGAAAGGCAATAACCCATAGGCTCGGAATTAGCGTTCATAGGGTCAGCCAAAAATACAACAGCAGGTCTTTGCTTGCATTTGGAACACATTTTCATTTAAAGAATCTCCTTAATTTCTATTAGAAAATTTTAATATTATCAAATATTGGCGTAAGTAAATTATAAAGCTTTGATGAATCAAGAGCTTCTGCGGTAAAAATCCAAATCCCCTTTGGGCATAACAATAATAAAAGCTGTAAAACAATACAGAATATTGAGGAATACACTATGCCAATCGGTATACCTATTATTCCGCCCAAGGTTTTATTAAGCGTACCCATTATACTGAAAGAAAACAGTTTATTTACGAATTTTGCAAGGAAACGTACTACCGCCAAAAGCACAACAAAGGCTATAAGCGTAATTAGCGACGACAGCAGATTAACAATTATCGGCTCAACGGTGGTTTCAAGCACGTTTTCTATATTTTCTCCGATTAATTCCGTATTAGAAAACTTATCCGCAAACACATCGGGTGTGATACCTAATGCATCGCCGTTTTTCTTAATAAAATCAGGAAGTGCATCAAAAATACTCTCTGCTCCGTTATTTATACCCTCATTTAAATTTTCGGTAACAGCCGAAACAATATTAGGCTCTATAGTTTTATTATAAATCGTATCGGATAAATAATCACCTACAGTTGTTGCTAAAACGAATGCTAAAATAAATCCAACAACCTGTACAATCGCACCGACAAAGCCTTTTTTTGAAAATATTATAATCGAAATCAAACAAATAGCAACTATAATTAAATCGATAATATAACCCACAAAATCACCCGTTTACTTTTTTATTTCAAGACGCGAAATTTCATCATTTTTGATGACCGCTACCGAATATGCAGACAGCACAGAAAGTCTTACTGCACTAAAATCACATTCAGCATCACGAAGCAGTTCGCCGTCTTTGCTATATATAGAAACACGACTGTCACTCATACAATAAATATGATTGCGTGATATCTGTATATCACTTATAATTCCGTTAAAAGAAAATTCAGACAGTTTTTTACCTCTTGCATTAAAAACTGCAATTTTATTATCGCTTTTATTACCCGCAAGTGTACTTACAGCGACCATACCTTTAGAGCTAGCTTTAAACGTAGTAAGCTGTAAATCGGTAGAATATTCACTAATCTTATATTTTGACCAAGTTATATATTTAAAACCGCTCGCAGTCACAACAGAAAATCCAGAATGAATACCGCCCTCGACATTATAAACTAAATTCTCGCCTAAATCGAGCGTATAAAGCGGATTTGCAGAATCGTAACCGAAAACATAAAGCTTTGATACAAGTTTTCCGCCCGATGCAGTAACGGTGGAAACGGCTATTTTTTTACCGTTTGGCGAAACGGCTATATTATTTACAGTTTCATCAGCCGAATACCATTCATAAAGAAGCTTATCCTTTTTATTGTAAACACTGACTACCGAGGCATAATTATCGGCATTATACGCCACAGCGTATGTTCCGCACCGTGAAATTGCAGCGTTAAGTATTGTGTTTTCGAACTCGCGTTCAATAACTTTTTCACGAAGATTGGCAATAAACAGACCTTTTCCGCCTTGGTCAAAAACCAAAGCTCTTGTAGAAGTCGTTTTAAGTACAGGCTTTGTATAGCCGTGAGAAACATTAAAAATTTCCTTTCCGTTATTTGAACGGATGTTTACATTTGTATCAGTAAGCACGTAATAATAATTGCCCGAAGATACTGCATTTAAGGTTTGCGAGCCATAAAGCTCTATTGGATATCCGCCCTTACCTGCCATTGCAAAAAGATTGTTAACGTTTTCCATAATACCAACAGGAAGGAGGAGCGACAAGAGAGTAATGGCAAGCACCACAGCAACTAAAGCCGCTAAAGTTATACGGGTTTTACGAATACGCTGCAGCTTATTACCCTTTACTACATTCATATTCTCACGTTTTTGCGGTTTTATCTTTTTGGGCTTTTTAGCACCCATCTCTATATCGTCGCTTTTTCTTTCAACCTTTTTTACGGTTTTGGGCTTTTTATTAGAAATAATATGTTTTTTTACATGTTTTTTCTTATATTGCGGCACTAAAAATCCCCCCTAGTAAAAAACTTTATTTAAAAACAGACCTTGCGGTGCTACTGTTTTTCCTGCTTTTTCACGACTGTTTGTAGCAAAAATTTCTTCAGCACAGTCGGGTGATAATTTCCCAAGAGAAACGTCCAATGCGGTACCAACAATAATACGCACCATATTATAAAGAAAACCGTCGGCAGAAATGTAAAGATTTGAAAAATCGCCCTCTTTACGCATTTCACAAGCCGTAACAGTCCGCACCGTGCTTTCTACCGTTCTGCCCGATGAAGAAAAGGCAACAAAATCGTGTGTTCCAACAATCGAATTGCAAAATTTATTGACAGCATCAAAATCAATTTCCTTTTTAATCGGCAGTGCATAGCGAAGATAAAATGGATTTTTAGCTTCTTCCAAAATAGTTCTATAAACATATTCCTTGCCTTTAGCAGAAAAGCGTGCATGAAAATCATTACTAACCGTTTTACAGCCCTTTACAACAATGTCGTTAGGCAAAACCGAATTTAAGCCCTTTAAAAAAGCATTTTCGGGAATATTATCAGCACAGTCAAGATGACAGCAAAATTCGTTTGCATGCACACCAGCATCTGTACGGCTACAGCCTGTAACGGCAGTATTAGTACCCAAAACATTAGAAACGGAATCACTTAAAACCTGTTGTACGGTAATAGCATTAGGTTGTATCTGCCAGCCGTGATAGGACGTGCCGTCATAGCTAATTGTTAAAAGTATTCTTTTCATACGGCACCTCCTAAAAAATTCTAAAGAAAAATATTAATAAAAATTATTGCAGTGCAGGTAACTAAAGATACAAAAAAAGCTATAAAATCAACACCGCCAAAGCGTAGTTGTTTCATTCTTACCCTGCCCTCACCACCGTTATAGCAACGGCATTCCATAGCCTCTGCGAGCTGATATGCACGCATAACCGAGGAAATTAGAAGCGGAATTAAAATAGGTATAAGTGAGCGTATACGTTCAAACAAATTACCGCTTTCAAGGTCTGCACCGCGTGCCTTTTGGGCATTCATAATCTTTTCGGCTTCCTCAATAAGCGTTGGTATAAAGCGTAGTGCTATTGTCATCATCATAGCAAGTGTATGAACGGCGTTTTTTAAGCCGAATACTGTCAAAAACGAAAAAATTCTTTCAATAGCATCAGTAAGGTCATTCGGCGAAGTGGTATAGGTTAGCACAGAACTTAAGAGTATTAAAAGCACTATTCTTAATGCCATAAAAACGGCTTTTGATATTCCGCCAGTATTAAGTGTGAAAATCCAAAAGCTAAAGATTTCTTTACCACCGCCACCATAGAACATATTAATAAGTGCGGTAAAGATTATAACAGGTAAAATCGCCTTTAAATTTTTGATATAAATTCTAAAAGGTACTCTTGTCAGTGCTAAAACCAAAAATATAAAAACTGCCATAAATATCAGTGCATAAAAATTTTTAGCAATAAACAAAAAGACTATCAAAAATACTGTTAGCAGTATTTTCGCTCTTGGGTCCATTTTATGAACGGGTGAGCTTGTATCAAAATACTGACCGAAGGTTATGTCCTTTAACAACGGAAATTCACTTCCTTTCAAACAAAAATTAATTTACCGTAATTTAGTTAAATATTCAACCGCTTTTTCTACGGTAAAAACATTATTTGGTACATCTATACCCTTTTGACGCAGAACATCCATAACACGTGTTACAATCGGCGGATTAAGTCCTGCAGATTTTAAAAGCTCTTTATCCTTAAAAACATTCTCGGTTTTATCGAAAGCTACCATTCTTCCGCTTGATAAAACTATTAGCTTATCTGCTATTTGTGCCATATCCTCCATATTGTGAGAAACAATAAGAACAGTAGCATTATAGGCGTTTCGGTAATCATAAATCATTTTTATTACGTCTTCACGCCCCTTTGGGTCAAGACCTGCAACAGGCTCATCAAAGACTATTACTTCTGGCTTCATAGCCATTACACCTGCAATAGCCACACGGCGTTTTTCACCGCCCGAAAGGTCAAAGGGTGACTTTTCCAAATATTCTTCTTTAATGCCTATAAGTTTACAGGTATCATAAACTCGGCGTTTAATTTCTTCGCTGTCAAGTCCCATATTTTTAGGACCGAAAGCAATATCAAGATAAACGGTATCCTCGAAAAGCTGATATTCGGGATACTGAAAAACAATACCTACTTTTGAACGTACTTTACGGATTTCTTTAGGCTTATCCCATATATTTTCACCGTCAAGCAAAACTTCACCTGAAGTTGCCTTTAAAAGTCCGTTAAGATGTTGCACCAAGGTGGATTTACCCGAGCCTGTATGCCCTACAATACCGATAATTTCACCCTTTAATACCGAAAAGCTAATATCTGTTATAGCATCTTTTTTGGTATGGGAATTACCGTCATAGGAATAGGTTAGATTTTTAACCTCTAACTTTACTGACAATTACTTTTCCTCCAAATTTGCAACCGCGTTATATATAACATTCGCAGTTTCCTCAATAGAAATAACACTAGTTGGAACCTTTAAGCCGTTTTCGTTTAGTCGTAAAAGTAACTCTGTAGTTTGCGGAACGTCAAGACTTACAGATTTTAAAAGCCCAGCATTACTAAACACAGTTTTAGGAGTTCCGTCTGCAATAATACCGCCCTCACCTAAAACTATAACTCTATCGGCAAGCTCGGCTTCCTCCATAAAATGAGTAATCAAAACAACCGTAATTCCCTTTTCTTTATTTAGAGAAATTACAGTATTTATAATTTCTGCTCTGCCACGCGGGTCAAGCATAGCAGTAGGCTCATCAAGTACTATACACTCGGGCTCCATAGCAATTATTCCTGCTATTGCCACACGTTGTTTTTGACCGCCCGAAAGATTATGCGGTGCTGAACGTCTAAAATCATACATATCCACCGCTTTTAAGGCGTTATCTACACGCTCACGTATAATTTTGGGGTCAATACCTAAATTCTCGGGACCGAAAGCAACATCCTCCTCAACAACTGAGGCCACAAGCTGATTATCGGGATTTTGAAACACCATACCAACACGGCGTTTTATTTCAATTTCGTTTTCTTCGTCCTTGGTATTAATGCCGTCAACCGTAATATCACCGCTATCGGGCTTATAAAGTCCGTTTAATAGCTTTGCGAGTGTAGATTTACCCGAACCGTTATGACCTAGAATTACAGTAAAGCTACCACGTTTGATATCTAAACTAAAATCTTTAATAACGGCTTTTTGTTTATCGTTATCCTTATACTCAAAGGTAACATTTTTAACTTCAATTATATTTTCCATACTAACCTTTTTTCCAAATAGTTGTATTTCCGCAAGGCAAAATAATATCTCGGTTTGTAACCTTAAGACCTATTTCGTCTGTAAACACCTCGCCGCCCTTATTTGCGGCAATGTTTTTTCTCACCATGTAGTTTAGAATTGTGGGTGAAAGTCCGCCTGTATAGGAATTCAAAAAGAAAAACACTGCATTATCGCTTAAAAGCTTTCCTGTTTCCTCTAGTAATTCGCCAAGCTGTTGCTCAAGCTTCCAAACCTCACCGTTTGGTCCTCTGCCATAAGAGGGTGGGTCCATTATAATAGCATCGTATTTATTACCGCGTCTAATCTCACGCTTAACAAACTTTAAGCAATCGTCAACTAGCCAGCGTACAGGTCTTTCGGCAAGACCTGATGCTACAGCATTTTCCTTTGCCCACTGCACCATACCCTTTGAGGCATCAACGTGGGTAACTCTAGCACCTGCCCTTAGGCAAGCTACGGTAGCACCGCCTGTATATGCAAACATATTAAGCACCGAAATCTCTCGATTTTCTTTAGCTATAAGCTCTGACGCCAACTGCCAATTCACCGCTTGCTCGGGAAAAAGTCCTGTATGCTTAAAGCCCATAGGCTTTAGTCTAAAAGTTAGTCCTTGACATCCTATACTCCAAACCTCAGGCACGCGTGAAAGCCTTTCCCAGTATCCGCCTCCGCTTTGACTACGGTGATAGATAGCGTTCGCTTTATTCCAAAGCGGACTTTTTCTACCCTCACACCAAATAACCTGCGGGTCGGGACGTATAAGAATAATATCTCCCCAACGTTCAAGCCTTTCACCGTTATCGGCATCTATTAATTCGTAATCTTTAAAATCATCAAAAGTACGCATTATACCTTTTCCTTTATAAAATCAAAACTACTCTTCCGCATTGAAAAGCGACTGCTGCTCAGAAACACAGTTACAGTTACATTTAATTCCTAGATGCTCATAAGCGAGTTTTGTTACACATCTACCGCGAGGCGTTCTTGTTAAAAATCCAATTTGCATTAAATACGGCTCATAAACGTCCTCAATGGTTATTGCCTCTTCGCCCACCGCAGCAGACAGTGTATCAAGACCAACAGGTCCGCCGCCGTATATGTTGATAATTGTGCCAAGCATCTTTCTATCGAAATCATCAAGACCTAATTCATCAATTTCAAAGCGTTTTAAAGCAGAAGATGCAACTTCTTCGGTAATTGCACCGTCATATTCTATTTCGGCAATATCTCTTACACGCTTTAAAAGACGGTTGGCAATACGCGGTGTTCCGCGTGAGCGTGATGCAATTTCCAATGAGCCGTCTAAATCTATTGGAATATTAAGTATGCCCGCCGAACGACGTACAATTTCACCCAATTGCTCGGGTGTATAAAGTTCAAGCCTTAATAGCACACCAAAGCGGTCGCGAAGAGGTGCCGTAAGCTGTCCCGAACGAGTTGTAGCACCAACAAGTGTAAAATGCGGAACGTCCAAACGAATTGAGCGTGCAGACGGACCTTTACCCAAAATTATATCAAGCGAAAAATCCTCCATAGCAGGATAAAGAATTTCCTCTACTGTACGCGGTAACCTATGAATTTCATCGATAAAAAGGACATCGCCCTCATTAAGAGAGGTTAGAATGGCTACTAAATCGCCCTGTTTTTCAATAGCAGGTCCCGAAGTTACACGAAGATTAACTCCCATCTCTCTAGCAATAATACTGGCAAGGGTGGTTTTACCAAGTCCCGGAGGACCGTAAAGCAAAACATGGTCAAGAGTTTCTCGGCGTTTTAGTGCCGCCTTTATATAAATACTTAAATTTTCCTTTGCCTTTGTTTGTCCAACATACTCACTCAAAGTTTTAGGACGAAGGCTTAACTCGGTTTCCTCATCAGAATAGGTATATTCAGGTGACACTATTCTATTTTCAAAATCCATTTCCTGTTCTATCACGAATTAAAACCTCCTTGCCAAAGATTTAAGTGCCTGTTTTATAAGTTCTTCTGTAGAAAGGGTTAAATCTAATCCGCCAACAGCCAAAGATGCTTCGCTTTGTGTGTATCCAAGTGATACCAAGGCAGATATTGCCTCTTTAGAGTTTGAATTGTTGGCAGTAGCCACCGTTTTAGCAACAGTGCCTGCAACATCATCTGCAGCATAAACAGAAACCTTGTCTTTAAGCTCTAAAACAATTCTTTGAGCTAATTTTATACCTACACCCGACGCCGCAGTAAGTGCCTTTGCATCTGAGCTTGCAATTAACAAATAAAGTTGGTCGGCAGTAAATTGCGAAAGTATTGCAAGACCTATTTTAGCACCTACACCGTTAACAGAGGTTATAAGTTTAAAGGCTTGAAGCTCACTTTCTTCGGCAAAACCGTAAAGGTCAAGTGCATCCTCCCTTACAGACAAATAGGTGTAAAGAAACACATTTTCATTAACTGCCGGCAAAGCTACAGAGGTGGTTTGTGCTATAAGACAACGCATACCAACTCCGCCACATTCAACAACCGCACTGTTTGAATCCTTAAAAATCAATTTTCCATTTAGAGAAGCTATCATAACCCCTTCACCCCTTTTAGAGTTTTTGCGTAAAGATTACCTGCAGAATGTGCATGACAAATAGCTAGAGCCAAGGCGTCGGCAGTATCATCGGGTTTAGGAATGGCATTTAGCGACAAAAAGCTTTTCACCATTTCCATAACCTGCCGTTTTTCAGCCTTACCGTAACCTGTTATAGCCTGTTTTACTTGAAGTGGTGTGTATTCAAAAATCTCGACACCCTCTTGCTCGGCAGATAAAAGTATTACACCCCTTGCCTGTGCTACATCAATAGCAGTGGTAGTATTTGTATTAAAATAAAGTCGTTCAATAGATAGTGCATCAGGCTTGTAGGTTTTAAGTATGGTTTTCATATCATCATATATGACACTTATTCTTCTTGAAAACGGCTCGCCCGCAGAGGTTGTAATTGCACCATAGGCTACAGTATTAAACTTGTAACCATCATAATCCACTATACCGTATCCAACTATGGCATACCCTGGGTCAATACCTAAAACACGCAAAATCCACACCTCCGACCAAAATGGTATACTTCCACTTATAATCTAAAGTATTATAACACAAACTTTACCTTTCGGCAACAGTTTTAATAATAATTTAATAATTTATTATATAAATAAAAAAACAGCGTGCACACAAAAAGAGTGTACACGCCAAAACCTTAAATTATTAGATAACTCTTACTCTGATTACGCCATCAATAGCGGTAATCTTTTCTGTAACATCATTGCTATCAAAATTGTTAACATCAAGCATTGTATACGCATAGTCACCGCGTGACTTGTTAAGCATATTTTCAATATTAACATTACCCGTAGCAACAGCACTTGTAACCGCATTAAGCACGTTAGGTATATTCTTATGAATAACGCAAATACGCTTTTCAGCACTTCTAGGCATTGTAATCTCAGGAAGATTTACAGAGTTTATGATATTACCGTTTTCGATATAATCGATAAGCTCTTTAGCAGCCATATTAGCACAGTTATCCTCCGATTCAGGTGTGGAAGCACCAAGGTGAGGAATAGCAATAACGCCGTCAACGTCAAGCACTTCGTCTGTCGGGAAATCGGTTACATAAGTTGCAACCTTGCCAGCCTCTAAAGCTGCCTTAATATCCTCACTGTTAACAAGACCCGCACGTGAGAAGTTAAGAATTCTAACTCCGTCCTTCATTTGTGCTATTGTGTCCTTATTAATAAGATTCTTTGTGCCGTCGGTAAGCGGTACATGAACGGTTATATAGTCGCACTTTTCATAGATTTCTTTAATATCATAAATATGAACTGCGTTGTGTGTAAGATTCCAAGCAGAATTTACAGAAAGATATGGGTCATATCCGTATACGGTCATACCAAGATGGTTAGCGGCATTAGCAACCAAAACACCTATAGCACCAAGACCGATAACACCAAGCTTTTTACCCTTAAGCTCAGGACCTACAAAGGCACCCTTACCTTTTTCAACCATCTTTGTAACCTCTGCACCGTTGCCCTTTAAGGTTTTTGCCCACTCAATCGCGGGAATTACGCGGCGAGAACCTATAAGCATACCTGCAAGAACTAACTCTTTTACAGCGTTTGCATTAGCACCTGGGGTGTTGAAAACAACTATACCCTGCTCACTGCAACGGTCAATCGGAATATTGTTTGTACCTGCACCGGCACGTGCAATAGCCTTTAATGATGCGGGAAACTCAACATCGTGCAAAGCGGCAGAACGAACTATCGCACCGTCGGGATTTTCAACCTCGTCGCCGATTGTATATTTATCGTCAAATACATCAAGACCAACTTTAGAAATTTTGTTATAGGTTTTAATTTTAAACATTATGCGTTCTCCTCTTCAAATTTCTTCATAAACTCAACAAGCTTTTCTACACCCTCAATTGGCATTGCATTATAAATAGATGCACGCATACCGCCAACACTACGGTGGCCCTTAAGGTTAACAAAGCCTGCAGCTTTAGACTCGGCAACAAATTTGGCATCAAGCTCATCATTGCCTGTTACAAACGGAACATTCATAAGTGAACGGTCCTCGGGTACTACAGTACCCTTGAACATCTTGCTGTTATCAAGGAAATCGTAAAGGATTTTAGCCTTCTTTTCATTGATTTCCTTCATCTTCTCAAGACCGCCCATCTTCTTAATCCACTTAAATGTAAGACCTGCAATATAAACGGTGTAGCAAGGCGGAGTATTGAACATAGAACCGTTTTCAGAATGTGTATCATATTTAAGCATTGTAGGTGTGATGTCCATAGCGTTACCTATTAAATCCTTACGGATAATAACAATAGTAACACCTGCGGGAGCAACGTTCTTTTGTGCACCTGCGTAAAGCATACCGAATTTAGATACGTCAATCGGCTCAGACAAAATGCAGCTTGAAATATCAGCTACTAGCGGAACATCACCGGTATCGGGTAATTCATTGTACTTTGTACCGTAAATTGTATTGTTCATACAAATATGTACATAGTCAGCATCCTTATCAAAATCAGCAGCTGTAGTCTTAGGAATATAGCTAAAGGTCTTATCTTTAGAAGAAGCAACCTCGCGTGCAGCACCGTAACGTGCAGCCTCTTTATAAGCCTTATTTGCCCACTGACCTGTAATGATATAGTCAGCCTTGCCGTTCTTTGTCATAAGGTTAAGCGGAACCATTGCAAACTGTGTAGATGCACCGCCCTGCAAGAAAAGAACTTCGTAATTATCAGGAATATTCATTATCTCGCGTAAATCAGCCTCTGCAGTATCAATAATTGCTTGATATTCCTTTGAACGATGGGACATTTCCATAACAGACTGTCCGCTCGTACCATATTCGAGCATCTCTGCTGCTGCAGTTTCAAGCACCTCTGTAGGTAGCATAGATGGACCTGCACTAAAATTATAAACTCTTGCCATAAAAAATACCTCCAAATTAGGACTTACGCCCTATTTTATATTCTATGTGACATATTATATGCTATAAAACTCAAAATGTCAATAGAATCGTTAATTATTTGTCAATCTTTTTTGAGATTTTTGATTTTTCCCCGAAAAGTTTGTTAAATAATTAACATACTCCCGTTTATTTGCTGTATGATATTTTAATATGATATGGATTACATAAATAATTTAAAACTGACAAGCAACTGACAAGCCATTAAAAACATATAAAACTCTAAAGGAGTGTTTTTATGTTTTTGAATTTATTTTTTGAACTTTTAAGCAGCATATATTATTTAGCTCTGCACGTCACAAGTGCAGGCTCATTTCCTACTCCCCTTTCAAAGAAGCGTGAAGACGAGTTGCTTGAAAAAACACGAAACGGCGACCTTAACGCCAGAAATGAGCTTGTCGAACACAATCTCCGACTTGTTGCACATATAGTGAAAAAATATTATACAACAAACTGCGAACAGGACGACTTAATATCAATAGGTACCATTGGTCTTATAAAAGCGGTATCTAGCTTTAAATCTGACAAAGGAATTCGCCTTGCAACCTACGCAGCAAGATGCATTGAAAATGAAATTTTAATGCACTTTAGAAATCTTAAAAAGTCATCACAAGACCTATATATAAGCGACCCTATTGACACAGATAAAGACGGGAACGCATTGACACTTATCGATATAATCGCCGATGATTACGACCTATCGGAAGATGTGGATACCAAAATAAAATTACAAAAATTACGTGTTCTTTTAAACGGAACACTGGATAAACGCGAAAAGGAAATTTTAGAGCTTAGATACGGCTTAAACGATTGTGAAGAATTGACACAACGTGAAATTGCAAAAAAACTCGGAATATCAAGAAGCTATGTCAGCAGAATTGAAACTGCCGCACTAAAAAAACTCCGTAGACAGTTTTAATAGTAATAAATAACAATATATTTTCCTTGACATTTTGATAAAATAACAATATAATATTTTTATTGTTATGTTGTACCTTTTCGTTTGATATTCCATTATACTCTAATATAAATGTGAGAACTGGTAATGATTAAGGAAAATAAATACAAACAAATTTACATAGTTATAAGTCAAACCGGCACCATTCTTTCAAGAATTTTAAAATTAGTTACCGGTGCTGAATATAATCATGTATCACTCGCTCTTTCTTCTGACCTAGAATCGCTATATTCTTTTGGTAGAAAGCATGCTTACAATCCGTTTTTTGGAGGATTTGTGACCGAATCGCCAAACTATGGTACCTTTAAACGTTTTTATAATACCAAAGTTTTAGTTTTAGCAATTAATGTTGATTCTGATAGATATAGTTTAATGTCAAAAGAAATTAAAAATATGCTTTGCGAAAAAAGCAAATACCGCTACAATTATTTAGGTGTTTGTTTGGCTGCATTCAAAATATGTATGAGTTTTAACAATAGATATTATTGTTCTGAATTTGTAAAGTACTTTTTGCAAAACTTTGATATTGATGGTGCTTGCGATTTACCGAAAATCCCACAACCAATACACTTTTTAAATATTCCTTATGCAGATTTGGTATATACCGGTAAGCTTAAAGACTATAAAAATTTTTATCTTGAAAATTTGCAGTCATCAAATATATCATATAAATAATAGTTATACTCCAAACGGAGTTAACATATACGGAGACGTATCGAAGTGGTCATAACGGGGCTGACTCGAAATCAGTTAGGGAGCAATCCCCCGCGAGTTCGAATCTCGCCGTCTCCGCCAAATAAACGGAAATCACACTGTAAGGTGTGGTTTCTTTTTATTTTATAGTTTGCGAGATTCGAAAAGACCGATTCGGCTTGCCGAATTGCGACCTTTCAGTGAACGGTCGCAAAGGTCGGGTGCGTGCCACGAGCGGTAGCGAAGTGGGCGAATCTCGCCGTCTCCGCCAAATAAAAGGAAATCACACTGTAAGGTGTGGTTTCTTTTTATTTTATAGTTTGCGAGATTCGAAAAGACCGATTCGGCTTGCCGAATTGCGACCTTTCAGTGAACGGTCGCAAAGGTCGGGTGCGTGCCATGAGCGGTAGCGAAGTGGGTGAATCTCGCCGTCTGAACCAAAAAATCCAAGTCTTACGACTTGGATTTTTTTATCCATTACAAAACGATGGTATATCATCACGCGTTATCGGCGATAATATAAAAATATATTTCTAAATATTTACATGTGCAAAATTTAATGTTATAATGTTTAAAACAGTTTGTAGTAATACTAAACTTAGGAGAATGTTAATAAATGAAAATTTCAAATTTTACAAAATTCATTTCAGTGATTATATCCATATTTTTGTTTATCGGATGTTTTGTTGGCTGTAGCAATTCAAAAAACGACAGAACTAAAGATATCGCTGTTATTTATACCGGTGATGTACACTGTGCGGTTGATGAAAATATAGGCTATGCCGGACTTTACGAATATAAAAAATCACTAATAAATGACGGATGCGAGGTTATTCTCGTCGACACTGGTGATGCAATTCAAGGTGATGCAATAGGCTCTTTTTCGGAGGGTTTAGACATCATTGGACTTATGAACGAACTAGGTTATGATGCTATGACGCTTGGAAATCACGAGTTTGACTATGGCGGTTTAAAAAGGGTTGAAGAACTTGCAAATTTAGCAAAATTTCCTTTTCTTTCGCTAAACTTTATCCAAAAAGACACAAATAAAGCAGTACATAAAGAATATACAATTATTGAAAAAGATGGTATTAAAATTGCTTTTTTAGGAATTACAACGCCCGAGACCATCACATCAAGCACACCCTCTTATTTTATGAATGAAAAAGGAGAATTTATATACGACTTTTTAGGCGGTAAAACGGGCAAAAAGCTCTATAAAGCCGTACAAGAAAGCGTGAATTCTGCCCGAAAAGAAGGTGCAGACTATGTTATTGCTATGACACATTTGGGAATTGATGAGACTTCTGAACCATTTACCTCTAATTCACTTATTGCCAACACAACGGGTATCGACGCTGTTCTTGACGGACATTCACACAGCATTATTGAATGTGCAAGGGTTAAAAACAAAGACGGCGAACGGGTTTTGCTTTCGGCAACAGGTTCTAAACTAGAAAGGATCGGTGTTTTATTCATAGAAAAAGACGGTAACGTTTCTACAGGACTTGTGTCAAGTGTTGAAAGCAAAAGCGAAAGCTTTACAAAACTCATTGAAGACGTAAAAAATGAATACACAGAAAAGTTGGAAACGGTTATAGGAACACTAAAAAACGAACTAGTTGATTATGACCCATCTACAAATGTACGTATTATCAGAAATGACGAAACTAATCTCGGTGATTTTTGTGCAGATGCTTACCGAAAAATTGGCGACAGTGATATTGCTTTTGCCAACGGCGGCGGTATTCGCACATCTTTAAAATCAGGCGATGTTACTTATGGCGACATTACAAATGTTCATCCATTTAACAACCTGCTTTGTAAAGCTAATATGAACGGTCAAATGATTTTAGATGCTCTTGAGTTTTCTGTAAGTAAAACCCCTAATGAAAGTGGCGGTTTTTTACAAGTTTCGGGTTTATCTTTTGAATATAACACTAATATTGAAAGTCCTGTGATTCTTGACGAAGCGGGTATGTTTAAAACTATTGAGGGTGAACGCAGGGTCCAAAATGTTATGGTTGGCGATACGCCCATTGACCCACAAAAAAACTACACCGTTGTTTTAAGCAATTATATGTTAAAAAACAGCGGCGACGGATACAGTATGTTTAAAAACTGTCAGATAATTATGGATGAATTTATTATAGATTCAGATGCTTTGGTCGAATATCTAAAGAGCGGATATAACGAAAATTCAGATGAATATATAAATCCGTATGGAAGCGATAGAATTACAGCGGTTGGTTAGAAAGGAATTAGAATTTTTTCCATTTTTACTATTTACAAAAACGACCAATTCGATATAATTCAACATAAAGGAAGCGATATTTATGAAAACAAAATTTATCAACAGCGTATGTTTTGCTAGAAGAGGATATAGTTCGCCGTTAAGAACTAACAACTACCTTTATAGTTTTATGGAACAAATAAAGCTGAACAATAAATACGGTGTTCCTGGTACATATCTATTACAGTACGATACACTTATTGACCCTATTTACCGTGACATTTTAGCTAAAAATTGTAAAGTTGGCGATGAAATAGGCTTCTGGTTTGAGGTTGTTAAAGACCTTGGCGAAGATGCGGGCGTTAAATGGGACGGTCGTGAGGGACTAACTTGGGACCACTATGTTAAACCCGGATTTTTAATGTCCTATAACAAAGCCGACAAATTTAAAATCATAGATACCGCTATGGCAAAGTTTTATGAATTTTATGGCAAATATCCTTCAACTGTAGGCTCTTGGCTTATTGACAGTGAGTCTATGGAATATATGTCTGAAAAATATAAAACAGATGCTTTTATTATTTGCCGCGAGCAATGGGGTATGGACGGGTACACACTATTCGGTGCCCCCTACTACGGTGCATATTACCCATCAAAGAACAATATGATGAGTCCCGCAATAAATAAAGAAAATCAAATTAATACCCCTGTATTTAAAATGTATGTTAATGACCCGATTTATTGCTATTATGAATATGCAAAGGAAAAATACAACGGTATTAATTGGGGACTGTTTACACAAGAACCGGGTTGGATATACGGTCAAACAAAATCCTGGAATGAGTGGCAGTTTGATAATCTGTTTGACGGCGAAAAAACCGGCTTTCAGTACCTACAGTTAGGTCAAGAAAACGGTTTTGACTGGTTAGATAGGGTTGAGCCTGCTATTATTATGCAGCACGAGCTTCTTAAAGAGCGTAAAGAAAGATACGGCTTTGAATATGCAACAGTTGGTGAAATGGGTAGAATTTTCAAAAAGCAATACTCCGAAACCCCAGAAAAAGCAGTTGGTGCATTAACCGACTGGAATAATAACAATAATAAATCTGTTTGGTATAATAACAAAAATTACCGTATAAATGTATTTAGTGACAAAGAAAGAGTTTGGATTAGAGATTATCGTTTGTTTGATGATAATTACAGAGATGTGTATTTAGATAACCCTTGTCAAACCGCTTCTGCTACTTATGATACATTACCTTTGATGGACGGTATCCGTTTTAACGGCGGCGACAAGAGAGCCGGTATTTATATGGGAAACGGCGAAATCCTTTCGCACGGTAAAAACGGCGAGTTTTACGAAATTAAGGTTGTTGCTAATGGTAAAGAACTTTTAATCAAACTTTTAGATAAAAAAGTTTTAATTGAAAGTGATTCTGACTTTACAATTGATTTTACTACATACGAAAACAACACCGCGACTATAACACCAAATGTTAATGAAATTGTTTATAATTTCAACGGTTATACCTACTCGTTAATTATTGAAAAAGGTGCTTTCCAAAACGGAAAAATCAATAGTGAGAATTCTCAAATTGTTATCTTTGGTAAAATGTAATTTAAAACATAATTCCTCGATTGCATATGAAATGCAGTCGAGGAATTTTTTTGTTAAATTTCGCTCATAATATCCTTGGTGATATTATGAAAGAAAGAAACAAAAGAAACTTAAAATTTATACTTATTTTTAGCGGAATAATTGTGCTTTGCTGTCTTATAATGATTGGTAGTTCTTATTTATATCTTGAAATAAGCCTTAATTCTGCCAAAACAGACACAACCGAGAGCAATATACCCTATGCCGAGCCACTACCCGAAAGCTCGGGAATTTTACTGTGTCTGCCCGATAATAGCGGATATTTAATATATTTAAACTTTTTGGATGAAAACATTACCGTTTCTTTAATTGAAACATTAGAGGACGATAAAACAGATTATTTTGGTTATAAGGTGGATTATAGAGTAAAATCCGATTATATAACACTTACAAATTTTATTGACCGTTTAGGCGGTATTGAGCTTTATGATAATGGCGAAACACTACGGTATACGGGACTTCAGGTTTTAGAAAAAATCAACAGTGTTCCAGAGAAAAGCGATTTGACGCATGAGATTATACGCCGATTTTTTCAATCGGTATCAACCTACGGGATTTCAAAAGAGGATTTTATTTATATTATTGAAAACACAGAAACAGACCTTACTGTACCCGACTGCTACTATTGGCCGCCTTATGTTTCAAAAATCGCTAAAAATCTGCATTTTATTAACTAAAACGACAGGCTTTTAATTGACAAACAATATAAAAAAATATATAATGTGCTTATTATGGGTAATTTTTTATTTCTTAAGGAGGTCTTTACCTTGAATAATATAAGTGAATTTTTTGGTATAAATGTTTTTAACGATTCGGTAATGCAGAAAATGCTGCCGAATGATACATATCAATCCTTAAGAAATGCAATAAATCAAGGTACTAGCATTGACAGTGGAATTTCCGACGCTGTTGCCAACGCTATGAAAAAGTGGGCTATTAGCAAGGGTGCTACCCACTTCACACATTGGTTCCAACCTATGACGGGTATTACTGCCGAAAAGCACGATAGCTTTATTACTCCCGACGATAACGGCGGAGTAATTATGGAATTTTCGGGTAAAGAGTTAATTAAGGGTGAGCCTGACGCTTCCTCTTTCCCATCAGGCGGATTACGTGCTACCTTTGAAGCACGCGGTTATACTGCTTGGGACCCTAGCTCATACGCATTTGTAAAAGACGGAACACTTTGTATACCCACTGCATTCTGCTCATACGGCGGTGAGGCACTTGACCAAAAAACTCCTATGCTTCGCAGTATGGAGGCATTAAATCGCCAAGCCTTGAGAATTGTACATGCTTTTGGTATGACCGATGTTAAGCGTGTTAATACTACCGTCGGTCCCGAACAGGAATATTTTCTTATAGATAAGCATCTATATGAAAAACGCCCTGACCTTGTTTTTTGTGACAGAACTCTTATAGGTGCAAAGCCACCCAAAAGCCAAGAAATGAGCCATCACTATTTCGGTGTTATTAAGCCTAGAATCGCCGCTTTTATGAAAGAGCTTGACCAAGAATTATGGAAGCTCGGTGTACTTGCCAAGACCGAACATAATGAGGCGGCTCCCGCACAGCACGAATTAGCACCTGTATTTACTACAACCAATATTGCCGCTGACCATAATCAGCTTACTATGGAGCTTATGAAAAAGGTTGCTGACCGTCACGGTCTTGTGTGCATATTACACGAAAAGCCTTTTGCCCGCGTAAACGGTAGCGGTAAGCATAACAACTGGTCAATGTCTACCGATACAGGCATAAATCTTTTAAAACCGGGTAAAAACCCAAGCGATAACATATTATTCTTGCTCTCGCTTGCTGCGGTTATTGAGGCTGTTGACCGCCACCAAGACCTACTTCGTATTTCTATAGCATCTGCCGGCAATGACCATCGTCTTGGTTGTGCCGAGGCTCCCCCTGCTATTGTATCTATGTTTTTAGGTGACGAGTTATTGGAAATTTTAGAGGCGGTTGAACAAGGCATACACCACGATGACGTAAAGCGTATTAAAATGAATGTAGGTGCCGACGTTATACCTTATATACGCCGCGATAATACCGACCGCAACCGAACTTCACCATTTGCTTTTACAGGTAATAAGTTTGAATTTCGTATGCTAGGCTCATCTGCGTCTGTTTCTGAGACAAACACAATGCTTAACACAATGGTTGCCGATGTTCTTATGCGTTATGCTGACCGACTTGAAAAGGCTAATGATGTAAATAGTGAAGCTAATGCGATAATCCGCGATACTATGCGTGAACACAAACGTATTATATTTAACGGCGACGGATATTCTGAAGAATGGCAGTTAGAGGCTGAAAAACGCGGACTTTTAAATCTAAAAAGCACAGTTGATGCCCTACCCCTTTTCAGTAAAAAAGAAAATATTGAATTATTTGAACGTCACGGCGTACTAAACGCTACCGAAATACATAGCCGTGTTGATATAGCACTTGAAAACTACTGTCAGCTACTTAACATTGAGGCATTAACTCTTGTTGGCATGATTGGACGCGACGTAATTTCGGGTATTGGCAAGCATATTGAGTTTTTGTGCGGTCTTACAAAGGCAAAACAAACTGCCTCGCCCGATATTAACACTACTGAGGAAACCAATATAATTAAAACCTTATCTAACGATACTAACAAGCTATACACCCTTAACCGTACACTAAGCAACGCGGTAAATGATGCCGAAAAAATACCGACACTTTCTGATAAAGCACGCTATTATCACGATGTGATTTTAGGTCTTATGGAAGAAATTCGTATTATTGCCGACCGTGACGAAGAAATCGTTGCAACTGAATTTTGGCCCTACCCTACTTATAGCGAATTGTTGTTTAAAATCTAATTTAAAAAATCTCTGTAAAGCTATAAACTTTGCAGAGATTTTTGTTTTTATATAATATTTGTTAATTTTTTTAAAAATCGCAAGTGAGAAAACGAGAGAAAAAACGAGAAAAATTAAGAAAACGCGAGCTTTCTAATTATAAATTAAAATTTTCAAAAAATAGTGTTGACAATAGGTTTTTAATGTGTTATTATATTCAAGCTGATTAAAAAAGAAAAATATTTTGGAGGTTTACATTTATGTCTACATTTATGGCAAAACCTGCTGAAATTCAGCGTAAATGGTATATTGTGGATGCTGCTGACAGACCGCTTGGCCGTACAGCTGCTAAGGTTGCTGACCTACTTCGCGGTAAGGTTAAGCCCGAATTCACACCCCATGTTGATTGCGGCGACCACGTTGTTGTTATCAACGCTGATAAGGCAGTTTTAACAGGTAAGAAGCTTGACCAGAAGTTCTATCGTCGTCACACAGGTTATATCGGCGGTCTTAAAGAGGTTAAATATTCCACTTTAATGGCTACCCGTCCTGAGCTTGCTATGGAGCTTGCCGTTAAGGGTATGGTTCCCGATACTACTATTGGTAGAAAAGCACTAACCAGACTTCACGTTTACAGCGGTACTGAGTACAAGCAGGTTGCTCAGAAGCCCGAGAAGTATGAATTTTAAGAAGGGAGACAGAAAAAATGTTTGAAGGAAAGCCTTATTTCTACGGCACCGGCAGAAGAAAGAGTTCTGTCGCCCGTGTACGTGTTTACAACGGTACTGGTAAAATTACCATTAACGACCGTGACATCGATGATTACTTTGGTCTTGAAACCTTAAAGCTCATCGTTCGTCAGCCCCTTAATCTTACAAATACTGCTGACAAGTTTGACATCGTTTGCCGTGTTACCGGCGGTGGTGTTACAGGTCAGGCAGGTGCAATCCGTCACGGTATTTCCCGTGCATTGCTTTTGGCTGATGCAGAGCTTCGTCCCGAACTTAAGAAGGCTGGCTTCTTAACTCGTGACCCACGTATGAAGGAAAGAAAGAAGTACGGACTCAAAGGTGCTCGTCGTGCACCCCAGTTCAGCAAGAGATAATTACTATTATTTCAGAACATTCAAAAACCCCGAAACCATCTTTGGTTTCGGGGTTTTCTTGTATAACGAAAAGACGGGCAAACAATGTTCGCCCGTCTTTTGATATTTTATACTGTAAAACTATGCTCGCCTGCATTTAAGGTCTTTTCTATACCGTTAAATTTAAAGGAGGCAGTGCTATCTTGCGGTATAGTGACGTTTAATGTGTTATCTTTAAGAGAAATTTCAAATTTTCCTGTAGGCATATTATACCAAGCAGAAAACTCCTTCATTCCCTCAGGGATATGTGGCTCAAGAATTATATTTTTAAATCCTGGTGCCTTAACATCGGGACGGATTCCCACAAGATTATGCCAAATAAAGCCGTCAACGTGAGAATACATATGGTGGTTTTGTGAGGTGGCTCCAAACCAATTTTCACCCAAAGTACCCGAACAAACATCAAGATAATACATCCAACCCGAGTATCCTTCTTTAGTAACTACTTTCCAAGCATCTTGGAATCTGCCATGCTCGGTTAACACTTCAGGCACGAACAATGAGCCGAAAATTCCGCATCTAATATGATAATCGTCCTTTTCGAGTCTTTTTACTAGTAAATCCAGAACTTCCTCCTCGTTATCACAAAGGTGGAAATAAAGAAGCAAGGACAAATAGGTTTGCGAGTTGGTATTTAGCTCTGAGTACTTAGCCTTAAACGCTTTTTTAATATTTTCGGTATAACCCGCCATTTCATTTGCTCTTTCGGTGTTGCCTAGAATTACTGACATTTTACCGTAAAGCTTTATAATATAATCGGCATAAGCAGTAAGAACTAGCGAAATATCGCACATACATTCCCTGCCGTCATCAATACCCTGTATTCCCCAGTCACCAAGACCGTAGTACCAAATCCACTCGTCAGAAATTTCTACAAGGAATTTTATATAAGAATAAATATTTTCGTAGTAGCGTTCTAAAACATCTTTTCTGCCTGTATACAAGTAGATATTCCAAGGAAGTATAGTAAGTACTGCATCCCAAGTAGGACCGTTGCCCCATTCAAATCCCCAAACGCCGTTAGGCACAATACCCGGTATTGCACCGTTGGGACGTTGGCAGTCAACTATATCATCAAGCCATTTTAAGTATGAATCGGTCATATTAAAGTTAAACTGTGCTTGCTCGCTTGAAAGATAGGCGTCAGCCGTCCAACCATTTTTCTCACGGTGAGGACAGTCTGTAGGAATATGTATATAATTCGTAAGGGTTGACCTACGCACAGCCTCGTGCAGTTTGTTTACCCTCTCGTTATCGGTTGTGAAGTTTCCTATAGTTTCTAAATCGGTATGATAACCCTTAGCACGTACCGATACTAACTCTGCACTGAAATTATTTGTAATTCTTACATATCTAAAGCCGTTATACATAAAATCAGAGTGCCAAGTTTCTTCGCCATCGCCAGATAAAATATAATTATCGGTAGCAAATCTGCCTGTGAAAACACCATTAGTAATATTTTCAATATCCACAGTGAAATCATCACGAAGACGCTCTGAATATTCTATTTTTACAACATCGCCCTTTTTACCTTTAACTGTAATTTCAACATTACCTGTTAAATTAACGCCAAAATCATAGGTGTCTGCATAAATATCCATATCGGCATAAATGTGAGAATTAATCTTTTTGCCCTCGATAACTTCTCTGACACGTACAGGCGGCATTGTTTGCTTTTTAAGTATTCCGCCAGGAGAATTTGCAACAGAGGCTTTAGTCCAAACCTGTTCTTTGTTGGCGTCGTAGGTTTCGCCCTCTCTAAACTCATTAAAAATGGTTTTAGATTCTGCACAAAGCCATTTACTGTTTGAAGACAAAAGCACCTCATCATCAACAGTAATTTCACAAATCATACGGGGACGTCCACGCCATGGGGCATAGTTAAAGTACCAAGCGGTATCGCCCGACTCATTATAAAGTCCGTTTCCTAAGGTTACGGTTATTTCGTTTTCACCTACATTTAAAAATTCGGTTAAATCATAAACCTGATAAATTACAGTTTTATCGTATGAAGTTACAGGCGGTGTCAAAAGTTCATCACTAACTGCCTTACCGTTAACCCGTAACTTATAAAAGCCAAGACCTGTTATAGTGATTTCAGCCTTTTTAAAAGCTTTTTCTACTGTAAAAGTCTTTTTAAAAATGGGTGCTACACCTTTGGTACATTCGGGATAATATATCCACTTAGCATTTTTAAACATAATTTTCTCCCCTTATATTATTTTAAAAATCCGTTTACTATTTCTTCCTCGGCCTCAGCCTCGGTAAGTCCTAAAGTCATAAGCTTAATAAGCTGTTCGCCTGCTATTTTACCTATCGCCGCCTCGTGAATAAGCGAAGCATCAATATGATTTGCAGTAATTTCGGGAATAGCCAAAACCTTTGCATTATCCATAATAATAGCATCACATTCGGTATGACCGCTACACAGATTATTACCGTTAATACGTGACTTAAATTCTTGGCGTGAATTATCCTTTGCAACCGAACGTGAAACTACGTTAGTGCTTGAATTAACGCCGTTCAAATCAACAGTAAAATCTGTAGTGGCAATCTGCTCGCCGTGTGTCATAAGCTTTTCGCGGATAATAAGAGTAGCGTCGTCAGCAAGAGTTGCGTTGGTGATACGGTTAGTAGAATCAATACCCTTGATTTGAGTAGTTTCCATCTCCATATAAGCACCGTCAGCCAAATGAACGACGGTTGTAGGATTCATAACCTTACCGCCCTTACCGTCACCCTCACCGTAATGACGCTCAATATATTTAACCTTTGAATTTTTGCCTATAAAGAAACTGTGAACACCGTCGTGGCGTGCCTCACCGTCACCGCAGTTATGAATTCCGCAACCCGCCATAATCACGACATCACAGTTATCTCCCACAATAAAATCATTATAAACTGTCTCACTATGTCCCGATTCACTTATAATTACGGGTATATGCATTGTTTCTCCCACAGTTCCGCTTTTTACGGTGATTTCTATTCCCTGCACATCTGTTTTGCTTTTAATATCAATGTTAGGCGTTACCTTTCTATCCGCAAGACCGCCGTTTGCACGAATATTATATGCACCGTCAGGAGTACCGTCCATATCGGCAATTATTTTTAAAAGCTCTCGCTCGGTATTATTCATAAATTTTAACCCTCCATTTTATCGGTCAAGACCTTGCAAGCTGACATAGAAACATCAAGCAGGTCGGGCAAAATTTCATCTTTCGGTCCGTAAGCTTTAAGCCTACCCCCTGCCAAAACTATTACCTTATCGGCAATATTCAAAATTCTTTCTTGGTGTGAAATTATAATTATAGAGCCGCCAAGGGTAGCGTGCATACGCTCAAACACACGAATAAGGCTATTGAAGCTCCAAAGGTCGATACCTGCCTCAGGCTCGTCAAACAGGGATACTTTTGTGCCGCGTGCTAAAACGGTAGCAATTTCTATTCGTTTAAGCTCACCGCCCGAAAGTGAAGCATTAACCTCACGGTTAATATAATCCCTCGCACAAAGCCCTACCATTGAAAGATATTCGCAAGCATCGGAAATACTAATCTTCTTTCCTGCCGCAAGACTAATTAAATCATGCACAGTAATACCCTTAAAACGAACGGGTTGCTGAAAAGCAAAACTTATTCCCTTTTTAGCACGCTCGGTAATAGTAAGATTTGTAATATCCTCACCGTCAAGCAGAATACTGCCTGTATCAGGTTTTATAATGCCTGCAATAATTTTTGCAAGTGTTGATTTACCGCCACCGTTTGGTCCAGTAATAGCCACAAAACCGTCATCAATCTGAAGCGAAATATCCTTTAAAATTTCTTTTACGCCGTCCTCATTTTCAGCACTGTAAGAAATATTTTTAAGTTCTAGCATTTTATCCTCCGTATATTTTACACATATATATTAAATTATACCCGTTTTATGTCGTAAAAGCAAGACAAAACTACAAAAAATAGACATTAAATAAAAGATTTTTTTAATTGCCACAAGCAAAAATATATGGTATACTACTTTAGTAATTATTGGATAAAAAATATACTGTTTTTTGGAGTGAACTATGGACATAATTAAAACCCTTACAACCGAATTTTCACTAAAGGAATGGCAGGTAGAAAATACCGTAAAATTGCTTGATGAAGGTAATACCGTACCATTTATTGCAAGATATAGAAAAGAAGCCACTGGCTCGCTTGACGACCAATTATTAAGGAACCTTACAGACAGGCTCTCCTATCTTAGAAACCTTGACGAAACCAGAGAGAAAATAAAATCCTCTATTGAAGAGCAAGGTGCATTAACCGAAGAGCTTTCCGCTTTAATTGATGCCGCACAAACTCTTACAGAGCTTGATGACCTTTATAGACCCTACAAGAAAAAGCGTAAAACCCGTGCTTCAGTTGCCAAGGAAAAAGGGTTATCCCCTCTAGCCGAAATGATTTATGCACAAGCTATAGATTCAAAAGAGCCTATTGTTATGGCAGAGGATTTTATAAACGCCGAGCTTGGTGTCCTAACCGCCGAGGATGCACTAGCAGGTGCTATGGATATTATTGCAGAACAGATATCCGATGACGCCGATGTACGCCGCCGTATGCGTATTGTTTGTATGGCACACGGATTGATTACTGTTTCTGCTGCCAATGAGGATTTAGGCGTTTACGAAATGTACGGTGACTACAGCGAGGCTCTTTCAAAAATCCCATCACACCGCATACTAGCAATTAACCGCGGTGAGCGTGAAGAAAAGCTAAAGGTATCGGTGGATTTTGACCGCGATAAAGCAATGTTTATTATTGCTAAAAATCATATAAAAGAGGGTTCGCCCTCTACAGATACGGTACGTCTTGCTGCCGAGGACGCATACACTAGACTAATATTCCCCTCTATTGAGCGTGAAATGCGAAACGAGCTTACTAACAGGGCAAGTACCGCTGCTATAAAGGTGTTCTCACAAAACTTAAAGCAGTTACTAATGCAACCGCCCGTTAAAGGCAACACTACAATAGGTCTTGACCCAGGCTATAGGACAGGCTGTAAGGTTGCGGTAATTGATGCTACGGGCAAGGTGCTTGACACAGGGGTTATTTACCCTGCACCACCCCACAGCAAAATAGAAGAAGCAAAGAAAATTATTAAAAACCTTGTACTAAAATATGACGTTAAAAACTTTGCAATCGGCAACGGTACTGCAAGCCACGAAACCGAGGTTTTTGCTGCCGATGTTATAAAAGAGCTACCTGCAGGTGTTACCTATATGGTGGTAAGCGAGGCGGGGGCTAGTGTTTATTCTGCCTCAAAGCTAGCAGCAGAGGAATTCCCTGAATATGACGTATCACTTCGCAGTGCGGTATCTATTGCACGTCGTCTTCAGGACCCGCTTGCCGAGCTTGTAAAAATTGACCCTAAAGCTATAGGCGTTGGACAGTATCAGCACGATATGCCCCAAGCACAGCTTTCAAACACCCTTGACGGTGTTGTTGAAGCTTGTGTAAACCAAGTAGGTGTTGACCTTAACACCGCCTCGGGCGAGTTGCTTTCGCACGTTTCGGGCATTGGCTCGGCACTTGCTAAGAATATTGTTGCCTACCGTGAAGAAAATGGTAGTTTTAAATCACGTGCAGAGCTTAAAAAAGTATCAAAATTAGGCCCAAAAGCATTTGAACAATGTGCAGGCTTTTTACGTATAACCGACGGTAAAAATCCGCTAGATAGCACCGCAGTTCACCCCGAAAGCTACAGTGCTGCCGAAGCATTACTAGTAAAATGCGGATACACTAAAAAGGATATTACCGCCAAAGGTATTTCGGGCATATTAGACCGAGTTGCCGAAATTGATACTGCCGCTTTAGCTGAAGAATTAGGCATTGGCATACCGACACTCAAGGATATCGCGTCAGAGCTTGAAAAACCCTGCCGTGACCCGCGTGACGAATTGCCACCTCCCCTACTTCGCACCGACATTATGTCAATGGACGACCTAAAATCAGGTATGGAGCTTACAGGTACAGTTAGAAATGTTATAGATTTCGGTGCATTTGTTGATATCGGTGTTCACCAAGACGGACTAGTACACATATCACAAATAACCGATAGATTTATTAAACACCCAAGCGAAGTTTTAAAGGTGGGCGACATTGTTAAGGTTTGGGTAATATCTGTCGATACCGCTAAAAAGAGAATTTCTCTTACAATGAAGGGTGGTAACACAGTTGGCTAAAAATAATTTAAAGGGCAGTATTATACTTGTTACTGCCGCAATTATTTGGGGCTTGGCATTTGTGGCACAAAGCAGTGCCGCCGATACAATTCCAACATTTACTATCAGCTTTTTAAGGTCTTATATAGCGTCTGCGTTTTTATTGTTATTTGTACTAATAAAGGATAGAAAAACTAAAACACCATTGTTTCCAACCGAAAAAAGCGAACGTAAAAAGCTGTTTTTAGGCGGTTTAATATGCGGTACTGCACTTTGTATTGCCGCAAATCTACAGCAGTTCGGTATAGCGATATACCCGAGCGGTGTAGCAAATGAAGCTCGTGCGGGATTTTTGACAGCACTTTATGTAATTTTAGTTCCTGTTGCCTCAATCTTTTTTAAAAAGAAATTAAGTATTACCACTTGGCTTGCGGTAGTTGTTGCATTTGTTGGAATATACATTCTTTGCCTTTCTGACGGATTTCATAGCATATACTTTGGTGATGTGCTTTTATTTACCTGCGGCATTGCCTTTACCGTACATATTATTACTGTAGATAACTTTGGAAAGGGACTTGACGGTGTTAAGCTTTCAATACTTCAGTTCTTTGTTTGCGGAACAATAAGTCTAATATTTATGTTGATTTTTGAATTAGACGAAATTAGCATTAAAACTTTAGCCGATGCAGCATTGCCGATATTATACCTTGGTATTATGTCAAGCGGTGTTGCCTACACCCTACAAATTATCGGTCAAAAATATGCTGAGGCAGCGGTTGCCTCTATTGCAATGAGTCTTGAAAGCGTTTTCGCCGCTTTGGGCGGCTGGTTGATTGGCGGAAACTCACTGGAGAAACACGAAATTTTGGGTTGTACTATTATGTTTGTTGCTATCATTTTAGCACAGCTTTCCGATCTAAAAATACGAATAAAAAAGTAATTATTAATATTATATCAATACAAATCCCTTTAAATAAGGGTTTTCTACCGTTAGTAGAGCAAAATTTATGTTTTCTACTAACGGTATTTTCTTAAATAGAATTGTATTTTTTAGCGGTAGGGTGATTATTTTCACATTTGTGATACAATAATTAATATAAATTTTTATCTGGAGGTAAAACCATGAGTTTTAAAATTGTTACCGATTCCTGTGCTAACCTTACCGATAAGCAAATTGCCGATTACGGCATTGAAATTATCTCGCTAAACTATTACATAAAGGGCGAGGAATATATAAGCTATGTAAAAGGCAGACCCACAGAGTATGAAGAAACCTATCGTCTGCTTCGTGAAAAAGAGCAAATAACTACAAGTCTTGTAACCAACGAGCAATGCACAAATGTTGTACGTCCGATTCTTGAAAACGGTGATGACGTTTTAGTTATTGCTTTTTCTTCAGGTCTTTCGGGCACCTATCAAAATATTCACAACACTTTAGAGGATTTAAAGGAAGAATTCCCCGAGCGTAAAATGATTGTTGTTGATACCCTTTCCGCATCTATGGGTGAGGGACTTCTTGTTCACTATGCTGTACAGCTTAAAAACGAGGGTAAGTCTATTGAAGAGGTTGCGAAGTGGATTGAGGATAATAGACTATCCCTCTGTCACATTTTCACCCTTTCCGATTTATTCTTCTTAAAACGCGGCGGCAGACTTTCGGGTGCAGGTGCAGTTTTAGGTTCGATTTTAAACATTAAACCTATGCTTCACGTAGCAAATGACGGCAAACTTTATGTTACAGGAAAGCAACGCGGCAGAAAAGCATCAATGGAAGCGTTACTTGCTTCAATAGAAGAAAAGGCAATTAATATTGCTGACCAAACCGTATTTATTGTGCATGGTGACTGTGAGAATGACGCCAAATATTTAGAGTCCGAAATTAAAAAGAGATATGGTGTTAAAGAGGTTGTTTACAACTACATCGACCCCGTAATTGCAGCACACGCAGGTCCTGAAACATTAGCAGTATTCTTTATAGGTAAAGAAAGATAAACGAAAAAATCTCCTACAATGTAGGAGATTTTTTGTTATAAAGAATTTCTATCAATTTGTTTCCAAAGCTTTTCTGCAAGCTCTGCATTTTTATTAAAGTCCATTGCCGCTATATAATATCCCTCAATTTCGTCATGCACACTTTTTGCAGCATAAAGGGTTTTAGAGGCGGAAAGCACTAGCTCTTTGAAAATCTTATTGTTAAAACGGCGTCTTTCTTTTGACCTGTTTATTAGTGATATATCCATAAACCGACGTGCATGAATTCTTCTTTCATCGCTGTCAATTTTAACTAGACCGTTTTCACTTAAAAAACAAAGGTCTAACTCGGGCAAGAGAACCGCATCTATTAATAACGAGGGTAAAAACGGATTTTTAACGGTTATTACAGTATGACCTGCCGATAAAGCGTATTGCCTTACAGTCTTTAAAACACAGGAGGAAACTGCACCATAAGGGTCTGATATTATTACACGCTTACTGTATTCTGCAGTGTTTTCCTCGGTAAAATCAACCAAGCCTTTAGGTGTTATCCCTGTAAAAAATCTAACCCATTCCCTACCCTCATTTTTCTTGTTAGTAGGTATTAATTTGTTACATATTTTTTCAGTAAAGTAAATAACCGATTTTATATCGGTAGCCGCAAGGGCTAACTGTAAATTTTCTTTAATTGCCTGCCCTGCGGCTACTAAATACCTAGAAGCAGTTTTGTGTAAATGCTTGTTTTTTAAACTGCTCTCTATTATTTTTTCTTTATTTTTAAATAGAATTTCTGTATCCCAGTTATCACAGAGATTTACTATATTTTCGCAAACACCAACTAGCTTTGGCTCTAATATATGTGGTGCTGTACCGTCTAAAACTACAGTTTTAATTTCCTCTATAATTACACCGTCTAAAGAATCGGGGTCAGAACTACAGGGGCATATATTTACATCTAAGCCCTTTATTCTAGCCTTGGTAGCAATCTTTTTCATAAGTGATGATTTACCAGTCCCCGGACCGCCCTTTATTATATAAACACGCCAGCCGTCCTGCTCATCATAACAATCCCCAAAATGTGACAAAAAGCCCTCAGACGAATTTGCAGCCAAAAAATATTTTTTATATGTTTTTTCCATAAAGCACCGCCTTAAAATTGGTTTATACTTTTATTTTATTCTAAAACTTATCTTTTGACACCACGCAAATTTTATGCTATACTACATTTATCGAGTCGGCTATACGGTTGCGGACACTTTGTGTCTGAGGAAAGTCCGAGCCCCGCAGGGCAGAATAACGGCTAACAGCCGCCGAGGGTGACCTTAGGGATAGTGCAACAGAGATATACCGCCGTATTTTACGGTAAGGGTGGAAAGGCGAGGTAAGAGCTCACCGACCGTTCGGAGACGAAACGGTCCTGTAAACCCTATTCGGAGCAACGCTGACAGTGGCTATACATTTGCCCGATGTGCCACGAAAAGCGGCTAGAGCGTATAAGCAATTATACGTCGAGATAGATAACCGTACACGACAGAACTCGGCTTACAGGCCGACTCAATTTTTAAACCAAAAAATACAACCCCCAAGACAGTTAATGCCTTGGGGGTTGTATTTTTTTATAATTTCTTTGCTGTATATTCGTCGGTAATAAGGGTATCGATTATTTTTGTTTGCAAAGCACCCGAAATTGCTTTTACTTTATCATCACCGCAAGCAATTGCAATAGTTTGACGTGAATTTTTAATATTTTCGACCGATGCACACAACGTATTGTCGTATATATTTATAAACTCACCGTTTTTATTGAAAAAGTGTGTTGCTATATCGCCTATTACCTGTGAGGATTTCTCAGTGTAACCAAAAGTTTTACCAAAGATATCAAGGATTTCAGTATTGCCTATTCCTAAAACTGCAATATCGGCACAATTCCATAAATCGCTCACCTTCTTATAACACGAAAGCTTTTTTATTAGTTCACATTCTTCATTATTGTCCGATAAATACGGAAACCACGCATATTTAACATCGGCACCAATTTTATCCGCCATACTGCGAGCCAATTCATTTGAAGAAAAATATGACTTTTCATTATCAGTAGCACCAAAAAGCGGGAAAACTACATTACCGTTAGTATTAATTGTTGGCATTGCGTTTATTAAGTCCTCGATCGTTCTTCCCCACGAAAGAGCAATTTTTTTATCTCCGTTTTTTATAATTGAGGTGATATATTCTACGGCTGATTTTACCGCCATAGTTTTTCGTAAAGATTCGTTTTTAGAGCTTACACCTGTAACAATACATTTTTTTATAGAGAACTTATTTAAAATATATTCTTCTAACTCTTCACAATCCTTTTTCGGATTGTGAATTTTTATCTCAACAATATTTTCTTTCACAGCATCATTCAAGAGTTTTGAAACCGTTTGTCTGGACAAATTCAACAAGTCGGCAATTTCTTGTTGAGTATGCTTTTTTTCATAATAAAGTATTGCCGCTTCAGACATTAAAATTTTTTCGTCTTTAACACTCATTATATTCACCTACTTTTTCATATTTTATCATTTTAAAGCTTAAAAGTCAATCTTTTAACTTTTGTAATTGACAAATGTTAAAAGATTTGTTATAATCATATCATCATGTATTAAGGAGTATGATTTATGTTAGTTTCAATGAAAGAAATGTTAGAAGACGCAAGAAAAAACCACTATGCTATTCCCGCTTTTGATGTAAGCAACTACGAGATGATGAGGGCGGTTTTGGAGGCTTGTGAAGAAGAAAAGTCCCCTGCACTTTTAATGGCATTGGGTGTTGATTTAGTTGGAAAAGGATTACCTTTAATTTCATCCATGATAAAAGGAGCATCTAATCACTTTAATATTCCTATATGTCTCCATTTGGACCACGCAACAGATTTTGACCTTATTAAAAATGCAATTAATTGCGGTTTCAGTTCTGTTATGTATGACGGCTCGGTGCTTGATTTTGAAAACAATGCAAAAAACACCGCAGAAGTTGTAAAATACGCACACCGTAACGGTATATCAGTTGAAGCAGAACTAGGTCACGTTGGTAATGCAAATGTTGGCAGTATAAGCGAAACAGGGACAGATGACGATCCGGGTGAAACACTAACCGTTCCCGAAGAGGTTGCAAAGTTTATAGAAATCACCGATGTTGACGCTCTTGCAGTTGCAATAGGAACTTCACACGGAGTTTACAAAAAAACTCCTGAGCTTCGTATCGACAGACTTGATGAAATTACTGCCGTTTGTAACAAACCTCTTGTTCTTCACGGAGGAAGCGGAACACCTGATGATCAAATGCAAAATGCTATCCATCACGGTATAACTAAAATCAACATATATTCAGATGTTGTGGGTGCTTTAAATACCGCCCTTAAAAACAAACTTAATTCACTAGACAATCCATCAACTTGGCCATTTATAGTTTTTGAAGATGCAAGAGTTATGATGAAAGACGTTATTAAAGATAAAATCAGAAAATTTGGCAGTTCAGGTCGCGTTTAATATTTGGAGGAAAACTATGAAAACAAAAGCAGTTCGTTTATATGGCGAAAACGATTTACGCCTTGAAGAATTTGATTTGCCCGAACTAAAAAACGGTGAAATATTGATAAAAATAATATCTGACAGTGTTTGTATGTCTACATATAAAACTGCAAAACAAGGTGCCAAACACCTAAGAGTACCCGATAATGTTGCAGAAAACCCTATTATTATCGGTCACGAATTCTGTGCCGAAGTTGTTGAGGTTACAGACAAGTGGAAAGATAAATTTAGTGTCGGCGATAAGGTTGTTATGCCTCCCGTACTTGCCTATCTTGGCGGTCCGGAAACCGTTGGATATTCCTTTTGTGAAATAGGCGGTGTTTCAACTTATTCTATTGTTTACGAACATATTATTGAAAATGACTTTTTAATAAAAGTTGATAGCGATTGTTTCTTTAAAGGCTCACTTATTGAGCCTGCATCCTGTGTTATAAGAGGATATAAAGCCAATCTGCATTTAGACGATAATCTTAAACCGTATACCAATATTCGTCCAAAAGGAAAGGTTGCCATTTTAGCAGGATGCGGCCCTATGGGACTTGTAGCAATAGATATTGCACTTCACGGTGATATTAAACCCTCACTCCTGGTAGTAACCGATATTAATGAAGAAAAGCTTGAAAGAGCAAAGCAGATTTTTAGTCCCGAAGATGCTAAAAAAGACGGTATAGAGCTTATATTTACCAAATCGACCGATAAAGATGAATTAATTTCTTTGACAAACAACGACGGTTATGACGACGTATTTGTCTATGCACCTGTTCCATCTGTTGTAGAATTAGGAAATTCAATTTTAGGCTTTGACGGTTGTCTTAATTTCTTCGCAGGTCCATTGGATAAAAATTTTAGTGCAAACTTCAATTTTTACAATGTGCATTATAAGCAACATCATATTGCAGGAACAAGCGGCAGTACTACCGAGGATATGCACGATATTGTACGGCTAATTAGCGAAAAACGTATTGACCCTGCTGTTATGATTACTCATATAGGCGGTATTGATGCCGCAATCGACACAACCTTGCATCTGCCAGAAATTGAAGGCGGTAAAAAGTTAATATACACTCACATTAATCTACCGCTTACCGCAATTGAAGATTTCCAAAAACTTAAAAGTCAAGACAAGCGTTTCGTAGTTCTTTATGAGCTTGTAAAACAAAATAAAGGCTTATGGTCTATGGAAGCAGAAAAATATTTACTTGATAATTTCAAATAATAATTTTAAAAGGAGTTGCCTTTTTAAAGACAACTCCTTTTTTATTACGATGCTTCTTTTAATTGTTCTTCTGCTACACTCTGCACGGTTTCAAGCATATTTTCCGCAAAAACAGCGTAGCCTTTTGTACTGTCATCTATAAGAACGTGTGTTACCGCACCTATAAGCTTTCCATTTTGAATTATGGGACTACCGCTCATTCCCTGCACTATTCCGCCTGTTTTTTCAAGCAGCTTTTTATCAGTTATTGTGACAACCATATTTTGTTCCCTTGAAAAATAGGCAGAATTTCTTTTTTTGACGGTACAATCATAATACTGCGGTGTTTCACCTTCTATCGTACAGTAAATCTGTGCTTTACCGTCCTTTATTTCCTGTTTTAATCCAACTTCAACAAGTCGGCTTACGTCTATATTTGAATTAAGTTTTCCGTAAACACCTATTTCACAGTTAAGCTGAATATCAGCAATTGGGTTATATAAAAACTGTCCGTGCAATTCGCCGGGGTTACCGTCTTTTCCTTTGGTCACCGAGAGAATTTTTGCAGTTACCATTTCCCCGCTTTCAAGCTCTAAAAGTTCATTTGTATCACTATCACATATACCGTGGCCTAGTCCGCAAACCACATTGCTCATAGGACTGTAAAATGTTAAAGTGCCAATTCCTGCACTGCTATCACGAACCCAAAGTCCTAGTTTATAGCTATTTGTTTCACTTGAAAATTGTGGCTTAATATTTTCATAAAAAATCTTTCCGTCACGCATCAATTCCAGCTTTATTGGCTCGCCGTCTGACAACTCTACATATTCCGAAAGCTCTTCATTAGTTGTTATTGTATTACCGTTAACGGAAAGTATATAATCTCCTATTCTGATTCCTGCATCCTTTGCAGGATTTTTTTTGCCCGTTTTGGTATCAACTTCCGTATAATTAATTACCAATACTCCGTGGGTATATAATTTCATACCAAACGGTTGTCCTAAAAGTGATACATACATTTCGTCAACTATTTCCACATTTACGCTTCTAACGGGAATAATACCAAATAGTTTTAGGTCTACCTTTATTACCTCACCCACTGTTTTAAGACTGTCCGATTGAGTTAATGCAGAGCCTTTGCTAGTAGCTGTAATAGGAACATTTGCCTCTACAGTAAGATTTTCACCCCTTGTAACCTTATAGTTATCAGAAACCTTTTGGTTTAATACAAAAATTATTGAAAAAACTATTACCGTAAAGATAAGTAAAATTGTAAAAACTGTTTTAAGGAATACATTGGTTTTATTCAAAAAAATCACCCTCCAAAAACTAATTTACCCATTATTTTTTCAAAATTAATAGGAAATTTTTTTGAAGGGTGAAAACTATTTATTACAATTTTTACAGGGCAAATATCCGTCATTTAATAGCTCGGTTAAATTGCCATTATATGTTTTCTTATTTTTTGGTTTTATAGTTTCTGCTAAATTACAGTCCTTAGTATGATATTTTTTACTATTGGTATTAAGTATATAGGTTTCATTTTCTGTTTTTGTAGAATCGTCATTTAAAGAAGTATCGTTTTTAAGTCGGCTCTCACCTGTGGCGTAATCAATTAAGATATCGGGTTGGCTATTATATGCATACACATTAAAGCAAATACCCTCGCCTTTATCCTCAACAGACATTGCTTCTAACTGTACACCGCGAGCCAATAGGTTATTCCCGTCAAAAACAGGCGTAACGCGGTAAACAACGTGATTTTTTGTTTCCTTTACGTAATCGGCTATCATATTTTCAAACGGCAGCATACCCTCAATATTAAGATATACGGTGCCAGTAATCAAATTTTTTACGTTAGCATTCTCCCCTGTTAACTGATATCCTATCAAATGGCAACGGTTATAAAGATACTTGCCGTCCACATTATCATATTTCACAGTATGCCAACCTGTAGGTTTTACTTGACCTATACTACCGCGTTTTTCGGTAGGCATTATTTCAATTCCAACACACGCCATTGTAACGCCGCATCTGCCTAAAAAATCAAGCTCAGAATAAAATTCGTAACATTCTGTCACCAAATCCTTTTTATTAAAATTCGGCTGATTGTTATTTATTACAATATAAGGTTGGTCAGAAAATTGAGGCACATTATCAATATTAAAAACGGTTGACTCATTATTAGCGGTAATCTCACTAGTCGTATTATTGTTATTGTTGTTTTGATTTGAGCATCCCGACAGTAATAATGCCAATATCAAAATAACAGAAATTACACTAAAGGTTTTTTTATTAAACACGTTCATATACCTCTTTAGTAATAGTTTTGTGTGAGTTGCCCTCAAAATCCTCTGTTTCGGTCATTTTAAAAGTTTTTAATATATCAGACGGAAAGATAGTGTCCGAGGGATAAACCCTATTCCAACGATAAATAATGATAGTATTGATATTGTCTAAAAATTTTATAAAATCTGTGCTTTCTAAAAAGCAATAATCGTCTTCTAAAGCTAAATTTAAAAATTTATCTGAAACTACAATACTATCCGATTGCTCTAAAAACTGTTTTTTAGAATACTCATTCATATAAAGTTTGCTATCGCCAACCATTTCTAATACAGAACGGCGAACAAGACAATCAGAAGACTGACGCCTTTTATTAAAAAGCATACCGTTTTTATCGTCAAGACAAACTATAACTTTCACACTTTACTCCTATTTATCATTTTTCTAAAAGGCAAAGAAATCAAAACACCAAGTACCATAAGACCACACCAAACAAGAATTAGACCGCCCCAACCAATATCCTCAACCGCGTTAACAAAAAGTTTTGATGATACCGACGCCGCCATATAACTCATAAAATCAAGAAATCCTGTAGCACTTGACACCATACCCGTATCATATAAGCTTGGACAGTATTTACTCCAAAGCATTGAAGCGGCACAGTTTGCTCCAAAAATTCCAATCATCATAAGTACAATATTTGGTAACGGTTGTTTTAACAAAAACATTAGCAAAAACGCAACTGCTGAAACTATAAATGATAGCAAAAGAGTTAAATCCATATTGTGACCTAATTTTTCATAAATAAAAATTGAAACAAAAGCAGATGCCGAAATCACCAAGGTTGAAATGGTAAAAATCATTGCTGAAGTATCAGCACTAAATTTTAAATACTGTGACAAATATGTAGGCAACCAAAATACAACTGTTGTTCTTACAATACCCGTAAGAACCGAGACAACCGTAAACTTAATAATTTGTCTTTTTAAAAGAACACCTACATTGCCGCCTTTCTGTTTTGGCTTGTCAAATTTTTTAAATGATACCATTTTCTTGTTTTCAAAAATCGACAACATAATAAAGCAGAGAATACCCAGAATTATTGAAAAAGCACTACCAAAAATAAAAACTCCCTGCCATATAAAAAGAATTGCCGCTATACCTGCGAACGGTGAGCCTAAAAAAGATGCAAAACTATATCCAACACTACAACGTACAGCATAAATAGGTGTTACATTTTCGGCAACAACCTTTGTCATAGGACCGTAAATCATTGAAAGAAAAAATCCTGAAAGTCCGTAAATAACATATGCTAAAAACCAATGTGATTCAAAGAATTCCATAAACAAATAATTGCTTATTCCCGCAAACACAAGACCTATACTCAACATATATTTTGCCTTGATTTTATCACCAATGACACCGTTTATAAGCTGACCTATTGCATAGGTTATAAAAAACAATGAAGACAAACTGCCTATTTGGTCATTAGTTATTCTACCCTCATTAATCATTTGAGGAGAAATAGTACTTAAAATATTTCTCAAAAAATAAACGCCTAAATAGGAAACAAAACAAAGTCCTCCTATATAAAACGCCTTTTTAAGTTCAGTATTATTTTTTAAATTAAACATAGATATCCCCTCATAAAAAATATTTAAATTTTAAAATAATTACTTTTATGATTATATCATACATTATTTTAAAGGCAAGTAATATTTTGTTTTTTAAAACAAAATTTACCTTTAATATAATTAAATAATCTGCACAAGATAGAATTACAAACGCAAAAGAAAAATTGCAGCAAGGAGTGAAAAACAAATGGCTAAAAAGGCAATGGTACCTGAGGCAAAGGAAGCTCTCAACCGTTTTAAGATGGAGGCTGCCAG
>SVPV01000004.1 GCA_015065725.1 Oscillospiraceae bacterium
AATATTATAAGGAGGAATTTTCAATGGCCAGAAAATTCAAGACGATGGACGGTAATAACGCTGCGGCTTATGTGTCTTATGCGTTTACTGAAGTGGCAGGTATTTATCCTATCACACCGTCAAGCCCTATGGCTGACTATGTTGACCAATGGTCTGCACAGGGTGTAAAAAATATTTTTGGAACAACCGTAAAGGTTTCCGAAATGCAGTCCGAAGCAGGTGCTGCAGGTACAGTTCACGGTTCTCTTAATGCCGGTGCATTAACTACAACCTACACAGCTTCACAGGGTCTTCTTTTGATGATACCGAACATGTACAAAATCGCAGGTGAGTTACTTCCTTGCGTATTCCACGTGTCTGCACGCTGCGTAGCATCTCATGCACTTAACATCTTCGGCGACCACTCTGACGTTTATGCATGCCGTCAGACAGGTTTTGCTATGCTTGCAGAAACCAATACTCAAGAGGTTATGGACCTTGGTGCTGTTGCTCACTTGGCTTCTATTAAGAGCCGTGTTCCTTTCATCAATTTCTTTGACGGTTTCCGTACCTCTCACGAAATTCAAAAAATTCAGGTTTGGGATTATGAGGACTTAAAGGAAATGTGCGATATGGACGCTGTTGATGCATTCCGTAAGCGTGCTTTAAATCCTGAGCATCCTGTAATGCGTGGTTCTCACGAAAATGGTGATATCTTCTTCCAGCATCGTGAGGCTTGCAACAAGTACTATGACGCTACACCTGCCATTGTTGAAGAATATATGGACAAGGTTAATGCAAAGCTTGGTACTGATTATAAACTATTCAACTACTACGGTGCTGCTGATGCAGAGCGTATTATTGTAGCAATGGGCTCTGTTTGCGACGTTGCAGAAGAGGTTATTGACTACTTAACAGCAAAGGGTGAAAAGGTAGGTCTTGTTAAGGTTCGCCTTTACCGTCCTTTCTCTGCAGAAAAGCTAGTTGAGGCTATTCCTGCTACTGTTAAGAAGATTGCTGTTCTTGACAGAACTAAGGAACCTGGTTCTTTAGGTGAGCCTTTATTCCTTGACGTTGTAGCTGCTCTTGCTGCTACAGGCAGAAAGATTGATACTGTTATCGGCGGTAGATACGGTCTTGGCTCTAAGGATACACCTCCTTCAAGCATTTTCGCTGTATATAACGAACTTGCTAAGGATGCTCCTAAAGCACAGTTCACAATGGGTATTAACGATGACGTTACAGGTCTTTCTCTCCCTGAGGAAGCAGCTCCCAACACTGCAGCAGAAGGCACTATCGAGTGCAAGTTCTGGGGTCTTGGCGGTGACGGTACCGTTGGTGCTAATAAGGACTCTATCAAGATTATCGGTGACCACACTGATAAATACGTACAAGCTTACTTCCAGTATGACTCTAAGAAGACAGGCGGTATTACAATATCCCACCTTCGTTTCGGTGACAAGCCGATTAAGAGCCCATACTATATAAATAAGGCAGACTTCGTTGCTTGCCATAACCCCTCTTATGTAATTAAGGGTTATAAGATGGTTAACGACGTAAAACCCGGCGGTGTATATCTAATCAACTGTCAGTGGACTGCTGAGGAACTTGATAAGCATATGCCTGCTGAAGCAAAACGTTATATTGCAAATAATAACATTCAGCTTTATACAGTTAATGCTATCGACCTAGCTGCACAAATTGGTCTTGGTAAGCGTACTAATACCGTTCTTCAGTCTGCATTCTTCTCACTTTCCAAGGTTCTTCCTGCTGAAGAAGCTATTGGTTATATGAAGGAAAAAGCACAGAAGTTCATGAAGAAGGGTAAAGAAATCGTTGAAATGAACGAAAAGGCTATTGATGCCGGTGCTACTGCTTATGTTAAGATTGACGTTCCGGTTGAATGGGCTAATGCTACTGACGATAAGGCAACTTCCAATGCAGAGGGTGCAGGCAAGCTCGTTAAGATGGTAGACAATATTATGAAGCCCGTTGGTCTTATGGACGGTGATTCACTACCTGTATCTGCATTTATGGACCACGCTGACGGTACATTTGAGCAGGGTGCTTCTGCTTACGAGAAACGCGGCGTTGCAGTTATGGTTCCTGAGTGGAATAACGAAACCTGTATCGGTTGTAACAAGTGCGTATTCGTATGTCCGCACGCTACAATCCGTCCGTTTGCTTTATCTGAAGAAGAAAAGGCTGCTGCTCCTGCAAACACAAGATATGCTGTTAAGGAAAAGACCGCTACAATGAAGGGTTATTCCTATGCACTTACTGTTTCTCCGCTTGACTGTATGGGTTGCGGCGTTTGCGTTGGCGAATGTCCTACATCATCACTCAAGATGGTTTCTCAGGAATCTCAGCTTAAAGAGCAGGATGTATTTGATTACTGCGTAGCTAATGTTACCGAGAAGGCTGACGTTGCATCTGATGCTAACGTTATTACCTCTCAGTACAAGAAGCCTCTTCTTGAGTTCTCCGGTTCATGTGCTGGTTGTGCTGAAACCGCTTATGCTCGTCTTGTAACACAGCTATTCGGTGATAGAATGTATATCTCTAACGCAACAGGCTGTTCGTCTATTTGGGGTGGCCCTGCTGCTACATCTCCTTATACTGTAAATGCTGACGGTCACGGTCCTGCTTGGGCTAACTCACTCTTTGAGGATAACGCAGAGCATGGCTACGGTATGTACCTTGGTCAAAAGGCTATTCGTGACGGTCTTATCGCTCAGGTTCGCGAAATGGCTGAGTCTGACAAGGCTTCCAGCGAATTCAAGGCTGCGGCTGACGAGTATTTAGCTACACTCGATGACGGCAAGAAGAATGTGGAAGCTACCAAGGCTTTAGTTGTTGAGCTAGAAAAAGCTGCTAAAGCAGGTTGCCCCACAGCTCCTGCTGTACTTGAAAATAAAGAATTCTTATCCAAGAAGTCTGTTTGGATATTCGGCGGTGACGGTTGGGCTTACGATATCGGCTTCGGCGGTGTTGACCACGTATTAGCTGCAGGTCAGAACGTAAACATTATGGTGTTTGATACCGAGGTTTACTCTAACACAGGCGGACAGGCTTCCAAGGCTTCTAATATCGGTCAGGTTGCACAGTTCGCAGCTGCAGGTAAGGCAATCGCTAAGAAGAGTCTTGCTGAAATCGCTATGTCTTACGGTTACATCTATGTAGCACAAATCGCTATGGGTGCTGACCAGAATCAGACCTTAAAGGCTATTAAGGAAGCTGAAGCTTATGACGGTCCTTCACTTGTTATCTGCTACTCACCTTGCGAGATGCATTCTATCAAGGGCGGTATGGTTAACTGTCAGAAGGAAATGAAGAAGGCTGTAGCTTGCGGATATTGGGATTTATTCCGTTATAATCCTGCACTTAAGGCAGAGGGCAAGAATCCGTTTAGCCTTGACAGCAAGCCTGCTACTGCTGATTATAAAGAGTTTATCTTGGGCGAAGCTCGTTACGCTTCACTTACACGTTCATTCCCTGAGCGTGCAGAAGAACTCTTTGATAGGGCTGCAGAAACCGCAAAGGCTCGTCGTGCTCACCTTGAAAAGCTTGTTGAGCTTTACGGCAAACAGTAATTAAGTTTAGCTTAATTAACCTTTAAAAATTATCCCCCTATACACCTTTTGGTGTGTAGGGGGATTTGCTATAATTTAAAACCACCGACTTAAAACGACCGTCGGTGGTTTTTGTAGTTATTAATCTTTTGTTATTTCGTCTATAAAATAAGGATTGCTGTAGGCGAGTTTTCCTTCAAAATCTTCAACTTCAATACGGAAATATTTCCTAGCACGCGAAAGTTTAAAGTCTGCCGAGGTAACGCTACTGCCTTTTTCTGCAATTACTATATTTTTACGGCGTGATTCGGAAATAAAACGAATACTTCTTGCGTTTGAGGTTTCAATGTGAATGGTATCAGTTTCAGTATCTATGTAAAGCTCCTTAATTTCAGGACCGCATGAGGAATAAAAGTCACCCTTTTCAAGTGCTGAAAATACCGTTTTATACTCGAGCTTATCGGTGTTTACCATAACCCAACCGCCAAACGAATCGCTATACTGCGAGTCAAGAGGGTTACCATTGTGGTTATCGTCAGCACAAACACAGAAAAGTCTTTTGCCCTTTTTTAAAAGTTGGTCAAAAATATAACTATTCCTATCATCATGACCAGCTACAGAAGAGGCGGTGTTAAAGATTTCAGTAGCAAACATACCGTCGTAATGAATGTACTGTTCATAAGGCTCCATAGACCACATAATGTGGTTAACGGTTACTATAAAGCCGTTTTTGTTTGCAAGTCTTATAATTTTATTAATATCCTCGGGAGTGTATCTAGGCTCAAAGCGTTCACCGTAAAATTCTCTTGCATTACGCATCTCCTCACTATGACACCAACCGCATTTTGGGTGGTTAAAATCAACATTGGAATTTGGTTGCTTGCGGTTTTCAGGGTCACGTGAATAAAAGCAGATATGACAGGTTGAAATATCGTCAAACTCATCGGTTCCGGGATAGTGGGGAGCATTAAACTCCATTTCAAGACCTTTAAGGAAAAGCATATTCTCATCGTTAAGGTCTGAATGGTCAATCATTATGTCGTGGTCGGTGATACAAAGAATACTATAGCCTTTTTCTTTGTAAGCCTGTTTCATTTCTTCGGGTGATAGTCTACCATCAGAAATGTTTGTGTGGGAATGAAGATTTGCCTTGTAATAATTTTTTTTGCTTGTCAGAAGATATTTTTTCATAGAGAACGCCTCCAAAATAATCCTATGTGCATATTATAAAACAATAAAAAACGATTGTCAACGAGAGTATTAAAAAAGCCACAGAAACTTTTTAAAATTTCTGTGGCTTTTTAGGTTTATAATAGTTTTGTTAGTGCTTTCATAGAGTCGGCTGTAGGCTCGCTTAAATTTTCAAAGGGAAATTTTATTCCCATATTATCATATTTTACCTGACAAATTTTCTTAAACGGCAAAAGCTCCGTTTTTTCTACACATTTATGCCCATCAGCGATTTTTTTAAGCTCTAAAATGTTTTCAGCCGTATCATTAACTGAAGGTATAATCACTTGACGTAGGGTGGTCGGGATTTTCAGTTCTTCCAAGAGCTTTAAAAATTCTAATACCGTATAAAGCGAACAACCTACGTTTTCTTTGTACAACTTATCGCTTGTGTATTTTATATCAAGTAAAACGCGGTCGGTGACATTTAATAATTCTTTAACCGAGGCGTTTATTATACTTCCCGAAGTGTCAAGACAGGTGTTAATACCGTTATTGTGGCAGAGTGAAAAGACCTCTCTTGCAAATTCGCTTTGCAAAAGCGGTTCACCGCCAGACAGGGTAATTCCACCCGCAGTACCGAAATATTCACGGTAGCGAGAAGCCCTTTCTACGATTTGCTCTGCGGTTAATTGTATTCCACCATCGGTGTCCCAAGTATCAGGGTTATGACAGCATTTGCATCGAAGATTACAGCCCTTTAAAAATACTACGTATCTGATTCCAGGTCCGTCTACCGTGCCAAGACTTTCAATACTATGTATATTTCCTATCATAAGCTGTTGTGGAATGTACGGCTTATAACTTCACGCTGTTGCTCGCGGGAAAGCTTGTTAAAGTTTACTGCATACCCCGAAACACGAATTGTAAGGTTGGGGTAAGCTTCGGGATTTTCATAAGCTTTCATAAGCGTTTCGCGGTTAAGCACATTTACATTTATGTGGTGTGCCTTTTTTAAGAAGTAGCCGTCGAGAATAGCAACCAAATTATCTATACGCTCACTATCAGTTTTGCCGAGAGCCTCAGGTGTTATTGAGAAGGTGTTTGAAATACCGTCACGGCAATCGTCATAGCTTAGTTTAGCCACCGAGTTTAGCGAAGCTAAAGCACCGTTTTCCTCACGGTTGTGCATGGGGTTAGCACCTGGGGCAAAAGGCTCTGCAGCCTTTCTGCCATCGGGTGTAGAGCCTGTGTTCTTTCCGTACATAACATTAGAGGTAATAGTAAGGATTGAAAGTGTATGCTTAGCCTGTCGGTAGGTGGGCGTTTTGCGAAGCTCGGTTATAAACAAATGAGTCATATCCTTAGCAATAAGGTCAACTCTGTCGTCATCGTTGCCGAATTTTGGGAAATCACCTACAGTTTCAAAATCAACAATAAATCCGTTATCGTCTTTTATGGGTTTAACATTAGCAAATTTAATAGCACTTAACGAGTCGGCCACAACAGAAAGTCCTGCAACACCAAACGCCATTAAACGCTCAACATCTGTATCGTGCAAAGCCATTTGTGTTTTTTCGTAAGCGTATTTATCGTGCATATAGTGAATGATATTCATTGTGTTTACATACAAATGCGAAAGCCAAGAAATATAAATCTTATAACGCTCCATAACGGTCTCAAAGTCAAAGCTCTTACTATCAAGTACGGGCATTTGAGGGCCGATATGAATATCACTTGTGGTGTCATAACCGCCGTTAATGGCTATCAGTAAAAGCTTTGCAAGGTTGCATCTAGCTCCGAAAAACTGCATTTGTTTGCCTACCGTCATAGCCGAAACACAGCAGGCAATAGCATAATCGTCGCCGTGAAGAGGTCTCATAATATCATCGTTTTCGTACTGTATAGAGTCGGTGTCAACCGATACCTTTGCACAGAATTTTTTAAAGCCCTCGGGCAAACTATTTGACCAAAGCACAGTAAGATTAGGCTCGGGTGAAGAGCCTAGGGTATATAGGGTATTAAGAATACGGAAACTGCTTTTAGTAACTAACGTTCTTCCGTCTTCACCCATACCGCCTACAGCCTCGGTTATCCACATTGGGTCACCGCCGAAAAGCTCGTTATATTCGGGTGTACGTAGGTGGCGTGCAAGACGAAGCTTAATAACAAAATCGTCAAGAATTTCTTGTGCGGATTCTTCGGTTAGAGTGCCGTTTTCAAGGTCACGATCAATATAAATATCAAAGAATGTAGAAACACGGCCAAGCGACATTGCCGCACCGTTTTGCTCCTTTATAGCGGCAAGGTAAGCAAAGTATGTCCACTGAACAGCCTCACGCGTATTAGCTGCAGGCTGACTTATATCAAAACCGTACATTGCCGCCATTTCCTTTATGTAACCAAGGAACAGAATTTGACGGTACAGCTCCTCGCTTAATCTGATTTTTGCGGTTGTAAATTCTTCCTTATCAAGCAAAGCTCTGTCTTTTTTCTTTTCTTCAATAAGTTTATCAATTCCGTAAAGTGCTACACGTCGGTAATCGCCTATGATTCTGCCTCTGCCGTAAGCGTCGGGAAGGCCTGTAATAACGTGGCATCTGCGGGCAAGTCGCATTTCATCGGTGTAAGCACGGAAAACACCGTCGTTATGTGTGGTGCGATAACGGAATTCTTTTTCAATTGTATCACTTAATTTATAGCCGTATGCTGCACAAGCAGAACGAGCCATTCTAATGCCTCCAAACGGGTTAACACCACGCTTTAAGGGTGCATCGGTTTGAAGACCTACTATAATTTCGTTATCCTTATCGACATAACCTGGCTTATAGTTTGTAAGCGAGGTTACGGTTTCGGTATCAATATCCAAAACGCCGCCACGCTTACGCTCTAATTTAAAAAGCTCCTGCACCTTTTCCATAATTTCATTTGTACGCTCCGTTGCAGATGCTAAAAATGAACTGTCACCGGTGTATTCCTTATAATTTGTCTGAATAAAATCACGGACATTTATTTCTTCTTTCCAAATACCGTTTTTAAATCCGTTCCAATTTTTGTTTTCCATTGTTTTCTCCTTCTTTGGCTATGGTGTAAAAAAGGGCAAGTCAGCCTTTTTTACAAAACTGAATTGCCCAGACGGTCGACAAGTAACTCTGTATTCCCTCGCGGTGTTCCGCGTAATCCGTCAGTTATACAGAGATTAAATTTTTGATTTCGTACCAAGTACACTTATATTATACAAACTTAAATTTACTTTGTCAAGCACAACAAAAAAAGAGTCTAAAAATGTTGTCTAAAAGCATTTTTTGGTGAGATGCCGTATGTCTTTTTAAAGGCACGGTAAAAAACAGAATAGTCCGAAAATCCGCTTTGAAGTGCCGCCTCGTTAGCCGAAATTCCGCTTTCTATCATACGGTGGGCTATGGTAAGCCTTTTTATAGTAATGTATTCCCAAACGGTAGTACCTGTCGTGTTTTTAAAAATTCGGCACAAGCTGGCTTTACTTATAAAAAACCGGTTACAAATATCGTCTAAACAAATTTCCCCTGTAAGCTTTGTGTTTATAAAATTTATAATACTTCTTGACAGACTTTCTTTGCATCTGGCATTGAAGTCAAGTCTGTTTTCAAAGGCAATAAAAATCTCGTTAAGCAGGGGATAGAAATTCGTTAAAAGGGTAAGTTCGGGGTTACCCTCACATCTGTTGATTTTTTCAAACAAAAGCAAATATGCTTCGCTTAAAAAGTCCTCTTTTCTATAAAGGTTGAATTTACCGCTCTCACGGTTTTCAAAAGGTTTTAAAAGCTCACCTTTTGGGTCTATTAAGTCGACTGTTTCTTTTTTGAAATGAATGACATATCGTTTATAGGGGTGGCTTTCATCAATTGAAATATAGTGAGATTCGTCACGACGCATTATAAGCAAATCGCCCCTTTTTAGCGGATAATCATTACCCTCTACATAATAAACAGCCTTGCCCTCTAAAAATAAAAAAATCTCATAGGTATCATGTGTGTGCATCTTAAACATACTTTTATCGGGCTTTTCATCAAGCGAAGAACTAAAACTAAAATTAGAGTTACCTACAGTTAATAAATTTGCCATACAATCACCAAGTGAATTATATCGCATGTTGAGAATATTTGCAATATAATTTGATAATTATAACAATTTTATTGTCTTTGTTATTGCTGTATAATTAATTTAAGAGGTGGTAATTGATGAGCAATATAAAAATTTATGCTTTTGCTGATGAGTCCGATGCCTTTATAGACGGTCAAATTGACGCCCTTAAAAGAAATGGCTTAAACGGCATTGAAATCCGTAATGTTGACGGTACAAATGTTTCAGATATTACGGTGCATAAAGCAAAAGAGGTTAAGGATAAGTTTGATTCTAACGGCTTGTCGGTTTGGTCTATAGGCTCACCTATTGGAAAAATCAATATTGAAAGCGATGATTTTGTTGCACATATAGAAAAATTTAAACATACACTCGAAATATCAAAGGTTTTAAACGCCACAAATATTCGTATATTTTCCTTTTATATTCCCGAAGGAAGAAATCCTGATATTTATGAAAACGAGGTTGTTGAGCGTCTGGGTAGGCTTTTAGAAATTGCAAAGCCGTATGGCGTTGACCTTTGTCACGAAAATGAAAAGGGTATTTTTGGTGATATTAGTGAGCGTTGCTTAAAAATACATAAAGCGTTACCCGAATTAAAGGCAGTTTTCGACCCTGCAAATTTTGTGCAATGCGGTCAGAACACCATCTCTGCTTGGAATGAGCTTTCAAGCTATGTTAAGTATATACACATTAAGGATTCCACACTTTTAGGCGATATAGTGCCTGCGGGTGAGGGAGAGGGAAATGTAAAACTAATAGCCGAAAAATACATAGAGTTTGGAGGTAGACATTTTACTATGGAACCACACCTAGTTGAGTTTGACGGTCTTAAGAGCTTAGAGCGTGAGGGCGAGCAAAGTAAAGTGGGCAAGGTTGTTTATAAGGATGCCAAAACCGCTTTTGATTATGCAACAGCTACCTTTAAAGGTCTTATTGGAAAGGATTGATAAAATATGAAAATAGGTGCACAGTTTTACACACTTCGCGAGTATTGTAAAACTTTGGAGGATTTTTCTGAAAGCCTAAAAAAAGTGGCAGATATCGGGTACAAAACCGTTCAAATATCGGGAACCTGTCCTTTTGAAGCAGAGTGGCTTAAAGACGAGCTTCTAAAGAACGACCTTAAATGTGTTATTACGCATACCCCTATTGAGCGTATGGTTAACGAAACCAAAAAGGTAATTGAAGACCATAATGTTTTTGGTAGCGACTGTATAGGAATAGGTTATTATAATTTTTCGGAAAATTTTGAGGAACGCTTTAAAAGATTCGAGGAAGAATTTACCCCTGTTATGAAAGAATTTCATAAGAACGGAAAGTATTTAATGTACCATAACCATCATTTTGAGTTTGATAAGGTTGGCGGAAAGACAATAATGGAGCATCTATCAGAGCGAATTCCTGCCGAATATATGGGCTTTACACTTGATACATATTGGGTACAAACAGGTGGTGGCGACCCTGCTGATTGGATTAAAAAGTTAAAGGGCAGAGTACCTTGTATTCATCTAAAAGACTATTCATACGGTGCAAAAATGGCGGTTGTGGGTGAGGGCAATATCAACTTCGACCGCGTTTTCAAAGAGGCACAGGATGCAGGCACTAAATATATGATTGTTGAGCAGGACGAATGTAACGGCGAGGACCCATTTGACTGTTTAAGACGAAGCTACGAATATCTTAAATCAAGGGGATTTGAATAATGGATAAAAAAATCAGACTTGGAATAATAGGCATAGGTAATATGGGCTCTATGCACGCTAAAAACGTAAAAGACGGAAAATGTCCCGAAATAGTAGTTTCTGCCATTGCGGATAATAACCCCGAACGTCTTGAATGGTCAAAGTCGCAAGGCTATGGTGAGAATTTAGCATTTTTTGATGACGCTATAAAAATGCTTGATAGCGGTCTTATTGACGCCTGTATTGTGGCAGTACCGCACTATGACCATACAAAATATGCTATAGAGTGTATGAAGCGTGGTATTCACGTTATGGTTGAAAAACCTGCAGGTGTTTATACAAAGCAGGTAAGGGAAATGAACGAGGAAGCAAAAAAACACAAGGACGTAGTTTTCGGTATGATGTTTAATCAGCGTACCAACTGTATTTACAGAAAGCTTAAAGAGCTTGTAGATTCGGGTAAGTACGGTAATATCAGAAGAACAAACTGGCTGATTACTGACTGGTACCGTCCGCAAGCATATTATAATTCGGGCGGTTGGCGTGCTACTTGGGCAGGCGAAGGCGGTGGCGTTTTGCTTAATCAGTGTCCGCATCAGTTAGACCTTTGGCAATGGATTTGCGGTATGCCTAAGAGTGTAAAATCGCATCTTCATTACGGCAAATGGCATGATATTGAGGTTGAGGACGACGTAACCGTTTATGTTGAGTACGAAAACGGTGCAACGGGTGTGTTTATAACCACAACGGGTGACGGTTGCGGTTCTAACAGATTTGAAATCCAAATGGATAAAGCAAAGTTTGTTGTAGAGGACGGAAAGCTCTTTCTTTACGAATTTAAGATGAGTGAGCCTGAATTTTCAAGGACTAATACAGATCCTTTCGGTTCTATAGAAACTACTCGTATCGAGGTTGAAACCGACGGTGAAAACCTACAACACGTTGGTGTTTGTAACGCATGGGCAGGTGCTATATTGCGTGGTGAACCACTTGTGGCAAACGGCTTTGAGGGTATTAATAGCTTGACCATTTCTAATGCAATTCACCTTTCGGCTTTCCTTGATAAAACTATAGAGCTTCCGTTTGATGAGGAGCTTTATTACGATGAACTTATGAAACGTGTTAAAACCTCTAAAGTCAAGGAAACTAAGGCGGTTTTTGCCGACACTTCGAGTACTTTTGATGGTAATAAAAAGATTTTAGAAGAACACTATAAACTTAAAAATTAATACTAATTATCAGCAAAAAACGACTGACCTATTCGGTCAGCCGTTTTTATTAGTAGAACTGTGTGTAGATTTTTTTATAACATTCATCGGGTGAATATTTCCACTCGCTTATGTGGTCGCTATCTATAAAATAATTTATTGGTGGGGTATAGCTAGAATCAAAACTGTCTATTACAATAAGCTTTATTTTCATTTTTTCCTTTATAATGCTTTTTATATAAACGCTTGCACTTTGTCCTATATAAATATTAGGCTTAGGCTCTGCAAGTCCTGCAAGGTTAGGGGTAAGCTCTATAAAAGCACCGTACTGCTCAATGCTTCTAATAGTACCTGTTACGGTCTGCCCTTGTGAGAAAAGCTGTGCATTCTCTTCCCAAGTGCCAAGCAGTTCCTTGTGAGAAAGGGTTATTCTGCCGTCGGGTGAAATGTCTTTTATTATAGCTTTTATGTTATCACCAACACAAAAACGGTCGCGTGGGTGCGAAATTCTTGAAACCGATATCGAATCTATAGGCAAGAGAGCTATGTTTCCGCAACCTATATCACAAAACACTCCAAAGCTTTCAAGATGTGTTATACGTGCATTAATAATATCGCCTGCTGTATGTTCTGCTAAAAAGCTTTCTTTACATTCTTCTTGTGCAGCTTTTCTCGATAAAAGAGCATAAAGCCGTCCGCTTTTGTCGGTTTTAAGTTCTTTCACTTTGAAGCATACAGGGCGTCCGACACGCGATATTAATGCAATGTCACGAGTCGAGCCGTCATCTATTCCAATAGCACCCTCATCTCGCGGAATTATTCCACGCATACAACCAAGATTTAAAATTAAATTATGCTCTGAGTCGCACATAACAACCTTTGCTTCCAAAACGGTGTCGTTTAGTGCGGCGGCTGATAATGCCGACGGGGTAAGCATATTTCGTTTGTTGTCGTTTGTGTCGTTTAACCATCCTTCCGGATAAAAGTCTTTCAAATTAATCTCACCTTTCTATTAGTCCGCATTGCGAATTCATTTTTAAAAGTATATGCACAAAAACCTTAAAAAATGAAAGCCGATGCTTTAAAAAGGCAAAAAAACAGACCCGCCAAGGCGGGTCTTGTATCTCGAATATTTTAAATTTGAGCGTTCTTTAATTCTTCATAATAAAGTGCTTTTGCAGTTTGGTGATAGGGCATAACCCATAATGTACCAATACCAAGGCAAAGGCCACCTACTATGTACCAACCTATAAAGCTTAAATCAAGCACAAACAAATCCATTTTATGACCGTCGGTTATTCTCATGCTTTCTTGTAAGCACTGCTTCCAGTTATATTCAGGATGGTCATTCTTAATATAGAAAGCCATCGAGTATGCATAAGTTTTAACGATACCCGGAATTACAAAAAGCAAGGACCAAAGTGCAATAAATAATGACATCAAGAAGCCAAGAAGAATGTTTTGACCGAAATCATTATTAAAGCCTTTAAATAAATTACCAATATCAATGCTTTCTTCAGTTCTTACCTTATTAAGCAGTACATAACTGACACCGAACATTAAAGGTCCTGTAACAAGCATTGTAGCAACAGGGGGAACAATATTACTAGCCGCACCGATTATTACGGTGTAGATAAGAAACACAAGTAACATCATAAGCCAAGTGTTGCCGAAAATGTTGTTGCCAAGAATTGCTTTTGCTTTTTCTTTAATTTCAATTCTGTTCATAACTAAAACCCCTTTTAAATTTTGCACCATAAACTATATATGCTTATCGTACTAAAAATATATTAGCATATTTTGTAGAAAATTGCAATTAAAAACGAGAAATGTATTTTTGTTAAAAATGACAGTTTAGAGCTGAACCGAAAGGCGAATATAACTGAAAAACCGACTTGTTTTAACAAGTCGGTTTTTTGGTGGAGCATACCGCACAGTACCCAAACTCACGTCCCGTGGTACAAACTTTAGATTTGCACGTGCTTGGGCGGATTGGGTGTGGCAGCTTGCCACTGGTGGAGGCGAGGGGAATTGAACCCCTGTCCAAAAAGCAATTCCTTCGGGCATCTTCGAGCGTAGATGCATATTTACATTCCCTCGTACAGCCGTCAAGCATCGGACTGCTGTACTTAGTAGCTCTTACTGCGTGACAAGAACTAGAGCGAGTTCATGTTCACGTTCACCGCTAAATGACGCCCTTAAAGAGTCGCGGTACTCTCTTCTCGGACGGCAGCCTAATTAGGCTGCAAGTGCAACTTTATTGTTGTCAGTTAATTTTAATTTGCGGATTTTAAAGCGGTTCCGCACCGCTGCTCGCTTCCCAAAGTTCATACTCCCTGTCGAAACCTTTACGCCCCCATATATAAAGTAAAAAGTAAGAGTGAAAAGTGAAGAAGTAACGTGGGTAGATTTATCTGTTCTGTTCTTTTAAGGCTCTGTCTATTGCACGGTTAGCGTCACGTTTTGCGGCAACCGCACGCTTATCATGCAGTTGTTTACCCTTGCAAAGACCAAGCTGTACCTTTACAAGCGAACCCTTAAAATACAGAGAAAGGGGAACTAGAGTAAGACCTTGCTGTTTTACGGCACCTAAAAGCCTCATAATCTCACGCTTGTGTAAAAGCAATTTTCTATTACGCATTGGGTCGCGGTTAAAAATATTGCCGTGGTCATAAGGACTTATATGCATTTGCTTTATAATCATTTCACCGTCGTCTATGCTGCACCAAGCATCCTTGAGATTGACACCGCCCCTACGGATAGACTTTACTTCGGTGCCAGAAAGCTCTATACCGGCTTCCATACTTTCAAGCACAAAATATTCGTGAAACGCTTTTTTGTTGGTTGCTATAGTTTTTGTGTTTTCCATAAGAAGCCTACCTTTCTGCTGTTTTTCCTACCTGTTAGTAGGAATGTTATTTTAACATATTTGTATTCTTTCGTCAAGGGCGTTCTTGTCGGATTTTGTCGCCCACTTTTAAAAAAATCCGCCTGATAAGCACTAGGCTTTAGGCGGATTTTCAAGTTATTTAATTTTTGTAAAAACCTTATTCTCTACGTGGATAATACTATCGCAAACCGAAATGCTGGTGTTGCGGTGTGTGATAAATAAAACCGTCTTATCTGGCAGAGCTTTAATATTGCTAAGTAATGTAGTTTCGGTTTGTTCGTCAAGGGCACTTGTTGCTTCGTCGAAAAGCAAAATCGGTGCATCAAAAAGCAAAGCACGTGCTATTGATATACGCTGTATTTGTCCCTCCGACAGACCTGCACCTCGTTCTGAGAGGACTGTATCAAAGCCGTCGGGTAGGGTGGTAATAAAATCATAAATAGCGGCGGTTTTAGCAGCATTTATGATTTCTTCCTCGCTGACGTTTGGATTGCAAAGTGTAATGTTTTCCCTAATAGTACCCGAAAGTATCATATTGCCTTGCGGAACATAGGCAAACATACCTCTTGTAGAGGAATTTATAGGGATATCGTCATTAAAGCTTACCGAGCCACCGAGCGGCTCATAAAGTCCCAAAAGGATTTTAAACAGGGTACTCTTACCGCTGCCCGATTCACCCGTCAAAGCGGTGATTTTACCGCGTTCAAATTCAAAACTGCAATTTTTAAGTATAATTTCATCGTCATACGCGAAAGCGAGGTTTTTGACGGAAACCTTTTGAAAGTTCTCTTTAAGCGTTTGAAGCTCGTCGCTCTCTATCGGCGGAGTTTCGCGGTCCATATTATCAATAACCATTAGTCGTTCGGCAGATGCCATAGCGGCATAATACTGCGGCAATATGCCAGAAATGTTTTGAAGCGGTGCTCTAACCTGTGATACGAGCTGTAAAAATGCAGTCAAGGTGCCGTATGTAATTAGTTCTTTTGATATGGCACTTGCACCCCATACGAGTACAAGATAGTAGCCAACATTAAAAAAGGTTATAAGTGATAGGGAAATAGCGGTGGAAACATAGCTTCGTTTAACCTTTGCCTTATAGTTTGCGGACATATAAAGGTTTAGCTTTTTAAGTATAGGAAGCTCGCTTATAAAGGTTTTAACAACTACAATATTTGCAAAGCTTTCCTGGAGAAAAGAGGTTGCTTGCCCCTCGGTCTGTTGACAGATTTTATGCATATATTTGTATTTTTTGCTTATAAATCTACCCAAAAACGGAACGGTAAAGCCCAAAACTACAACTATAAGTGCTACGGTGGGATTCAAATAAACCATTGCAGTTATAGCCGAAACAAGCTTTGTTGCCATAGATGCAATACTTGGTATAAGCGATACTGCGGCACCTACTATTTGGTTTACGTCAGAGGTAAAGCGGTTTAGAAAATCACCCGTATGGTAAGCGGATACGTTTGAATATTTTTTCCTTACTAGCGAGGAAAAAAGATAGTTACGCAAAGATATTGTTATTTTTCCAGTAGTCCGTGTATTAACTATAGAAGAAAGTCCGTGTGCCGCAAGCTCGCATATAAGTACGGCGAAAAGTATAACCGCACAAAAAACAAAGTTGTTTTCACTATGACCTGTTGCCGCGTCAATAACCGATTTAGAAACAAGAGCCAAACCAACGGCGGACAACGAAACTAAAGAATTTAAAATAGCGATGAACGCTATTGAGGGAATAAATTTTTTAATTCTTTTAAGCGACCATTCTAATTCCTTGTCTTTAAACTTAATAAATTTCATAATTATTCTAAAATACCGTTTTCCTTTAATGTTTTAAAAAAAGCGTCCACATCATTAAGTGCCAAAACTGTAGAAATTGGAAATTCATCAAGCAAGGCACGAACTAAAGCTTCCTTAGACATTTCGTTGTTTTCTAGTAAGTTCCACATAAAAACAGCGTGGTCCTGCAAAACTATTGAACTACTAAAGCTACGTGCGGTTTCGCCCGTTGCAGTGACAATGTATTTACCCTTGTCGTTTTTTAAGGTAAAGCCAGGTTTTATTCGCATAAAAGCACCTCTTTATTAAAAAAATGTTAAATATCGGTAATAAGGACTTGCTTTTTATAAAATTATATACTAAAATATTAATAATTTCAAGCATAATAATACCAATACTGTATTTTGTATTATATGCTAACTTAAGGAGAAATATAATGGATACTTTTTTTGAACAAATTATTGCAATTCGCAAAGATGCAAAGGCGATACTTGCAAGCGTTGGTATTTGGGTTGTCTTTTTTGCAATTTCTTTCGTTTTATGGATTTTGATGAACAGTATTCCGCAAGTAGCAATGTTTTCTTCTATAATAATATTGCTAATATTTGCATTGGGATATTTTGCTGTTAAGCTTACTAAAATGCTATCTATTGAATACGAATATATAATCACCAACGGCACCTTTGATGTTGATAAGATTATTGCTAAAAGCAGCCGCAAAAGAATGATGAGCTTTGAAATATCAAATGTTGAAGTGTTAGAAAAATTCAATAAGAATGCTATGCCCTCACGTGAGTTTAAGGAAAAGGTTATTGCTTGCAATCCCGATGATGATGCTTATTATATGATTGTGAGTGAAGAGGGTAAGGGCTCTAGTCTTTTGGTATTTGCACCTGATGAGCGAATTAGGGGTGCGGTTAAAAAGTTTTTGCCAAAGTATATTGCAAACAGTGCATTTAAAGAAATATAAAATTAATTGTTTTAATAACAGGAGATGCTGTTTATGAAGGTTTTAACTGTACCGCAGATAAGGGTTGCGGAGGAGAATGCCGTCTTAAACGGCATTTTTTCGTATAGTGAAATGATGAAAAATGCAGGCACGGCGGCAGCACGGGTTATTACCGAAAAATATTCGGTAGTAGGGAAAAGGGCGGCGGTTGTTTGCGGAGTAGGCAACAACGGTGGTGACGGTTTTGTGATAGCTAACGAGCTTTCACGCAGAGGCTGTTTTGTAACAGTAATTACACCTTTAGGTTTACCGCGTACCGTTACTGCTAAAGAGTATTTTGAATTTTTACCTAGCGTTAGTGTCACCGATGAGCTTTCGGGTGAGTACGATTTTATAATTGATGCTCTTTTCGGTATAGGTCTTGACAGAACTGTGTCGAGCAAAGCGGCAGATGCAGTAGATTGGATGAATATGTCTGGCGGAACAAAAATAGCTATAGATGTTCCAAGCGGCATAACTGCCGACGGAAATGTTGCGGGCAGAGCCTTTTGTGCCGATATTACTGTCACCTTTATAGCTATAAAATCTTGTTTGTTGGTACCGCCTGCGTCTGACTACACAGGTCAGATAGTTGTAAAAAAGATTGACGTTCCTGTAAACGATTACGAATATTTAACTATAGAGCAACCAACCTTTAAACAAAGACCTAAAAATTCCCATAAGGGTAGCTTTGGCACTGCACTTTTAATTGCGGGCAGCTACGGTATGTGCGGTGCTGAAATTCTGTCTGCCCGTGCCGCTCAAAAAAGCGGTGTAGGTATTGTAAAAGCAGTGGTGGTTGATAAAAATTATACCGCCTTTACCTCCTGTCTGCCCGAAGCGGTAACAATTCCTGTAAAAAGTGATGTTGAGGGTGGTTTGGCACTTGATACCGAGCATATAAAAACCTTGTATAATGGGGCGGACGCGGTTTTGATAGGCTGTGGAATGGGACAGAGCTTTTCTGCTAAACAAACGGTTATTAATGCACTTAAAGCCGCCGATTTACCTGTTGTTTTAGATGCTGATGGCATAAATGCGGTGTGTTTTGATATAAATATATTAAGAAGAACAAAAGCTCCTGTTATAATCACACCGCACCCTGCCGAGATGGCAAGGCTTACGGGTGCTACAGTTCGTGATATACAGTCAAAACGAATTGAATATGCCCATAACTTTTCACTCGCAAACGGAGTTATAACCGTATTAAAGGGTGCAAATACCATAGTGGCATCTCCCGATGGTAGAGTTTTTATTAACACTACGGGCAATGCGGGTATGGCGACTGCGGGTAGCGGTGATGTGCTTTCGGGTATTATAGTATCCTTTTTGGCACAAGGAATGGACCCTCTCTCTGCTGCTAAAGCAGGCGTTTATCTGCACGGTGTCAGTGGCGATAGGGCTGCCACAAATTTGGGTATGGCTTCTATGACGGCTAGTGATATAATAGCAGAGCTTTCTTTAGGATAATAGGGGAGTGCTTTGGGTTGAGAAAAATTATAATATGTATTATGTTGTGTACGGTGCTTTGCGGTTGCGGTGGAAAGGCTGATGCCAAACCCATTCTTAACGATATAAGCTTTGATATTAATATTACATATTATAATGAAGGTTATTTTGCCAAGGGTAAAATACAGGATAACACCCTTACGCTCGAAATGAAAGAACCGTCGGAAATTGAGGGTATGGTGCTAATTTTAGGTGAGTCATCGGTTAAGATTAATTACAAGGGGCTTACCTATGAGCCTACTGAAAACAGTCTTTTGCCGTCGGCGGCAGGTATGCTTTATGATGCACTCTCGGCGGTTTTAAAGGGTGACATTGAACTTCAAAATGATGAAAAAAATCTTTCGGTTACTAAAAAGCTTCAAAACGGTGAGTTTGTTATGAGGTTTTCGCCTAGCGGCTTACCTATAGATATAAATTATATGTCGGGTGTATTCAGCGGCGAGTTTTCCAATGTTACTATGTTTTAAAAGTCAATAAAATTTACAGTTTTTGTGAACAAATTGTAAAAGGTCAGAAAAAGTCAAACTTTTTTCTTAAAAAGTATTGACTTTTTTCTTTTTGTGACTATAATAATAATCGCTAGCACTCGAGAGCGTTGAGTGCTAAAACTCAAAAATCTTGCTAGGCGAGGTGAAATAATGGAGCTTAGTTCAAGAAAACGTGCAGTTTTAGAGGCTATTGTCAGGGCTTATATTGAAACGGGTGAACCCGTAGGCTCCAAAATTTTAACCGAGCTTATGGAAAATGCTCCCTCATCGGCAACTATCAGAAATGAAATGAGTGAGCTTACAAGTTTAGGCCTTTTAGAACAGCCACACGTTTCGGCGGGCAGGGTACCTACTACCGACGCATACCGTTTGTTTGTAAATTCCTTTATGCGAATGAGTGAGCTTAATGACAGCACAAAGGAATATATTGATTCACTGCTTTCTGACGTGGCGGTAGATGCCGAAAAGCTGCGAATACGTTCTGCTGAAATACTTTCTGCACTCACAGGCTTTACGGCGTTTTGCTATAATTCGGTTGATAGCGATGTCACTCTTAAGAGGGTTGAGGTTTTAAAAATAAGCCGACATTCGCTTATGCTTTTTATGCTAACCTCTGACGGCAGAACAAGGAATAGTGTTTGCCGACTTGATACACCCTTTACGGCAGAACTTAAAGAACAGCTTGAAGGTATAATTAAAACCCGTCTATATAGAAAACCGCTTTGTGAACTTAATAAGGCGTATCTTCAAAATGTGGTAGCACTTTCTGGTCTTAATTCGTTTTTACTTATGCAACCGCTGACACAGCTTTTTAATATGGCTGATGATGCCGCACAAAGTAGAATATATATCGGCGGAAATTCGTGTGCTTACAATGTTTTCGGTGAAGATAAGGCACGTCGGGTACTTTCACTGTTGTCACGTGCTGAGCCAATAAGCTCGATTTGTGATGAGCTTCAGGGTGATTCGAGTGTGATTTTCGGTGATGATACACCTTATGCCGACCTAAAAAACACCGTTATGGCGGTTAGCAAATACGGCAAAGCCGATAAGTCTACGGGCGGAATCGGTATAATAGCGTCTGATAGAATGTCCTACGAGCAGATTGTTCCAAGTGTGGAATACTTAGCTTCTCGGTTGACACATATATTAAAGGAATTTAAAAAGGATATGGAGGATTGATTTCGTGGCTGACGAAATAAAGAACGAAACGGTCGAAAACGCAGAGGCAGAGGAAGTCGAAGTAGAAAAGACTGCCCCTAAAAAAGAAAAGAAAAAGAGCAAAAAGGATGTTGAGTTAGAGTCACTTCGTACACAGCTTGAGGAAAAAAGCGATTTACTTTTCCGCACCGCCGCTGAGTTTGATAACTACAAAAAGCGTACCGAGCGTGAAAAGGCTTCTGTGGCAGAATATGCCAAGGCAGGAATAATCAAAAAGCTTTTACCTATACTTGATAATGTTGACAGGGCAGCCGAGGCTGACAAAGAAACTGCCGACTATATTAAGGGTGTTGAGCTTATAATCAAGCAGTTCGAGGGCTTGGCAGGTGAGCTTGGCATTGAAGAAGTAGCACAGATTGGACAGAGCTTTGATCCTAATTTTCACGAGGCAGTAATGCATACAGAGGATGAAAATTTAGGCGAAAATGTAATATCACAGGTGCTTCAAAAGGGCTATAAAATCGGCGATACCGTAATCCGTCCCGCAATGGTAGCGGTAGCCAATTAAAATAGAAAATAAACACATATATATCTTAGGAGGAAAATTATTATGGGAAAAATTATTGGTATTGACTTAGGTACAACAAACTCTTGCGTAGCAGTTATGGAGGGCGGCGAGCCGGTTGTAATCGCTAATGCAGAGGGTTCAAGAACAACACCGTCTGTTGTAGCATTCTCAAAAACAGGCGAGCGTATGGTAGGTCAGGTTGCAAAGCGTCAGGCTATTACAAACCCCGACCGTACAATCAGCTCTATCAAGCGTGAAATGGGTACAGCTTACACCGTTTCTATCGACGACAAAAAGTACACACCTCAAGAAATTTCGGCTATTATTCTTCAAAAGCTAAAGGCTGATGCCGAGGCATATCTTGGTCAAACTGTAACCGAGGCTGTAATCACAGTTCCTGCTTACTTTACAGATGCACAGCGTCAAGCTACTAAAGATGCAGGTAAAATTGCAGGTCTTGAGGTTAAGCGTATTATAAACGAGCCTACTGCTGCTGCTCTTGCTTACAGTATTGATAAGGAAGACGACCAAAAGGTTATGGTTTATGACCTTGGCGGCGGTACCTTCGACGTATCTATTATCGAAATGGGAGACGGCGTACAAGAGGTTTTGGCAACCGCAGGTAACAACAAACTAGGCGGTGACGACTTTGATAAGCGTATAATGGACTATATCGTTGCTACCTTTAAGGCAGAGCAGGGTATTGACTTATCAAACGATAAGATGGCTATGCAGCGTGTGAAAGAAGCCGCAGAAAAGGCTAAAATTGAGCTTTCGGGTATGACTACTGCTGATATTAATCTTCCATTTATCACAGCAGACGCTACAGGTCCTAAGCACTTTGAAACCACACTTACAAGAGCAAAGTTTAACGAGCTTACTGCTGACCTTGTAGAAGCTACTATGGCTCCTGTTCGTCAGGCACTTTCTGACTCTGGTCTTTCAAAGGGTGACATAAACAAGGTGCTTATGGTAGGCGGTTCTTCAAGAATCCCTGCTGTTCAAGAGGCAGTTAAAAACTTTATCGGCAGCGAGCCCTTCAAGGGCATCAACCCCGATGAGTGCGTAGCTTTAGGTGCAAGCCTACAAGCAGGTGTTTTAGGCGGCGATGTTAAGGGTCTATTACTTCTTGACGTTACACCTCTTTCTCTTGGTATTGAAACAATGGGCGGTATTTCTACAAAGGTAATCGAGCGTAATACCACTATTCCTACCAAAAAGAGTCAGATATTCTCTACTGCTGCAGACGGTCAGACCTCTGTTGAGGTACACGTTTTACAGGGTGAGCGTGAATTTGCAAAGGATAACAAGACTTTAGGTGTATTCCACCTTGACGGTATAGCATCTGCTCCTCGCGGTATTCCGCAGATTGAGGTTACATTTGATATCGATGCTAACGGTATTGTTCACGTATCTGCAAAGGATTTAGGCACAGGTAAAGAAAACGATATTACTATTACCGCTAGCACCAATATGTCTAAAGAAGATATCGATAAGGCAGTTAAGGAAGCTGAGGAATATGCAGCAGAGGATAAAAAGCGTCGCGAGAGCGTTGACGTTAGAAACAATGCTGACCAAATGATTTATCAAACCGATAAGACTGTTTCTGAATTCGGCGATAAGCTAACAGACGAAGAAAAGGCTAAGATTGATGCTGCAAAGGCAGCTCTTACCGAAGCATTAAGCGGTGAGGATATCGAGGTTATTAAGGCAAAGCAAGAAGAACTTCAAAAAGAGCTTTTTGCTGTAAGCGAAAAGGTTTATAAAGCAGCAGCTGAAGCACAACAGGCAGCACAGGGCGGTGCTGATGCACAGGGTGCTCCTGCAGACGATAATGTTTACGAGGCAGACTTTACCGACGTAGACGAGAATAAATAATCGGAAAACCGATTATTGTTTGTAAGTGACGACTTAGTAGGGACCGGCGTCCTCGACGGTCCGTTAGGATATTTGAAATTTAACGGACAGTCCGGGAGGCCTGTCCCTACATAATGTATATTAGGAGAATTTTTTGTGGCGGAAGAAAAAAGAGATTATTACGAAGTCTTAGGCGTTGACAAATCTGTTAATGATGATGACTTAAAAAAAGCTTACAGAAAAGCGGCAAAAAAATATCACCCCGACCTAAATCCTAACAGTGCCGAGGCTGAAAAGAAGTTCAAAGAGGTTAATGAAGCCTACGAGGTACTCTCTGACAGTGAAAAAAGGGCAAGATATGACCAATTCGGTCACGCGGGTGTAGACCCCAATTTCGGTGCCGGCGGCGGATACGGCGGTGGCGGTTTTGGCGGTGGATTTGGCGATTTTGGCGACCTTGGGGATATTTTCAGTTCCTTTTTCGGTGGCGGATTTGGTGGCGGCGGCAGACGCAGTAATCCAAATGCACCAAGACGCGGTAACGATGTTTCTGCAGTTGCTAATGTTTCCTTTGAGGAAGCGGCAAAGGGCTGTAAAAAGACCGTAAAAGTTACTAAAATAGACACCTGTACCGATTGCGGCGGCAGTGGTGCCGAAAAGGGTAGCAGTGCTAAGACCTGTCCCGTTTGTCACGGTAGCGGTCAGGTTACAAGTGTACAGCGTACACCATTTGGTCAAATGCAAACACAAAGCGTTTGCGGAAACTGTCACGGTAGCGGTAAAATTATTGATAATCCCTGTAAAACCTGTGCAGGTAAGGGTAGAATACGCCATACCGTAGAACGTACGGTTGATATTCCTGCCGGTATTGATGACGGACAGATTATCAGTATTCGCGGTGGCGGTGACGATGGTGTTAACGGCGGACCTGCAGGCGATTTACGTATAAGTGTAAACGTTCGTCCTCACCCGATATTTGAGCGTGACGGATATGATGTTTACTGCGAAATTCCTATTACCTTTACACAGGCGGCTTTGGGTGCGGAAATTATTGTACCTACGCTTGACGGTAAGGTAAAGCTTAATATCCACGAGGGTACACAACACGGTAATGAGTTTAAGCTTAAAGGCAAGGGCATACAAAGGCTTCACTATTCGGGCAAGGGTGACCAATATGTTCGTATAATTGTTGAAGTGCCTAAAGACCTTTCAAAAGCACAAAAAGAAAAATTACGTGAGTTTGATGAGTTGTCAAACGATAAAAACTATAAAAAGCAAAAGTCCTTTATGGATAAGGTAAAGGATTTCTTTGTGGATTAAAATACCCCAAACCGCTTCAGTAGCGGTTACTAATAAATAATGAGGTAACAAAAATGAAAAGAATTTTAATGCTTGCACTTTCCTTAGTTTTAATACTCGCAACACTTGTAGGCTGTGGCAAAGACGAGCGTATACTTTATAATGTTGATTTATCAAAGCATATTAAAGTCGGCGACTATAAAGGTGTAGAGGTTGATACCAACAGCGATGAGTATAAAACACAGTATCAGACCGAGATTGATAACGATGTTATTGGCAATGAGCTATATAACGAGTTAAAAGAGGGTACCGTACAAGACGGTGATATTACAAATATAGATTATGTAGGTAAAAAAGACGGTGTCGCTTTTGAGGGCGGTACAGCAGACGGATACGAACTAGAAATAGGTTCAAATAGCTTTATTGACGGTTTTGAAGACGGACTTATAGGTGTAGAGGTAGGTTCTACTGTAGACCTTAATCTAAAATTCCCTGAAAATTACGGTAATGAAGAGTTAAACGGTGCTGCTGTAGTATTTACTGTAACAGTTAATTCCGTAAAGCGTGCAATGGAACCTAAAGAAGCTTATAAAGAACTTGGCTTTAAAACTTTAAAAGCTTATGAATTAGACCTAAAAAATCGTGCGGCATCAGCTTGCGTTATAAACAAGCTTACCGAGGATGCGAAGATTATAAAATATTCCGAAAAGGATGTAGATTTGCTTTATAATCAAGAACATTCTCAAATGGAAACTTATTATTCTGCATATTACGGTATGACTCTCGAAAGTATTCTTTCACAGTCAGGTATGACAGAGGAAGATTTCAAAAAACAAGTTCTTGAAAATTCAACATACCCAAACTCAAAGGCACAAATGGTTCTTTATTATATTTTTGATAAAGAGGGTATGAGTGTTACCAAAGACGAAATAAATGCTAAAATAAAGGAAATTGTTGAGAAAAATGAGGGTGCTACAACCGATACTGTAAAGGAATACTACGGTGAATATTATTTCGAATATCTGGTTGTAAGCGAAAAGGTTTCAGATTTCCTTTGTGAAAATGCTAAAGTAAAATGATTTATATTTATAAGTCAAGCATAAACGATATTTCGATTATAGATTATGAAAATGAATATAGCTGTCTTTCGCAAAACGAAAGACAGCGACTTTCTGTTTATAAAGGCGAAAAGGATAAAAAACGTTCACTTGCAACTAAAGTCTTATTGCGAAAAGCGGTGTTAGAAAAATACAGTATAAAAGACTTTTCTTTAAAACGTGCAGAAAACGGTAAACCCTTTTTAGATTTTTGCAAGCTTTCATTATCTCATTCGGGTGATATGGCTGTATGTGCCGTTTCTTCAAATGAGGTGGGAATAGATATCGAAAAGATTAAGGATATAAAACCGAGAAACAAATACAAACTGTTCACACCCGACGAAAACGATTATGTAAATAAATGTGATGATAATAAAAACATAAGGTTTTTAGAGATATGGACACGCAAAGAAGCACTTTTAAAATGCAGTGGTATAATGGGAGAACGGATTTCTAAACAGTCTGTTCTTGACAATAATAGCAATTATGTATTTAAAACCGAGATTTTGGACGGATACGTATTATCGAGCTGTGAACCAAAAATATAAAGCTAAAAATTCCGAGCAATACCTTTTGGTACTGCTCGGTTTTTTCTTTTTTAAAATAAAAAGCCGACGGTATACTGCTGTCGGTTTTTGGTATTTAATGGCATTTGTCTGTCGGCGAATGACGTCTTTAATAAGGGTATAGTTTATCTCGCAGGGAGGTGAAGCTATGAAGGACACAAATCTACTGTTAAACGGTGCCCTTAATGCATTACTTAATGAAAAGCTATCCGAGCGGGAGGTAGAATCGCTTAAAGAGGAAGGGTTTAATCTTAAAAACCAAAAACGCAGTGCCGCAGTTATGATAGCACTTTATAAAAAGGCAGCAGCAGGCGACCTTTCTGCTATTAAGGAGCTCCGTAGCATCGCGGGTGATGAGCAGCAACCTGAACGGAGTGCTAAAAAGGCGGTGATAATTATTGATGACATCGAGTCTTCGAATGTCACAGATAGTAGGTAACGGCTATGACGATTTCTGGAACTGCCAAAAACGCTACAGAGTGTTAAAGGGCGGCAAAGGAAGTAAAAAAAGCACAACGACAGCCCTTAATTTTATATACAGAATTATGAAATATAAGGACTCAAATCTTTTGGTGGTACGTCAGATTATGAATACCCACCGCGACAGCACCTTTGCTCAGCTACGTTGGGCACAGGAAAAGCTTGGTGTTTCTGCTCTTTGGTTAAATAAGGTGTCGCCGATGGAAATGACCTATCTGCCTACGGGGCAGAAGATACTTTTTCGCGGCTTCGATGATGTTTTGAAGTTGGCTTCAACCACCGTACCTACGGGATATCTTTGTTGGGTTTGGGTGGAGGAGGCTTACGAAATTGCTCGTGAGGAGGATTTCGAAAAGCTTGACCTGTCAATACCGCGAGGAAAAATTCCCGATCCGCTTTTCAAGCAGACCACGCTAACCTTTAATCCTTGGAGTGAGGCACATTGGCTGAAATCAAGATTTTTCGACCGCAAAAGCGATAATACGGCGGTGTTTTCGACCAACTATCTTATTAATGAATTTTTAGACGAAACCGACCGCAAGGTATTTGAACAGATGAAGGAGAAAAACAGAAGACGCTACGAGGTAGCAGGACTTGGAAATTGGGGTGTAGCTGAGGGACTTGTTTTTGAAAACTGGGAGGTAGGCATACCCGAAATAGCAAGGGAAGACGAGCATTTATGGAAAAGCTTCTTCGGTCTTGATTATGGTTACACAAACGACCCCACCGCCTTTGTGGCATTTAAGGCAAATACACGGGATAAGCTTATATATATTTATGATGAATTTTACAAAAAAAGAATGCTTAACTGTGATATTGCCGAAGAAATAAAGCGTCGCGGATATGCCAAAGAGCGAATTCGTGCCGACTGTGCCGAGCCTAAATCCAACGACGATTTAAAGCGTCTTGGAATTAGTAGAATAATGCCGTCGGTAAAGGGTAGGGACAGTATTTTGAATGGCATTTCAAAAATATGCGAATACAAAATTTTCGTTGACCCTAAATGCGTTAATATGATACGCGAGCTTTCAAGCTATGTATACGACACACGGGCTAGAGAAAACGGAATGTTACTTCCCGTAGATGAGAATAACCATCTTTGTGATGCACTGCGTTACGCTTTTGAGGACGTAAAGTTTTTCAAAGCATCAAACTCTAACGGGGAGGAAAGCGGCGGTATGAGGCTTGGTATTACGGGGTCGGATTTTAAGAAAGGATGGAGCATATGAGCGTTTTTAGCTTTTTAGCGGTTTGTGTGGCGGCGTTTTTATTCGGTATGCTTGTAGGAGTTATGGGCAATACTGCAAAAAACACTGTATCGCCTATCAAATTTAAAAATCATAGAGAGGATATAAGCTCTCTTGCTATGACCAACCGCGAATACAGAAATTTTCTTAATTACGACGGCACCGAACAGAATTAGTACTAAAGGAGAAAAATATGCAACAGGAAAATATAACTCTGACCGACATAGAGGAAAAAGAGCCATCCTATACCTTTAATATTGACGGTAACGAGCGTGAATACAGCATTGAAGAAATAAAAGATTTAATGCAAAAAGGTTTTAATTATCAGCTTGTTTCTGACGATTATCAGCGTGTTCTTAATATGGCACAGGCTGAGGGCAGTAGTGTTGGTGAATACTTAAGTCGGCTTGAGGAAAAAAGGATTGCCGAAAGGCGAGAGGAGTTACTTAATAAGTGCGGCGACAGCGAGCTTGCGGAATATATTTTAAATCTTGAGGCTGCGGCTTCGGCAAATAAAGATGCCGATTTTGATGAGCTTCGAGAGTATTTTCCGCAAATAAAGGATAAAAGCGAATTGCCTTTAGAGGTAACCTGTGCCGCAAAACTTAAGGGCACTAGGCTTCTTGACGAGTGGCTACGCTACCGCCAAAGAAAACAAAGTGAACTATCGGCCGTAAGGTCAAAACAAAAATCGGGTCAAGAGAGCAGTATCGGCTCACAGCGTGAGCATATAACTGCCGATTATGACCCCGCAAAGCTCCAATTCATAAAGGGAGTTTGGGGCAAATAAAAAACAAAGGAGAAAAATTATGTCAATCAATTCTATTATTAATGCAGAAAAATATTCAGAAGAGCTCGACCGTGTGTTTTCACAAAAGAGCGTTACAGGCTTCTTTGCAGACAATGCAATGGCAGCTAAATTCGTAGGAGCAAAGACGGTTATAATCCCTGATATCGATTTCCAAGGACTTACCGATTATGACCGCAACAGCGGTTATAGCAAGGGTGCTATCAGTGTAAAAAACACCTCTTATACCATGACAATGGACAGAGCCCGTTCTTTGCAGATAGACCGTGAGGATATGGACGAAACAGGTATTGCAAATCTTGCAGGCAAGGTTTTGGGCGAATATGTTCGCACCAAGGTAGTACCCGAGTGTGATGCTTATGTTATTTCAAAACTATATAGTATTGCAAATGACAAGGGCAATATCATCGACGCCGATGCCAGCACACCTATTGCTAACCTTCAGGACTTAATTAATCAGGTACGCGGCAAGGTTGGTTTTGATGAGGAATTAGTAGCATTTATTGATAACTCTATGTACGCTCATATGCAGTCCTCTGATGAGCTTTCTAAGATGATTACCGTTTCCGACTTTAAGCAGGGCGACGTTAATCTTACTGTTAGAAGCTTTAACGGTGTGGCACTTCTTCCCGTTGTAAATGAGAGAATGAAGACCGAATTTGATTTTGCAGTTGATGAAAACGGCGGTTTTAAGCCCACCGATGCCGCTCGCGACATTTATATGCTTGTATGTCCGAAAAATGCGGTGCATCTTGTTAAAAAGACAGAAAATATGCGTGTTTTCACACCTGAGCAGAATGTTGATGCAGATGCTTACAAGTTTGACTACCGTATTTATTATGATGCTTTTGTAGGTAAAGACGGTGCTAATGCTATTTATGCTTGGCCGGCACCGACCATAACATTTACTACTAAGCCCGAATCTACCGAAGCTCCTAATACTATAGGTGCATACCTTAGTGTTTCTGCTAAATCCACAGGAGAAGTAACATATCAGTGGTACTCATGTGAGGATGAGACAGGACGTAATCCTAAGCGTATTTTAGGTCAGACATCAGGTTCATTTGAAGTTGGTTTAGATGCTCCTGCAGGCACATATTACTATTTTGCAAGAGCTTATGTAGACTCGTTAATTTACAAGGATACAGATGTTGTTAAGGTTGAATTATACGAACCCGATCTTTAATAATATCATCTAAACAATTTGGGCGGGAGGCAACTGCCTCCCGCTTTTTTAAAATAAAATATTTTCGTTATTTAGGAGGAAAAAATGAAAATTAATCCAAACGAAATTTTTAAAGAATATGAAAACGGCGTAAGCTTTAAGGAATCGATAGGTTCAAGGGGATTATACGAACAGACAAAAATTAACGAACGCTTCTTTATTGGCGACCAATGGCACGGTGCTAAGTGCGGTAACGACCGCCCTCTTGTTCGTCATAATATAATCAAGCGAATAGGTGATTTTAAAATGGCACAGGTGCTATCTTCTCCTATATCCGTAAACTTTAGTGCCGACGGTGTGCCAAATACTGTTGGTATTAAGGGCAAAAAACGTCTGTATGACAGAGTTATGGAGTCAAATTATATAAAGGATTTTTCTGATAAAGCCGACAATGATGAAATAGGACTTGTTATGTCTTTATTGTCTGCCTATCAAAAGGTTACTGCCGAAAGGGTAGGTCTTAATACTATTTGCAGTACATTGCTTAAAAACGCCTACGTGTCGGGTACAGGTATACTTTACACCTATTGGGACCAAGAAATAAACACAGGTCTTTATGCTGATGATACACAAAACACAGCTATAAAGGGTGATATTCGTTGCGAGGTTTTAGATGCTACAAATGTATATTTCGGCGATCCCGTGCTTACAAGTGTTGAGGAGCAACCATATATAATTATAGCTTCAAGGCAGTCAATTTTGTCGGTTTTAGGTGAGGCTGAGTGTTTCGGTGCAGATAAAATATCCTTAAACCGCATTAAATCCTCGGCGATAGACGGCAAGGTTTTGGTGCTTACAAAGCTGTTTAAAACTAAAAACGACAACGGTGAAACTACTATAAAGTGTGTAAAAGCTACCGAAAATGCAACTGTACGACCTATGTTTGATACAGAGCTTCATCTTTATCCGTTATCCATTTTTAATTGGGAAACACGCTCTGATAGGATATACGGGGAGAGCGAAATCACCTATCTAATTCCTAATCAAATCGCTATTAACCGTATGATAACCGCACAGGTATGGGCTTCTATGATAAGCGGCATGCCTATGATGGTGGTTAACGGTGATACCGTTTCGGGCGAGCTTACTAATGACCCTGGGCAGATAATTAAAATTTACGGTTCTAACGAGGATGTTTCGGGTGCTATAGGGTATGTTACTCCGCCTGATTTTAGTTCAAACTTCACACAAAGCATTAGCGACCTTATAAACAACACCTTAACACAAAGCGGTGCTAATGAGGTAGCGTTAGGTGACAGTAAGCCTGATAACGCAACAGCACTTATAACAATGCAAAGAGCGGCAACATTACCATTACAACTTATTAAAAACCGTTTTTATGCCTTTGTTGAAGATTTTTCTAGAGTATGGGTGGATTTTTGGATAACCAAATACGGAAACAGACGTATAAAAATAGAGGATGAAAACGGAATATGGTATATGCCGTTTAATGCCGAAAGATATAAAAATCTTATGATAACCGCAAAAGTAGAAGTGGGAGCCGATAATGTTTACAGTGCCGCAGAAAGCGTGAATACACTTACTTCGCTTTATGAAAAGGGAATTATAAATAAGCGTCAGTATCTAAAGCGTTTACCGGTAGGTGTTATACCTGATATAAGCGGACTAATGCTAGAGCTTGAGGAAGAGGAGGCACCTGAAAATGACAGCAAATAAAATTTTTCTAGCTTCCTTGGACCTACTCGGATACAGTGGAATAAACGGTGATAAATCGGGACTTGAGGTACTTGAGAGCCGTGCGGTTTGTGCTATAAATCAAATTCTAGCAGACCTTTCTGTCAATATAGAAATATCAACTCTAGAGGATACTTTGGCTCTTCAAAACGGCGGAAACGAAGTGCTTATATACGGTGTGGCAATGCTTTTAGCATTAAGTATTGACGATGCCGAAAAAAACAGGTTTTTCGCCACAATTTACAACAGAAAAAGAACGTCGTATAAGGTAGAAATTGCAAAGATAAACGATGTTCTACCTTTTAGTGACGGTGGGGTGTGATTATGAAATTCCCACATCTTAACAGAAGCTTTAAAAGCTTTGAGCGTGACATTAAGCTTGACGGCGGACTTAACACATCTACTGCACCAATGGTTTTATCGGAAAACACTTTAAGTGAATGTAATAATATGATTTTTGAAAACAGTCTGCTTAAAACCCGTAAAGGCTTTTACAGTGACGAGGGTATGATAATTAAAAACCTTGCAGATAACGGTGAATATACAGTAAAGCCCCTTGAATTTTCAAGTGAACAGTTCGTTTTAAACGGAGATATGGGAAGAATCGGTCACTTTATATCAGGTGACGGTATGACCTACCAAAAAATTAATGTGTTTTTCTTTTATAACGACAATTCACACATAAGTCTAGGTGAGATATTTTTCAATCGCATAGACGAAAACACCATTTTTTTACCACACAAATTTATATTTTTCAAGGGTGCTGCTACCTATGGCAGTGGAATATATCTCTTTTGTGAAGCTGTAAATTATACCGCCACAGCAACAGAAAAAACATATTTAATGTATGAACTTAAATCTGATTTTACCGATTGGATACGTCTAGGGGAAACCGATTGTTATATACCTACCTTGTACTATAACGGCAGGGGAAATCTGTTCTTTGAATCTGCCGAGGCTGATAATGATGCTTATAAAAAACCTTTAGAGCTTGAATCGCAAAATATGCTCACAGGTTGGTTTAAGACCTATTTTTCTGCAGACGGCAAGTCGGACACCTTTCAGCTTCCCGTTACATCACTTGACAATAAAGCTGTAGTTTGTACCCTAAACCTTAAAGACGGCGTTTCGTACCAGTGGTTCGTTCGCGAGGGCGAAAGTGAGCGAGAAATAGACTTTTTAACTACCAAGGTAAAGGTCAAGGTGAACAGAGAAAACGGTATTATTAAATTTCTACAAGACGAAAATCCTTATCCTCTTCCTATAGTTTTAAGGGGAAACACAAATAACCTTTGCATTATGGCATGCAAAAAAGTGCCTTATGGTTTTGAAAGTATAGTAAGCTCAGATAACGCAGTTACCTATAAATCCAATATTGTTTTGTCGGGAAATTCTATAAATGAAAATGAGGTTTATGTGGCATCAATAAAAAATCCGCTTTACTTTTCAAAGGATTCTAAAACATATATCGGTTCACCTTATGAAAAAATAACCGCTTTAAGTATTTTAGGGGACAGTCTTGTTGCTTTTAAGGCAAACGAAGTCTATTCTATTAAAATTACAAACGGCTCCTTGCTTGCCTCTACCGAGCTTATAAGCGGAATACAAAAAAGCTTTTATGCCCCTCAAACTATAAGCAGTACCCTTATAAATTCCAAGGTGGGTTGTGCTTTTCCTAAAACCGTTTGTGCTTTAGGACCGTACCTTTTGTGGAAAAGCAAATTTAAAATATATGCTATGAGTGAATCGGGAAAGCATTATACTGTTTCTTATCCCATTAGTGCAGAAATGGAAGAAAATACAAACAACTTAAATGTTCCGTTCGCATTTCTTTACGAAAACTTTTACTGCGTTGTTATAAACGGAAAGATATATCTTGCCGATATAAATAATGCCACTTTAAAAAACGAAAAATTAAATGCTAGGTGGTATATGTGGAGTCTGCCAAGCGGTGCGGAGTGTAGTTATGCTATAGATTTTGAGGGTAAAACTTTATTTGCTTTAAAGGATATAAGAGGAAAGCTTTGTTATAAAGCTATATTAGACGGTGCAAAAGACATAGTTTTCGAAATTTCAAATGATGAAATATCAAAATTGGAATATGAAGTAGGCGGATATTTTAAAACGGCATTTTTTGATACCGACGCCATAAAAATTGAAACCGTTACACTAAGTGCCGGTGCCTTAGATTGCCTAGGTATAGAGGTTGATACACACTATAAAGCGTTAAGCTTTAAAAAGAATGTTTCTCTAACGTTTGAAGAAGCACTAAAGGGAATTCTTAAAAAAATAACCGTTTATCCGTCATTAAAAGCTGACAAGATGAGTATAAAAATTAGTGGAGATAATATGTTTTATATTGATAAATTAAATTTCACATATAGGTAGGAAAGAAATGAAAAAACTAGTATTGGCGTTAATTGTTATTATCTGTATTTGTGCTTGCGGATGTCAAAATCCAATAAAAAAGATAGAGGGAAACAGCAAGATTTATGGGGTATGGTTTTCCTGCTTTGAACTCGATAAAATGCTTGCTACAGGGGATTTTAAGGCGGAATTTTCGTCCTTGATTGAAGACTGTAGCGAACTTGGTATAACCGATATGTTTGTACATACACGTCCTTTTTGTGACTCGATATATAAGTCGGAATATTTTCCGTTAAGAGCCTCTTTAGAGGGCATAGACTATGATATACTAGAATATATGATAAACGCCTGTCATCAAAAGGGAATACGTGTACACGCATGGATTAATCCGTATAGGGTGAAAACAGACAGTACAGATATAAACACTTTGCCTACAAATAGTCCTGCAAGGCGGTGGCTTGAGGATGATGACCCGCAAAACGATACCAATGTAGTTCTGCTTGACGGAATATATTTAAACCCTGCAGCAGAAGATGCCACAAGGCTTGTTTTGGACGGCATACGTGAGATTATAAATAACTATGATATCGACGGAATACATTTTGACGATTATTTTTACCCTACAGAGAGTTCTGATTTCGATAAGCTTCTATATGAAAAATACTCAGATAAAAACCTGTTTCCCTTGCCGCTTTCTGATTGGCGTAGAGAAAATGTCAACGCCTTTGTAAGTGAGGTAAGCCGCGTTATTAAATACCAAAACAGCGATGTGGTTTTCAGTATCAGTCCTGCCGCATCACTTGATAAAAATTACGAGAGCCTTTATGCCGATATAGCTTTGTGGACTAGAAACGGCTATATAGATTGGATAATTCCGCAGCTTTATTTCGGGTTTAATTACCCCGAAACCGAGTTTCAGTTTGATAACCTTTATAAGCAGTGGCAAGAAACTGCAAAAAACAGCGACGTAAAGCTAATAATAGGCTTGGCAAGCTACAAGGTAGATACTATAGAACCCGACGAATGTGAGGAATGGTCAAGCGGTAACCTTTTAAAACGCCAAATTGAACATATAAACAACTCTTCCGACGGTTGCTGCTTTTTCTCTTTGTCCTCACTTTTCGGCGATACTGAAAATCAAACAAACGAAAGGGAAAATATAAGGTCTTTAATAACGCGTTATAAAAATTAAAAAATAATGCTGTCTTGTTTAATACAGACAGCATTATTTTTTCTGACTTGTCAAATAAAAAATCGGCGGTAGAAACTTTTAACCTTACGGAATTTTATTTCGTAAGCGTGGCAGGTTAAAGTCACGTCACACTAAAATCTTGAAAATGCGGTCGATTGGTGTTAAAATAGTTATGTATTAATACTTTTGACACAATAAAACAATGTTCGACGTTTGTATTATACAATACTTAATTCGGAGTTGCAACCTATGAAACATAAAATTTTGATGGAAGCCCCGCCGATTATAAGGGATTTTTTAACCTATAACGAAACAATAAAGGGTAAATCATCTTTAACGGTAGATGAGTACTATCTTGATTTGCAAACCTTTTTTCGTTATCTACTAAAAATCAGGGGCAAAACCGAAGAAACCGAATTTGAAAAAATAGATATTATGGCGGTTGATATTGATTTACTTAAAACCGTAACGGTGTCGGACCTTTATTCTTTTATAGTTTTTTGTAAAAACGAAAGAGATAACAGTCCTGCTACAAGGGCTAGAAAAACCTCTACACTTCGCATTTTCTTTAAATATCTTTCGGTGCAGACAAAGTTGCTTGATAGTAATCCTGCTGAAATGCTAGAAGCTCCAAAGATTAAGCAGTCACTGCCGAAACACTTAACTCTTGAAGATTCGCTTGAGCTTTTAAGCGTGGTTGACGGTCCTAATAAGCAAAGGGATTATTGTATTTTAACTCTGTTTTTAAATTGCGGATTAAGACTTTCGGAGCTTTGCGGACTGAATCTTGGCGATATACGTTCCGACGGTACAATGCGTATACTAGGTAAAGGCAATAAGGAAAGAATAGTATACTTGAATGATGCTTGCAAAACGGCTTTAGAGGATTATATACGTGTACGTCCAAAGGATAATATTGTGGCTACCGATAGAAACGCCCTTTTTATAAGCCGTAATCATAGGCGTATTAGCAATAAAACGGTGCAGGCTACAGTGCAAAAATATTTGTCACTTGCGGGACTTTCAGGACAGGGACTTTCCACACATAAGCTACGCCATACCGCCGCTACACTTATGTATCAGCACGGTAATGTAGATATTCGCGTTTTAAAGGATATTTTAGGTCACTCAAACCTAGGCACCACACAAATATATACTCATATTTCAGATAATCAAATCAAAAATGCTATTGATTCAAATCCGCTTTCAAACGCTAAAATAAAAAAAGAGCAATAATTACCTAAAGGACATCTTGCTGTTTTGCAAGGTGTCCTTTACATTTGAAATTCTTTGTTTGCGTTAAAAAAGTCTTGATTTTTGTACAGTGTGTATAAATTTATGCCTAATTATTTTAACCTAAAGTTTTATTTTTAACAAAAATGTATTGAAAATCAAAATAAAAGGTGGTAAAATAAATGTGTATAAATATTATTACTTGCATAGGCTTGTAATAAATTGGAAAAGCCTGCAGTATAATATTAAGTAATGTTTTAAAAAATTTCGGCTTGCCGAAAAGGAGATGTTTTTGTGAAAAGAAAAAAGTGTGTGGCAATGCTCTTGGCAGGTGGACAGGGTAGCAGACTTGGTGTTCTTACAAGCAAAATAGCAAAGCCCGCAGTACCCTACGGCGGAAAGTACCGTATTATTGATTTTCCGCTTTCTAACTGTGCGAATTCTGGAATAGATACAGTTGGTGTACTTACACAGTACAAGCCGCTAGAGCTTAATGACTATATTGCATCAGGCAAAACGTGGGACCTTGACCGTATGAACGGCGGTGTGCATATTCTGCCGCCCTATCAGGGACAAAAGGGAGGAGATTGGTACAAAGGTACCGCTAATGCAATTTACCAAAATCTAGCTTTTATAGAAAGATATAATCCTGAATATGTGTTGGTGCTGTCGGGCGACCACATTTATAAAATGGACTATTCTAAAATGCTAAAAGCACATATAGATAGCGGTGCTGCTTGTACTATCTCTGTTTTGGAGGTTAGTCTTGAGGAGGCTACACGCTTTGGTATTATGAACGTAAATGATGACGATAGCATTTACGAGTTCGAAGAAAAACCAAAACAGCCTAAAAGTAATTTGGCATCGATGGGTATCTATATATTTACCTTCGAAAAACTTCGTAAATATTTAATAGAGGATAACGATAATCCTAATTCTTCAAATGATTTCGGTAAGGACGTTATACCGCTTATGCTTTCAAGCGGTGAAAAAATGATGGTTTATCGTTTTAACGATTATTGGAAGGATGTCGGCACGGTAGAATCACTTTGGGATGCAAATCTTGATTTGCTTAACCCTAAAATTGACCTTAACCTGTCTGATAGTAATTGGAAAATATATTCAAAGTCTATGGGACTTCCCCCGCAGTACCTGTCACCCACATCAAAGGTTGAAAATTCATTGATTACCGACGGTTGTGAAATTGACGGAAAGGTTGACTATAGCATACTTTTTGAAAACGTAACTGTTGAGGAGGGTGCTAGTGTTGAATATTCACTGGTAATGCCAAACACTGTTGTTAAAAAGGGTGCACACGTGCAGTACGCTATAATCGCCGAAAACTGTACTGTAGGTGAAAACGCAGAGGTGGGTGCCGACCCTGCCGTTGTTGGTAACGACGGTTGGGGAATTACTGTTGTAGGTGATTCGCTAACTGTAGGTGCAGGTGCTATAATCGGTGCTAATAATATGATTACAAAAGACGTTAAGGAGGGCGAAAAAATATGAAAGCTGGTAATGTTTCGGCAATAGTATTTGCAAATACTTCGGACGAACGTATGGGAGACTTGACCGCAGTTCGCTCAAGTGCGTCGTTGCCCTTTGGTGCACGCTATAGACTTATAGATTTTGCACTTTCGAATCTTGTAAATGCAGGAATTTCAAATGTAGGTGTAATTACCAAAGAAAATTATAGGTCGCTAATGGACCATATAGGTAGCGGTATTTATTGGGACCTTGACCGTAAAAACGGCGGTCTTCATATTTTACCGCCATTTAATATCAGAAACGCAATAAAGTATTCGGGTTATGTTGACGCTCTTAACGGTGCTAAAAACTATATATTACGCAGTAAGTCTGATTATATAGTTATTTGCGATGCAAATGTTGTTGCGAATATTGAGCTTGAAGCGGCATTAGAAGCCCACATAGAAAACTCTGCCGATATTACGCTTTTATGGCATAAGGGTAATGTTCCCTCTAATTATTCGGATACTATGGTATTAAAGCTTGATAAGGAACAGAGAATTAACGAGTTATCTTTCTGTGAGGACGGTAGTGCAGAACAAAATCACGAATTTGGATTTTATATTATTAATACAGACGTGCTTATTAATATGATTGATTTAGCCTACCAAAACGGTCTGTCGGATTTAAAGCTTGCCTTTTTTGTGGATAAGGTTAAAAAGTTCCGTATTTTTGGGTTTGAGCATAAGGGCTATCTTTCGGTAATAGATAACGAAAAATCCTATTATAACGCTAATATGGACCTTTTAAAAGCTGATACACGTGCTTTTCTCTTTAATAAGGAACGCCCAATACTTACAAAAACAAGGGACGATATGCCAACACGCTACGGTACACACGCTGTTGTAAGCAACTGTGCTATAGGTGACGGTTGCATAATTGACGGCACTGTAAAAAACAGCATACTCTTTAGAGGTGTAAAGGTAGAAAAGGGTGCTGTGGTTGAAAACAGTATTATTATGCAGTCGGGCGTGATATCAAAAGGTGCAAATTTAAACTTTGCAATACTTGATAAAAATGTTACTGTCGGTGAAGATAAGGTGCTTTGCGGTACGGTGGATTCTGCACTTATGATAGGTAAGGGCAAAAAGCTTTAAAAGAAAGGAAAACAAATATGAAAGTTTTATATGCTTCCAGCGAGGCTTATCCCTTTGCTATGTCGGGAGGTCTTGCAGATGTTGCAGGTGCATTACCAAAGGCACTTCGAAGAAGACTTATAGGTTGCCGCGTGGTTATGCCGCTTTATTCTTCAGTACCTGATGAGCTTCGTGCTAATATGACATTTGTAAAAAGCATTACTGTACCTGTTTCGTGGCGTAGACAGTATTGCGGTATTTTTGAGGCACATGTTGACGGTGTGATTTATTATCTTATTGATAATCAGTATTATTTTAAACGTGAGGGACTTTACGGTCACTATGACGATGCTGAGCGTTTTGCTTTTTTCTCACGTGCGGTGCTTGAAATTATACAACACATAGGCTTTAAGCCCGATATTATACATTGTAACGATTGGCAGACGGCTATGGTGCCTGTATATCTTAATGAAATATACCGCCAAAACGAGCTTTACCGCGATATTAAAACTGTATATACAATTCATAATATACAGTATCAAGGTAAATACGGTAGAGAACTTTACGGCGATGTTTTAGGTCTTCCCGAGGGTAGAGAAGACTTACTTATGTATGACGGCTGTATAAATCTTATGAAGGCGGCAATACAATGCTCTGATAAGGTAACAACCGTTTCCCCGACATACGCAAGGGAGATTTTGGACCCGTATTTTTCACACGGACTTGATAGAATATTAAGTCAATTCACATATAAGCTTACGGGTATAGTAAACGGAATTGACCACGATGTTTATAATTCTGAAACTGACCCTCTGATTTATAGGAACTTTACGATTGATAGTTTAGAGGATAAAGCCTATAATAAAAAATGCTTGCAAGCAGAAATGGGCTTACCTGAGCGTGCAGACGTACCTGTTATAGCTATGGTTACGCGTCTTGTAAAGCATAAGGGATTAGACCTTGTAAAATGTGTGTTTGAAGAGCTTTTAAAGGCGGATTTGCAGTTTGTAATTCTAGGCTCGGGTGAATGGGAGTTCGAAACCTTCTTTTACGAAATGGCTACTAAATATCCCGATAAGGTAGCCCTAAAACTTGGCTTTATACCGGCTTTAGCACATAAAATTTATGCAGGTGCCGATATATTCTTGATGCCTAGCCAGTCGGAACCTTGCGGCCTTGCTCAAATGGTTGCACTTCGCTATGGCACAATTCCGATTGTTCGCAAAACGGGCGGTCTTAACGATACTATTTCGGATAGCGGTGACGGTAAGGGTAACGGCTTTACCTTCCAAAATTACAATGCCCACGAAATGCAGGATGCTGTTTGGCGTGCAATTGCAGGATATGCCGATAAAGAAGGCTTCGATATTCTTCGCCGTCGTGCTATGGAATATAACAGTAGCTGGGCGGCTTCGGCAAGACTTTATATAGGAATTTACAAAGAGCTTTTGGCTAAAAAATAAAGAATAAAAAATATACAGGTTGCATTTATTTGCAACCTGTGTTATTTTAGTAATGAAAGTATTTTTTGTAGGTGATTTTGTGGATAAATTTATAGAAATCATAAAGGTATTTTTGCTAGGTATTGTTGAGGGTATCACTGAATGGTTGCCCATAAGCAGTACTGGGCATATGATATTGGTTGATGAGTTTGTAAAACTTAAAGCCGATGCCGATTTTATGGACATATTTTTTGTAGTAATACAGCTTGGTGCTATTTTGGCGGTGGTACTCTTATTTTGGAACAAAATTTGGCCGTTTCATTTAAAATCGACAAGGGTTGAGCCGTATTTTAAAGACGATGGCGGTATAAAAACACTTCTAAATAATTATGTTTATATGGATAAAATTATCCTTTGGCTTAAGATTTTGGTTGCAAGTGTTCCTGCGGCTGTGTTGGGACTCGCTTTTGACGACCAAATTGATGCAATGCTTACGGGCGACTTTAGGGCGTATGTTGTGTCGGCAGCACTTATAGTTTACGGTGTGCTTTTCATTGTTATTGAAAATATGAATAAGAAAGAGCGATTTAGTGAGCTTTCTGATATCAGCTATAGAACAGCCTTTTTTATAGGTCTTATACAGTGCTTGGCTTTAGTACCTGGAACCTCACGTAGCGGCTCAACAATATTGGGTGCAGTGCTTTTGGGTGCTGGCAGAACCTTGGCAGCAGAATTTTCATTCTTTTTGTCAATTCCCGCAATGGTGGGCGGTAGTGCTATAAAGCTTTTAAAGTTTTTCCTTGAAGGTAACACCTTTACAAGCTATGAAATATTTATATTGCTGCTCGGTATGGCGGTAGCTTTCGTAGTGTCTGTTTTGGCAATTAAATTCTTGCTCTCCTTTATAAAGAAGCACGATTTTAAGGCTTTCGGTTATTATCGCATAATTCTAGGCGTAATTTTAATAATATATTTTGTTTTAAGCAAATAAATTATAATTAAGACGATAATAAAAAAACCTTGTTCTTTGGAACAAGGTTTTTTGGTCGAGGTGACAGGACTTGAACCTGCGGCCTCTGCGTCCCGAACGCAGCGCTCTACCAAACTGAGCCACACCTCGATAATTAATTTATTAAGTTGTAAGATTAAAAATAGTGAATTCAATTCGCACTGCTACGCAGCTTACTCTTGCGGTGCCCGACGATTCGAAACTGCCGTTTCTCACTTGTCGACCGCTACGCCTTTTCGTGTTCGTTTTATCGTCCGCAGGACGCACTCACACTCAAAGCTACCAAACTGAGCCACACCTCGATAATTAATTTATTAAGTTGTAAGATTAAAAATAGTGAATTCAATTCGCACTGCTACGCAGCTTACTCTTGCGGTACCCGACGATTCGAAACTGCCGTTTCTCACTTGTCGACCGCTACGCCTTTTCGTGTTCGTTTCATCGTCCGCAGGACGCACTCACACTCAAAGCTACCAAACTGAGCCACACTTCGATAATATGCAATTTTAGACAGCTATATAATTATATATAATTGAGGTTAAAAAGTCAATATATTTTTTCAATTTTAGATTAAATACAAAGGCGGCAGAGAAATTAAAAACTCTCTGCCGCCAAATATTATTTCTTTTCTTTTTTAAGTCTTGCCTTAGCTTCTTCTACGGTTTCACCGTCTTTGGTAAGATAAGCGTCAACAAATTTATCTTCTATTTTGGAATAACCGTCTATAACGCCTTTCTCAATCTTTTTATAACCGTCAACAACACCTTTTTCGATTGACTTATAACCACTTGTGACTGCCTCAGCAATCTTTTCGTTTGCTTTTACAATTTTTGATTTTGCCATAGTGACTCTTTTTCCTCCTATCAGATTAATTCCGAGAAGCAGCACAATAAACCAAGCGGCTGTTCCCGTTAAAACATTAAATAATAAAATTTCAGCCGATGTCATACCGGGAAATGAAATTAGCATTGACCGTTGTAATGTATAGATAGAAACAACTGCATCTGCAAAAGATATATTTCGCAAAGTCGCTGTAATAGGCAAAGCAAACTGTTTTGATTTGACTAGGCCTATAATCGCAACAGTTATTTTAGTAAAGGTGTAGGTTGCAATTGCAATCATCACAATTTCATTAAACTTTGTGCCACGTTCCGTAACGGCAGATAAAACGTTAATGCCTATTAAACAAAATGAAAGCACAATTAATAAAATACCTGTAATTCGTTTTGCGAAAAGCTCTATATCCGAATCTCCTTTTGCTTTACGTTTTACCATTAAAACCGAAAAACGTGTAGTAGCAAGTACGGTGTAATATGCACCAACGGTGATAAACCACCAAGAATGAGAAATAAAGCCCACAACGCAATTACTTACTGCATATGCAACGTTGCAGAGAAGACTTATACAAGGATTTTTTGCAGTGTTCAACATCTTCATTTGATACCCTTAATTATTGGGATTAAGGCAATCAGCATAATAATACCAAGCAAGCCGATAAGTGTTCCCCATACAATCTGTTGCCATACAAGGCACATACACATACCAACACCGAGAACCAAGGCAGAAATAATTCCGTAGACAGTATAAAAAATGTTTTTTAGGTTAAATTTCGGAAGTGATTTGTTCTCCATCTTGCACCAAACAAGAAAAGTGACAACTCCGATAATTAGTCCTACACAACCGAAAACAACGCCTTCGGTAAAAGCGTTCCACTCAGGCAAAAGTGCCATACACATACCAATAGCGAATAGCACCCCGCTTACAGTTCCCATTATTAATGCAACAAAACTACTTTTTTTCATTTATAAAGCCTCCTTTCATTATTCCAACACTTGTGTTTTTATTGCAATTATAGTATAATGCTTTAGAAAATAGAAAACAATCATCAATTTCACAACAAGTGTTGGAATAATGAAAGGAAAACGATATGAACGTAAAAAATAATAAGCGACGCCGTGAATCGCAGGAAAAAATAGAAAAAGTATTTATTGAGTTATTACAGGACTACGAGATAAAGGAATTAACTGTTTCGGATATTATCAAACGGGCAGGGCTTAACCGCAGTACTTTTTATGCTAACTATCTTGATATTTTTGACCTTGCTGATAAAACAAGAGTTAAATTAGAAAACGATTTTAGCAGTCTGTTTGCAGATTATGATTATTTTAATGAAAATAGCGGTGCATTAAAAATGTTCACCCACATAAAAGAAAACCAAATATTTTATAAGACATATTTTAAATTATGCTATGATGAAAAACATCTCATTTCAATATACGATACAAAGCGTGCCGAAAAAGAGCATATGGACTCTAATATCAAATATCATATTGAGTTTTTCAGAAACGGTCTTAATGCCATTATAAAGCTCTGGCTTGCGGGTGGCTGTAAGGAATCACCTGAGGAATTAGCACAGGTATTAAAGCAAGAATATAGGGGAAGACAATAGGGTGGACTGACGAGAGTGTCAATTAACCAACAAAAAAGAGAAGACTCGTGATAAACGAATCTTCTCTTTTCTACTGTTGGTAGTTTTGTACTTTTGCTCAGTTTTTTACCGAATTAAAGCAATGCTTCCTTATTTGTGCAATAACAAATATCATCGTGATTTGCTATCAACTCAAAAAACTCTTCAAGTTTTACCCAGTTTTTACTGTCATAATCCATTTCAAATGCGTGGCCCCAAATATAGAAAATTTGCGGTTTTTCGGGTTTTGATTCTACAAATTGCTTGCCTAAATCCATCATATTATCAAAGTCTAAATGATAAACCGACGGGTCAAATAAGTAAAGATTTTTTTGTTCGTCAAAATTATGCGTTGACTGTATAGTGCGGCAATATTTAACGGCAGTATTATCTCTAATTACATTTGCTACATGCTTGTTTGCTCTGCCGCAAGGATATGCCATACCTACAATGTCATAACCGACAAGCTCTTCAAGCCTTTTTCTGTCTTCTTCAACCTGATAAATAATATCAGAGTCGCTAATCTCGGTAAGCAAAGGGTGAGTAACGGTATGTACGGCAACCTCATGTCCCTCGTAAACATATTTTACATCCTCTGCCTTGATTTTATAGTGACAAATTCTTTTTCCTACGCGGTCTAGAAAATTAGAGCCGCCAAGAAAACCGGAATTCAAATTAAAAGTACATTTAAGACCGTATTTATTAAGTAATTCTATGAGCTGTACGTCTTGTACAACGGCATCGTCATAACTAAAAGTAACTGCTTTAAGCTTACCGCTGTTTTTAAAATCCATTATAAAAACCCCTTAAATATTTTTTATAATTATATAATGTTTTCTTCGGAAAGTAAACAAAAAAGAGTATATATTAAAATTTTTATTCATAATTTAAAAAGGGGAGATGATTTTTTGGTAATAAAATGGAAAGAACTAATCATTAGTATATTGATACCACTAGCAGTCGGAGGATTATCGGCATTGATAACGGGCGGTCAAATGAGCGATTTTATGCTGCTAAATCAACCGCCATTGTCACCGCCAGCGTGGCTTTTTCCCGTTGTGTGGACTGTGCTTTATATACTTATGGGCATAGCTTCGTATCTTGTATGGCAGGCAAAAGATAAAAACACCGATTTAGCACTTAAAATATACGGTTTACAGCTATTCTTTAATTTCTTTTGGTCATATATATTTTTTAGTTTAGAAAACTATCTTTTTGCGTTTATTTGGCTTTTGATACTTTGGGTGTTGATAATTGTTACAACAGTATTGTTTTATAGAATAAGCAAGCCTGCAGGATATTTGATGATACCGTATCTTTTGTGGGTTACCTTTGCGGCATATTTAAATTTAGCAATTTATATTTTGAATTGATTTTATAATAGCAAAACGGACGGTCGATTTTCGACCGTCCGTTTTAACAGTTAAATATTAAATAATCTTTTTGCATTTTCGCGTGTTGCTTTGAGTAATTCTTCTGTAGTTATACCCTTTATTTCTGCTACTCTTTGAGCGGTTCGCAAAATCATAGCCGAATGGCAGGTTTTACCCCGAAACGGCTCAGGTGCTAAATAGGGGCAATCGGTTTCAAGTAAAATTCTGTCAAGCAGTACTGATTCTATAACCTCGGGCAGACGCTTTGCATTTTTAAAGGTCGCAACACCGCCTATACCGATATACATACCAAGCTTTACAATCTCACGGGCAGATTCGGGACTGCCCGAAAAGCAATGCACAACACCCTTTGGTTTATGTTTTTGAAGCAATGTTAAAGTGTCCTCGTGTGCTTCGCGGTCATGTACCGATACGGGCAAACCTAGTTTGTTACTAAGCTCTAATTGCTTTTCAAAAATTAGGGTTTGAAGTTCTTTGTTGTCCTTTACCCAATAGTAATCAAGACCTATTTCACCGATAGCTACACACTTTTCGTCTTTGGCTAATTCCTCAACATAAGAAATAGGGGTGGCTTTATCAACCTCTTGCGGATGTATGCCAACAGCCGCATAAACGTGGCTGTGCCTATGTGCAATGTCTAAAGCTTGCTTTGAGGATTCACCGTCACAACCGCAGGTAATAATTTCAGAAACACCGTGTTCTACTAATCTTTCCAAAAGCTCATCTAAATACCCGTCAAATTGTTCGGCGTCATAATGGGAATGTGTATCAAAAATCAGCGGTTCGCTAAAAGGATAATTTTCTAAATTTTTCATTATCTTACTTTGCTACCGTTCGGAATATCGTCAACAAAAATAACCTTTACATTATCTTCGCCTGCATCTGCCGCCAAAATCATACCCTGTGATTCAACACCGCAAAGCACAGCAGGCTTTAGGTTAGAAACAACGATTATCTTCTTGCCTATAAGCTCGTCGGGTGTGTACCATTTAGCGATGCCAGATGCCACAGTACGCGGTTTTCCGCTACCGTCATCAAGGGTAAGCTTTAAAAGCTTTTTAGCCTTTGGTATCGGCTCGCAAGCGGTGATTTCTGCAGTCTTAAGCTCAATTTTCATAAAATCTTCAATAGAAATTTCGCTTAAAGTAGCTACGTTTTCGGGTTTTGCGGCGGCTTCTTTTTGAGCGTTAGCCTTTTGCTCGGCTGATAATTCCTCTAATACCTTATTAGCATCAAGTCTTGCAAACAATGCAACTGCCTCGCCAACCTTGTATTCATTAACAGCCCCGAACGAAAGCTCTTTATTATCGGTGTTTAGCTGACCGAAAATAGCCTCAGCACTCTTTGGCATAATGGGTGTTAGCATTACGGCTAACATTCTTATACAGTCAAGCAAATTATAAAGTACAACTGCTAGTCTGTCCTTTTGAGCCTCGTCCTTTGCAAGTGCCCAAGGTGCAGTTTCGTCAATATACTTATTGCAACGGCGTGCAAGACCCATTACGGTTTCGCAAGCGTCGGCATTGTGGTAAGAGTCCATTTGCTCGTAGAATTTTTTAACTGTATCTGAAGCTACGGCTAAAAGGTCAGCGTCAAATTCACTGTCGCCGCTGGCTTTGGCTACACTGCCGCCAAAATATTTGTTTGTCATAGCAATAGTGCGGTTTACAAGGTTACCGAGTGTATTGGCTAAATCAGAATTAAACTTTGTTATAAAGCTTTCGTAGGTTATGGTGCCGTCCTGTGTAAAGGGCATTTCGGACAAAAGATAATAACGTACGGCATCGGTGCCGAAACGCTTTGCTAAATCATCGGCATAAATAACGTTGCCGCGTGACTTGGACATTTTATCTTCGCCGACGAGAAGCCAAGGGTGACCTAACACCTGTTTTGGTAGTGGCTCACCGAGAGCCATAAGAATAATAGGCCAATAAATTGTGTGGAAGCGAACAATATCTTTACCGATAACGTGCAAATCTGCAGGCCATAGCTTTTTATATTGGTCGCTGCTGCCATCTGGACTGTAGCCTATACCTGTAATGTAGTTTGAAAGTGCATCTATCCAAACGTAAATTACGTGGTCTTTATCAAAGGTTATCGGCACGCCCCACTTGAATGTAGAACGCGAAACGCAAAGGTCTGAAAGACCAGGCTTTAGGAAGTTGTTAATCATCTCGTTTTTGCGAGATTCGGGCTTTATAAAGTCGGGGTGGGATTCAATATACTCAAGCAATTTGTCTTGGTATTTGCTAAGCTTTAAGAAATATGCCTCTTCTTTAGAGTCAATAACCTCTCTGCCGCAGTCGGGACATTTTCCGTCTACAAGCTGTGAGGTAGTAAAGAAGGATTCACAAGGCACACAGTATTTTCCCTCGTAGTGACCTTTATAAATATCACCCTGTTCATAAAGCTTATTAAAGATTTTCTGAACAGCTAGTTCGTGGTCGGCATCAGTTGTACGAATAAACTTGTCGTAAGAAGTATCAAGACTATCCCAAACTGCCTTTATTTGACCCGAAATATTGTCAACATACTCTTTAGGTGAAATTCCTGCTTTATTCGCATATTCTTCAATTTTTTGTCCATGCTCATCTGAACCTGTCATTAAAAACACGTCAAAGCCCATCATCTTTTTATAGCGTGCAATCATATCTGCAAGTACAATGTCGTAAGCATTGCCGATATGTGGCTTTCTTGATGTGTAGGCGATAGCGGTTGTAATGTAAAACTTTTTATTTTCGCTCATTTATATTCCTCCTGTTAATAGGTAAGTTACGGTTTAAAGGCTTGATATAGCAGCAATGCCGCAAAGGTTGCACCCAACTCAAAAAGCATAAGGGTACGCGGTGTAATCGGTGAATCAGCACCCGAAAATGATAGATATGCAAACATAACTACACCCAAGCATGCAATTAAAACATAAAGCACATGTAAAAGTGTTATTGACTTTTTAATTTTTGCGGCAGAGTTTATTATTGATATAAAGTTAATTCCTCTACCCTTAAAGGCGGCAGGAGCCGAGCAGTATTCTTGTGGCTCGGATGCGTTTTTGTACATATGAACGCCTGCATTGCTCATAATCCTAACAGAATCGTTATAAAGACCTAAATAGTCACAAATCATTTCGCTTGTAATATTAGGGTCACAGTTATTTACAAGCACTGTTACACCCGAATCTGTAATTTTCTTAAGCTCGTGTACAACCGTTTCGTCGGCAGAATACTGCACAACAATTAGTGCAACTGCGGTATTTCCGCTTGCGATATAAACAGGGAAGTAGCCACGAGATAAAATTTTCTTATCCAGCTTAACATCAGGCACTTCAATACCGTGTGATTCCATAAGCGTACGGTTGCCTATAAAGAGTAATTCGTCATCAACCCAACCCGAAAGACCAAGCTTTTCTTCATATTTAACAGTGTCCGAATCGGGCATAGAATATGCAGAGTTGGTGCCTGCTATTTTATTAAATATGTTTGCAAGAGGACTGTTTACTGCACCTGTAAGTGATGCTGCACGTAAAATCGTATCGTCTACAGAGTTTTCAGATAAGACCTTCATATTATGAAGCGTAACTGTACCGCTTGGGAACAAATCTGCAGAGGTAAGTACTACGGCGTTTGCCATTTCAAGTCTTTCTGCGGCGGTTTTACCCGCTATCATAGCACCCTTTTTGGAAATACGCTTAGTAGAATCGAAAAGCGGTAACGCTTCTATAAGGAATATAACAGGCATAGCGGCTATGCACATTATAGCGGCTGCCGCATAAAGTCCGTAAATAAATTCGCCGAAAAGTGATGCGGCGGCAAAGCCTGACACTATTGCTAAAACTAAAGATGCGGCGGTTACAATGGGTAGCTTGCCGTTTATAAAGTTGCCGAATTTTGAATATTTCATAAAATCGGTTATATGCTCTGCCTTTCTTGGTGCGGCTATTAAAACATCGCCCTCGATAGCATTCTTTGCCATAGCAAAGGTGGTTGCCTCGTCCATAATAAGCATAACGGCATTTTTTTCGCCGATGGTACAAATTTGTTTAAGATTTGAAAGCAGATTGCTTCTTTCCAAGAATTGGGATATTGAGCGGAAAGACAGTATTGCGGCAACTATAATAGAAAGCTCGTATCCGTCGTGTGAAATAAGGGCTGCTGCAAGGCTGTATCCAAGACCGAAAAGGGCAGCAAGCGATGCCGATATATCAGCGGTAGAATTACGGCTGAAAATTTTGGGTATTGATAAAAACATATCTGCATTAATAAGCGATATTAAGGCTAGTATTCCAGTGCAGATGCCCATCATAATTCCGGTTGTGCTAAGCATTAGGTCGCTAAGCGGCGGAATTTCAAAGCATACAAGTATAAGCGTTAGCAAAATAGAGCCTATCATACGTAAAAACGAATTACGCTTTTTAACCGAAAGCTTGTAAATAAGCCGTTTTGCGTCTTGTGGATTTTTAAGTTCATCCTCGGCGGTAAATTCGTCAAATTCACTTTCCTCTAGCTGAGGTTTTTCCTGTATAGTTTCGGGAACAAGTAGGTCACCAAGCTCGTTTGTAAGGTCAATGGTGTTGGTTTTTGAAACCGCGGTTTTAGATTTTAAAGCACTGTCGTTATCCTTTATAGGCGTGAATTTAATTGTAGCACCCTCTGATATAGCTTCGGTAGGTTCGGATTTAGGTGTTACAAGATTATCTATATCCGAAATATCCGGAAGACTTGTTTGAAAATTAGATACGGTTATTTCGGATTTCTCCTCTATAGGAGTTACAGCGTCAGCCTTTTGACTATTTGCGGTATTTGAAGTTTTTTTCTGTTCCGATTTATTAATGGCGGTTTTATTTCCGCTTAAATCTTCTATCATAATGCCGTATTTTTTAGACAAAGCTTCCATAGTATTTCGGCTGTCGTTTTCTAATATTTCGGCTACACTTTCAAGCCTATAAAGCGGCTCTTTAGGTGTAGTGGCATCGTGACCTTGCTCATCAACCGTATAGGGCTTGCATTTTTGAAGCAGAGTCTTTTCGGTGTTTTCCTTTTTTTCTATGTTTTTTAAAGGCTTCTCTTCGGTTTGTTCTTTAGATTGGTTAAGCATTCGTTTTTTGAGTGCCTCAAGCGGACTCTCGCTGGATGCAGTATGCTTAGTTTCTCTTGGTGATTCTTCGCGAGATAATACCTCTTCAGCGGTAATCACATAAGAGGGTTGAATTTTATTATCGTTAGACTCTTGTACTTTTTTTGCATCAGCTTCTAAAAGTTCAAAAAGTTCGTCATTTGCCTTTTTAGAGAAGATACTCATCTTCCTGTCTTCCTTTCAAGTTTTTTGCGTTTGTCCTATTTTGCACGCTTGCGTACAACTTCGTACATTAAAATTCCTGCCGCAACAGATGCGTTTAATGAATTAATGCGTCCAAGCATAGGCAGACTTATAATCTCATCGCACTTTTTGGCGGTAAGTGCACCTATTCCTTTGCCCTCGTTTCCTATTACCAATGCACAGGGGCAGTCAAGGTCGGTTTTAGTATAGTCACTGCCATCCATATCGGCACCAAAAACCCAAATTCCTTTTTCTTTTAATTCGTCAATAGTATTTGCAATGTTGGTAACACGGGCAACCTTCATATATTCAAGTGCACCGCTTGCCGATTTTGCAACCGTGGCATTAAGTGAGGCAGAACGACGCTTTGGAATTATAATTCCATGCACGCCCGACGCTTCTGCTGTTCTTATAATAGCACCTAGGTTGTGAGGGTCCTCTATTTCATCGCAGATTATAATAAAGGGCTTTTCCTCGCGTTCCTCGGCTAATGCTAATATGTCTTCAACGGTAGAATATTCTTGTGAAGCAAACATTACTGCAACGCCTTGATGATTCGCACCGCCGCAATAGAAATCGAGCTTTTGCGGACTGATTTCTTTTATAAGAATCCCTCTTTGCGAGCATTTTGCAATAATTGCCGCTACCGAGCCGCCGCTCACCCCGTGAGCTACTAAAAGTCGGTCAATCTCACGGCCTGAACGTATAGCCTCCATAACAGGATTTCTTCCGTAGATTATATTTGTATTTAAATTTTGTTCCTTTTTATCCAAATGAATTTACACCCCAAAAAGTAAATTTATAGTCCTGTCACACTAAACATAATTATACAAATAGCATTATACCATACATATAAAAAAAATAAAAGGGTAAAAATAATAAAAATAACAAGAAAAAGGGTGAAAATTTTGAAAATTAAAGAAATAAAAGGCTATGAGGTTTTGGATTCAAGGTCAAACCCTACTGTAGCGGCGAAAATAATTTTAGAAAACGGGGCAGAGGGCTTTGCAATTTCACCGTCGGGAGCCTCTACGGGAATGTACGAGGCACACGAGCTACGCGACGGTGATAAAACTAGATACTGCGGCAAGGGTGTAAAGACGGCGGTAGAAAATATCAACACACTAATTAAAAAAGAACTTGTCGGAGTGGACGTTTTAGGCCAAAGAGAAATAGATTCTGCTATGCTTTCTTTGGACGGCACAGAAAATAAAAGCCGACTAGGTGCAAACGCTGTTTTAGCTGTATCTTTAGCGGTAGCAAAGGTGGCGGCGAATGGTCTTAAAATACCGCTTTACAGGTATTTAGGCGGAGTAAACGCAACACTTTTACCGCGACCTATGATGAATATTTTAAATGGCGGTGCCCACGCGGCGAATAACATTGATATACAGGAATTTATGATAATACCGAAAGCCGCCGAAAGCTTTAGCGAGGGACTTCGTCAGTGCAGTGAAATTTATCACGCTTTAGGCAAAATTTTAGAAGACTCATCACTTAAAACAGGCGTCGGCGACGAGGGCGGTTTTGCACCTGACCTTTCCTCTGACGAGGAGGCCTTGGAATATATATGTAGGGCTATTAATAAGGCGGGATATACTACAGAACAAATAGGATTAGCTCTTGATATTGCCTCTAGCGAGTGGTATAAAAACGGCGAATATTTTATGCCTAAAAGACAGACCTCTAAAACTGCAGAGGAGCTTATAGAACATTATTCCTCACTTTGCCAAAAATACCCCATAATTTCCATTGAGGACGGACTTTCCGAAGAGGATTTTGACGGCTGGGCTAAAATGACAAATGCACTCGGTAATAAGCTTCAACTAGTGGGCGACGACCTTTTTGTTACCAACACTAAAAGACTTAAAATGGGCATAGAAAAAAAGGCGGGCAACTCAATACTTGTAAAACCAAATCAAATAGGCACACTAACGGAAACCTTAGCGGTTATAAACCTTGCAAAACAAAACGGATATACCACAGTAATTTCACACCGTTCGGGCGAAAGCGAGGATACTACAATAGCCGACCTCTCGGTAGCGGTAAATGCAGGACAGATAAAAACAGGAGCCCCTTGTCGTAGTGACAGAGTTGCAAAATATAATCGTCTTTTGCTTATAGAAAAGGAAATTTGCAGTTGACTTTTCACATAAATAATTATAGAATATATTAGTAATAGGACCGTGCTTGATTTTTTTAAAATAGTGCGGTCTTTTCTACGTAAAAATATTTGAACGGAGAATATTATGTCTGTTAAAAATTTTGATACGGTTATTATTGGTGGAGGTATAGGCGGTCTTATGGCAGCTTACCGACTAAATCTTAATGATCCATCTATGAAAATCGCGGTAACAGAACGCGGTAATACACTCGAAAAGCGTAGCTGCCCTGCAGGAAAAAACAAGACCTGTGTACACTGTAAAATTTGTAGTATCACAAGCGGTTTTGCAGGTGCGGGTGCCTTTTCTGATGGTAAATTTAATCTGGGTACTGCTTATGGCGGAACCTTGGGCGAGGAACTTGGTGACGATACTGCAAACCACTATATAGATGAGGTTGACGATATACTTACCGAATATTGCACATCGGGCGAGCCGCAGGTTTATAAATCTAATGATGAACTAAAGCTTAAGTGTCTTCAAAATAATCTTCGCTTGCTTGATATGAACGTAAAGCATTTGGGTACTGATAATAATTATCTTACAATGCAGAATTTGATTGATAATATCGAGCAAAAGGGTATAGAGCTTTATCCTTTTTACGATTGTGTTTCGGTTGAAAAAAGCGGGAACGGATACATACTGAATTTCGCAAACGGCGAAAGATTTTTTACTAAAAACATAATAATCGCAACAGGTAGAAGCGGTGCTAATTTTGTGGCAGATTTTTGCCGTTCCTTCGATATTCCTATGCGTTCTAACCATATTGATATCGGTGTTCGTGTAGAAATGAAGGATATTATTTGGCGTGAGTTTTCGGATAGAATTTACGAGCCGAAAATACTTTATAAAACCAAGACCTTTGAGGATAGATGCAGAATGTTCTGCTTTAATAAGGGCGGTCTTGTATCGGCAGAAAATAATCACGGTATTATTACGGCAAACGGTCATTCCTTTGCACAGGCAGAGAAGAAAACCGACAACTGTAATTTTGCTATACTTTCAAGTATTCGTTTTACAGAGCCTTTCAATCAGCCTACCGAGTATGCCGAAAGTATATCAAGACTTGCTAATATGATAGGTAAGGGAAGCGTAATAGTACAGCGTTTCGGTGACCTTGTAAGAGGCAGAAGAACTAACGACCACAGACTTTCTCAAAATACCGTTATACCTACACTTAAGGCAACTGCTGGTGATATTTCGCTGGTGCTTCCTCATAGAATACTTACAAATATTATCGAAACTATTTATGCATTAGATAAGGTAGCCCCAGGTACTGCTAATGATGATACTCTGCTTTACGGATGCGAAAGTAAATATTATTCAATTCGTCCCATTTTCAAAAATAAAAAATTCGAGCTTGTTGATAATGTTTATATCATAGGTGATGGTAGCGGTATTTGTCGCGGACTTTCACAGTCGGGTGCTATGGGTATTTATGTTGCTGACTGTATTTCGGGAAAAATTGACGGACAGTAATTTATATAAATTAATTATGCTTTAATATTGACAATTTTAGGTTAGTGTGTTAACATTATTCTTGTCATAATAAGTAGAGTTTAGGGGGATTTTGGTGAAAACCCTAGAGGAGAAAATTTTAAGAGAGGGAACGGTGCTTCCCGGAAATATACTAAAGGTAGGCTCATTTTTAAATCATCAGCTTGATGTTGATTTTTTAATGGAAATGGGTAAAGAGATTGCCCGTCTTTTTAAAGAGGACAAGCCCACAAAAATACTTACTGTTGAAACCTCGGGAATAGCGGTTGCTATGGGTGCCGCTGCCGAGATGCACATACCTGTTGTGTTTGCTAAAAAGCATAAAAGCGGTAATCTTTCGGGTGAAATGTATAAAACAGTTGTACATTCTTATACACACGGAACCGATTATACCGTCGTGGTTGAAAGTCAGTTTTTGTCGACAGATGACCGGATTTTGATAGTTGACGATTTTCTTGCCAACGGCAAAGCTATTTTGGGTCTTGTTGATATAGTAAATCAAGCGGGTGCAACATTAGTGGGTGCTTCCTGTGCTATTGAAAAGGGCTTCCAAAAGGGCGGCGACGAGCTTCGTGGTATGGGAATTAAGGTTGAATCCCTTGCTATCGTTGAAAGTATGGATGATAACACCCTTACCTTTCGTAAATAATTTTTGTATGTAATTTTTTTACATAAAATAAAAAAAGAGGAGATTTTCAAAATGAAAAACTATTGGCACTTCTTTTAGCTGTAGCTATGCTTTTCTGTTTTGCAGGCTGCGGTGCAAAAGACAATGAAGAAAAGGCAGACCTAAAGGTTGGCTTTATCTTCTTGCACGACGAGCAATCAACCTATGACAAGAACTTCATGGATGCAGCAAAGGCTGCTTGTGAGGCTATGGATGTTGAGTATGCTCAGAAAACTCAGATTCCTGAGTCTAAGGACTGCTACGATGCAGCTGTTGAGCTTATCGAGGTTGACGGATGCGACATCATCTTCGCAGACAGCTTCGGTCACGAGTCTTTCCTTATTGACGCTGCTAAAAAATATCCTGATGTAGAGTTTTGCCACGCAACAGGTACACAGGCACATACTGCAGGCGTTAAGAATTTCCACAACGCTTTCGCTTCTATCTACGAAGGCCGTTACCTTGCAGGCGTTGCTGCAGGTCTTAAGCTTAATGAAATGATTGATGCAGGTAAAATCACTGCTGATAAGGCTAAGATGGGTTATGTTGGTGCTTTTACATTCGCTGAGGTTATGTCTGGTTACACATCTTTCTACCTTGGTGCAAAATCTGTTTGCCCATCTGTTACAATGGATGTTAAGTTCACAGGTTCTTGGTATGATGAGCAGAAGGAAAAGGAAGCAGCTCAGGCTCTTATCAGCGGCGGTTGCGTACTAATAAGCCAGCACGCTGACTCTATGGGTGCTCCTACTGCTTGTGAAACTGCAGGCGTTCCTAACGTTTCTTACAACGGCTCTACCGTTGCAGCTTGCCCCAACACCTTTATCGTTTCTTCAAGAATCGATTGGACACCTTACTTCAAGTATATGATTAAGTGCGTTCAGGACGGCAAGGCTATTGATACTGACTGGACAGGTAATATTGAAACAGGTTCTGTTGTTCTTACCGACATTAACGAAAAGGCTGCTGCCGCAGGTACTGCTGACAAGCTTGCTGACGTTAAAGCAAAACTTCTTGACGGTTCTATCAATGTATTCGATACTGCGAATTGGACTGTAAAGGGTGAAAAGCTTACAACTTATATGGCTGACGTTAATACCGATGCAGAGTTTGCAAAGGATACCGAGGCTATCGAGAACGGTGTATTCTATGAGTCAAAGCATCGTTCAGCTCCTTACTTCGATGTTGAAATCGACGGCATCACACTTCTTGACAGAAATTACGGTTAAGTTTAACTTTAAGTCTGAGACGAGGGATTACCCTCGCCTCAGACTAATTTTGAAGAAATTGCTTTAATTCTAGAGTTATAGTGATTTCTTGAGAATTAGCCAAAGCATTCAAACCCGAATCAGCCTAAAAGGGCGGTTTAAATGCTTTGGCTTAAGTGAACGGAGGTTTAATGTGGAAAAGCAACCTGCTATTGAACTAAAAAACATAACAAAGAGATTTGGCAAAACAGTTATCGCCAATAAAAACGTAAATCTTACTGCCTATCGCGGTGAGATTCTTTCCATTTTAGGCGAAAACGGAAGCGGAAAGACCACCCTTATGAATATGATTTCGGGTATTTATTTTCCGGATGAAGGTCAAATTTTTATTAACGGTGAGGAAGCAGTTATTTCATCTCCAAAGGATGCATTTGACTATAAAATAGGTATGATTCACCAGCATTTTAAGTTGGTGGACGTGTTTAGTGCGGCTGAAAACATAGTGCTTGGAATTGATGAGGGTAAGTATAACCTTAAAAATTCTATTGGCGAAATTAAGAAAATCAGCGAACAATACGGTTTTGATTTGGATGTTGAAAAGAAAATCTATACTATGTCGGTATCAGAGAAACAAACTGTTGAAATCGTTAAGGTTTTATATAGAGGTGCCGATATTCTTATTTTGGACGAGCCGACTGCCGTTTTAACACCTCAAGAAACCGAAAAGCTGTTTAGCATTTTAAGAAGTATGAGGGATGATGGCAAGTGTATTATCATCATAACCCATAAGCTTCACGAAGTTCTCTCACTATCGGATAGGGTTTCTGTTTTACGTAAGGGCGAATATGTAGGAACGGTTAATACTGCCGAAACAAATGAAGCAGAGCTTACCGAAATGATGGTTGGAAAAAAGGTCAACCTCAATATTAAAAGGGAAGAGCCGAAAAATGTTGAGGATAGACTTATAGTCGATAATATAACCTGTGTTGACCGCTTGGGTGCAACTATTCTTGATAAGGTTTCTTTTACTGCTAAAAGCGGAGAAATACTTGGTATTGCAGGTATTGCAGGCTCAGGTCAAAGAGAACTGCTTGAATCAATAGCAGGACTTCAGCATTTGTCCTCGGGTGAGATACTATATCTTGATGCAAAAACAGGCAAAACAGAGAACTTGAGAGATAAAACACCTATGCAGATAAGAAATATGGGTGTTCGTCTTTCTTTTGTTCCCGAAGACCGTTTGGGTATGGGACTTGTAGGTAATATGGATATCATTGATAATATGATGCTCAGAAGTTATTCAAGAGGTCATTCAATGTTTTTAAAACGCAGAAAGCCAAAAGACCTTGCAATGAAGATTATTCATGACCTAGATGTTGTAACACCGAATGCCTTTACTCCTGTCAGAAGACTTTCGGGCGGTAACGTTCAAAAGGTGCTTGTAGGCCGTGAAATTGCGGCTTCGCCCACCGTTTTAATGGTTGCTTACCCTGTTAGAGGACTTGATATTAACTCTTCATATATGATTTATAATCTGCTTAACGAGCAAAAGGAAAAGGGCGTCGCAATAATTTTTGTTGGCGAGGACCTTGATGTTTTGGTAGAGCTTTGTGATAGAATTATGGTTATCGGCTCGGGCAGAGTAACAGGTATTGTTGATGGCAGAACGGCAACTAAAGAGGAAATCGGTCTCTTGATGACAAAATCAAAACAGGAGGGTGAAGATAATGGCTGATACCAAAATTCAAAAAAATCACCGCGAGCCTTTTTTGAGGGTTGTTAAACGCGATGATATGGCTAGTTGGAAAGCATGGCTTATTAGATGTGCAACCATTGTTATTGCCTTCTTTTTAACAGGACTTCTTTCAATGGCAATTACCCAAAAGGGATTTGCCGACACTTATGACATAATGTTTACGGGTGTGTTTGGCCGTTTGTTTGAGGGCCATACAACTATGCTTTGGAAATATCTTCAAGAAATCGCCATTCTTTTGGCGTTGGCATTGGCTTTAACTCCTGCATTTAAAATGAAGTTTTGGAACTGCGGTGCAGAGGGACAGGCTTTAATGGGTGGTTTGGCATCAATCGTTTGTATGATAGAATTAGGCGACAAGCTTCCCTATGGGGCACTTATTGCGGTTATTGCAGTTACAAGTATATTGGCGGGTGCAATATGGGGCGTTTTGCCTGCTATATTCAAGGCGGTTTTTAACACAAACGAAACCCTTTTCACCCTTATGATGAACTACATAGCAACCCAAATAATAGCATATTATGTTTATATTAAGGGCGGCGGTTCAAACGTTATTAACCCCGTTGATGCAGGTAATTTTCCATCGGTTGGCAGCAACGATTATTTCGTAAATATCGTAATTGTTGCAGTTATTACTGTTGTAATGTACATCTACCTTAAATATAGTAAACAGGGCTATGAAATATCGGTTGTAGGTGAGAGTCAAAATACGGCCAGATATATTGGAATTAACGTTAAAAAGGTTATTATCAGAACAATGGTTATATCGGGTGCTCTTTGCGGAATTACAGGTATGCTTCTTGTTGCTGGTAAGGACCATAGCATTAATATAAACAGCGTTGGCGGTCAAGGCTTTACTGCAATTTTAATGTCTTGGCTCGGTCAGTTTAATCCCTTTATTATGGTGGTTATGACTGCCATTGTGGTATTTTTAAGACTTGGTGTTGCTAAGGTTGCTGACACTTCGCTTCTTAATTCCTCTTTCTCAGAAATTATAGTTGGTATAGTTATCTTAATGTTAGTAGGCTGCGAATTCTTTATTCGCTACTCGGTTAAATTCCGTCATAACGCAAAGGAGGGTGAGGTATGATTATTCAATTTATTTGTCGAGCAATATTACTTGGCGTTCCTCTCCTTTACGGCTCAACAGGTGAAATAGTAACCGAAAAATCGGGCCACCTTAACCTTGGTATACCAGGAATTATGTATGTTGGTGCAATAAGCGGTGTTGTTGGCTCTTTTCTTTATGAAAACTCGTGTGGTAATGATATCGCTAATATGAATCCGCTTTTAGCGGTTTTAATTCCGCTTTTGTGTACCATTGTAGGCTCGGCGGTTATGGGACTTATCTATTGCTTCCTCACCGTTACGCTTCAGGCAAATCAAAACGTTACGGGTCTTGCTCTTACAACTCTTGGTATTGGACTCGGTAATTTCCTTGGTGCATCACTTATTAACATTACAAAAAGTGAGCTACCCTCTATCGCGTTAACAAAAACAAGCTCGTTTTTCGCTGCAAAGCTTCCCTTTGCAGATGATTTAGGCTTTATTGGTGAGCTTTTATTCTCGCACGATTTTTTAACCTATTTTGCAGTTATAATTGCTTTGTGTGCAAGCTTTGTTTTAAATAAAACAAGGGTGGGACTCAATCTTCGCTCTGTAGGTGAAAATCCTGCAACAGCAGATGCGGCAGGAATAAATGTTATAAAATACAGATATGTTGCTACTTGTATAGGCAGTGCTATTGCGGGACTTGGCGGTCTTCAGTATGTTATGGCTTATGCTAGCGGCGTTTGGTCTAATAATGCTTTCGGTGACCGCGGTTGGATGGCTATAGCCCTTGTTATATTCGCACTTTGGAAGCCGTCGGTTGCAATTTTAGGCTCATTCCTTTTCGGTGCACTTTGTAATGCAAACAACTATATTCAGGGTCTTGGTACTGAAACGCAGGAGCTTTTCAAAATGCTTCCTTATATTGTAACAATTATCGTTCTTATTATTACAAGTATGCGTAAAAAGAGAGAACATCAACCCCCTGAAAGCCTAGGACTTTCGTATTTCAGAGAAGAAAGATAAACAAAAAATCCTCACAGTCTAGACTGTGAGGATTTTTAAATTTTACTTAAAAATATCAATACTAAGTTTCTTTAACATTTTGTATAAAAGATTTACAGGTAAGCCTACCACATTAAAATAACAGCCGTCAATGCGGTTTATGAATTTTGAGGCATATCCTTGAATTCCGTAACTGCCTGCCTTGTCATCACACTCGCCTGTGGCAATGTAATTTTCAATTTCGTCGTCTGAAAGCGGGTCAAAATAAACTAAAGTAGTTTCGTGGTTTACAAGTATTTCTTCACCCTTTATAACGGCGACACCGCTTGTAACGCTATGACTCTCACCCGATAAAAGCTTTAGCATACATTTGGCATCTGTACGGCTAGTGGGCTTGCCTAGAATATTGCCGTCTTTTGCTACAACTGTATCTGCGGCTATAATTACCGTATCACCGTTGAATTTATTTTCTTTGATTAAAATATCCTTTACGGCTAACGCTTTTCTTTTGGATAATTCTTCCACTAAAAGCTCGGGAGAATTTATATTGGAGCTCTCATCAGTTTCGGCTGTAAAAACCGTAAATTCGACGCCTAAATTTTTTAGTATTTCACTTCTTCTCGGTGATTTTGAGGCTAAAATAATATTCATACGGATTTCATTTCCTTTCAAAAAGACTGCCGCAAAAGCGACAGTCTTTTATCATTTTCTATGGTATGAGTAGTGTACTACAATATCCATTTTTTCACCGTTTAAACTGTTGATACCCGAAACGGTAATACCGTCACCGCTTAAAAGAGTGAAATATTTAGCATCAGTTGCCTTGCATTTAAAGACATCGGTTTCACCGCACATAACCCTTATTTCACCGTCAATTACAACAATTCTTCCGCTTTTGCCGAGAATTTCTTCACTGATGTTTCCGTCGGGCAAAACACTTCGTTTGGTGACATATTTTATCTGTCTGCCGTCCATTTGCTTAAGGACCGAATCTTGTGGATTTTTCTTCTTAAAAATAGAGAACATAGGTTATTTTATCTCACAGGTCCAACCGTAGCAGTCGTCAATTTTTCCCCACTGAATACCTGTTAGGGTATCATAAAGCATTTGTGTTACTTCGCCGATTTCACCGCCGTTAATAGCGTACTTTTTATCCTTGTAGCAAAGCTCGCCAATGGGGGAAATAACAGCCGCTGTACCGCAACCCCAAGCCTCTTCAAGCTTGCCGCTTTCAAGTGCTTCGGATAATTCGTCAATGCTAAGTAGACGTTCACTAACGGTATATCCTTTTGATTTAAGTACCTCAATACAAGATTTTCTTGTAATACCTGGTAGAATTGAGCCTGTAAGTGCGGGTGTTACGATTTCGTCACCAATCTTGAACATAACGTTCATTGCACCAACTTCTTCGATATAGCGTCTTTCAACACCGTCAAGCCATAAAACCTGTGAATATCCTTTTGCCTCTGCCTTAGCACCTGCACGGTTAGAAGCGGCATAGTTACCGCCGCACTTGATATAACCTGTACCGCCTTTAACAGCACGAACGTCTTCAGCCTCAATCATAATCTTAACAGGATTTATACCCTCTTTATAATAACTTCCTACGGGGGAGGCAATTATCATATAGGTAGCGTTTTGTACGGCGTGTACGCCAAGCGATTCGTCATTACCAAACATAAACGGACGAAGATAAAGGGAGGTGCCCTCTGCCGACGGTGTCCAATCCTGTTCTACGCTTACGAATTTAGTTAAAATTTCTAAAGCCATATCTTCGGGAATCTCTGGTAAACATAAACGCTCTGCCGAGCTATTCATACGGCGTATATTTTCAATAGGACGGAACAGCTGTACCTTACCGTCGGCACGGCGGTATGCTTTGAGTCCTTCAAATATTTCCGAACCGTAGTGAAGTACGGTGGAGGCGGGGTGTAACGAAATGTTTTCAAAGGGAACAATACGTTGATTGTGCCAACCCTCGTCTTTAGAATAATCCATTATAAACATATGGTCGGTAAAGAATTTGCCAAAGCCTAATGTACTGCTTTCGGGCTTTTCTTTAGGATTTTCGGTTTTTATAAATTTAATTTCCATAAGCTTTACTCCAAACAAAAATTAATACGTTAAAAGTATAGCACCATAAAAAATGTTTGTCAATATTATAAAATTCATTTTTTTAAGTAAAATTAAGGCATACTTGCAATTTTTTTTAGGTGTTGTATAATAAGGTGGAAACGGGGTGTGCAAAATGCTAAAAGACCTTTGGACAAGGCTTAAGGAAACCGATAAACCCATAGTGCTTTACGGTATGGGCAACGGTGCAGATAAAATTTATAACGAGCTTAAAAGACGAGGCATAGATATATCGGGCATATTTGCCACCGCCGAATTTGTAAGGCAAAAAAACGTTTACGGTTTTGACCTTTTAAGTTATGACGCTATTAAAGAAAAACTAGGCGATATGGTGGTGCTAGTCTGCTTCGGCTCTGCAAGGGAAGAGGTATTTTGCGAAGTTAAGCGTATAGCTCATGAACAGGAGCTTTATTTTCCCGATGTTCCCGTATACGGCACAGATATTTTTGATATAGAGTATGTAAACGCTCACCGTCAACAGCTCGAAAGAGTTTATAATAGTCTTGCTGACCAAAAATCCAAAGAAACCTTTAAAAATATAGTAATGTATAAGCTTACGGGTGAGTGTGAATACCTGTATAAATGTGAAGTATCTCCCGACGAGCCGTATAACTCATTTTTTACCCTTACAGATAGTGAAACATATTTAGATCTAGGGGCTTATAACGGTGATACGGTGCTTGATTTTAAGGGTAGAGTAGCATCATACAACAAAATTATTGCGGTTGAGCCAAACGGGCGTTCCTTTAAAAAGCTATGCGAAAATACCGCTGACATTTCTAATATAATCTGTCATAACGTGTATATAAGCGATAGCGAAAAGCTAATAGAAATAAGCAAGGGTAGGGGCAGGGGAACCTCAGTAAAGAGTGGTGGTATATCCGTTCTAGCAAATTCGGTTGATAATATAATAAACGGTGAGAAAATAACACTTTTAAAGGCAGATGTTGAGGGTGAGGAAATTCCTATGCTCAAGGGTGCTACAAAGGCAATTTGTGAGAATTTTCCGAAAATGCAAATCGCCTGCTATCATAGAAGTGACGACCTGTGGACAATACCCGAAGCGGTATCGGAAATTAGTGAAAATTATGATATTTATATCCGTCATTTCCCGTATCTGCCCGCATGGGATACAAATTACTACTTTGTGCCAAAATGCTTTTAAAAATATATAATACAAAAAAGTGGAAATGTTTATATTTTTGTGTTACAATGAATAAGTATATTGTAATCAGTAAAACTTTTTTAGAAAAGAATGGCGTTTTATGAGTTGTTTGATTAATTTTTTAAAGGGAATATTGGTAGGTGTCGGCGGTATAGCACCCGGACTTTCTGGTAGCGTTATGCTACTGATTTTAGGTCTGTATGAGCGGTGCATTAATGCTATAGGCACGCTTTTTAAAAACTTTAAAAAGAATCTTCTTTTTCTGGTTCCTTTGGTGTGTGGATTTGGCGTAGGTATATTGTTGTTTAGTAAAGTTGTCGACTTTTTGCTCATTAACTACGAATTCCATACTAGGTATCTGTTTTTAGGTCTTGTAATAGGCACCCTACCGCTTTTTTACAAAACGGTTAAAAAGAAAGGCTTTGCCCTAAAACATTGGGGTATTATATTAGTAGCGGCAGCAGTTGGTGTTTTTCTTTTTTCTTTCAACAAAAGCTTGTTTGCACCTGTAGAAAATCCAAATTTGTTGCAGTCGGCATTTCTTGGTGTTGCGGTTGCAGGTTCTTCAATAATACCTGGGGTTGACAGTGCGGTTATATTATCTTCACTTGGACTTTATGAGCTGTATGTAGGCTCTATTGCCGATCTTAATTTTGTAGTTTTAATTCCCGCAGGTGTAGGACTTATAATAGGTGCGATTTTAATTTCTAAAATAATGAATTTCTTTATTGACCGTTTTTATACAGGTACATTTTCGATCATTTTCGGACTTTTTTTATCAATAATTCCTAATGTACTTAATAGAAGCTGTAGTATTGACAGTTTGACACAAGCACTAATAGCTTCCTTGCTAATAGTAGCAGGTTTTTTAGTTTCATATTATTTCGGTGATATAAAGGAAAATAATGAGAAAATAAAAAAAATAATTAAAAGAAAAAAATAATAAAAGCCTACCGATTTATTTTGTTTCGGTAGGCTTTTTTGCTTTATTTATTAGTGTTTTTTCTAAAAGACAGATAATCCTCTAAAATGATGGTGGCAGCTACGGCATCAATAACCTCACGTCTTTTTTTGCCGTGCTTACCGTTCATATTAAGTGCGGTATAGGCGGAAATTGTAGTGCAACGCTCGTCCCATAGCACCGTCGGGATTCCGCTTTTTTCTTTGAAAAGCTCGGCGATTTCACGGCATTCCTCCGCCCTAAAGCCTGATGAGCCGTCCATATTTTTAGGCAGTCCCATAACAACAAGCTCGGCAGAAAGCTCGGTAGCAGTCTTGCAAAGTTTATCGATTAGTCGCTCTGTAGAGTATTCGGTTATAACCATTTTAGGAAAAGCAAAGCTTTCGCTGCTGTCAGATACGGCAATGCCTGTACGTGCTTTTCCAAGGTCGGCAGACATTATAATCATTTTTCTGCCTCCTGTGTTTTAAAGGATGAGCGTAGCTCTTCGGGCAGGTGAGAGGTGTCGTTAAAAAACACAACCGTAGGGGTTAGTGCATTGTCAAATTCAACCAAAGTTACGGCGGTGTTTTCACTCCAAGGAACTTCTACCAGACGTTCTATATCGTGAAAAAACAGTCTGCAATGTAAAAGTCTCAAGCAACCGCCGTGTGTTGAGGCTATGATTGTTTTGCCTTGATTTTCGCGTGCAAGACTTAATGTTTCGTTCCAAATACGCTCGTAGGCGTGACGCATAGACTCGCCGCCCTCGGGTGCGAAATCTTGTGGGCGATTATCCCAAACTTCGCGAAGCTCGGGCATGGCATCAAATGTTTCACGGAAAGGCTTGCCCTCAACAATACCGCCCGAAAGCTCACAAAGCATAGGGCGTTCGGTTACACCCATATTTTTGCCTTCTATAGCGGCAAATGCGGTTTTTTTGGCTCTAATTAGCGGACTTGAATAGGCTTTGTCTATATTAATGTTTTGAAATCTTTTGGATAAAAACTCAAGTTGTTTTTTGCCCTTGGGGCTTATATCTGTATCGGTAGTGCCTTGGAAAATCTTTTGCACATTTCCCTCGGCTTCACAATGTCTTAAAAAATAAATTCTTGTCAAAAAAATCACCAAAAGCATTTTACCATAAAACAGAGGCCTCTTCAAGTGTTTATTTCGTTTTCGCTATCAGTGCCTTCGAAATAGTTTTTTAAATTTTCCATAGTGGTTCTAGCGATTGAGTCAAGAGCTTCTCTTGTAAAAAACGCTTGGTGTGAGGTCACAAGTACATTAGGCATAGCTATTAGCGAAGATAACAGGTCATCATGTATAACCTCGTCCGACATATCCTCAAAAAACAGAGAGGTTTCCTCCTCATATACGTCAAGTCCTGCCGCACCTATTTTTCCCGATTTTATGCCCTCTGCTAGACTTTGTGTATCTATAAGCTGACCTCGGGAGGTATTTATAATAAATACCCCTTTTTTCATTTTTTCAATGCTTTCGCTAGAAATAATATTTCGGTTTTCTTTAGTTAGCGGACAGTGTAAAGATATAATATCGCTTTGTTCAAAAAGGGTGTTAAGTTTAACGTATTCTCCGCAAAAATCAGGATTTTTATTTGGGTCATAGGCTATTATATTCATACCAAAGCCTTTAGCAATATCGGCAAATCTACACCCGATTTTGCCTGTGCCAATTATACCTACAGTCTTGCCGTTTAAATCAAAGCCCATAAGTCCTTCAAGTGAAAAGTTGTGGTCACGCGTTCTTATATATGCCTTGTGTAGCTTGCGATTAAGAAGTAAAATCATTCCAATGGTATGCTCGGCTACCGAATAGGGTGAATATGCAGGCACACGAAAGATTTTAATTCTGCCCTGAGCCGCCTTTAAATCAACATTATTATAGCCTGCACATCGCATAGCTATAGCACCTACGCCGTATTTTTCAAGTGCATCTATAACGTCGGCGTTTATGCTGTCGTTTACAAATGCACATACCGCATCACAGCAGGCGGCAATGCTTACGGTGTCTGAATTTAGTTTGTTTTCAAAAAATCTTATTTTAATATCTTCGCAGGAATAACGCTTAAAGCTCTCTATATCATAAGGCTTTGCGTCAAAAAAAGCGACCGTTTTCAAGCAAAATCCCCCAATTTACTAAATTGTTACTATTATTATCTTTAAAAATTGTTAATATACATATTGCGAAATTTGTAAAAAAAATATATAATATAGTAAATTGTACCCTTTAAAGAGGGTGTGTTAATATTAAGCTAGCTTTTAGCGGCAGAATGGAGATTGTTGGTATGATAAAAAAATATTTAAACCGTTTGTTTATTGACGGACTTTCGGGTATGGCATCGGGACTTTTTGCCACACTTATTATCGGTACTATTATTGCACAAATCGGTACGTTAGTTAAAGGCGATATTGGTACATATCTTATCGCAATAGGCGGCTTTGCAAAAACTGTTACAGGTGCCGGTATAGGCGTTGGCGTTGCGGCAAAATTGGCAGCTTCTCCGCTTGTTACAGTATCTGCCGCAGTTGCAGGTATGATAGGTGCATTTCCAAATGTCAATATAGAAAGCTTTGTCTTTGGACGTCCCGGTGAGCCGCTTGGTGCTTTTGTTGCGGCTTATATCGCAATTGAGCTTGGTGGACTAGTTGCCGGCAAGACTAAGGTTGATATCATAGTAACTCCGCTAGTTTCCATAATCACAGGCGGCGTTGCAGGACTTTTCCTAGGTCTTCCTATTTCAAAGTTTATGGCTTGGATAGGTGCTATTGTTAATTTCGGTGTTGAACAGCAACCGATACTTTGCGGAATTATCGTTTCTGTAGTAATGGGTATTGCATTAACACTTCCTATTTCTTCGGCGGCAATCGGCGTATCGCTAAAGCTTTCAGGATTAGCCGCAGGTGCAGCAGTTGCAGGCTGCTGTGCTAATATGATAGGCTTTGCAGTTGCCTCTTTTAAGGATAATAAGTGGGGTGGACTTGTATCTCAAGGTGTAGGTACATCTATGCTTCAAATGCCCAATATAGTTAGAAAACCAATTATATGGCTGCCCGCAATAATAGCATCTGCAATTACAGGTCCTATAAGTGCGGCACTTCTTAAAATGGTATCAACGCCTACTGGCTCGGGTATGGGTACTGCAGGACTTGTCGGCCCGATTGAGACCTTTGCGGCTATGGTAGAGGCAGGGGTAGAGCCTGTAATAGCTATGCTTGAAATTTTAGTTATGTGCTTTATACTGCCTGGTGCTATAGCTTTGGGCGTAGCAAGCTCTATGAGAAAATTAGGACTTATTAAAAACGGAGATATGAAACTCTAATATGACAAAAAAAGAAATAACGCTAGCGGCGGTAGAGGCACTTGAAAAGCTCTATCCCGAAGCGGTCTGCTCGCTTAAATATAACGACGCTTTCGAACTTCTTGTGGCTACTAGACTTTCGGCACAGTGTACCGACGCACGTGTTAATCTTGTAACGCCCGACTTGTTTAAGGCGTTTCCTACCGCCGAAAAAATGGCAAAAGCCGATGTATCAGAGGTGGAAAACCTTATAAAGACTTGCGGACTTTATAAAACCAAGGCACGTGACCTTGTAGAAATAGGAAAGGCTATAACCGAAAATTATGGCGGCAAGGTGCCGGATACGGTTGAAGAGCTTATAAAACTTTCGGGTGTGGGCAGAAAAACTGCTAATCTTGTTTGCGGTGATATTTACGGAAAGCCTGCTGTTGTGACAGATACTCACTTCATAAGGCTCTCGAATAGACTTGGTCTTGTTGATACAAAGGACCCGCTAAAAGTTGAGATGGCTATGCGAAAGCTTTTACCACCCGAAAAATCAAACGATTTTTGTCATAGGTCGGTGCTTTTCGGCAGGGATATATGCACCGCAAGAAGAGCCTTTTGCGAAAAATGTCCTCTTTTTAATATTTGCCGTAAAAAAGGTGTAAAAAACTAACAAGGGTGAAGAAATGTCTTATAAACGAATAGCGGCTATACACGATATATCTTGTTTTGGCAGATGCTCGCTTACTGTGGCACTGCCTATACTTTCAGCCGCAGGGATAGAAACTGCTGTAATTCCAACCTCAATTTTATCCACTCATACGGGTGGATTTTCGGGTTATACCTTTCGTGAACTAACTGATGATATATTACCTGTGGCAGAGCATTGGAGAAAAGAGGGTATAACCGTACCTGCAGTCTATACAGGCTATTTAGGCTCAAAAGAGCAGGTTGATTTAGTAATTTCTGCAATAGATACTATTACAGAAAAGAATGCACTCATAGTTGTGGATCCCGCTATGGCAGACTATGGCAGACTTTACGGCGGTTTCCCTGAAGATTTTCCAAAATATATGTCTAAACTTTGTAAAAGGGCAGATATTATAGTGCCGAATATAACCGAAGCCTGTATGTTGCTTGATAAGGACTACTCTGACGGACCTTACAGTGAGGATTTTATTAACGAATTGCTTTTAGGTCTTTATAATTTAACTAAAGCCAAGGTTGTGCTTTCGGGTGTTTGGTTTGATTTTAAGCGTATAGGTGCGGCTTGCTTTGATGGCGAAAATGCCGAGTATATTTTCTCTGATAGAATAGATGCTTCATATCACGGCACGGGCGATGTTTTTGCAAGTGCTTTGGTTTCGGGCCTTATGAATGGGAAAGATATTAAGACATCGGCAGAGCTTGCGGTAAATTTTACCTGCAAGTGTATAAAAACCACACAAAAAATGCAGCCTAATGATAATTACGGCGTTTGCTTTGAAGCCGAAATTCCCACCCTTTTAAAAATGTTGGAGTTGGTTTAAGTGGATAATTGGGATTTAAGAACTCTATCTCTTATAGGGGAAGAAAATTTAGAAAAATTAAAAAACTCCGCCGTTGCCGTTTTCGGCATTGGCGGAGTAGGTTCTTTTGCGGTTGAAGCACTTGTTAGAAGCGGTGTTGGTACGGTTTATATTTACGATAATGATACTGTGTCAGCAAGCAATATAAACCGTCAGCTTATAGCCACAACTAAAACGGTGGGAGAGCTTAAAACCTCTGTTATGGCAAGGCGTGCAACCGAAATTAATCCTCAAATTAATATAATAGAAAATCCCGTTTTTATAACAAATGAAACTGATATAGATGTAAATAAATTTGATTTTATTATAGATGCGGTTGATAACGTAACCGCAAAGCTTAATATAATAGAGTCAGCCAAACAAAAAAACGTACCCATTATAAGTGTAATGGGTACGGGTAATAAGCTGGACCCCACAAGACTAAAGGTTAGTGATATTTCAAAAACTAACACCTGTCCGTTAGCACGTGTTATGCGTTTAGAACTTAAAAAACGCGGTATTCGGGGTGTAAATGTAGTTTGGTCGGACGAGCTTCCTATAAAGCAAGTAGGAGATGAAACAGTAAAGGAAAATACCCGCCCCGCACCTTCAAGTATGACCTTTGTGCCGTCTAGTGCGGGAATACTTGCCGCATCTGTGGCGGTGCGTACTATTGTAGGACTTTAAAAGAATTACAAAAATATATGCTTGTACTTTTTGCTTTGGTACATTGAAACATAGTCGTTATCGGCTATAATTATGTGGTCAATAACCCTTACGTTCACGTGGGAGAGGGCGGTTTTTATCTGCTCGGTAATGGCTATGTCTTGGTTGCTTGGTAGGGCTATTCCGCTTGGGTGATTGTGGGCTAAAACAACACATACAGCATTTGAATTTAATGCTATTTGTATAACGTTTCGTGTTGAAACACCTACCGAATTTATATCGCCCTCACCTAAAATCTTGAAATCCAAAAGCTTACCCTTTGAATCCATACAAACAATGCTAAACGCTTCTTCCGTAAAACCGAAGTAACGTTTTAACAGGTAATCGCCAATATCTTCAACACTTTTAAATACAGGGTCTTTAGTTTCTCCGCCTAAACCGTAGGCACGGGCTAGCGGTATTATTAATTTAAGCAGAACAACGCCGTTTTCGGTTATACCGCTAAACTTTACAAGCTCTTCGGCAGGGGCGTCAAGCACGCCTGCAAGCGATTTGTATTTTTCTATAAGCTGATGTGCCAGCTCATTTGTATCGCGTCGGGGAACACAGTAAAACAAAAGCATTTCAAGCATTTTGTGTTCGGGCAAATTGTCAAGACCGTTTGCTAAAAATTCTTTTTTCATACGCTCACGGTGGCCTTCGTGAAGATTTTTGGGTTTGTCTTGACTGCTTTTAGATGTTTTATTCGATTGATTGTCGATTTTAGTCTTAAAATTATCCAAACAAAATCCCCCCAAAAGCTCATTTAACTGCTATACAAATACATTATATAACAATTTTTAATTTTTTCAAGGTTAGAGTGAAAATAAAATGAAAAGTATTCTGATTACTAAAAACGATGCGGGACAACGGCTTGATAAATTTATTACCAAGCTTTGCCCTAATATGCCTATGTCGCTTATGTATAAGGCAATACGCACAAAGCATATAAAGCTAAACAGAAAGCGTGCAGAAATCAGCACAAGGCTTAACGAGGGCGATGTTTTGGACCTTTATATAAATGATGAGTTCTTTGTAAAAAAGGCACCAAAATATGACTTTTTATCGGCGTCTACAAAGCTCGAGATTGTCTATGAAGACGAAAACATTTTGCTTGCTGATAAAAAACAAGGACTTTTAGTACATCCCGACGAAAACGAGTATAATGATACTCTTATAGGTAGAATTCAGCACTATCTTTATGAAAAAGGCGAGTATAACCCTGAGGCTGAACATAGCTTTAAGCCTGCCCTTGCTAACCGTATTGACAGAAATACGGGCGGTATTGTAATTGCCGCTAAAAATGCCGAGACTTTAAGAATTTTGTGTGATAAAATTAAAAGCCGTGAAATTGATAAACAGTATTTGACGGTAGTTCACGGTAAACCAGAGAAGAATGAGGATATACTTGAGGGCTATTTAGAAAAGAACGAAAGCAAGAATAAGGTTTATTTAAGCAGACAGAAAAAGGAAGGTATGGTGTCTATTCGTACAAGATACAGACTGCTTGATTATAAGAACGGACTATCTCTTTTAGAAGTTGATTTGCTTACGGGCAGAACCCATCAAATAAGGGCTCATTTAGCATCGATAGGGCATCCGCTTTTGGGCGACGGCAAGTACGGAAAATTAGCAGAAGATAAAAAAATGGGCTTTAATAAGCAAGCCCTTTATTCCTATAAGCTCACCTTTAATTTTAAGGACGATGCAGGAATTTTAAACTACTTAAACCATAAAACCTTTACGGTAAAAGAGGTATGGTTTGCAGAAAAACTTTTTGGTAAAAATTATTGTTAGCAAATAATAAAGGGCGAACTTTCGGGTTCGTCTTTTATATTATATATATATAATTACTGCTGTAAATGTTAAAAAAGGGTTACAAAAAGGGCTTTAAATGCCCGAAAAGGTTGACAGAAAGACGTTTTTTTGGTAGAATAACAAAGAATATATAATATGGGAAAGTGTGCTAAATAAAGACTTTTCTTATGTTTGGAAGGGTGAGTATTACGGTAGCAAGTATGACAGGCTTCGGTAGAGCCAAGGATACTATCGGCGGTATGGATATTACCGTTGAGATTAAATCTGTTAATCATAGGTATTTTGAGTTTTTTGCAAAAACACCCCGTATGGCACAGTTTTTGGAGGAAAAGCTTAAAAGCTTTTGCCAAGAGAGAATATCTCGCGGTAAGGTAGAGGTAACGGTAATTATCGATAATAAAAATGACGATGCGGTAGAGCTTGAAATAAACAAGGTTTATGCCGATGCGTACATTTCGGCACTTCGTCAAATGTCGGTGGTTTATTCCATACCTAACGATTTAAAGCTGTCGGATTTAGTCGGCGTTTCGGACTTGTTTTCGGTAAAACGTCAAGAGCTTGATGAGGCAATTATAACCGAGGCGGTTTTAAGTGTTGCTGATAAGGCTTTGGATAATTTTATAGAGATGCGTAGAGTTGAGGGCGAAAGACTTAAAGCCGATGTAAATTCAAGAGCGGTATTTATTTTAGAAAAGGTTGCTTTTGTAGAGGAAAAATCACCCGAAACCGTTAAGGCATATCGCGAACGTATCGAGCAAAGGGTTAAAGAATTGCTTGAAAACGTGCAGATTGATGAACAGCGTCTTTTAACCGAAACGGCAATTTTTGCTGACAGGGTTGCAGTCGACGAGGAAACCGTAAGACTTAGAAGTCATATAAAGCAATTAAACGATATGCTCAATGAGGGCGGCGTAATTGGCAGAAAGCTTGACTTTATTGTTCAGGAAATGAACAGAGAGGCTAATACAATCGGCTCAAAATGTCAAAACTTAGAAATAGGACAAACTGTAGTTGATATAAAATCCGAGATTGAGAAGATACGTGAGCAGATACAGAACATAGAATAAGGGGCGTTTTTAATGAAACTGGTAAATATAGGCTTTGGTAATATGGTGTCTGCGGATAGAATGGTGGCAATTGTCAGTCCCGAGTCAGCACCGATTAAGCGTATTATACAAGAAGCCAAAGAAAACGGCACCTTAATAGATGCTACACACGGCAGACGTACACGTGCGGTAATTATAACCGACAGCGACCACGTAGTTCTTACATACCTTCAAGCAGAAACGGTAGCCAACCGTATGGTTGACGAGAACGCCGAAAACGAGGAGGTTGATGAGGATGAGTAAAGGTCAGGTTTTTATTATTTCGGGTCCGTCAGGCTCGGGTAAGGATACCGTTTTAAAGCTTTTGCTTAATAAATATCCCGAAATAAAGTTCTCAATCTCATCGGTTACACGTCCAATGCGTGTAGGCGAGGTTGAGGGCGAAAAGTACAACTTTATCTCTAAAGAAAAGTTCCAAGAGATGATAAATAATAACGATTTGCTTGAGTATAATGAATTTGTGGGAAATTTTTACGGTACACCTAAAAAGCCCGTTGAGAACGCCATAAACAACGGTGAGGATATCATAGTTGAAATTGACGTTAACGGTGCGGCACAAATCCGTAAAAAAATCCCAGAGGCGGTAAGCATTTTTATAATGCCGCCCTCACTCGAGCTTTTAAAATGCCGACTAAACGGCAGAGGCACCGAAACTCCCGAGGTTGTTGAAAAAAGGCTTTTGGAGGCTCTTTCGGAAATCAAAAGGGCAGAGGAATATGATTATATAGTTGTTAATGACCTTCTTGACGAGGCAGTGCAGGGTATCGCTTCCATTATAGTAAGCGAAAGGTTAAGACTTTCCCGTCAGTACGGTTTAATAAATGAAATTTTAGGCTAAATGCCATTTGAAAGGAAGAAAATTATGTTAAATCCCGCTATTGGAAAACTAATCGAAAACTACGAAAACCGTTACCGCCTTGTAATCGATGTTGCTAAAAAGGCACGCAAGGTGTCAGAGGCAGCCGAGCAGAGAGGCGAAATTATTATCGAAAAACCTGTAAGTATTGCTATTGATAAAATCGCAGACGAAAAAGGTCTTTAATTTAAAATTAAAATTCTAAAGTTTGGGGGGCGTGCTTTGATGAAACCATTAATAGCACAGGTTGTTATTGACGGTGCGACTAATGTCTTTGATAAAGAATACAGCTACGCCGTTCCCGAAGCTTTAACCGAAAAGGCAAAAGTGGGCTCTAGGGTTACTGTGCCGTTTGGCAGAAGTAATCAAAAGCGAATGGGTATGATAGTCGGTTTTATCGATACAGACTCTAAAAAACTGAAAGAGATTTATGACGTAACCGATAAAGAGCCTATTTTAAATGACGAAATGATAATGCTTTCCAGAAGTATTGCAGAGCGTACCTTTTGCACCTTTTTTGATGCGGTTAAGGTAATGCTGCCTACGGGGCTTAATTATAAGTTTACGCCGCTTTATTCGGTTAATGATGAATTCTTTTCAGTGTCGCTTTTAAGTGACCAAGAAAAAGAACTTTTTGAGTTTATAAAAGAAAATCCGCAAATATCGGGCGATAAGCTTTTAAAGAGCTTTTTAGAAGCACAGGAAACTCTGTTTTCACTTTTAGAAAAGCAGGCGGTTGTTAGAGATTTATCCCTTAAAAGAAATGCTAACGACCTTACAAGAAATTGGGTGCGTGTTGCCGAAAATCTCGGCGATGAAACACCCAAACTTACCCCACGCCAACAGGAGATTTTTGAACTCGTACAGCAAATGGGTGAGTTAAGCGTTAGGGAGCTTGAATATTTTACAGGTGTTACGGTATCGGTTATAAATAATCTTGTTAAAAAGGGCGTGCTTGACACTTTTAAGCGTCAGGAATTCCGTATACCTTACCGCGTTGCAGAGCCTAATCTTCAAAAAATCGAGCTTACAGAAATCCAAAACAAAGCGTATTTAGGATTAGAGGCAGAAGTAAAATCGGGCAAGCCGTCGGTATCGCTTCTTTACGGCGTTACAGGTAGCGGTAAAACACAGGTCTTTTTAAAGCTTGTCGATTACGTTATAGCACAAAACAAGGGCGTTATAATAATGGTGCCTGAAATTGCCCTAACACCCCAAATGATTGATACCTTTACAAGCCGTTACGGAACGGGTGTGGCGGTCTTCCACAGTGCTATGTCAGTAGGACAGCGTATGGACGAATACAACCGCGTTAAATCGGGAAAAGCGAAAATTGCTATCGGTACTCGCAGTGCGGTTTTTGCACCCTTTGACGATTTAGGACTTGTTATAATTGACGAGGAACAGGAGCATACCTATAAATCCGAAAGAACACCCTGTTTTCACGCAAGGGATATTGCAAAACTTCGTGTTAATTATCATAATGCACTTCTCTTGTTAGCTTCGGCTACACCCTCTGTTGAAAGCTATAGTATGGCACTTGAGGGTAAGTATAAGCTTTTTACCTTGTCTGAACGTTACGGTAACGCTATATTGCCCGAGGTTACTACCGTTGATATGCGTAGAGAATTGGCAAACGGTAATAAGGGCGTTATAAGCGAACAGCTTGCAAATGATATTGAGGATACACTGAAGGGCGGTAATCAAGCAATAGTTTTGCTGAACCGCAGGGGACATAATACATACGTTTCCTGTCCCACTTGCGGATGGGTGGCTAGTTGCCCTAACTGTAGTGTTTCTATGACATATCACTCTGCAAACGGCAGACTTATGTGCCACTATTGCGGTTATTCCGAGCAAAAACCTACTACCTGTCCCGAATGTGAGGGAGAGTTTGTCAGGTTTATGGGTATAGGCACCCAAAAGCTTGAGGAGGAATTGAAGCTTCTGTTTCCAAAGGCTAGAATTTTAAGACTTGATGCCGATACTACAACCACAAAGGATTCATATAGAACATATCTTACCGAGTTTGGTAACGGCGATTACGATATAATGGTCGGAACACAAATGGTAGCAAAGGGACTTAATTTCCCGAATGTTAGCTTGGTGGGTGTAATAGGAGCCGATAAGGCAGCTTACAGCGAGGACTACCGTAGCTTTGAGCGTACCTTTTCGCTTTTAACACAGGTGGTTGGCAGAGCGGGTAGAGGTGATATTAAGGGCAAGGCGGTGGTACAAACCTCAACCTCTGACAACAATTTAATTGACCTTGCCGCAAAACAGGACTATGACGCTTTTTACAATGAGGAGATTTTAAACCGTAAGCTGATGGTTTATCCGCCGTATTGTGATATTTGTGTTGTGCGGACACAGTCGTCCGAGCGTCAGCAGGCAGAAGATGCTATTAATTCGGTATTTTCCAATATAAAGGAAAGAATAAATAGTGATGACAATAATATAAAGCTAATAATTTTAGGTCCTACTGCAACTGCGGTGCCTAAAATAAATAATAAATACCGTTTCAAATTGCTTATAAAATGCAAAAACACAAAGGCGTTTAGAGAAATGCTGCGTGGTGCGGTCGCTGTAAAACTTAAAGGCGATACCACCGTCAGTATAGATATAAATCCCGAAACGGTCATATAAGTTAAATACAAGGTGATAATAAAATGGCAATAAGAAATATTGTAAAAATCGGTGATGATGTGCTTCGTAAGGTGTGTAGAAGTCAGCTTAACTTTGATGAAAAGCTGCATCAGACACTTGATGATATGAGGGATACAATGTATAAGGCAGAGGGCGTAGGTCTTGCGGCACCTCAGGTTGGTATTCTTCGCCGTTACTGTATAGTAGATGTTGGTGACGGATTAATAGAGCTTATAAATCCCGTAATCGAAAAACAAAGCGGTAAGCAAACAGGGCAGGAGGGTTGCCTTTCTATACCCGAACGCTCGGCAGAGGTTACAAGACCGCTAAAGGTGACAGTTCGTGCACAGGACCGCTACGGCAAAACCTTTACTGTTGAGGGTGAGGGACTTAAAGCCCGTGCTTTCTGTCACGAAATAGACCATTTAGACGGAATACTTTATATAGATAAAGCGGAGTAATTTATGAGAATTGTTTTTATGGGTACGCCTGACTATTCGGTAAAAACGCTTGAGGCTTTGCTTAAAGCCGGACACGAGATTGTAGGCGTGTATGCACAGCCCGATAAACCTGTAGGCAGAAAAAGAATATTAACACCCCCGCCTGTAAAGGTTTATGCAGAAGAAAAGGGTATTCCCGTTTTTCAGCCTAACACCTTAAAAGATGATGCTGTTTTTGAGGAGTTAAAATCACTTGCCCCCGAGCTTATTGTGGTGGTGGCTTACGGCAAAATATTGCCCGAAAGAATCCTTAATATAGCAAAATACGGTTGTATAAACGGCCATGCTTCAATTCTTCCTAAATATAGGGGTGCATCGCCTATTCAGTGGTGTATCGTGCAAGGTGAGACCGAAACAGGCGTTACCATTATGTATATGGATAAGGGTATGGATACGGGCGATATTATTGAAATAGAGCGTGTTAAAATCGGTGATGATGAAACGGCAGACGAGCTTTTTGACCGTCTTTCTTATGTCAGTGCCGACCTTACGGTTGCTACAATAGAAAAAATAGCAAACGGCACCGCCAAGAGAACAAAACAGGACGAAAGCAAAGCTACCTATGCACCAATTCTTACTAAAGATATGGCACAAATCGATTTTACTAAAACCGCATGGGAGGTTAAAAATGCGGTGCGTGGCTTTAATTCTTGGCCCTGTGCATATTTCTTCCTAGACGGTAAGCGTGTAAAGGTGTTAAAGGCAGATGTAGAAAACATAACCACCAATAAAGAATGCGGCACGGTTATTTGCTGTGATAATAAGCTTTTAATTGCTTGCGGAGAGGGAACTGTTTTAAGTCTTTTAGAGGTACAGCCGGAGGGTAGCAAGGCTATGAATATAGCTACAATGCTCAACGGTAGAAAAATTCCCGTAGGCACTAAAATCGAAAGGGTATAAAAATGGCAAATGCTCGTTTAGTTGCGGTAAATGCACTTTTTAAAATTAATAAAGAAAAGGCATATTCAAATTTAACGCTTGATAAGCTTTTTTCTTCTGCCGATTTAAGCCCTAAAGATAAAGCACTTGCAACTGCTTTGGTTTACGGTGTGCTTGATAGGAAAATTACTATTGATTATATAATTAGTAAGCTGTCAAAGACTCCCCTTAAAAAGCTCTCGCCTTTAACGGTGGAGGCTATAAGAATAGGCATATATCAGCTAATGTTTATGGAGCGTATACCTGAAAGTGCCGCCGTTAATGAGTCTGTTAATATAATAAAACGCTCTAAAGAAAGCCGAAACAGCGGCTTTGTAAATGCAATACTTCGTAATTTTATACGAAATCCAATAGAATTGCCCAAGGGTGACGATATACATTCTCTGTCGGTAAGATTTTCTTGCCCTGAATGGATAATAAAAGGTTTTTTAGACGATTACGGAACAAAGGACACCGTAAAGCTTTTAGAGGCTTCGCTTTTATCACCGCCCGTAATTTTAAGGGTTAACACCTTAAAAACCACAACAGAGCAGTTATTGGAATTATTAAAAGACGAGGGCATAACCGCAAAGCACACCGATATAAAGGACGCTTTGGAAATAGAGGGCGGTATTGATATAAAAAACAGTAAGCTTTACCGTGACGGATATTTTTTCGTTCAGGATACTGCTTCGCAAACGGTGGTTAAAATCCTTTCGCCTAAACCCAATGAAAAGGTGCTTGATATTTGTTCTGCCCCCGGCGGTAAAACTTTTACAACGGCACTTTTAATGGAAAACAAGGGTGAAATTACGGCTTGCGACCTTTATGAACAACGTCTTTGCTTGGTTAAAAGAAGTGCTGAACGGCTAGGTCTTGATATAATTAAAACTAAGGTAAACGATGCTACAAAGGTTAATAAAGAATTTAAGGATTTTGATGCAGTACTTTGTGATGTTCCATGTTCGGGACTAGGTGCTTTACGCCGAAAACCCGAGATTAAGTATAAGGAAATAACCGATTTTTCGGAAATTGAGGCTATCGGCCGTACAATACTTCAAAATGCTGTTTGTTATTTAAAAAAGGGTGGTAGAATTCTTTATTCGACCTGTACTTTGCGAAAAGCCGAAAACGAGAATGTAGTAGCCGAGTTTTTGGAGAAAAACAAAAATTTCAAGCTTTCCTGCAGTCACACATTTATGCCGCATTTAGATAATACCGACGGCTTTTTCTGTGCATTGCTTGAAAATATAGATTAAAATATGACAACAACACTATGGTAGGTGAAATTTATAGCTTCTAAAATTGATTTAAAATCAATGTACCTGTTTGAGCTTGAGGAGTTTTTTAAGGGTATCGGTCAGCCTCGCTTTAGGGCAGGTCAGGTGTTTTCTTGGCTTCATTCGGGCGTTACAGATTTTGACCATATGACCAATCTTCCTAAAAGTCTTCGTGAAGAGCTTAAAGAAAAAGCCTATATTGCTGATGTTATAATAGAAAAGCGAATGAAATCTAACATTGATGATACCGTAAAATATCTTTATAGATTGAATGACGGTGAGTATATCGAATCGGTGCTTATGAAATATAATCACGGTTATACGGTTTGTGTTTCAACACAGGTCGGTTGCCGTATGGGTTGTAGCTTTTGTGCGTCGGGTATAAACGGTCTTTGTAGAAATCTTACCGCCTCGGAAATACTTTCACAGATTATGGCGGCAGAAAGAGATAACGGTATCAGAGTTTCTAACGTGGTTATGATGGGCATGGGCGAACCGCTTGATAATTTTGATAATTCCATACGCTTTTTAAAGCTTGTAAGCGACGATAAGGGTATGAATATAGGACTTCGGCATATATCACTTTCAACCTCGGGCGTGGTTTCGGGAATAGAAAAATTAGCCGAATATAATCTGCCTATAACCCTTTCGGTGTCACTTCACGCACCTAATGATAAAATCAGAAGCAGTATGATGCCTGTTAATAAGAAGTGGAATGTTGAGGCTTTGCTTAAAGCCTGCCGTGACTATCAAAAGGTCACAACACGGCGTATTTCCTTTGAATATGCCTTAATTTCGGGTGTAAATGATACGGACGAATGTGCTAATGAGTTAGCAGTCAAGCTTCGCGGTATTATGAGCCATATAAATTTAATTCCCGCAAATCCTGTTCGGGAAAACGACTTTAAAAAACCAGACCAAAAGAGAATTTTACATTTTAAAGAGTTACTTGAAAAGCATGGACTTACAGCTACGGTAAGACGTACCTTGGGAGCGGATATAAATGCTTCCTGCGGTCAGCTTAGAAGAAGTGTTAAGGAGGCGAATGAAAATGCAAATATTCAGCAAAATTGATATAGGGCGTGTACGCTCGTCAAATCAAGACGCATATTTTACGGGTGAGCTTTCGGACGGCTCGGCGTTTGTGGTTGTCTGTGACGGTATGGGCGGTGCTAATGCCGGTAACATAGCAAGTGAAACGGCGGTTAAGGGAATATCCGAATATATACTTAAGTCGTATAGAATGTCTATGGATACTACCGATATCGAAAAGCTGTTAATTAATGCAATTTCTTCGGCAAATATAGAAATTTACGATATGTCACTGAAAAGGCCCGAGCTTTCGGGAATGGGTACAACAGCAGTAGTTGCTATTGTAAAGCAGAATAGCGTGGTGTTTGCCCACGTGGGAGATAGCCGTGCTTATATGATAGGTGACAATATCGTACAGTTGACACGTGACCATTCGGTTGTACAGAGTTTGGTTGAAAGCGGAAAGCTTACCCAAAGCGAAGCTAAGGTGCATCCTAGAAAGAATGTCATTACAAGAGCCTTGGGTGCGGAAGAAAATGTAGTTTGTGATTCTGATATAATTGATATACAAGAGGGTCAAACCCTACTTGTTTGTACAGACGGACTTTCAAATTTTGTTGAAGCTTCCGATATTTTAAGGATATTTAAGAAAAACAATATAGAGAAGGTTGCATCTATTCTTGTAGATACCGCAAACCAAAACGGCGGCGGAGATAATATTGCCGTTGTAACCGTTACAAGATAGCAGGAGGGTTTATATTATGGATAAGTATGTTGGAAAACGACTTGACGGCCGTTATGAGATACAGGAAATCATAGGCGTAGGCGGAATGGCTGTAGTTTATAAGGCAAGAGATAATGTTGAGGACCGCATTGTAGCTATAAAAATACTTAAGGATGAATTTGTTTCTAATGAGGAATTTATTCGCCGTTTTAAAAATGAATCAAGGGCAATTGCTATGCTTTCGCATCAGAACATTGTAAAGGTTTACGATGTAAGCTTTGGCGACCTTATTCAGTATATAGTAATGGAATATATTGACGGTATAACCCTAAAAGAGTTAATTGAACGTCAGGGCAGTCTTCGTTGGAAGGATGCAGTACATTTTACAATACAGATATTAAAGGGGCTTCAGCACGCACACGATAAAGGTATAGTACACCGCGATGTTAAGCCGCAAAATATTATGGTATTGCCCGACGGTACAATAAAGGTAACCGACTTCGGTATAGCACGCTTTGCCCGTAGTGAGCAGCGTACAATAACAGATAAGGCAATAGGCTCGGTGCATTATATCAGTCCCGAACAGGCAAGGGGAGAAAAGACCGACGAAAAAACCGACATATACTCTGTCGGTGTTATGATGTATGAAATGCTTACAGGTAGGCTTCCCTTTGAGGCGGAAAGTGCGGTATCTGTTGCAATTATGCAGCTTCAACGCGACCCTCAGCTTCCTACCGAAATAAACGGTTCTATTCCCCTAGGACTTGAGCAGATTACAATGCACGCTATGCAAAAAATTCCCGAAAAGCGTTATCAGTCGGCGGCTGAAATGCTTTGCGATTTAGAGGAATTCCGTAAAGACCCGTCAGCAACATTCTCATACACATATTTTGTGGACGATTCGCCTACAAAGTATGTAGGTAATGTTCGCTCTGCCACACCTGCGTCGGCTAATATGCCTGAAGAACGTGTTGAGCAAGCAGAGGAAGAACATACCCAGAATAATATGATACCCATTTTGGCAGGAGTAGCAGCAGCAGTATTTATTGCCCTTGTGGTTATCGGTATAATTTTTATCCCAAGACTTTTCAGCAACACAGGTGCCGAAATACCTTGTCCTGACTTTGTGGGTATGACTTGGGAATCTATAAGCAAAAACGCCACCTATAATGAGCAGTTTGATATTGAGGCTGAATGGAGTACCGACGACGATACCGAATACGGTTATGTTTTCGACCAAGACCAAGCTGCTAAGAAGAAGCTTAAAAAGGGTGCAAAAATAACACTTAAGGTAAGCTCGGGTCAGGCTACGGTTAAGGTGCCTGATGTTCACGGTAAATCCGAATCTCAAGCAGTTTCTGAGCTTAAGGCAATGAAATTTAAGGTTTTGATTTCCGAAATGGCAAGCGAAGAGGTAGAGGCTGGTAAGGTAATTAAAACCGAGCCTGCAATGACCTCAAAACAGCTTCCTGGTGCAGAGATTACTGTTTATGTAAGTACAGGTAAGCCTACAAAATACGTAAAGCTTAAAGACTTTACAGGCTTTAATAAAGAAAAGGCAATTTCTGAAATCGAAAAAGAAGGACTTACTTATAAGATTGAAGAGGTTGATATCGCCCCGAATGCAAAGTATTTTGAAAAAGATTTTGTAGTATCACAAACCCCTGATGCAAACGAAGAGGTTGTAGAAGGAAGTACCGTAACACTCAAAGTAAGCACAGGCAAGTATAAGTTCGATTTAAATGTTAAATTGCCGAGCGACTGTAAACATTCCTTTGGCAAGGTTTCGATTTGGGTCGATAAAAAGCTTTATGTAGAAAGTGAAAAAATCAAGATTAATGAAATTGGTAGCTATACCTTTAAAGATTTTAAATCCGAAAGTAAAAAGCTTAATGCAGAAATAAGATTCACACAGGACGGCTCGGATTATGTACTTTATCAAACAATTAAAATTGATTGTGAAAAAGGCACCCATACTGTAGAAGAACGACACAACGATTATAAAGCTAGCGAAAATAATTCTAGTCTAAATAGTTCGTCAACTAACAACTCTAGCGGTGCTGTAGGCGGTTAAAATTGATTTATGGTAGGTAGAATAATTAAGGCAATATCAGGATTTTATTATGTAGCAGACGGTGATACCGTTTATGAGTGTAAGGCGAGAGGTAATTTTAGACGGCAGGGGATACAGCTATTAGTTGGCGATTTTGCCGAAATTACCGTAAATAGTAACGGCTACGGTGTTGTAGAGGAAATAAAACCGCGTAGAAATTCGCTTAAACGCCCTGCACTTGCTAATATTGATAAACTATTTATAGTTTCGTCACATAGTACTCCGTCACCCGATTTGTTGATGATAGACCGCTTGACCGCGTTGGCAAATTATCACGGAATTGAGCCTGTTATTGTTTTTAATAAGGCAGATATGGGCGATTTTTCCCAGTTTGTTGACATTTATAAAAAAACCGACTTTAGAACCTATACGGTTTCTGCTCTAACGGGCGAGGGAATTGATAATCTTAAAAGTGAACTGGTCGGTTGTGTCAGTGCCTTTTCGGGAAATTCGGGCGTAGGTAAGTCAAGCATTTTAAACGCTATTTTCGGCGACCTGTTTAATCTTGCTACAGGTGAGGTCAGCGATAAACTTGGCAGAGGTAGGCACACTACACGCCATACAGAGCTTTACCGTCATAATATGGACGGCTTTGTAGCAGACACACCAGGCTTTTCTTCAATTGAAAGTGAAGACGGTAACTATGATTTTAAGGAGCATTTAGCCGAATGCTTCCCCGAATTTACAGATTTTACTACAGACTGTAAATTTAGCTCTTGCACACATACCTGTGAGAAGGGTTGCGGTGTTTTGTCGGCGGTAGAAAACGGTAAAATCCCCGTTAGCCGTCATAACAGCTATTTAAGTATTTTTGAGGAATTAAAGGATTTAAAGGAGTGGAATACTAAAAATTCTTCAAAAAAATAATATTTGTAACAAATTCGCTCTCTGATGATTATTATGTAGTAACGGCAACAAAGCCGCAAATTCGGGAGGGAGCGAAATGCGTAGAGGTAGATTTAACGGCGGAATGTTTGCAATTAATTTCGCCTTGGGGTTACTAATAAGCTGTTTTTGTCCTCCAAGATTTTTAATTGCGGTGCTAGCGGTTTGGGTGATAGTTTTAGGTTTTTACTGTGGGTGCCGAAAATAAGGTTTACGGGGGTATTTTTATGAAGGTTTTAATTGTAAAAAGTCCAAGGTTTTTAGGCGGTTTTTTAAGAATGATTTTTGGTATTAAAAGACATCAAGATTAAATAAAGAACATAAAAGATCCTCGCATTAAAAAATGCGAGGATTTTTTTATGCATAATGTTTATAAGATAATTCTTGCTATGTTAGAAAAAATAGTGTAAAATTAAAATAAAGAAATTGCCAAGGAGGAAAACTTATGCAAACTTTGGATATAATTAAGCACGCTACTAAACGAAATAACCTGTTTTTGCGTGTGTCAGTAGGACATTTCGCAACAAGTAACTGCCACAGCAATTATTATATTGATGTGGTTTCGCAAAAAGCACGTCTTTCAGAAGCACGGGCAGTAGCTGAAGAAATTTGTTCGTATTATTATGCTGATACTATTGTTGATACTGTTCTTTGTCTAGATGGTACAGAGGTTATAGGTGCCTGTCTTGCAGACAGTCTTTCTAAAGCTGATTTTATGAATATGAATGCCCATAAATCAATATACGTAGTAACTCCCGAAACTACAAACGGCAGTCAGTTTTTGTTTAGGGATAATATAATACCTATGATAGCGGGAAAGCATGTTATGATACTTGCGGCTTCTTTGGCATCGGGTAAAACTGTTGAGGCTGCAATAGACGCAGTTAAATATTATGGCGGTACAGTTACGGGCGTTTCGGCTATATTCTCTACATTAAAGGAGTGTGGGGGAATTCCTGTACGCTCGGTATTTGGACCAGAGGATTTAGACGGTTATCAGTCTTATCCCGCACACGAATGTCCGCTTTGTAAGGAAGGCCGTAAGATTGACGCTTTGGTTAATAGCCATGGATATTCTAAACTTTAAATATTTAAAAGTATAAATACTAAAAAACACCCCACTGCTAGATGCGGTGGGGTGTTTAATTTATATTGAATTATTCTTCCATATCTGCTTGAATATTAGCATCGTATGATAAAACAGGTGCTTCGTCTTTACCTTTGAGTTTGCGGTTTATGTAGTTCTTTGTAATCTTAACTACAAGCGGAAGCATAACTAGTACACCTATAAGGTTGGGAATCATCATAAGACCGTTAAAGGTATCCGAAATATCCCAAGCGAGTGAAGAGGTGAGTACCGCACCGAATATAATGGTGCAAACGTGTATAATTCTGAAAATTACGGTTGTTTTTGCACCGAATACATATTCCCAAGCTTTTGAGCCGTAATGTGACCAACCGAGAACTGTTGTAAAAGCAAATAGGAACATAGCAATTGCTACAAAACGCTGACCTATATTACCCCAAGAGAATACTGCATTAAAGGCACCACCTACGAGTGTAGCATCGGTAAGACCTTTTGCAATTTCACCTGTTTCAATATTGAAAACGCCTGTGGTAAGACCGCCAGAGGTAAGTACCACAAGAGCAGTCATTGTGCAGACAACCATTGTGTCGGCAAATACTTCAAATATACCCCACATACCCTGTTTTACAGGCTCTTTTACGCTAGAGTTAGAGTGTACCATAACCGAAGAGCCAAGACCTGCTTCGTTGGAGAAAACACCGCGTTTGAAGCCGTTGGTCATAGCAACAATTACGCCGCCGATACCACCGCCTACGAAAGCACGGGGAGAGAACGCTTCAACAAAAATTGCTTTAAAAGCAGGAATAATAGCATTATAGTTAATACCGATTATTATAAGACTGCCTACAACATAAAGAACAACCATAAAGGGAACGATTTTTTCTGCAACATTAGCAATTCTCTTAACACCGCCCAATGTAATAATAGCGGTAAGAATCATAATGATAACGCCCAAAAGTACATTGTAAAGGGAAATATCTCCAAATAAGATAATGCTTGAAAGTGCCTTAACATCAAAAGCGGCAGAAACATTGGCAACAATCTTGTTTACCTGACCCATACTTCCGATACCAAAGGAAGCAAGCATAGTGAAGAAACAGAAAATTACAGCAAGAATTTTACCAATCCATTTGCAATGCTTTTTGTTACCAAGACCGTCACGCAAATAATACATAGCACCGCCTGACCATTCACCTTCGCTGTTCTTGCGTCTGAAATAAATACCTAATACATTTTCTGCATAGTTTGTCATCATACCGAAGAAAGCAGCAACCCACATCCAGAAAACTGCACCTGCACCGCCTATGCAAATAGCCGAAGCAACACCTGCGATATTACCTGTACCTACTGTAGCTGCTAGTGCGGTACAAAGGGCCTGGAAGGGAGAAATAACGCCCTTTTCTTTTCGGTGTTTTAAAACATCCTTTGTAAACATACTGCCGATGGTTTCTTTCCACCAATGTGAAAGGTGAGAAATCTGAAACCATTTTGTGCAGCAGGTAACTATAATGCCTGTGCCTATTAAAAGAGCAAGGCCGAAAATACCCCATACTACACCGTTAATACTGCCGTTAATTTCGGCAATTTTGTCAAGAATCATACTTTGACATCTCCTTATAAAAATAATAAAACCGGACTGCAAAGTGCAATCCGGCAAAAATAAACAAAATAAACCCTTCATAGAAGGGAAAAGCTTTGTCCTTTTGCCTGAGAGATTAAGCGTTGCCGCCTTGCACCTTCGGCACCCAATTAAATGGGTTTCTCCAAAGTTTTGTCAGCTTGCAGTCCTCATCTTCAAATAAAGAAACCTGAGAGTGTTACTCCTTCGGCAGCGTAATGCTTTTTCCTACAAGCGTCAACCAAAAATTCAATTTTTATGTATTATACTACACAAACATACATATTGCAAGTGTTTTTTAGGGTTGCCACAAATATTTTTTAAGGTCAATAGTTCCGTCAGACTCAAAGGTTATTCCTTCGTCCTCTAAAATCTGTCTTTGCACATTACCGCCGCCAAAGGCAAAGCTCTCGGCTATTTCTCCGTTGCGGTTTACAACTCTGTGACAGGGTATAATAAACGGCTTTGGGTTTTGGTGCAGTGCGTAACCTACAACTCTTGCCCAACGGGGATTGCCTGCTAGAAAGGCAACTTGACCGTATGTGGCAACTCGACCTTTAGGTATTTTCAAAACGACTTCATAAATTTTTTCAAAAACAGATAATGACATATTTTCACCATTTTTCTAAATTTTAAAATATCTTAAATTATTGTAAGCTTCGGAAAGGAACTGCCATAAGCTTTAGTAACGTTACTTTCTGTTATTAAATAATCAACATCATTAAGGGTACACTGTTTATAAGCAGAGTGTGTATTAAGCTTTGAGCAGTCACATAAAAGCACCTTTTTATCGGCAGAATTAAGCATAGATTTTCGTACAAAAACTTCCTCTTGTGAGAAATCGGAAACTACGCCATCGCCCGATAATGCTTTTGCAGAAATAAAGGCTATATCGGCATATATTCCCTCAAAAACCCGCTGTGCATTTTGACCTAAAAGGCAGTTGTTGTTGGCTTTACTTATAACACCGCCTGTACAAACAACAGTTATATCGCTTTCGGATAAAAGATTTAGTATTTCTCGGTTATTGGTTACAACCGTAACCGATTTTGATTTAAGAATTTCTACCGCCAAAAAATATGAGGTAGAGGTCTGGTCAAGAAAAACAATATCCCCGTTGTTTATAAGCCTTACTGCCTTTTGTGCGATAGCTTTTTTTGCTTCAACGTTTCGGTAAGTTCTTATACCAAACGGCATAACCGTTTCGGCTGAATTAATAATTTGGGCACCGCCGTAGCTTCTCTTTAAAAACCCCTCGTTTTCAAGTGCGGCTAAATCGCGGCGTATACTTGATTCGCTTATAAAAAGCCGTTCACTTAATTCCTTTACGGTTACAGAGCCGCTTTCTTGAAGTATAGAATATATTTGATTTTGTCTTTCGGATTTAAGCATAAAAACCACCTTTGATTGCGTAATTGTGCATAATTTATTGCACAATTATCTAAATTTGAGCAAAAATTCAAAAAAACTTGAATGATGTTGCTCAATTTATTATAATATAAGCAAATTAAAAAGTAAAGTAAAATGGAGGAATTTTTATGGCAAAAACTAATATAGTTGATTGGAAAACAATCACAAATTTCGTAATAGACGCCTTTGTTGGTTATGGCATACCACGTGAGGATGCAGAAATTTGTGCAGACGTTCTTTTAGAGTCTGACAAAAGAGGTATTGAGTCGCACGGTGTTAACCGTTTTAAGCCTGTTTATCTTGATAGAATTAAGGCAGGCATTCAACAACCCGTTACAGAATTTGAAATCATAAAGGAAACCCCAACCACTGCTGTTGTTGACGGACATCACGGTATGGGTCAGGTTATAGGCTATAAAGCTATGTCTATGGCTATAGAAAAGGCAAAGGAATACGGTATGGGTATGGTAGTTGTTCGCAATTCCTGCCACTACGGTATAGCAGGCTATTATTCTTCAATGGCTGCAAAGGCAGGCTGTATAGGTATGACAGGTACTAATGCACGTCCGTCTGTAGCACCAACCTTTGGTGTTGAGGGTATGTTTGGTACAAATCCGTTTACTATAGGCGTTCCTACCGACGAGGCATTTGATTTTAATTTTGACTGTGCTACATCTATAACACAAAACGGAAAAATAGAGTATTATGAAAGAATAGGTGAGGATGTTCACCCTGGTACAATTATCGGTGATGACGGCTCGGCTATTGAGGGAGATAGCGGTGTTGCTCTTAAAAAGATAAGAAACGGTACAGCCGCACTTACAACCCTTGGCGGAATAGGTGAGGACCTTGGCGGATATAAGGGCTACGGCTTCGCATTAGCAGTTGAATTTTTCTCATCAATTCTTCAAGACGGTGCTTACGGTAAGGCACTTGACGGTAAGGATGAAAACGGAAACATTCGTCCCTATCAGTTAGGACATTGGTTTATAGCTATTGATACAAATCACTTTATGGGTGAGGAAATTGCACGTAAAAAAGCAGGAGATATCTGCCGCAGTATGCGTGCTTCTAAAAAGGCACCCGATGCCGAGCGTATTTACACCGCAGGTGAAAAGGAATATGAAGTACGTTTAGCAAGAGAGAGCGGAGTGCCGATTAACGAGTCGGTACAAAAGGAGATTTTAGCCGTTCGTGACGAGCTTGGCCTTACACAGTATAAATTTCCTTGGGAGGATTAATTTAAATGGGTGTTAGAGAAGAATCACTTAAAAAGCATTATGAATGGGGCGGAAAAATAGAGGTTGTTTCCCGCGTGCCGATAGCCACAAGGGAGGACCTGTCGCTTGCATACACCCCCGGTGTTGCAGAGCCTTGTCTTGAAATAAATAAGGATATAGATAAATCTTATGAGCTTACCCGCCGTTCAAACCTAGTAGCCGTTGTAACCGACGGAACTGCGGTTTTAGGACTTGGTGATATAGGACCAGAAGCGGGTATGCCTGTTATGGAGGGTAAATGTGCCCTTTTTAAAGAATTCGCCGATGTTGATGCTTTCCCGCTCTGCATAAAGTCAAAGGATGTTGACGAAATTGTAAAAACGGTTTATTTGCTGTCGGGTAGTTTTGGCGGAATAAATCTTGAGGACATTTCGGCACCGCGTTGCTTCGAGATTGAGCGTAAGCTCAAAGAAATTTGCGATATCCCGATTTTCCACGACGACCAACATGGCACCGCAATAGTAGTTGCTGCCGCATTAATTAATGCTTTAAAGCTTGTTAAAAAGTCTATAGGTGAAGTCGAAATCGTAATTAACGGTGCAGGCTCGGCAGGTATTGCAATAGGTAAGCACCTTTTAAATATCGGTGTTAAAAACATAACATTCTGTGACCGCTTTGGTATAATCAGCAAGGGCGATAAGAATAATAATTCCGCACAAGAGGAAATCGCACAAATTACAAATCTAAAGGGCAAAAAGGGAACTCTAAAGGATGCACTTCAGGGTGCTGACGTGTTTATAGGTGTTTCTGCCCCCAATCTTGTAGACGAAACTATGGTAAAATCTATGGCAGCCGACCCGATACTTTTCCCGATGGCAAATCCAACTCCCGAAATTATGCCCGATGTAGCTAAAGCGGCAGGGGCTAGGGTAGTAGGCACAGGTCGTTCGGATTTCCCAAATCAAATCAATAACGTATTGGCTTTCCCTGGTATCTTTAGAGGTGCACTTGACTGCAGGGCAAAGTGTATTAATGATGAAATGAAGGTTTCTACCTCGTATGCCTTGGCATCATTAATTCCCGACGATGAAATTACTGAAGAAAATATTATAGTTTCTGCACTTGATAAGCGTGTAGCACGTGTTGTTGCCGATGCGGTAATTAAAACCGCTCACGAAACAGGGGTAGCAAGAGTTTAAAAACATTTCTATCCATACAAAAAGAACAGATTAGGATTTTTCCTAATCTGTTCTTTTTTACTTAGGTTTGGGTTTTATATAATCTTATTGTGAAGAGTTGTCTTCACCGCTTGCAGTCGATTCTTCAGACTTTTGTGGCTCAAGCCTTTGTTTGTCCTCATCAGAATCGGGAATAGGCAAAGCGTCGCCTTTATGTGTGGTACATACTGTAGGCATACCCTGTGGGTCATTTTTCTTATACCAACCCACCGCCGTGGACTTACAGGAATCGGTAGCAAGAAGTCCCGTTTCGGTACAGTAATATTTTTTAACGGAATAGGGGCTGTCGGTAAATTCTTTAGTTTTTAGACCGCTATGCACCTTAGACATTGCAGCACCCCACATATTAAGTGCTATGCTGCTGCTTTTAATTTCTTCAAGATTTTCGTAACCACACCAGCAGGATGCTACATAGTATGGAGTACCGCCTACAAACCAAAGGTCGTTACTGTTGTTTGAGGTACCTGTCTTTGCGTACATTTTCATATTAGAAATATACGATGCCGCTCCCTTACCTGTACCGTTAGCACCGTAAACTACACCTTGAAGCAGATGGTTCATAATTGTAGCAGTGTCCTCGCTGATTGCCATTTTAGGAGATGAAGTACCGTCTAAAATAACGTTATCGCGTTGGTCAAGCACCTTTGTATAAAGGGTTGGCTCATAATAAAGTCCGCCATTACCAAAAACGGCATAAGCCGCAGCAGATTCGAGAGTTGTAATTCCGCCGTTTGTACCGCCCATTCCAAGAGGTGCTAGGTTTACATCTTCGGCATTAAGTGTGGTAATACCAAGCTTTCCTGTTAAAAAGTCAAAACTGGTTTGGGGGGTTAGCTTATTCACAAGATATACGGGTATGGTATTAACCGAGCGTTCAAGTGCATACTGCACCGTAATGTTACCCCAATATCCGCCATACCAGTTGTTAGGACGCCAACCGTTATAATTGGTAGCTTTATCGTTAACTATGCTTGAATAATTAATAAGATTTTGCTCAATAGCAGGGGCGTATGCCGCAATAGGCTTCATTGTAGAACCCGGCTGACGTGATGAGTCAATGGCATTGTTCCAACCTCTGTTAGAGGTTTTTTCGCCTATTCCGCCAACCATTCCCTTAACGTTACCCTCATAATCAAGAACGGTCATACCGGCTCTTAGCGTTTGTCCTTTTTTACTCTTTAAAGCATATTTTTCAGAGTTTTCAAAGACCGACTCCATAGCCTCTTGAATATTGGTATCTACTGTAGCATAAACCTTGTATCCGCCTGTATAAAAGAGGTTAGAGGCGTGTGTACGCTCGTAACCGTACTTCTCTACTAGGTCGTCGGTAACCTGTGTGATAAGTGCATCTACAAAATATGAGTTAATTTCTGATTCGTTAAGTGCATCATCATTAGCAACAATATTAATTTTTTCCTTCAATGCCTCATCATACTGTTTTTTAGTAATGTATTTTTGAACATACATTTGATAAAGTACGGTTTCACGACGGCTCTTATTTGCCTCGGGATTATCGTCGGGCGATAAATCGGCAGGTCTTTGTGTTATTGCGGCAAGGCAGGCACATTCAGCAACAGTAAGCTCATTTACGCTCTTATTAAAGTAGTAGTTTGAAGCTACCTCTACACCGTAAAGTCCGTGACCTAGCGGTATTGTGTTAAGATAACACTCAACTATAACAGGTTTACTGTAATTTTTTTCAAAATAGCGTGCACGCATTATTTCACGGATTTTTCGGCTTGGCTTTCTAGACCTATCACCCGTAAGATTTTTTACAAGCTGCTGTGTGATTGTAGAACCGCCGTAATTGGAGTCCGAAAGCGGCACAAACATATTAACAAAAGCACTTGCTGTACGCTTCCAATCGACACCGTCATGCTCGAAAAATCGCTTATCCTCAATAGCCACAAAGGCATTAACGAGATTTTGCGGTATTCCGTCATAATCCTTTTCTTCTGCCTTTGCCTTATCCTCATTATAACTGCACCAAATGCGGTTGAAAGTTCCGTGCAGACGTTGGTACTCATTCCATTCGCCGTTCTTTTTATCCTCAACATAAATGGTGGTGGTAAAGTTAAGTGCTAACTCATTTAGATTTTCGTCCATAGTTGCGTCTACCATAGTAAAAACGTATACCATAAATACGCTTACTACAATACTGCAGGTAATTACACCCACTAAAAACAAGGTTAGAATTGTTTTAAGGATTCTTTCTTTTCGGCTTTTGGCAGTCTTTTTTCGACCTTTCTTTTGTACAGGTGTTGTAGCTTTGTCCTCCATAGCCGCAGAAGAAAAACTGCTTAAATCAAAGCTGTCAGAAGAAGCTTCCGATTCTAAAGAATCACTATCGGTGCTGTTTTCCTCAGGTTCATCATAAGAAAACAAATTTTCATTATCATAATCCATTAAAAACACCTCCATAATATTTTAAAGGATTACTATTAATACCTAAATATACCAATAATCTCATTTATTTTACCACAAAAGTGCAATAAATGTGGTTACAATATTTTAACCATATATAAAAACACCGAATTTTGACAATAATAATTTTGGGTTTTATATCACTTAAAGGAGATTGCTTTTATGCGAAATGCCGTAAAAATATCGGTTATATTATCTTTTTTATCTGTTTTTTTAATAGCCATAATTATAATAACCGTTTCTACTTCAAAAACCGACAAACCAATAGTGGACGACGGCTACTATATGAAAAGCCTTAATAATACGGTTGCACTTTATAAAGATGAAGATATTATAAAAATATATGACGGAATTGTGGTTGACACTCTGCCTATAACAGACCGTCAGTTACTTGAACGCGGAATACATTATAAAAGCATAGCCGATGCCGATTCAGCCGCCGAGGATTATGACGGATAAAAATCTCATAGTTTTGCTTTTTCTCCCAAATTCTGTGTTTTTTCTAATTTTATTGACAAAATTAAACATTAAATGTATAATATATTAAAGAAAAAACGGCAATTTCTAAAATTAGAAATTACCGCTTTGTTTGGAGCTGAAGATGGGACTCGAACCCACGACCTGCTGATTACGAATCAGCTGCTCTACCAACTGAGCCACTCCAGCAAAATAATTAATCAAACACCCAAACTGTATTATACCATTTTTATAATTTTAGTCAAGTGTTTTTAACGGGGTATAAAGCTATGAGTTATTTTATGAGTTCTGATATTATAAAGTCAACCTTGAGGGACAATATCGTAAGCCGTAGAAATCTTAACGGTTGGACCCAGTCTGACCTTGCTGAGTTTATAGGAATGAAACCCAGCACCTATTCTAACAAAGAGGCTAAGGGCAACTTTAAGATTGAGGAATTATTGGCTATTGCCGATGCATTAAAGGTTAGTGTAAATGATATTCTTCATACCGAGGTGACACGCCTTCATGAAGCGGAGCCACAAATTGAGTATAATGATAGCGAAATTATACTAACAGCTAAAGAGCGTGCGGTGATACAGCTTATGCGTTCGGCTAATAAAAAAGATAAAGCTTTTTTAATAAACATTATAAACTATCTGCATTCTAATCCTAACATTGACGATGATAAGGCAGAAGAAATATTAGAACTTCTTAAAAAATAAAATTCATATATTAATGTTTAATGGCACTCGGAAAACCGAGTGCCATTTCGTTTATTCTCCCCAATATTTTCTGTCAAGACTTCTAAAACGTATAGCCGAGAAAATATGTGCTTTTTCAATTTTTTCGCTAGCCTTTAGGTCGGCAACGGTTCTTGCAACCTTTAAAATTCTATCATAAGCACGGGCAGAAAGACCAAGCTCGTCAAAAGAACGGCGGAGATATTCATTTGCCTCGTCTGTCATTACACAGTATTTTTTAAGCATTGCAGGGGTAAGCCTTGCATTACAGGTTATTCCCGTTCCCTTATATCGCTCTACCTGAATTTTACGGGCATTGTTTACATGCTCGCGTATCTCTGCCGAGCTTTCGGTAGCGGCGTTTGCATTAAGCGACTGAAAGTCTACCGGCGGCACCTCAACGTGTATATCAAGCCTATCAAGCATTGGACCTGAAATTTTATTTAAATACTTATGTACCATATTGCTAGAACAGGTGCAGGCTTTTGTTGGGTGACCGTAAAATCCGCAAGGACAGGGATTCATTGCGGCAACAAAGGTTATTGAACTTGGATATGTAACGCTGCCCGAAACACGAGAAACTGTCACAGTTCCGTCTTCAAGCGGTTGACGCAGTGCCTCCATAACCTCCCTTTTAAATTCAGGCAATTCATCAAGGAAAAGCACACCGTTATGAGCTAGTGAAATCTCACCCGGCTTTGGTATAGTACCGCCGCCCGTTAGTCCCGGTGTTGATACTGTATGATGAGGCGACCTAAATGGGCGTGTTATTACAATTGGGCGGTTTTTATCTAAAATACCTGCTACAGAATGTATTTTTGTAGTTTCAATAGATTCCTCAAAGGTCATTTCGGGCAAAATGGTGGGAAGCCGTTTTGCAAGCATACTTTTTCCCGCCCCTGGCGGACCTATAAGCAAAATATTATGTCCTCCTGCTGCGGCAACCTCTAAAGCCTTTTTGGCAGTCACTTGACCTTTAACTTCCTTAAAATCTAAAGGTGTATCCGATATATCATCATTAAAGGGCGAATAAACAGTTACGGGGATTTGCGTATCACCCTTAAGGTGTGAAATTAAATCGCCTATAGTCTCAACACCATAGACTTCAATGCCCTCAATCACAGCACCCTCGGCGGCATTTTCAAGCGGTACAAAAAGCTTTTTTATACCGTTTTGCAGGGCAGTAATTGCCATAGCCAAAACTCCGCCCACAGCCCTTACTCTGCCGTCAAGAGAAACCTCGCCTACAAACACGCTGTCTGAAGTATCAGCAACAAGCTGACCTGATGCCTTTAATATCGCTATTAAAATAGGTAAGTCGTAAACAGAACCCTCTTTTTTCTTGTCTGCAGGGGCAAGATTTACGGTTATTCTGCCTGTGGGGAATTTATAACCGCAGTTTTTTATAGCGGCACGCACTCTGTCGCGTGATTCCTTAACCGCCGTATCGGGCAGACCTACAATATCAAAAGCCACAAGTCCTCCCGAAACATCTGCTTCAATCTCTATCATATAGCTATCAATTCCGAAAAGCCCTATACTTTCAAGCTTTGCAAACAAAAAATCCCCTCCAAAACGCTTTTAAAACAACATATTTATTGTATTCCCAAACTATAATTTTGTCAATTAATAATAATTTTAAAAAATTACTTGACTTCTTATATGGTTTTGTGGTAAAATCATTTCTGCTGAGTAAGATATAGCAGAAATGCTTTGAAACTTAATATGCGGGTGTGGCGGAATTGGCAGACGCACTAGCCTTAGGAGCTAGCGCCATCGGTGTGAAGGTTCGAGTCCTTTCACCCGCACCAAAGCATTCAAACCCGAACCTTTTACCGATTGGTGAAACGTTCGGGTTTGTTATTTTCTTAAAAGATGTTAAATAGACTTTGTTTGTGGCAGTACAGAGTTAGTCGCTCTGTATTGCCACTTCTTCGTTTCAATAAATTTCGTACATAAAGGAGATTTTGAAATGAAGACTACAAAAACAAGAATTATTTTCTTCACTATAGCACTTACATATAGTTTAATATTGGGATTTTACATGAGAGACTTTCTTGTTCTCTCTCCCACTCTACAGGTATTCTATTTATTATCAGTTTTACCAACTTTGTTTTTAGCGGTTGAGATAAAATCAAAGGCAATGCGTTCAGTCATATTTATTTTACTTGCACTTATTTTTTTGATGAACTTAGCTTACGCTGTATACTGTCGTAGAGTGTTTCCGTTTTTAGCAATCGTATCTATTGCTATTGTCCTTACATATTTTACAGCGTTTTCTGATAGTGTACGGAAGGATAATCTGTTGACTAAAATATATATTTTAGTAGTATCTACAGTTATAATCGTATTGCTTTTATCAGCATACATTTTCGTCTATAAACAGGATGATCTTTCTCTTACCAACGGTCAGTCAACCGTATGGGATACAAACACCGTTAAACTTGCTAACGAAATTTGTGCCGATTGTGATACTGATGAAGAAAAGGTAAAGGCAATATACAGTTGGATGATACATAATTTTGAGTATGACTATGAATGTGAACCCTTTATCCAATATTTTAATGTCCGTAAAACCTTAAGCAAACGAAAAGGAATCTGTTATGACTTTTCTCATCTGTTTGCCGCACTATGTCGGAGTCAGAACATTCATTGCTATGTTATCGATGGTGATAAGCGTGATAGCACTCAATATCACCACACTTGGAATCGCGTTTACTTTGATGGCTCTTGGTGGAATATGGATGTTACCTTTGATATAGTTCAAACAAAAAAGCATGAACAACTTTATGGGTTTAGAAAAATAGGAAATCCCTATATTCAGGACAAAGAATACCAAATAACGAAAATATATTAAATTAAACAATATTAAAGCCGCTCTTTTGGGTGGCTTTTAAGTTTATAAAGTTAATAGTAATAAAAATGCCGATATCGGCAAGAATATAATAAATGCTAATTTTGTTTGATTGACATTTTGCCGATGTTGTGGTATACTAATAACAGTAAATTTGGAGGTCTGCATATGAAATATTTATCCGTTAAAGAGGTTGCTTTACTTTGGAATACATCCGAGCGTAGCGTCCGGAATTATTGTGCCGCAGGTCGTGTCCCCGGCGCTTTTCTTACGGGCAAGACTTGGAACATTCCCGAAAATGCCGAAAAACCTGAAAGAAGTAATAAAAGCAAACCTACACTGCAGACTTTGCTTGATATTTTGAAAGAGGAAAAGCGTGGTCAGGTACACGGTGGAATTTATCATAAAATACAGATTGAACTGACCTACAACTCCAATCATATTGAAGGCAGTCGCCTAACCCACGATCAGACACGCTATATCTTTGAAACCAATACCATTGGTTTAACCGAAGAAGGTGTACGTGTTGATGATATTATCGAAACCGCTACCCACTTCCGTTGTATCGATGAAATTATTGAAAGTGCAAAATCGCAGCTCAGCGAAAAGTTTATCAAACATTTGCATTTCATCCTCAAGACCGGAACAAGCGATTCAAAAAAAGATTGGTTTGCAGTCGGTGATTATAAAAAGTTGCCTAACGAAGTTGGTGGTATGGAAACCACCTTACCCGAAGATGTATCGGTTGAAATGAAAAAGCTCCTTGCTGATTATAACAGCAAAGAGAATGTAACTCTAGAAGATATTATTGAGTTCCACGTGCAGTTTGAACGCATACACCCATTCCAAGATGGTAACGGGCGTGTCGGCAGACTCATTATGTTTAAAGAGTGCCTCAAACACGGTATCGTTCCCTTTATCATAGAGGACAAAATTAAAATGTTTTACTATCGTGGTCTTAAAGAGTGGAATCAGGAGAAAGTATACCTCACCGATACTTGCCTCTCTGCTCAGGATACGTTTAAAGCTTATTTGGATTATTTTAGAATTCCTTATAAAAAGTAATAGGAGAAAACATGAAAGCAAAAAAGTGGTTGACAATTATAACGTTAGTTGTTACGTTAGTGGCGATGATAGTTGCGTTGTATGCGAAGTACAAAAAGTGTGACCTCGCCTATGATTTTTCTATGGCAATTTTCGGCAGTGCCTTGTTGGGATTTATTATGTCACTAACTGAATATTTCACGGAACGTCGAAAGGCTATGGAAGATTTTTTAAGGGCATCTTATAAGGTTTACTCAAAGTTAAGGAAAATCAAGTATATCGACACGGATGAACCGCGCGCCCTCATTATTGATTGCATCGCTGAAGAACAACGCAATGCTTATTGCTGTGGTTTAGAAGGCGAAACTGCCAAAGCGATGGGAATGATTGTTGACCATACAAAACGCGATGAGTATATCGCATGGATGGAAGCAAATGAGGTAATGTCATTTTCTGAAGAAGATGACATCCAGGCCATATTGATTCAAATGTATAATCAACGTATTGAGGATTACAAAAAATTGTTTATGTCCCGAATCGATATGTATTTGAAAATTTCCAAGATAGATTTGGAAGACCTATCAAATGCTTATGGCAACTTGGATTTTCTTTTCGGTAATAATACTCTGCGACAAACAGCTTATGATTCCATTTATCAAAAATTACAAGATTGGCGCAACAAGCTGTTAATCGAATCGTACCATTTTGGTTTATTAAAAGAAGGTAAAGGAAATTTTGCCATATGTGTTCGTAAACTGTTTGGACTAAATGATATGTTTTTTGAAGCTAAATCCGAACACACAACAAGTGAAATTCATACAGTTGTATACCAGCATTTGTTTGATGATATGTCGGATAGAATAGAGGAGTTTCGTTGTTCAACATATTTTAAAAAAGATGTTACATATGAAAAAAAGATCCCCATATTATCGAAGATCAAAAGAAAAAATACTTCGGCAACAAATGAGGGAGCCTAACATAGGAGGATAATATGAAAGATACAGAACGACGAGCAGCGGCGAAAGCCTTTGCGGAATATTGGAAAGATCGTGGTGACGAAAAGAGCGACAGCCAGTCCTTTTGGCTTTCTCTTGCACGTGACGTGTTGGGCGTTGCGGAGCCCGAAAAGTTTATATTGTTTGAAGAACGCGTAAAGTTGGACCATACCAGCTTTATTGACGGTC
>SVPV01000005.1 GCA_015065725.1 Oscillospiraceae bacterium
GTTCGGGCTATGAACTACGAAGTGATGATATTGTAGAGATATACCATCTATGGACTGATTATGAAATGCGTCAGAAAAACAGATATTACGAAGTTTGGATACCTGTTGAGGTAAGGCAGGAATAACCATCATACTTTTGATGGCTTTACAGTTTAAAAATAAAGTTTTTAACAGCATTTTCGTTAGTATGATTTTCAATGTGTCGGTATGATTTTTGTCATACCATCAAAAATAGAGTTATCTCGCAATTTCGGGATAACTCTATTTGCATATATAACTTGAAAAAATCCGCAAGAAATGTTATATTAAATATAAGAAAATGCTTGTTATTGTGCAAAATTCTAAACTTGTGGAAATGACTTCCACAAGTTTAAAACGGTAGCCTCCACTTGTCAGGAGAGGTGTCACGGCGTTGCCGTGACGGAGGGGTAGTTTTCTCTCCCTCAGTCTTTTGTTTCGCAAAACCCAGCTCCCTCGTCAGAGGGAGCCAAGGGAGATTTGTCCCTGATTTAACACAACCTTATTATAACGTCGAGGTGAAATTAAATGATTAGTTATATTTTTAAAAGTAAAACAAAAAATATTTTAGTCACAGTTTTTTCAGCAATACTTATATATATAAATCTTAGTGAGTTTCATAAATATATAATACTTGATGCATGGGATTATGCAGTGTTTAAATTTGTTGGTTTAATACCATACATATTAATTTTTCTATATATGGTCACTTTAAAAAAAGAATATAAAAGCAAAGAGTTGATTTTTCCGATAGCATTTGCAATTTTAGTACTATGTACCATTGTTTCAACAAGAAATTGTTTTGATGAATATACATTTACATCTATAAACGGATTAATTCGACTTTTTATTAATTTAAGCATAAAAATTATTATGATTATGGGATATGTTTTTTGCTTTGTTGGAACTTTACCAAATTTTAAACGGACAGTTTTCTTACGCGTGGGTTTGCTGATTTGTGCTATAATAATTTTTGTTCAGGGTCTATTTTATCATTGTTTGATTGATTGGATAGGAAATGCATTTTATTCAATTGTTTATTATTTGAGTGAAGCGGCAAGGGCAAATGTTTTATTATTGTTTTACATAAGTGTTTTCATTTTGACATTAACAAAAAAGAGTGAATATATAGATATAACACCTTTTGTTGAGGAAAGGAAAATAAAAAAGGCGAACAAAAAAGCAAAGAAACTTGAAAAAGAAAAATTAGAAGAATTTTTACCACCTGATATTCCCGATGGCTATTGGCGTTGTATGGGTTGCGGTGAAATCTTGCACGAAGATAAAAGAGTGTGTGAATGTGGATATAAAAGATAAAAAGGGAGGGTGTTTCACCCTCCCTTATAAATTATCATTTTTTTAATTTTCCAACTAAAAATTATTCCTCGCCCTTACCGCAGCAGCGTTTGTATTTAAGTCCGCTGCCACATGGGCAGGGTGCGTTTTTGCTAACAACACCTTTTCCTCTGACTGTCAAGGGCTTGTTATCGCCTGCTGAGGTTTCTTCTGCTACCTTTTGGCGTTTAACGTCATCTTCTTTACGAATACGTACCGTCATTATAAGTTTAGCAGTTTGCTCGCGTATATTGTCGGTCATAGCCGAGAACATATCATAGCTTTCGTTTCTATAGGCTACAACAGGGTCGTGCTGACCGTATGCACGAAGTCCGATACCTTGGCGTAGCTGGTCCATATTATCAATGTGGTCCATCCAGTTAGTATCAACGCTACGTAGGAGCATTACACGCTCCATCTCACGCATAACCTCGCTACCGTATTCTGCCTCACGCTCGGCATATTTTGTATGTGCCTTTTCTTTTAACTGCTCGGCAACGTCTACTGCTTCGATTTGGTCGAGTTCGGCTATAGTAAACTTCAAATCGTCGGGTGTGGTAATCCAACCCATAAAGTATTCGCGTAAGGAATTTAAGTCCCAATTATCGTGTATCGGGTCGCTTAAATAAATAGAACAGTATGAATCAATAGTATCGTCCACCATTTTCATAACGGTTTCTTTTAAATCGTCGCCGTCAAGCACGCGGTTACGCTGACTGTAAATCAGCTCACGCTGTTTATTCATAACGTCATCATACTGAAGTACGTTTTTACGTGTGGCGAAGTTCATACCCTCTTTCTTCTTCTGTGCCGACTCAATAGTATGTGATAGCATAGAGGTTTCAAGCGGGGTATCCTCATCAATTTTAAGTGTGTCCATCATAGTTGAAATTCGCTCGCCGCCGAAAAGACGCATAAGGTCGTCTTCAAGCGATATAAAGAACTGTGTATTACCTGGGTCGCCTTGACGGCCTGCACGTCCGCGAAGCTGATTGTCAATACGTCTTGAATCGTGACGCTCGGTACCTATAATACAAAGTCCGCCTGCAGCCTTAACCTCTTCAGCTTCGGGGGCGATTTCTGCCTTGAATTTATCATAATACTCTTGGTATTTTTGACGGGCGTTGTTAATATCCTCGTTATCGGTTTCGGCAAAGCCTGTAGCCTCGGTTATAATTTCCTCGCTAATACCGTCATGACGGAGTGCCGCCTTTGCAAGATATTCGGCATTACCGCCAAGCATAATATCGGTACCGCGTCCTGCCATATTAGTAGCTATTGTAACGGCACCCAATTTTCCTGCCTGTGCTATAATTTCAGCCTCTTTTTCGTGGTGCTTTGCATTAAGTACGTTATGTGCAATACCGCGACGCTTTAGCATTGAGGATAAAAGCTCTGACTTTTCAATGGTAACAGTACCAACAAGCACAGGCTGTCCCTTTTGCTTGCAGGCAATAATTTTATTTATAACAGCGTTAAATTTCGCCTTTTCGGTTTTATAAACCACATCGTTTTCATCAAAACGTGCAACAGGTTTATTGGTGGGAATTTCAACAACGTCGAGCTTATAAATCTGTTGGAATTCAACCTCCTCGGTCATAGCGGTACCTGTCATACCCGAAAGCTTATTATAAAGGCGGAAGAAGTTTTGGAAGGTAATTGTAGCAAGGGTTTTAGACTCACGTGCTACCTTTACGCCCTCTTTAGCCTCAATAGCTTGGTGAAGACCCTCGTTATAGCGTCTGCCGAACATAAGACGGCCTGTAAACTCGTCAACAATTATAACCTCGCCGTCTTTTACAACATAGTCAACATCACGCTTCATTATACCGTGGGCACGGATTGCTTGGTTTACGTGGTGTGCAATAGAAATGTTTTCGGTGTCGTTAAGATTTTCTATACAGAAATACTGCTCGGCTTTCTTAACGCCCGAGGGGGTTAAAGTAGCAGTTCTTGCCTTTTCGTCTACAACATAGTCACCGTCATAGTTGGTTTGGTCGTCGCTTGCTTTATCATCCATTTCCTTAATGACAAAGGCTTTAAGCGATTTTGCAAAGTGGTTAGCACGGGTATAAAGGTCGGTGGATTTATCACCCTGACCCGAAATTATAAGAGGAGTACGTGCCTCGTCCACAAGAATGGAGTCAACCTCGTCCACAATAGCAAAGTTGTGTCCGCGTTGTACCTTTTGCTCCTTATAAAGCACCATATTGTCACGCAAATAATCAAAGCCTAGCTCATTATTGGTGCAATAGGTAATGTCGGCGTTATATGCCTCTTGCTTTTCTTCATTATTCATTCCGTGAATAATAAGGCCGACAGTAAGCCCTAAAAAGCGGTAGATTTTACCCATCCATTCAGAGTCACGCTTTGCAAGATAATCGTTAACCGTTACAATGTGAACACCCTTACCCGATAGTGCATTTAGATAGGCAGGGAGAGTGGCTACGAGTGTTTTACCCTCACCTGTACGCATTTCGGCAATTCTGCCTTGGTGCAAAATAATACCGCCTAAAATCTGAACAGGGAAGTGACGCATACCAAGTACTCTATCGCCTGCTTCGCGGCAAGCGGCAAATGCTTCGGGTAAAATATCGTCTAGAGTTTCACCCATATTAAGTCTTTCGCGAAACTCGGCAGTTTTAGCCTTTAAACCCTCATCCGAGAGGGCTTTATATTCTTCCTCTAAAGCCAAAACCTTTTCGCACAAAGGTTTTATTCTTTTTAATTCCTTTTCGCTATAGTTACCGAAAAGAGCCTTAAATATATTCATTTTATTTCCTCACAATTTAATACTAAAAATATAATATATTAATTATACTACCTACATTATGCTTTGTAAAGGCTTATAAAAGTTATTTTTTTGTAAATTTTTCCGTTTTTTTGTGGCGTGCGGTCAAAAAATTTTCAAAAATATTAAAAAAAGTAAAGACAAACGGAAAGTTATGGTGTATAATATATACTGTATGTATTATATGTAAATAATTCCAATTAAAATCTAATTAAATTAAGTGTCCACGAAAGGATATGGTAATTTTTATGTGCGGATTTGTAGGCTTTACAAATAAAATAGGGGACGACGGTGCTGTTCTTACTAATATGATGAACAGAATTATCCACAGAGGTCCCGATTCTGACGGTAAATTTATAGACGGAGATGTAGCTTTAGGCTTTAGACGTCTTTCTATTATCGACCTTGCTGAAGGCGACCAGCCTATGTTTAACGAGGATAATTCTTTAGTGCTTACCTTTAACGGTGAAATATATAACTTTAAAGAACTTCGCGAGGAACTTTTAAAGGCAGGTCACACATTTAAAAACCATTCCGACAGCGAGGTTTTGCTTCACGGTTATGAGCAGTGGGGCGAGGCTTTGGTTGAAAAGCTACGCGGAATGTTCGCCTTTGTTATCTTTAACCGTAGGGATAAATCACTTTTCGGTGCACGCGATATGTTTGGTATAAAACCGTTTTATTATACCGAGCAAAACGGCAGTTTTATTTTCGGAAGTGAGATAAAATCGTTTTTAGACCACCCCGAATTTAAAAAGGAATTAAATGAGGAAGCTCTTGGTCATTATCTTTCATTCCAATACTCACCTACCGAGGAAACCTTCTTTAAAAATGTTTATAAATTACCGCCTGCACATTATTTTACCTATAAGGACGGTAAGATGGAAAAGGTGCGTTATTTTAAACCTAATTTTTCCGAAAAAGCAGGTGTGCTAGAATATTATTCCGACCTAGTAGACGCCACTGTTCGTGAATCGGTAGCGGCACACAAAATTGCCGATGTTGAGGTTGGCTCATTTTTGTCAAGCGGTATAGATTCAAGCTATATTGCCGAAGCCGCAAATGTAGACAAAACCTTTACAGTAGGCTTTGAAAGTCCCGACGGTGACCGCTATAACGAAATAAGCTTTGCAAAGGCTTTTGCCGATACAATAGGCGTTGAAAATATTTCAAAAATAATAACACCTGAAGAATATTGGTCTACCTTCCCCAAAATTCAGTATCATATGGACGAGCCTTTAGCCGACCCCGCCGCAATTGCACTTTACTTTGTAAGCAAACTAGCTAGTGAACACGTAAAGGTTGTAATGTCGGGCGAGGGTGCTGACGAGCTTTTCGGCGGCTATCGCATTTATCAAGAGCCAATAACTTTAACATCTTACGACAGCATACCTTTTGGGGTACGTAGAATTATAAGTAAAATCTGCTCACATTTACCACGTGTACACGGTATAAATTATCTTATAAGACGCGGTCAGACTATTGAGGAAAGATTTATAGGCAACGCTAATATCTTTAGCGTTAAGGATAGAAATAAAATTCTTAAAAGTGAGATTGCCAAAAATGCCGTTGAGCCTAAGGTACTTTGCGATAAATTCTATAGCGAGGTTAAAGGCAAGGACGACATTACCAAGATGCAATACCTTGATATAAATATGTGGCTTATGGGTGACATACTTTTAAAGGCAGACAAAACAAGTATGGCAAACTCGCTTGAACTTCGAGTACCATTCCTTGATAAAAAGGTTATGGAATTAGCCGAAACTATACCGCTTAACTGCCGTGTTAATACTGTAACTACAAAATTAGCACTTCGCAAGGCGGCAGAAAAGACACTACCAAAGCTAACCGCAAGCAAGGACAAGCTGGGCTTCCCCGTACCGATAAGGGTATGGCTTAAAGAGGACGGTTATTATAACACCGTAAAAGAGGCATTTACTTCATCTGCGGCAGAAAAGTATTTTAATACAGAAAAGCTAGTAGCCTTACTTGATTTGCACCGTTCGGGCAAAGAGGACGTAAGCCGTAAAATCTGGACGGTTTACACCTTCCTTGTATGGTACAAGCAATTTTTTAATGATTGATTTTCTTATAAATAAAAAGAAAACACCCGAAAAGGAATTTTCCTTTTCGGGTGTAAAATTTTAAAAATTAAGCCATATTGTTTTGAATGTAGTCTACAACATCACCGATGGTCTTTAATTTTTCAATTTCATCATCGGGGATTTCTACATCAAACTCGCCCTCAATAGCCATTAGCATCTCAACTACGTCAAGGCTGTCAGCACCAAGGTCCTCTGCAATTTTAGTTTCAAGTGATAATTCTTCTGCATCAACGTCAAGCTGACTAGCTAACATTGTCTTAATTTTTTCAAATACCATAAAAAAGCCTCCTAAAAATATAAGCGTAGTAATACGCTAAAAAAACCTGCTACAAAAATAATATGCACTATTTGCTCGTTTGTCAATCTTTTTTTTAAAATATTTTAAAGTTTTAAAAAAATAATTATTTTTTAGGTGACAAAAAGAGAATAGTGTAGTATAATAAATTCACTAATGTTAAGGAAGTGAATGTTTTGGATAACAGATATTATGATAATGTTATCGGCGAAATGCAATCCTTTTTGGATGAAAACAATTTTAAATGTTTAGATGACGGAAGCTTTAAATCTCAGGATAAGCAGGTAAAGGTAGAATACGACGAAGCAAGGCAAATGTACCTTTTAAAAATAGCAGGCATAGAGGACGGCGTCGTTAGTGAGTATAACGAGGTTTCTGCTTGGCTTTTTGACGATAGCCAAAACGCAAAGGATGCGGCGTCTGTAGGTGTTGATTTTGCTGCAACATTGCGTGAAAATTTAGGAATAAAAATTAAACGTGCTGTCAGCACCGATATAGAATTACCCAGTGCTAATAAAAGCGGAAGTTTAACAATGGCAGGCTTTACAAAAAAACTGCTTGATATTTTCCCCGCGTTTAAGGACTCTTATAAAGAGCATGTAGCACATTACGGTCAATATCTTTATCTTGATTTTCTGGGTGAATATTTTGTTCCTCAACTAAAAAATGTTTTTACTGTTAATGATAAAAAGCAGGTTAAGAAGTTAGTTGAGTTTTTGGGCGATAGTTTTAATAAGGGCGACCGCGAAACAGTTAATGCCGTACTTGCAGTTACAGTTGCTGCAATATATAATGATGATGCCATAAAGCAAAACTTCTTTATGGCAACAGAAAACGAAAAATATTATCTGGAAGCGGTAAAGAACTTCATACCTGTTTTTCCGAAAAACAAAAAACTTGTTTCTTTGTTAGTTAAGTAAAAAAGTTCCGACAATGAAATTTAGAAAAAATTTCGTTGTCGGAACTATTGCTTTTATAAACTTTTTAGGGTATTATGTGCTTGTAAGCGAAAGTTCCTAACCATTTTTGGTTTCGTTTAGCCGAGTGAGAGACGGCGAGGAGAGATGATTATGGCAGTAAAAATGTTGAAAAGACAGCAGGTAGATATGGTGAACGGTAGGTTGTTCTTTAAGATTTTAACCTATGCTGTACCGATAATTCTTACAGGAATTTTACAGCTTTTGTTTAACGCAGCCGACCTTATGATTGTAGGCAGATTCGGCAGTAACGGCTCGGATTCTGTGGCGGCGGTGGGTGCTACTTCATCTCTTACTTCTTTAATGATAAATTTTTTTATGGGTTTTTCGTCGGGCAGCGGTGTAGCGGTTGCACAGGCAATAGGTGCTAAAGATGATGAAAAAGCTTCAAAAGCGGTACATACAGTAATACTTTTAGCCTTTATTGCGGGTGTAATTGTAAGCGTTATAGGCAGTGTTGCTTCGGGCTATATGCTCAAAGTTATGTCGACACCAAAGGAAATCATACACCTCTCAAGCCTTTATATGAGAATTATATTTTCGGGTATGATTTTTAATATGCTTTATAATTTCGGTGCAGCAATACTTCGTGCTGTAGGTGACACTACCAGGCCGCTTTTATATCTTTTGATAGCGGGTATTTTAAATGTTGTGCTTAATATATTTTTTGTAACGGTTTTGAATATGGATGTTGCAGGCGTTGCCCTTGCCACAGTAATTTCACAGGCGGTATCATGTATACTTGTCTTATTGGCACTCGTAAGACGAAACGATGCTTGTAAACTTTGTATTAAAAAAATCCGTATTTATAAAGCTCCGCTTAAAAAGATTTTAAGTATTGGTTTACCTGCCGGACTTCAGAGCACGCTGTTTTCTGTTTCAAACGTAATGATTCAGTCGTCTATAAATTCTTTATCGTATTTAGAAGGCTTGGTTGCGGGCTTTGCTGCTGCGGCAAGTATAGAGGGCTTTGCTTATGTTACTATGAACTCATTTTATCAAGCCTCCCTTAATTTTACGGGGCAAAATATAGGTGCTAAAAAATATGACCGCGTAAAAAAGATTTTCTTTTATGCTACGTTCTGGGCGGTGTCTTTGGGACTTATTGCAGGAATTGGTCTTTATATTTTTAACAAGCCGCTTTTGAGTCTTTATATTACTGATAGTGCTGAGGCACTAAAGTGGGGTGCGGTAAGACTGGCGTATATTGGAATTCCGTATTTCCTTTGCGGAATGATGGAGGTTGCAACAGGCTGTCTTCGCGGAATGGGTGTATCAATAGCCCCAATGTTTATTACTGTTTTAGGCGTTTGCGGTATAAGACTTAGCTGGATTTTTACAATATTCCAAATAGATAAATATCATACTCCGCAGATACTCTTTTTATCCTATACGGTTTCTTGGATTATTACATTTCTTGTAGAGGCAATAGTGTTCTTCAATTTGTTAAAACGGAAAATACGATAAAAATGTATATTTAAAAATCTCGACAGAGGCAAAAAAGCTTCTGTCGAGATTTTTTATTATAATAATTTCATTTTAAATTTTAACTATTATAGGCATTATTCCCTTTTCGGTTATGTCTATTACCGCGTAGCTGTTAGGTCCCTGACGTGAACAACTGCACGAGCCGGGATTCACAATATAAAGGCCGTCATCATAAGATATATAAGGTATATGAGTATGTCCGTACAGTGCTATTTTGCACCCACGCTCGCGGGCTGTTGCTGCGAGGTGTGCTGTTCCGCCTTTTACACCAAAAGAATGTCCGTGTGTATAAAAAATAGAAGTGTCACCTATCTTAGCTATATTTGAATAACTGTAGCTTGAATTAAAATCACAGTTACCCGATACTATATAGAAATTTTTATCGCTATATTCGTAGACTAGGTCCTCTATATCACTAGTCAGGTCACCTAAAAAGAATATGTGATGAGCGTCTGGCTGTGCTTTAATGATTTTTTCTACTGTAGCGTATTTACGGTGTGAATCGGAAATTACAACTATTCGCATATTTAACCTCATACAAACGATTTTTTTCTCATATTAATTAATGCGGAGGGGATTTAATGAACAACATTGACAAACAAAAGCTTATAAACACCATTCTTGCTTCTTCAGGCGGAAAGCTTGATAAAAAAAGTATAGAAAAAGCGGCAAGCGGTGATGCATCGGGTATTTTATCCTCGTTAAACGAAGAGGACAGAAAAAAGTTAAGCGAGGCTTTATCAGACAAGGAGAAGGCAAAGCAGCTGCTTTCAAGCGATGCCGCAAAGGAACTGCTTGGTCGCCTTTTTGGTAAATAAATGGACGATTTAACCGAAAAGCTTACGGGAATACTAAACGACCCACAAAGTATGCAGCGTGTTCGCGAAATGGCGGAAAATCTATTTTCTCAAAAAAGCGAACCGCAACCTGAAGAAAGCGGACTAGGTGCAATTCTTGGCGGTGAGGGTATGCCCGACCCTGAACAGCTGAATTTGCTTTTGGGACTTTTTTCCAGACTTAAAAACAATAATGATGATAATGCCTCAAAGCTGCTGCTTGCACTAAAGCCCCACTTAAGCGGTGACCGCCGTGAACGTGTTGATTCAGCTTTAAAAATTTTAAAATTATTAGAGCTTTTACCCTTAATTAAGGAAAGCGGACTTTTAAATCTATTATAACTAGTGTGAGGTGCGGTATGGCAGGGGAAAACAATGATTTTTTAGAAGAGCAACGGCGTGCGGTAGAGCGTATGAACGAGATGTACCGACGACAACAAATAAAGTCAGGCAGTCATCCTCGACCTGCCACGCCCAACTTTGTAACGCTTAATACCGAGCGGCCGCACACTGACGGGCGTGTAAAAGCCGAAAATAGCAGTAATAATTCAAATCAAAGCACTGAAAAAATCAAAAATGATGTGCCGAGCTTTAATAATGATAACAAAAACAGCAAAAACTATAATAAACAGAATCGTCCGCCTAACCTTTTAGATGGAATTTTAGGCGGATTTAACCTGCCCTTTAAAAACGGCGGAAAGCTCGACGGAGATATTACCCTTATTCTAGGCTTACTGCTTATTTTAGCAAGCGAAAAAGCCGACCGAAAGCTATTGCTCGCATTACTTTATATACTTATGTAAAATTATCAGCAAAATTTTCAAAATTTTAATTTCATAATGCAAATCACGGTATTATGTAAACTTGGACAACCAATAAAATTGTTAGAGTTATCCACCGATATTTACACCGAAATAATGTCGAAATAGGGAAAATCTGCCTTTTGAGGTATGTTTTTTAGTGGATAACTCGGTTGATAAGTGGAAAATCTCACACTATGAATATAAACTGAATAAAAAATTATGTTAAACTAAAAGCTCGTTAATTTCCAAAAAATAATTCCATTTTTCTCCATTTAAAATCCTTGTTTTTTACACATTTTCTACAAAAAATCGCGGTTGATTTGTTCACTGCGATTTTATTTTTTAAAACTTGAAAAGATATGCAAAAATACGCATAATATGCACACTAAAAAATTATATCAAAAAATGTTTTATTGTCAATAAATAAATCCACATTAAATCTGTTTAAAATTATTATGGTTAAAATGTCCAAATCAAGCGGTGTGTGGTGTGCATATAACCACCAAAATTTTATTAAACTACGAAAAAAGACTGACATTATGCTTATAAAAATGCTAAAATGTTTTTGTAAAAAATAATATACCATACGAAAGCAGAGGCATAATTATGTTAAACAAAGGCGATAGTGTTATTTACGGCTGTCACGGTGTATGCACCGTTATTGACATCACCAAAAAAGACTTTGGCTTGAAGCTCGGTGAAAAAGTATATTATGCATTAAAGCCTTTATATCAGCATGACAGTGTGTATTATGTCCCTATAGAGAGTACCCATTCGGTTATCAGACCAATAATCGACCGTGACGAAGTAGAAAAACTTATTCTAAAAATACCGAGTATCGAATCTGCTTGGATAGCAAATGAAAAGGAACGGGAAAAACAATATAAAGCTCTTCTTAAAACTTGTGAACCTGTGGAGCTTATACGTATAATAAAAACACTTTTCGAGCGTAAACGGGCACGGATAAGCGACGGTAAAAAAGCGACTTCTGTTGATGACCGTTATTTTAAACTGGCTGAGGAGCAGCTTTACGGTGAGCTTGCGATATCGCTTCAGATAGATAAATCCGAAGTTAAGGAATATATTACCCAAAAGCTAGCAGAAGTTAATATTTAAAATTAAACATTATAATGTTTTATGCCGACAGTTTTAGCTGTCGGCTTTATTTAAATTAACCCTTGATTATTTCCTTGGCGTATTATATAATTATACAGTAAATAATTTGGAGGTATAGTTATGAAATTAAAGTACACATTTGTTATTAATGAAGTAGCCGACCAATTGGTCGCAGTACCTGTTGGTGATGATTTGGGCGAGTTTAACGGTTTTATAAAAATGAACGATGTAAGTGCAGATATGTTTGAGCTTTTAAAAGAAGACACAGACGTTGACGCTATGGTAGAGGCTTTGAAGGTAAAGTATACCGACGAGACCGAAGAAGTAATCCGCGAAAATGTTGTAAACTTTACAGATAAATTAATTGAAGCCGGCGTAATTGTATAATTATGGAAAGCAAAGAATCTTTTGTAGGTGCAGATGTTGCACTTAAAGAGAAGTCTGAGGTTGCGGTCCTTACCGCAGGTATTAGTATGCGTCCTATGCTTCGTGAGCATAGAGATGTTGTTATTATCGAGCGTGTAACAAGACCTCTTCGTGCTAATGATGTTCCGCTATATAGACGCCCTAACGAGTCGCGTCTTGTACTTCACCGCATTTTGAAAGTCAGACGTGACGGTGGATATGTTATAAGAGGTGACAATCTGCTCTTTAAAGAATATGATGTCAAGGACGAGGATATTGTAGGCGTTCTTAAGGCTTTTTACCGTGACGGCAAATATTACGACTGTGCTAAAAGCATACCTTATAAGTTATACATTGTTTATAACCGTGCAACCTTTGTTTTTAGACTTTTAAGACGCAAATATTTACCTAAAATCATTAAAAGATTGCCTTTGTTGAGGAAAATGAAGCGTGCAATCGTAGGATTTTTCAAAAAGAAATAATGATAGAACCGCTCGGCAATACTGCATAGAATAATCCTTTCTGTGAAGTGTTGCCGTTATGTTGTAAAATAAATTTTGGAGGTATATTATGAATATAGTAGTAGCACAATCAGGCGGACCTACAAGTGTTATAAATTCATCACTTTTAGGTGTTATCAAGGCGGCGGTAGCTTCCGATAAAATTGAGCATGTTTATGGCTCAAAAAACGGTATTGAGGGTATTATATACAACAATCTTATTGATTTAAGTAATATTCTTACCGACGAAAACGAAATGCTTTTAAAGCAAACCCCGTCTGCCGCTTTAGGCTCTTGCAGATATAAGCTGCCCGATTTTTCTGCCGATAGCGAAGTATATTCACGTATTACAAAAAATCTAGAGGATAACGGTATTAAGGCGTTTTTCTACATAGGCGGAAACGATTCTATGGATACCGTTGCAAAGCTTTCAAAATATATGGCAGACAATAATATTGATATTAAGGTTATGGGCGTACCCAAGACGGTTGATAACGACCTGCTTATCACCGACCATACCCCCGGCTTTGGCTCTGCCGCAAAATTTGTAACCACCGCTTTGTCCGAAATTGTATGCGACAGCGAGGTTTATGACCTAGATAGTGTCACTATTGTTGAAATTATGGGACGTCATGCAGGTTGGCTTACAGCATCGACTTGTATTTTACATAATACAACTGCTGCACCGCATTTAATTTATCTGCCTGAAACAAAGTTCGACGTAGAAAAATGTGTAAGCGATATAAAGGAAATTCTTAAAAAGCATCGCTCGGTAATAATTGCTTTATCCGAGGGTGTAGAAATAAGCAAGCAGGCGGTAAGCTCAAGTGACGGATTTGGTCACGTACAGCTAGGCGGCGTAGGACGTGAGCTTGAGGCTCTTATAAAGGATAAGGTTGGCTGCAAGGTACGTACAGTTGAGCTTAATGTTTTACAGCGTTGCTCTGCTCATATAAATTCTAAAACCGATGTTGAGGAAGCCGTAGCTATAGGCTCTGCCGCAGTAGAGGCTATGCTTTCGGGCGAAACAGGTAAAATGATGTGCTTTAAGCGTGTTTCTAATTTGCCGTATAAAGTAGAAATAGTAACTGCCGATGCATCTCTTGTTGCCAACGGTGAAAAAGCGTTCCCGCTAGAGTGGATAACCGCAGACCACAACAACGTAAAAGATGATGCCATCTCCTATTTCTTACCTCTTATAGACGGTGAATGTGAAATCATAACCGATAACGGTTTACCGAAACATATCACTTTAAAATAGCCTATGAAACGTCCAATGTTTTTGACTGCCGTTATAGGCATTTTTAGCGTTATAGCCGTATTTTATTGCAATATAGCAATATTTGCGGCTATATTGTTTTTATCGGTTTTTTCGTTTTTGTTATTAAAAAGCAAGGTATCATTTAAATCTGTTATGGTGTTGCTTTTCTCTACACTTATAATATTTTCACTGTCACTTTCACTTTTAAAGCTAGAGCGGTTAAGTGGTCTGTCGGGAACTACCGTTACGGAGGAGTTTGTTATTACAGATGAGCCGTTTTCCAGTACGGAATATTTTTCTGCCGATGCCGTATGCCTTTCGGGTAACACACTTAAAAAGGGTGATAAAATACGCCTGTTTTACGAAAAGGCAGATATTTCGGTCGGCGATACGATATCCATAAATTTAAAAATTTCAGAAATTAGCAAAGAAAAGCGTATGTTTTACTATTCAAATGGCATATTTGCTACAGGAAGCGTAAAACACTTTGAGAACTCAAGTAATAATTCATTACTCTGTTTAATACCGAGATTTCGGAGGAGTATCAATAATATTTTAAATGCTTCTCCGCTTTCTCACAAAGCGAAAGCTATTATATCTGCCCTTACGGTAGGTGACAAAAGCGGACTCTCCTCAGGGTTTGATACTTTTGTAAAAGCGTCGGGAACCAGTCACGTAATGGTGGTTTCGGGTATGCACCTTGTAATAATTATGGGCTTTTTTACAAATCTGCTTGAGCGTATTTTTTATAACAAATACTTATACGCCCTGATATCGCTTGGCGGAGTGGTTGCTATTATGGCGGTTTGCGGTTTTACAATGTCTATAGTGAGAGCAGGCATTATGTACATTACTGTAGCCGCCGCACCGCTCTTTTCAAGGGATAGCGACCCGCTTAACACACTTGGCACTACCGTATGCTTGGTAATAATATTTTCGCCCTATGCGATTTTCAATATATCCTTTCAGTTATCGGTGCTTTCAACACTCGGTATACTGCTTTTAACCGATTATTTAACCCTTAAAATTTGCTATATTTTACGCATACAGAAAAAACTTCCGACAAAAATTGTCGAGCTGATTTCCATAACCCTTGCGGCAACTGTTATGACCGCACCCGTTTGTATTTACCACTTCGGGTTTCTCTCTACAGTAGCTATAATTACAAATCTTTTAATTACCTATTCGGTAACGGCGTGTATTAGATTTAGTATTTTAGGTATGCTTTTAGGATTGGTTTTCGGCAATAATATTGCATCAGTTTTTCTTTATGTTGCGGGAATTTTCGCAGAATACACCTCTAATGTTATAAAAGATTTCGGTTCTCTTCCGTTTGCAGTTTTACCTCTAAACAACTTTTTTACAATAGCTTCCACATTGTTGGCAATAGTCTTAATAATCTTAATGCAACTAGATAACCGCCGATTAGCAAAAATCAAACGGGAAATATAAAAGATATAAAAAATTCGCCGTGTAAGCCAAAACTTACACGGCGGATTTTAATTTATTATACCGAATATTTTTTACCGTAGCGTTTATATTCATCTAGGTAATTTGTGTTTTCCGAATTTTTTAGCTTACGCAAATACTTATGTGCATCAAGCTTATCCGAATTCATTTGAAGTGTGTAAACTGCTATGTTAGAGCAATGGTCGGAAACACGCTCATAGTTGGTTAGTATGTCGGTAAAGACAAATCCTAGCTCTACAGTGCATTCGCCCTTTTGAAGTCTTTCAATATGACGCTCCTTAAGTGTTGCACGTAGGTCATCTATAACCTGCTCGAGCGGCTCTACGTGTGTTGCAAGCTCAGCATCATCCGAGACAAAGGAGTTTATAGCTTTATTAAGTATATCAACAACAGCGGCAGAGGTTGTATCAAGCTCTACAACCGCATTTTTTGAAAAGGTTATCTTCTTTTCAAAAATCTCTACTGCGGCATCACAAATATTAAGGGCGTGGTCGCTTATACGCTCAAAATCGCCAATGCTGTGAAGCAGTCTGGCAACTGCGTGTGACTGATTTTCAGTAAGATTATTGTTGCTTATCCTTACAAGATATGTGCCTAATTTATCCTCGTACTTATCGGTAAGAGTTTCTAGTTCTTCTACCTTTTGTACGCCCTCAGCACTATAATCCTTTAAAAGCTTTATTGACTGTGTTATTGCGTCCCTACAGCAAACTGCCATTTCACAGGTAAGTCTTCTGCACTCGTCAATAGCAAGGGGAGTGTTGTTGAAGATACGCTCGTCCAAGAAAACGGTATGGGTTTGTTCCTCACCGTCAGGAACAACCCACTCGCAAAACTTAATAAGCAACTGCTTAACAGGAATAAGAATAACTGTATTAATAGCGTTAAAGAGTGTATGAACAATAGCAACGCCTACCATAACAATTTCTGCGGTTAAAACAGAAACACCTAAAGCTCTTAAAATGTACATTATTATCATACAAAAAATGGAACCGAAAACATTAACCGAGAAGTGCATAACAACAACGCGTTTTGCGTTTTTGTTGGTACCGAGTAAGCCGATAAGAGCAGTAACACAGGTACCGATATTAGCACCCAGCACCAAGGGTATTGCCATTTCCCAAGTAATACCGCCCGAAAGTGCTAATGCCTGAACAATACCGATTGTTGCGGCAGAGGACTGAATAACACCGGTGAAAACAGTAGAAATAAGAAGTGCTATAATAGGACTTTTAAGGGTTGCTAAAAATGTATCAAAGCCGTCGAGTTTACGAACCGAAACCATTGAATCACTCATAAGGTCCATACCGAAAATAAGTATTGCAAAACCTATAAAGATATTACCAAGGTCTTTTTTCTTGTCGCTTTTTGCAAACATCTGCATAGCAATACCGATGAAAGCCAAAATAGGAGCAAAGAAGCTGGGGTTAAGCATTTCTATGTACCACTTACCCTCAAGACCTGCAAGGCTTAAAAGCCAAGCGGTCAGCGTGGTGCCTACATTAGAACCCATTATAAGACCGAAGGTGTTGCTAAAGTTAAGAAGTCCTGAATTTACAAGACCTACTAGCATTACAGTAAACGCCGATGACGACTGAATAGCAACAGTTATACCTGCACCTAAGAAAAAGCCAAAAAAGTCGTTCGAGGTAACCTTTTTCATTGTGCGTTCAAGACCGCCGCCCGCCATTGTTTCAAGACCGCTTGACATTACGTTCATACCGAACATAAAGAATGTAAGTCCCAAAATAAGCGGTATTACCATAGTGTTCAAAATTTCCATAGATTTTCTCCTTTTAGGGTAGGCTAGAATCTAACAAGCTCGGTAAGATATGCTTTGAGTTCCGAAATGGCGATACGCTTTTGCTCCATAGTATCACGGTCACGAACGGTAACACAGCCATCGGTTTCGCTGTCAAAGTCATAGGTGATGCAAACAGGTGTACCGATTTCGTCTTGACGGCGGTAACGCTTACCGATAGAGCCTGCTTCGTCAAAGTCAATCATAAAATCTTTTGAAAGCTCGGCATAAATTTCGCCTGCTTTATCGGATAACTTTTTAGAAAGCGGAAGAATTGCAGCCTTAAAGGGAGCAAGGGCAGGATGAAGATGCATAACGGTGCGTGTGTCACCCTTTTCGTCGGTTTCCTCGTCATAAGCGTTGCAAAGGAATGCAAGCGTTACACGGTCGGCACCCAAAGACGGCTCAATTACATAAGGTACATATTTTTCATTGGTTTCGGGGTCAAAGTATTCCATAGCCTCACCCGAATGATTAGCGTGCTGTGTTAAATCGTAATCGGTACGGTCAGCAACGCCCCATAATTCACCCCAACCGAACGGGAACATAAACTCAAAGTCGGTAGTAGCCTTTGAATAGAAGCAAAGTTCGTCTTTATCGTGGTCGCGAAGACGTAAATCTTCCTCTTTAATACCAAGATTTAAGAGCCAATCTCGGCAGAAGTTTCTCCAATACTCAAACCACTCAAGGTCTGTGCCGGGCTTGCAGAAGAATTCAAGCTCCATCTGTTCAAACTCACGAATACGGAAAATAAAGTTACCGGGGGTAATTTCGTTACGGAAAGACTTACCAATCTGTCCTACGCCGAAAGGCACCTTTTTTCTTGTAGTACGCTGAATGTTTTTAAAGTTTACAAATATACCCTGTGCGGTTTCAGGACGCATATAAAGGGTAGATGAGCTATCCTCGGTAACACCTTGGAAGGTTTTAAACATAAGATTAAACTTACGAATATCTGTAAAATCGTGTGAGCCGCAGTCGGGGCAACTGATACCCTTTTCGCGAATATATGCCATCATTTCATCGTCGCTCATAGCAGCAGGATTGTCAGAAAGACCGTTTTCTGCTACAAAGTCTTCAATAAGCTTGTCGGCTCTGTGACGGGTTTTACACTGCTTACAGTCCATAAGCGGATCGGAGAATCCGCCCAAGTGACCCGAAGCTACCCATGTTTCAGGGTTCATAAGTATCGCACTGTCAAGACCTACGTTATAAGGGGACTCTTGTACGAACTTTTTCCACCAAGCACGCTTGATGTTGTTTTTAAGCTCAACACCCAAAGGACCGTAATCCCAAGAGTTCGCAAGACCGCCGTAAATTTCACTGCCAGGATACACGAAACCTCTACCTTTGCAAAGTGAAACTATCGTTTCCATACTTTTTTTAGTGCTTTCCATTTTTTCTCCTCCAAAATATATCCTAATTAATTTATAATATAAACATATTTCTACAAATATAATAGTAAACAAAATCGTGGCTTTTGTCAACCTAAATAACAGTTAGAAGCCTCTTTTTCTCGCTAAAACACAAAATTAATTAAATATATTAATAAAATGTTGTGAAAAACAGTTCTATGTGTTACAATAAATTGTAATATTAGTACTCAAATACCATAAAATAATATGTAGGACAAGAGTGGAAATATTAATTTAAGGAGGGATTACCGTGTGGAATAATATCATAAAAATCGACCCATATTTAGAACCTTATAAAGAGGATATTAAGCTTCGTGCCGATAATTTTGCTGTTAAAAAGGCCGAGCTTTTAAAGGATAATAAAAGCCTTTCAAGTTTTGCTAACGGATATATGTATTTTGGTATAAACAAAACGGGTGACGGTTGGGTTTATCGCGAATGGGCACCCGAAGCCGACGCTGTATTTTTAACGGGTGAATTCAATAATTGGGACACCTACGGAAATCCTTTAAAAAAGCTTAAAAACGGTGTTTTCGAATTAACGCTTGAGGGCAAAGACGCCTTAAAGGTTGGACAAAAAATCGAAACCGTTATACTTAAAGACGGCAAGATACTCCGCCGAGTGCCGAGTTATGCTACACGCGTAGTACAAGACCCTGTGCATCACTTTTGGCGTGCCGAGGTATCGGATACAATTTGCGATAATTTCGTTTGGACAGATGACGGTTTTAAACCTCAAACCACGCCTTATATCTACGAATGTCATATAGGTATGTCGGGTGAAGAGGGTAGAGTAAACAGTTTCGACGATTTTAGAAAGAATGTTTTGCCCCGTATAAAAAAAGCAGGCTATAATACGCTTCAAATAATGGCTATAGCAGAGCATCCCTATTATGCTTCGTTCGGATATCAGGTTTCAAGCTTTTTTGCGGTATCCTCACGTTTTGGAACACCAAAGGAATTCAAAGAGCTTATAAATACCGCACACAAAATGGGAATTGCGGTGCTTTTAGATTTAGTTCATTCACATTCTATCGCTAACGAGGGCGACGGACTTAATATGTTCGACGGCAGTGATTATCAGTATTTTCATCAGGGTAATCGTGGCAATCATCCCGCTTGGGGAACAAAGCTTTTTGATTACGGAAAGAACGAGGTTATTCATTTTCTTCTTTCAAACATAAAGTTTTGGATGGATGTTTATCATATAGACGGTTTTCGATTTGACGGAGTGACCTCTATGCTTTATCACGACCACGGTTTAGGCTCGGCATTCACCAATTACGATATGTATTTTTCACTTAACACTGATACAGAGGCGGTAACATACCTACAGCTTGCAAACGAGCTTATACACGAAATTAATCCGCGTGCTATAACTGTTGCCGAGGATATGTCGGGAATGCCTGGTATGTGCATTAAAACTGCCGACGGAGGTATAGGGTTTGATTACCGACTTTCAATGGGTGTGCCTGACCTTTGGATAAAGCTTATTAAGGACTATAGTGATGATGACTGGAATATGGACACCCTTTGGTACGAGCTTACAACAAGACGTCCCAAGGAGAAAAACGTAGGCTACTGTGAGTCGCACGACCAAGCTCTTGTTGGTGATAAAACTATAATTTTCCGCCTTTGTGACAGCGAGATGTACCGTGCAATGTCAAAGGACATTGAAAGCCCTGTAATTGACCGAGGAATAGCACTGTTTAAGATGATAAAGCTTATAACCTACGCTCTTGCGGGCGAGGGTGTACTAAACTTTATGGGCAACGAATTCGGCCATCCCGAATGGATTGATTTTCCGCGTGAGGGCAATGGTTGGAGTTATCATTACTGCCGAAGACAGTGGAGTCTTGCCGACAATAATATGCTTCGCTATAGTGACCTTTTGGCCTTTGATAAAAACCTTTTATCATTTTTAAAGCGGGAGAGGTTGCTTAATAAAAAAGCCGACTACGGTCTTACTCACAACGGTGATAAGGTTTTAACCTTTACTAAGGGCAAGACAGTATTTGCCTTTAATTTTAACCCTCTTGAGTCTTTTACAGGTTATTTTGTACCTGTAAAAGAAAAGGGTGAATATTCAGTAGTATTTACCACCGACAGTGCCGAATTCGGTGGCTTTGAGCGGGTTGACAAAAACTATAAATACAAAGCCGAAACAACGGCTGATGGAAGACTAGGCTTTAAGTGTTATCTGCCATCAAGAGCAGCTATTGTGTTTAAAAAAGTATAAATCTTTAATATTAAAGGGCTGACCTTACTGTCAGTCCTTTTTATTTTACAAAAATATATCGATAGATATCTATTTGTTGGTTTTTGTCTTTATAGTTATTAGACAACCCTCTACTGCCATAATATTGAATATACTGCTTTTACTGTGGGAGTAGATTAAATGAAAAAAACCGTATTTATAAAAAACGCCGCTATACTTACTGCATCATCATTAATACTTCGCTTTGCAGGTATAATTTTTAAGGTTTGGCTTGCTGCAAAAATCGGTGCCGAGGGCATAGGCCTTTATCAGCTTGTGTTCTCAGTTTATGTGCTTGTTTCCACCTTTGCAACGGTAGGTATCTGCACGGCAGTAACACGATTAATAAGCGAGGAGGCAGCCCTTGGCAGTAATAAGAGCATTAAAAGAATTATTCGACGCTCTATAGAGCTTACATTAATTATAGCTTTGGTTTCTTTAGCATCGGTATTCCTTGGTGCCGACTTTATAGCCGATAAATTTTTAGGAGATATGAGGGCATCGCTATCCCTTAAAATTCTAGGCTTTTCTTTACCGTTTATGGGGATTTCTTCCTGTATCAAAGGATATTTTATAGCATTTAGAAAAGCCACTCCGCCAGCCACCGCACAAATTATCGAGCAGTTGGTAAGAATTGGGATTATTATGCTTATAATAACGCGGATTAATACCCCCGATTTAGCAAGCTCGTGTGCTGCAATTTTGTTTGGTGATACTGTAGCCGAGGCGGTATCGGCAGTTTACATTTACATACTTTATTGCCTAGATAAAAAGCACTTATACAAGCTTTCAGGAAGAGCTGATCCACCATATTCAGTAACACGTGAAATCACCCGAATTTCAACTCCTATAACTATGGGCAGATACTTAAATTCAGGGCTTCGCACTATTGAAAACATACTAGTGCCAAAAAATCTTGCACGCTTTTCCACCTCCTCAAATGCACTTGCAGGCTTTGGTATGATAAAAGGTATGGCGTTACCGCTCTTGTTTTTTCCGTCGGCGGTGCTAAATTCCATATCCACCCTACTTATACCCGAAATGTCCGAGGCGGTAGCGGTAGGCAACTCTAACAGGCTAAAATCCGCTACCGAAAAAACAATTAATTTAACCTTGATAATCGGCATTATGTTCGGTGCAATTTTTTTAGTTTTAGGCAACGATATAGGTATGCTTGTTTACAAGGACACCGAGGTCGGTTTTTTGATTTGTGCATTGGCTCCGATAGTACCCTTAATGTATTTAGACAGTATTTGTGACGGTATTTTAAAAGGTCTTGACCAACAGAATTTTTGTTTTAGAAACAGTATATGTGATTCTTCGCTTCGCATACTTTTTATAGCACTTTTATTGCCCGTTACGGGACTTCGCGGATTTATAGGTATAATGTATTTTTCAAACGCCTTTACCTGTATTTTAAATCTTAGGAGGCTTATAAAAGTAACCGATGCTAAAATTAGTCTTTTATCACAGTTTTTTCTGCCCCTTGTCACCTCACTGTTCTTGGTGCTGATTTTCAATTTTATTTTAATTCCTCTGAATGCCCCCGCTTTTTTGCGTGTAGCTTTGGTTGGTGTGTTAAGCATTGCGGTTTATTTTATATTGCTCAGGTTTTTCGGTGTGATTGATTTTAAAGCCTTTAAAAATAGCCAAAATTAATGATTTTAATCCTTTTTTCCAAAAAAGCACCATAATACAAGATATTATATATATTATAATAATACTTTTCCTTGACGAAAATAGTGTTGTTAGGGTATAATGTATCTTGAATAATTATGTAGCAGGAGAGGACTTAATGGCTAAAACAAAGGTTGAATACGGTAACGAAAGTATTAAAAAACTTGAAGGGCCCGACCAGGTACGGCTTCGTCCCAGTGTTATATTCGGCTCAGACGGTCTTGACGGCTGTGAACATTCGGTTTTTGAAATAATTTCTAACTCTATAGACGAGGCACGCGAGGGATACGGTAAAAAAATCGTGGTGACTCTTTACTCCGACGGTTCTATTGAAGTACAGGACAACGGACGCGGTGCACCTGTTGACTACAACAACAAAGAGCAATGCTATAACTGGCAGTTACTTTTCTGTGAGCTTTATGCGGGCAGTAAATACGACAATAATTCGGGTTCTGACTACGAGTATTCGATAGGTCTTAACGGACTTGGTCTTTGTGCTACACAGTTTGCTAGTGAATATATGGAGGCCGAGATTAAACGTGACGGCTTTAAGTATAATGTCCGCTTCCAAAAGGGCTTTAATGTAGGCGGTCTTCAAAAGGAAGAGTATTCGGGCAGAGATACGGGTACTAAAATTAAATGGAAACCCGACATTGAGGTTTTTACCGACATTAATATTCCCCGCGAATATTTTTTGGATACCCTTAAAAGACAAGCTATTGTAAACGAAGGTCTTTTGTTTGTCTTTCGTGAGCAACAGGGTTCTAAATTTGTACAGACCGAAATTATTTACCAAAATGGTCTTACCGACTATGTAACCGAAACTGTAGGTGAGGAAAAGCTTACCTCGGTACAGTATTGGCAGACCGAGCGTAAGGGCCGCGACCGTGAGGACAAGCCCGAATACAAGGTTAAAATAAATGCGGCACTTTGCTTTAGTAATCTGCATACATTAAAGGAATATTACCATAACTCAAGCTGGCTTGAATACGGCGGTGCACCCGAAAAGGCAGTACGTACCGCATTTGTATCGCAAATTGACGCTTATATTAAGCAAAGCGGCAAGTATAAGGCGAATGAGAGTAAAATAACATTTTCTGACGTTGAAGAATGTCTGGTGCTTGTAGTATCCTCATTCTCAACCATAACTTCATACGAAAATCAGACCAAGAAGTCGATTACCAACCGCTTTATTTACGAAGCTATGACCGACTTCTTCCGCAAACAGCTTGAAATTTATTTTATAGAAAACAAGGCAGAGGCTGACAAAATTGCCGATCAGGTTCTTATAAACAAGCGTAGCCGTGAAAAGAGCGAGCGTGAGCGTGTAAACATAAAAAAAGCTCTGCAAACAAGCAATTCTATGGTGGATAGGGTGCAAAAGTTTGTTGACTGTCGTACCAAAGACGTTGCAGTTCGTGAGCTGTTTATAGTTGAGGGTGATTCGGCTTTAGGCTCGTGTAAATTGGCTCGTGACGCTGAATTCCAAGCAATCATCCCCGTACGCGGTAAGATTTTAAACTGCCTAAAGGCTGATTATGAACGTGTATTTAAAAGCGATATTATAACCGACCTTATAAAAGTGCTTGGTTGCGGTGTTGAGGTTAAAACCAAGGCACGCAAGGATATGACCACCTTTGATTTGGACTCACTTCGTTGGAATAAGGTAATTATTTGCACCGATGCCGACGTCGACGGTTTCCAAATCCGTACCCTTATTTTGACTATGATTTATAGACTTATGCCCACACTGATTAATGAGGGCAAGGTTTATATTGCCGAAACTCCGCTTTTTGAAATAGGCACAAAGGAAAAGACCTACTTTGCTTATGACGAAAAGGAAAAGAACGAAATTTTAGCAGAGCTTGGCGATAAAAAATATACCCTACAGCGTTCAAAGGGACTTGGTGAAAACCAACCCGAAATGATGAACCTTACAACTATGAATCCGCAGACCAGAAGACTTGTTAAAATTATGCCGCAGGATGCCGAGAGAACAAGCGAAATGTTCGACCTGTTGCTTGGCGATAATCTTCAAGGACGTAAGGATTTTATTGCCGAAAACGGATATTTATATATTGATGAGGCTGATGTTTCCTAAAATTAAATGCTAAATCAATAACAAAACATAAAAAGGAGAGAGTTCATTGCCTCCAAAAAAGAAAAAAACTCAAGAAAAAGTCACAGGGGGACTGCCCGCCGACGCATATATTGCGGGTGCAGGTATGGTGGTTGAGCAACCCATTACCGAAACCCTTGAAACCAACTATATGCCCTACGCTATGAGCGTAATTGTTTCGCGTGCAATTCCCGAAATTGACGGTTTTAAGCCATCGCACAGAAAGCTGCTTTACACAATGTATAATATGGGGCTTTTAAACGGTGGCACTATAAAATCGGCAAACATTGTGGGTAGAACAATGCAGTTAAACCCTCACGGTGATGCCGCTATATACGAAACAATGGTACGTCTGTCGGAAGGCTACCAAGCACTTTTACACCCTTATGTGCAGTCAAAGGGCTCGTTCGGTAAAGCCTATTCGCGTGATATGGCGTATGCCGCATCACGTTATACAGAAGCAAAGCTGGCGACAATTTCCAGTGAGCTGTTCCGTGAAATTGATAAGGACACAGTTGATTTTGTAGACAACTACGATGCCACTATGAAAGAGCCGGTGCTGTTTCCTGTTACATTCCCGTCGGTGCTTGTAAATGCAAATACAGGTATTGCGGTAGGTATGGCAAGCTCAATTTGTCCCTTTAATTTACGCGAGGTTTGCGAAACCACCATCGCATATATTAAAGATGATACAATTAATGTTGCAGATACTCTTTTAGCACCCGATTTCCCAATAGGCGGCGAGCTTTTATATGACCGCGAGGAAATGGAAGCTATTTATGAGAGTGGCAGAGGCAGCTTTAAGGTCAGGGGTGTTTATAGCTACGATAAATCACAAAATTGTATCGATATTACAGAAATTCCGCCTACTACAACCTCTGAAGCTATAATCGAAAAGGTAATTGAGCTTGTAAAGGCTAAAAAGGTCACCGAAATTAACGATATTCGTGATGAAACCGACCTTAAAGGTCTTAAAATAACCATAGATCTAAAGCGTGGTGCCGATCCCGAGAAACTTATGAAAAAGCTCTTTAAATCCACACCGCTTCAGGATAGCTTTGCTTGTAACTTTAATATTTTAATAGCAGGCTCGCCTCGCGTTATGGGTGTAAAAGAGATAATTTCTGAATGGGTGGCTTTCCGTGAGGAATGTGTACGCCGTAGAGTTTATTTTGATTTAAGTAAAGCTCGCGACCGTTTGCATCTATTAAAAGGTCTTCAGAAGATTCTGCTTGATATCGACAAGGCAATTAAAATTGTCCGCGAAACCGAGGAAGAAAAAGAGGTTGTGCCAAACCTTATGATTGGCTTCGGCATAGACGAAATTCAAGCCGAATATGTAGCCGAAATAAAACTACGCCACTTAAACCGCGAATATATTTTAAAACGTCTTAATGACGTAGAAAAATTAGAGCAGGAAATTGAAGAAATGCAGGGCATTTTAAATTCTCGCTCAAAGGTTATGAAAATTATTGTAAACGACCTTAACGAAGTTATAAAGAAATACGGACAGGACAGAAAGACACGTATAATCAGTGCCGAAGAGGATGAAACCGATTCTTTAGTAGTAGAGGTTGATAATTCCCCCGTAACCCTTTTTTTCACAAAGGACGGCTACTTTAAAAAGATTACACCCCAGTCACTTCGTATGAGCGGTGAGCAAAAGCTTAAAGAGGGCGACGAGATTACACAGATAATTGAATCGACCAATGCACACGAGCTTTTATTCTTCACAAACAAGTGTCAGGTTTATAAATCGCGAGTCGCCGATTTCTCGGACGGCAAGGCAAGCGTACTTGGTGATTTTGTTCCCTCTGCACTAGAGTTTGATGAGGGTGAATATCCCGTTTATATGGTAAACACAAAGGATTACATGGGATATATGCTGTTCGTATTTGATAACGGTAGGGTATCAAAGGTGCCGCTTTCGGCATACGAAACCAAGACAAACCGCAAAAAGCTTATTAATGCCTACTGCGAAAAGTTTACACTTCACACCGTAATCCATTTAGTCGAGGATACCGATTTACTCTTAAAATCAACTAACGGCAGAATGTTGCTTGTAAACTCTGCAAGTATACCGCCAAAGACCACTAAAAACAACGGCGGTATTGCGGTTATGACACAGAAAAAAGGTCAGCGAATTTATACGGCAGAGCTTTACGAAAAGGGCAGTCTAGAGCCTGAACACCGCTACCGCACAAAAAATCTTCCTGCGGCGGGCAGTTTAAAACCCACAGGTGCGGCAGAGCAGGCAAAAATGGACCTATAACACAAAAAGAACCGTCTGACTAGTGTTTAAAAATTAAACCTACTCGTCAGACGGCTTGTCGGGTAAATACAAACGCTTAATTCTTTACCTGACAGTAATAATATTTACTTTTATTTTTAAATTATACATTTTTATTTTTTGGAGGATAAAATGGACAGAGAACTCGCAAAGCAGTATAACCCCAAAGATGTTGAAGACCGCATTTATAAAATGTGGCTTGACGGAAAATATTTCCACGCTAAAAGAGAGGCGGGCAAGGATACCTATACAATAGTTATTCCCCCACCGAACATTACAGGACAACTTCATATGGGCCATGCCCTTGATAATACTCTACAGGATATTTTAATCAGATTTAAGCGTATGCAGGGCTTTGATACCCTGTGGTTGCCTGGTACTGACCACGCTTCTATCGCTACCGAGGCTAAAATTGTTGAGGCTATGAAAAAAGAGGGCGTCAGCAAAGCGGATATCGGCCGTGACGGATTTTTAGAGCGTGCATGGGCATGGAAAAAGCAGTACGGCGGCAGAATTATAGAACAGCTAAAAAAATTAGGCTCGTCTTGTGACTGGGACAGAGAACGCTTTACTCTTGACGAGGGCTGTAATAAGGCAGTAAACGAAGTGTTTGTAAATCTTTATGAAAAGGGACTGATTTACAGAGGTGAGCGTATCATAAATTGGTGCCCACACTGTAAAACCTCTATTTCAGATGCCGAGGTTGAATATGAGGAGCAGGCAGGCCATTTTTGGCATTTGCGTTATCCTTTCAAAGACGGCAGCGGTTATTTAGAGCTTGCTACTACCCGTCCCGAAACTCTGCTTGGCGATACTGCAGTTGCTGTAAACCCGAACGACGAGCGATATCGGGATATTATAGGCAAAACTCTTATTTTACCTATCGTTCACCGCGAAATTCCCGTTGTGGCTGACGATTATGTTGAAACCGACTTTGGTACAGGCGTTGTTAAAATCACCCCTGCACACGACCCGAATGACTTTGAGGTAGGTCTTCGTCATAATCTGCCTGTTATTAATGTACTTACAGACGATGCACATATTGTTGAGGATTATCCGAAATATAAAGGTATGGACCGCTTTGAAGCTAGAAAGGCTATTGTTGCCGATTTAGAGGCAGAGGGTGCTTTGGTTAAGGTTGAGGACTACACCCACAATGTTGGCACCTGCTACCGTTGCGGTACTACAGTTGAGCCTAGGGTTTCAAAGCAATGGTTTGTTAAAATGAAGCCGCTAGCCACCCCCGCTATAAATGCTGTAAAAGACGGTGAAACAAAATTCGTTCCGCAGCGTTTTGAAAAGGTATATTTCCATTGGCTTGAAAATATTAAGGACTGGTGTATTTCACGTCAGCTTTGGTGGGGACATAGAATTCCCGCTTGGTACTGTGCAGATTGCGGTGAAATAACCGTTTCTAAAGAAACCGCCCATTGCTGTGCAAAATGCGGCAGTAAAAACATTGAGCAAGACCCTGATACACTTGATACTTGGTTCTCGTCGGCACTATGGCCATTTTCAACTCTTGGCTGGCCCGATAAGGATGCTGAGGACTTTAAGCACTATTATCCAACAAACACCTTGGTTACAGGCTACGATATAATTCCATTCTGGGTAATGAGAATGATGTTCTCAGGGTTAGAGCATACGGGTGAAGTTCCCTTTAATACGGTGCTTATTCACGGTCTTGTAAGGGATTCGCAGGGTAGAAAAATGTCAAAGTCACTAGGCAACGGTGTAGACCCGCTTGAAGTTATTGACGAGTATGGTGCCGATGCACTTCGCTTCTCGCTGGCTACAGGTAATAGCCCAGGAAATGATATGCGTTATATCCCTGAGCGTGTAGAGGCAAGTAGAAACTTTGCAAACAAGCTTTGGAATGCCGCAAGATTTATAATGATGAATTTAAACGATGATAGCATTATTCCGCTAAATCCCGATGCTTTCGCACTTGAGGATAAGTGGATAATTTCAAAGTTTAACACCTTGGTTGCGGATGTTACCGAAAATCTTGAAAAATTTGAATTAGGTCTTGCTATAGGAAAGCTTTATGACTTTATTTGGGATGTTTTCTGCGATTGGTATATAGAAATCTGCAAATCTCGTCTTAACGGCGACGAAAAGGAAGCTGCAGACACTGCCCGAAGCGTGCTTACCTATGTTTACACAAACATACTAGCTCTTCTTCATCCCTTTATGCCTTTCATTACAGAGGAAATTTGGCAGTCGATGCCTCACGGCGACGCTGAAGCCCTTATGGTATCAAAATGGCCTACATTTAATAAGGATTTCTGCTACGAGGCAGAGGAAGCAGATTTTGAGAAAATAATGGCAGTTATAAAGGCGGTTAGAAACCGTAGAGCCGAAATGAATGTTCCGCCCTCTAAAAAAGCAAAGGTATGTATTGCATCGCCTAATGCTGATACCTTTAAGCTAGGCACCTCGTATATCTGCCGCTTGGCATACGCTTCTGAGGTTGTGACCGGCGACAGCTTTGATGAGGCAGGCTCGGTTAGAATTGTTACCGATGCCGCAACAATATTTATGCCGATGAGTGAGCTTGTTGATTTTGAAAAAGAGCTTGTGCGACTTGGAAAAGAGCTTGAGACCGCAAACAAGGACCGTGCTTTCTTTGAGGGCAAGCTAAACAATCAAGGATTTGTTGCAAAGGCACCTGCCGCCGTTGTAGAGCAACAGCGTCAAAGTCTTGCAAAGGTGCTTGATAAGATTAAAATGCTAGAGGATAGCATTAACGAAATCAAAGCACAGATGTAAAATTAAAAAATAAAAAAACAGCAACCTAGGCGTAGTGTTCTTAAGGACCCTACGCCTGTTTTATTCGCCTAATGGCGAGTTATATTGCCTTCGTCAGTTTAAGGGCAAATAAAATATCGCAACTTATTGCAATTACTATGTTTTTGTGGTAAAATAATTATGCCAAACCAATTGAATATTAAAAAGGGGCGATTTTTTTATTATAGGAATTATTATGTCCTTTTTTGTGCATACTCATTTTGTGAATTTGATAAAAATGCAAATTCCATCAATGTGAGTGTGCTTATTGCCCTTTATATTGAATTGGTTTGGCGACTATCGGAGTTTGCGTTTTTTGTGCGGTTACTTCGGTAGCCGCACTTTTTATTTTTAGGAGGTACATGATTGTGATAATAAAAAACAACCATATCAAGTAAAGTTATAAGGTCATATAGCTATATTATCTTTAATTATCAAATTAGAAAGTAGGGTGTATTTGTGAAACTGTCAAAAGAAAGAATTTACGAACAAAAAGGCGAAAATATTATTGTAATTATCGGTATGATACTAATAGTTGTTCTTGCCTTTGCAATTTTTGGTTGGACTTCAATAAAAACGTGGATTTCAAGCCCAATAATTTGGAAAGGGCAAGATAGTTTGGAAGTTCATTATCTTGGCACTGTTCCAAACGATGAATTAGGAGAAGAGTACAACATCTTTTTAGGAATTGTTAATAATACGGGCGAAGAAATTGATGTGTATGATATTATATTTGAGGTTGACGATATAAAGTTTGACTACCCAAGTCATTCTAATTCTGATATTGCCGCTCATGGGGTAACCAATGCCACAATATTAATAACAACGAGTGAAGATCCAAGTTGGGGTGTAACAAAAGTCACAGAGAAAACTTTAGAGAAACTAATCAATAGCAAAGAACTTGATAGCATAAATGTTTCATGTCAAATTAAAAGTTTAAAATCTTATGGTAAGACATTAGTTAATAATACAGGGATATATAAAGATATAATTATTGTAATACTTTCACTTTTTATGGGGGTAATAGGTTTTTTTGGTAATATAAAAAAGCAATGGTTAAGGATAGTATTAAAACTCTTTGCTATTCCTGCAGTATTGGTTATTATTGCTTTTTTGATATTGATGGCATATACAGCTTACTCAAATTCTCCTGAAGGTAGAGCCGCCGCAGAAGAAAGCCAAAGAAAACAAGAAGCCGCTCAAAAAGCAAAAGCGGCAAATGAATATAAAAGTGCAGCACATACTAAAGCGGCAGCACTTGCACGTGGTGATTATAAAGGTGCGGCATACGCACAGGAACGGATGGATAAAAGTGCGGCAGATATGATCTCTGGTAGCAATTCAGATAAGGTTGCATATAAGAGTGCAGCACATACAAAAGCAGCCGCTACCGCTCGCGGAGATTATAGGGGTGCTGCATATGCACAAGCTGAAATGGATAAAAAAATGGCAGATATTTTAAAAAACAAATAAAAAACAATGGAGAAATTTGTAATGAAAAAATTTACATATTTAATATTATGTTTAATGCTTGCTTTTTCTTTTAATGCATGTAAAAGCAAAAGCGACAATGCTACAAATAGCGATTTAAATATTTCTTCGCAAGAAACAGTTAGCGATGAAAACAGTATTTCATCAAATAAAAACATACCAAATCAACCAGCTAAAAAAAGCGTGTATGTCGTAAAAAATTTTCTTGCGATAGAAGGTGCAGTTATTTATGATCAAACATATGATGAATATGGCTATCCTAACTGCTGTTATTTCCATAAAAAATGTGAATCTTGTGGAGATGTAAGTAATAATAATGGTTCTGCACGCAGTAATTTAACGACAAGTTATTATTGTCCAAAGTGCAAAACTTCAAATCAAGTAGAAATTAAAGCGGATGCTGAATGGATAGAAGTGTATGAGTAGATAAAAAGAAAAAACCACCCCGCGTTCAAAACAGAACGAAGGGTGGTTTTTCTTTTAAATCGGCCTTTCAACGTAAAATCAATTACTGTCCTCTAGGTACAACCGAGAGGTTGCTGTTTTTTATAAGGTTTTTAGTTTAATTTTGCATAGAGGAAAGCTTTGTGGATAGGTTTTCCCAGTTTTCCATTTCTATTAAAAGCTCTGCTTCAAATTTTTCAAGCTGTTCGTTTATTTCGCCAAGCTTTAAATAATCGGAGATGTTCTCCTCTTTTGTAAGATCACATTTAAGATCATCTATATGTTTTTCAAGTTCTTCAATTGTCCTTTCGCACTTGTTTAATGCACGCTCACATTTAGCCTTTTCTTTTGCGGGTGTTGTATAACCCTTTTTGGCTTTTGGCTTTTGCTCGGTGCCGTTATCGGTGGTGGTTTTGTGTGCAGGGGATATAGTATCTGCCTTTTCTGCCGCCTTTTTATCGGCATATTCTTGGTAACCGTATTCATAGGTTTTAACGGTATCGTCCTCAAAAACCACAAGGCGTGAGGCTAGCTTTTTAACAAAATATCGGTCGTGGGAAACAAAAAGCAGAGTGCCTGTATACTCCGAAAGTATATCCTCAAGGGTTTCCTTACCTATCATATCCATATGGTTTGTAGGCTCGTCAAGAATTAAGAAGTTTGGCTGCCTTTTAAATATCTTGCAAAGGGCAAGTCGCACACGCTCACCGCCCGATAACATATCGACGGTTTTGAATACGTCCTCGCCCGTAAAATTAAATGCCGCTAAAGCCGAGCGTGCCTCAAAATTACCGATGCCACGAAATGTGTTTTGAAAATCGTCAAGCAGGGTATCGTGTGAGGTGTACTGTGCCATTTGCTGATCAAAATAGCCTATTTCCACATTAGCACCTATACGTATATCTCCCGAAAGGGCGGCAAGGTTACCCACAATAGTCTTTAAAAGTGTGGATTTTCCAAGTCCGTTACCGCCTATGACGCCTACACGCTGTCCCTTTTGTATTTTAAGGTCTATTGTGGCTAGCGGCTCTAGAAAACCGATTTTTAGTTCATTTAAAATAAGCACGTCCTTAACACTTTCAAGTCTAGGTTCAAAATGGCCTTTAAAGGTGCGGTTGTCATAAGCCTCGGGTGATTCTACCGTTTCCATACGCTCAAGTGCTTTAATTTTTGATTGTGCCATACTGGCTTTAGTAGCCTTATACCTAAAACGCTCGACTAAATTTTCAAGTCTTTCGGTTTCCTTTTTATAGGCTTCATATTCCTTTGCTTGCTGTTCGCGTAGAGCCTTTTTTTGTACTGTAAATTCGGTATATCCGCCCGTATATTTAGTGGTTTTACCATGTTCTATTTCATAAACTGTGTTAACTGTGCGGTCTAAAAACATACGGTCGTGTGATACTATAACAACCGCTTTTTTATAGTCACGTATATATTCTTCAAGCCAAGTAACCGCCTTAATATCAAGGTGGTTTGTAGGCTCATCAAGTAAAAGTATATCGGGTTTTGAAAGCAAAAGCTTTAAAAAGGCAATTTTCGTACGCTGACCGCCCGAAAAATCAGATAGCGGTTTATATTTATCGCTTTCACTAAATCCAAACTGTTTAATTGCCGCCTCGTATTCCTTTTCAAAATAAAATCCGCCTGCATTTGTAAAGCGTTCAAGAAGTGCGGTATATTCTTCAATATATATTTCGTTTTCGCTTTCGTTCATTTTTTCAAGTAAAAAGGCAAGACGGTCCTTCATATCAAGAATTTCTTTGTATGCCGAACGAATTTCCAGAACCATAGGCAGACTGTTATCAGAAAAGGTTATCTGCGACAGCACACCTATAACAGGTTTACCCGATACGGAAAATACCGTATCGGGTCTTTTGGCATTTGGAATTTCTCCCGAAATTAAGCGAAGCAGTGTTGTTTTACCACAGCCGTTTCTGCCGACTACGGCAATTTTTGCACCGTCGTTAATTTCAATATTAACATTTTCTAAAATTACTTCTCCCGACAGTTCTACTGCCGCGTTTTGTAGTTTTAATTGCATTAAAATATTCCTTTAACTTACTATATAGGATTTATTGTGCCGCTAAAACATAGAAATTTGGTTTGTATCGGGCAGGTCGCGGGTAGCACCCAAATCGGCAAGGTTCTGAATAATAGTTTTTGACACGCCTGCTTCTATTTGGAAGTCCTCAAGGGATACAAAGTTGCCTTTCTGTGCCGCCTCGTAAATAGAGTAAGCCGCCTTTTCACCGACACCTGAAAGTGCCCCAAAGGGAAGTCGCATCTTACCGTCTTCGGGCAGATACTTCATAGCGTGTGATTTATTGATATCAATAGGCAATACCTCAATGCCACGTGACATCATTTCATTGAATATAAGCAGGTTGTCGTAAACATCTTTTTCCTTTTTGCTTGCTTCTCTGCCTTTAGCCTTAATTTCAGCCATAAGTCTGCGAACGGCGTCCTTGCCCTTGATAATTGTAGGCACGTCAACGTCCTCCGGACGTGCGGTAAAGTATGCACAGTAAAATTCAAGAGGCCGATAAACCTTATACCAAGCAAGACGAAGTGCCGAAATAACATAAGCGGCGGCGTGGGCTTTGGGGAACATATACTTGATTTTATAGCAGCTTTTAATGTACCATTCGGGTACATTTACGGCACGCATATCGTCCTCCATAGCACCCCATTCTTCCTCACTTACCTTACCCTTTGCAACAAGACCTTTACGTACCGTTTCGGTAATCTTAAATGCACGGCCCTCCTCCATACCCTGATGGATTAGGTAAACCATTATGTTATCACGCGTACCTATAACCTCAGAAATGGTGCAGGTGCCATCGTGAATAAGCTCCTGTGCATTTCCAAGCCAAACGTCTGTACCGTGAGAAAGTCCTGAAATCTGTAATAAATCAGCAAAGTTTTTAGGCTGACATTCGGTTAACATTCCGCGTACAAATTCTGTACCAAACTCGGGCAGACAGAATGTACCTGTTTTAGAGTCGATTTCTTCGGGTGTTACGCCTAAAGCCTCGGTCGATACAAAAAGACTGTATACCTTAGGGTCACTCATCGAAATATCGGTTACTTTTTTGCCGCTGTATTCCTCTAAATACTTGTATGTAGTAGGTACAACGTGACCAAGCTCGTCAAGCTTTAATATTGTATCGTGTATTGAATGGAAGTCAAAGTGTGTGGTAATTATATCGGTGTTAACATCGTCTGCAGGGTGCTGTACGGGGCAGAAATCGTAAATAGTTTTGTCCCTAGGTACAATTATCATACCTGCAGGGTGCTGACCTGTGGTCTGCTTGATTTTAGCCGCCTCAACCTTTCCTGCTAGTCGGTTTAACTCGGCTTGGCTTAAGGTGATGCCCTTTTTCTCGGCATAGGCTTTTGCAAAGCCAAAGGCGGTTTTTTCTGCCACAGTAGAAATTGTACCTGCCTTAAACACATTCTCACTTCCGAACATTGTTTCGGTGTACTTTTGTACAGAGCTTTGGAATTCGTCCGAGAAGTTAAGGTCTATATCAGGCACCTTATCGCCCTTAAATCCTAAAAAGGTTTCAAAGGGAATATCGTGACCATCGCGGTTATAGGGTGTGCCGCAATCGGGACAGTTTTTCTCGGGCAAGTCAAAGCCAGAGCCTACTTCACCCTTTAGGAAAAACTCACTCTTACGGCATTTTGGGCAGACATAGTGCGGCGGTAGCGGATTAACCTCCGAAATACCTGCCATAGTAGCAACAAAGGAAGAGCCAACCGAGCCACGCGAGCCTACAAGGTATCCGTTTTCCTCGCTATAGGCCACTAGCTTTTGTGCCGATATATACATTATTGAGAAACCATTATTAATGATAGAATTAAGCTCTTTTTCTAGCCTTTTTTCTACCGTTTCGGGTACTGTATCGCCGTATATTTTGTGTGCTTTATCCCAACAAATGCGGCGAAGCTCTTCGTCAGAGCCCTCAATTACAGGTGGGAAGTTTCCGTCGGGCACAGGTATAACATCACCGTCTATCATTTCGGCAATTTTATTTGGATTTTCTACTACAAATTCATAAGCACGTTCACCGAAATAGTCGAAATCCGATAGCATTTCATCGGTGGTTTTAAGATACAGGGGTGCTTGGTGGTCAAAGTCGTCAAAGCCTTGACCCGCCATAAGAATTTTACGTATAATATCGTCCTGTTTTTTAAGGAAGTGTACGTCACCCGTAGCGACAACAGGTTTTTTAAGCTTATCGGCAATCTCTACTACCTTGCGGTTAAAGTCGCGGATAACATCTAAATTTTTAACCTCTCTAAAGCGGTTGGGGGTTATAGCCCCCGTCTTTTTATCAACCCTATCGGGCTCAGAAGACTGACGTATCATAAACTCGTTATTACCGAGCGGTTGGATTTCTAAATAGTCATAGTAATCGGCAATTCGTAAAAGCTCTGCCTCGTCCTTGCCGTCGATAATAGCACTGTAAAGCTCGCCCTGTTCACAAGCCGAGCCTAAAATCAGACCCTCCCTGTGCTTATCAAGCTTACTGCGAAGTGTAATAGGTCTGCCGTGGAAATCGTGCAAATGAGCCTCACTTACGAGTTTATAAAGATTTTTAAGACCTACTAAATTTTTAACTAAAATAATTTGGTGGTAGCGTATTTTTGCAATCTGCTTTGCAGTCATACCGCTTATATCGTTATTTATATCGTCTACAAAATAGGACTCAACACCGTAAATAACCTTAAAGTCGCCGCCTGCTTTACGGATTTTTTTAACCGCACCTGCAACGGCGGGGTAGGCTTGTACAACACCGTGGTCGGTAATAGCAATCGCCTTATGTCCCCACTTGTTAGCAAGACTTACAATATCCTCACCTGACGATACGGCGTCCTTTGCCGACATATTTGTATGGCAGTGAAGCTCTATTCTCTTTAGACCCTCATGCTCGTCCTTTTCTTCGTAAGGCTTAATAGTTGCAAGTGCCTTTACGTCAACAATAAAATCATTTTTCCAACGGTCAAAGGTATAGTCACCGTTTACTACAACAAAGGCACCATCGTGAAGAGCAGAAATAGAGGCTATAAAATCTTTCGCATCTTTATTCATATCCTTGCTGTATTTCGGGTCAAAAAACTTTTTAACTGTGGCGTTAAAAGAGTTTGTATAGTCGCTAAAGGCAAAGTTTGCCGTAACCATTTTACCGCCCTTACGGGTATCAATAGTTTTAATTTCGCAACCGAAAACCTCGCCCCAAGCGGCGATTTTAACGCTTTCATTATCGTTAAGAGGCGGCAGAATGTCTGAAATAGGCATAACGTCGGTATCTATTTTTCTGCCGTAGAAAAGCTTTGCACTCTCAAGGTAAACGGGCAGACCGTCTTTTGGTTTATAGTCATATTTAATTTCCGGCTCTGCGGGTGCTGAGTTAGCCTTGACTTCCTGTTGTTTTGGTGCCTCCGCTTCGGTAACGGTGGGTGGGGGCGGAACCAGCTCTAAATCCTCAAGCTGACCGTCGAATTCTACCGAAACCGTAAGACCTAGACGTTCACGAACAAGATATGAAAACATATCTGCAAAGCCTATTTCGCACAACTTCTCATATCCGCCGTGACATAGTGTTATTAAAACGGTATTACCGTTAACGGTATATTTCGCATCAACCAAATAACCGTTGATTGCCGCATTTTTACGGCGTATTTCACTAGCGATATCCATACTGGCAACATCGTCTAGCGGTGGGTTGTCATAGCACACCGAAAAATCAAGACTATCAAGCTTTAAAACAGAAAAAATTCTGTTTTTAAACAGCAAAATATTCTCGTCTTTTATGTATTTTTTACTTAAAAGTTCAAGCTTTAAGGAACGGTTTTCCATATTAAGCTTGCAGTCACTAATAAGTGTATCATCAAATACAGTTCTTAAATTGTTATCAAGATATTCTCCAAATAACTCCTTGCAGGGTAGCATTGTTTATTCCACTCCGTATTACAGTCTATAATTTTTCGATTTCTTCCAAAAGGGCAGGCAAGAGTTTTTCTTCCTCTACCTTTCTTAAAATTTCACCTTTTTTAAATATCACACCGCATCCGTCGCCGCCCGCGATTCCAATATCGGCTTCTTTGGCTTCACCAGGACCGTTTACCACACAGCCCATTATAGCAACGGTTATATTTTTATTGATATCGGCAAGGCACTTTTCGGCTTTCTCTGCTAGGCCTATAAGGTCAATTTTTGTTCTGCCGCAGGTAGGGCAGGAAACAAATTTAACACCGCCCTCACGAAGACCTATTGCCTTTAAAAGATTAATGCCCGCCTTAACCTCTTTAACAGGGTCGTCGGTTAATGAAACGCGTATGGTAGAGCCAATACCGCGAAGCAGAAGTCCGCCTATGCCCGCCGCAGATTTAAGTGTACCCATATACTCGGTACCTGCCTCGGTAACGCCCAAATGCAAGGGGTGGCTTGTCCTTTCTGCCGCTAGAACATAGGAATCGTACATTTTTTTAGTGTCGGACGATTTAAGGGATAACACAATATCATAAAAATCAAATTTTTCTAAGAGTGATATATGGTAAAGTCCGCTTTCTACTAGTGCTTCTGCTGTAGGCGAGCCGTATTTTGCTAAAATATCCCTTTCAAGCGAGCCTGAATTTACGCCTATTCTGATAGGTACATTATGAAGTCTACAAGTGTCGGCTACTGCTTTAATTTTTTCTGCGTCACCAATGTTTCCTGGGTTTATGCGTACCTTATCAACCCCTGCGGCAACGCTTTCTATAGCTAAACGCCAATCAAAGTGAATGTCAGCCACAATGGGTGTATTTACATTTTCCTTTAAAGCGGCAACCGTTTTAACAGCCTTTATGTCGGGTACAGAAACACGAATTATCTGACAGCCTGCGGCCTCTAGAGCCTTTGCCTGTTCTATATTACCCTTTATATCGTGAGCTTCGCGGCAGAGCATTGACTGTACCGAAACAGGCGAGCCGCCGCCGATTTTAATATTACCCACAGTTACCTGCTTGGTTTTATCGTTAGTGTACATTGTATCACCCCATAAAAAGTGTCCAAATATCCTTTGCTGTTATAAGCAGCATAAAGCCTATAAGCAGTATAAAGCCTGCGGCGTGTACCGCACTTTCATACTTTTGAGGAACAGGCTTTTTAAATATCATTTCAAACAGTATAAATACAAGTCTTCCGCCGTCAAGTGCAGGGACGGGAAGAAGATTAAATATACCGAGATTTACAGTTATTAAAGCCATTATAGGCAACAGATTTTGAAGATTTTGCTTTGCGATACTGCCTATAACCGCCGTAACACCTACAGGACCCGAAACGGCACTGATTCCATACTTTCCTGTAATAAGGTCTATAAGCGAACGCCATACTACTGCACAGTATGAAAAGGTGGTATTAAAGGTTTCGCCAATAAAGGAGACAAAGTTTTTTTCCTTGCCGTAAACATAAAAATCTACCGACAAGTAATCTATGCCATCGATTTCTTTAGAGTCAAACTTAACATTTTCGAGGTCCAGCTTTTCACCGTCACGCAAAACGGTCATATCAATCACCGAGTTTTTAACGTTTGTAAAAGCGTAGCTTAAATCGTAGGTAGAGAAGATACGTCTACCGTTGACGGCTATAATTTTGTCGTCTACCTTTAATCCGTGTTCACTGCTTACCGAATTTTCGTGAAATTCTGCAATTGTTGTGGTTGTAAAGCGTTCCTGCGGAATTAGAGTACAGCCTATTATTATAACACCAAGCAACAAATTAAATATTGCACCCATTATAACTATTAAAAACCTACGCCAAGGCTTTTTGTTACAAAAGGCTTTCTCGTCGCCGCTTGCTTCCTCTTCACCCTCCATAGCACAATATCCGCCGAGTGGTACAAGGTTTACGGCATACACAGTTTCGCCAAGCTTCTTTTTAAAAAGCTTGGGACCAAAGCCTACGGCAAATTCATTCACCCTAACACCCAAAAGCTTTGCGGCTATAAAGTGACCGAATTCGTGTATTATTATTAAAATTATAAAAAGCAGTATTGCCACAAGATAGGGCCAAACATTATTCCATACATTTAAAAAAGCGGAAATGTCAATCTCTCCCTTTTAAAATATAATTGATTAATTTATTGCATTTAAAACAGCTTCGCGTGCCATTTTGTCGGTATAAAGAATATCCTCTACTGTAAAATCGTTTTTATTTTCTGCAGTAGCAAGAGCGGTTTCTACTAGCTCTGCTATTTTAAGGAATTTGATTTTACCCTCTAAAAACAGTCGCACCGCCTCTTCGTTAGCACCGTTTACAGCGGTTGGATAAAGACCGCCCTTGGCTATTGCCTCAATACAAAGCGGCAGGCAACGGAAGGTGTCGATATCGGGTTTTTCGAAGGTGAGTGTGCCGATATCGGTAAGGCTTAAACGCTCAAAGGCGTTTTGGCTTCTTGCGGGATAGGTTAAAGCATACTGTATCGGTAATCTCATATCAGGGGTGCCAAGCTGTGCTATTACGGCACCGTCGGTAAGCTCTACTGCCGAATGCAGAATACTTTGTCTGTGAACCAGCACCTCAATTTTTGAAGCGTCAAGACCAAATAAATGCACCGCCTCAATAACCTCAAGACCTTTGTTCATAAGGGTTGCCGAGTCTATAGTGATTTTAGCACCCATTGACCAATTAGGATGCTTTAGTGCATCATTTACTGTGACGTTTTGAAGTTCTTTTTTAGTTTTATTATAGAAAGGTCCGCCCGATGCAGTTAAAAGAATTTTTTTGAGTGAGCCTTTGGGTGCTCCCTGTAGTGACTGAAAAATTGCCGAATGTTCACTGTCAACGGGTAGAATTTTAACATCCTTTTCTTTAGCACGTCTATTTACAATTTCGCCGCCTGTTACCAAGGTTTCTTTATTTGCAAGGGCGATGGTTTTGCCGTTATCTATTGCGGCAAGGGTTGGCAATAGACCTGCTATACCTACTATTGAATTAAGAACTATGTCGCCGCTTCCTGCCGCCGCTTCAGAAACACCCTTAGTACCCGATAAAACCTTTATATCGGTATCTCTAAGGCGTACCTTAAGGTCGGCAGCCGCATTTTCGTCGGCTAAAGCCACCACTAATGGCTTTAGCTTTCTAGCTTGTGCTTCAAGTAGTTTTGAGTTACTGCCTGCGGTAAGGGCGGTAATACGAAATCCCTCACGCTCTGCTACCTCAATCGCCTGTGTGCCGATTGAGCCTGTAGAGCCTAAAATTACAAGTTCTTTCATTTATAATACCCCATGTGAAATCAAAATAAACAAGGGTGGTGCTATCATAAGTATGCTGTCAACCCTGTCCAATATTCCGCCGTGACCGGGAATAAGATTACCGTAATCTTTAAGGTCAACACTTCTTTTTATAATTGATGCAAAAAGGTCACCGAGAATTCCTAAAACACAAAAAGGAATAGTTAAAACAACGGGTAATAAAATAGACTTTTTAAAGCAAAGGGTTAAAATAACCGTTACTATCATACTTGAAACAATACCGCCTATTGCACCCTCTATAGTTTTTTTAGGGCTGATTTCGGGGCAAAGCTTGTGTTTTCCGATTGTAACACCTGTGAAATAAGCACCCATATCGCAAACCGAAGAAAAATTAAGCAACAGTAATAAATAATAAATTCCGCCTGCTAAATTTATAACTCCCTCAAGCGAAACAAAAGCAAAGCTTAAGCCGAGTGGCATAAATACAACTGCAGCAATTTTAGCAATGTTAAATTCCTTGTGATTTTTTAGAACAATAACTACCGCATAAATAAAATATAGCACGCCAACGGTAAAATATGCCCAAAAGGTGTAATTAATTGAAAAAACAGCTAGAGAAGAATAAATACCGGCACCGATAATTGCGGGTTTTGAGGTTATACCAATAGCATTATGCAATAATTCATAAGCCGCACCTGCCGCTAAAATCGAAATTGCTAAGGTTATTATAACGGGATTCCACAACATTCCTATCAAAAGCACTGCCGCAACAATAACTCCCATTACTATTCCTGAAATAATTCTAGTTTTCATTTTTAAACGCCTCCAAATCTTCGGTTTCTGTTAGAGTATTCGTCTATTGCCTGTTCTAAATGCTTTGGCTTAAAGTCGGGCCATAGTATGTCCGAAAACCAATATTCAGCATAAGCCGATTGCCATATAAGATAGTTTGAAAGACGGTATTCACCGCTGGGTCTTATAATGAAATCGGGGTCGGGCTGACCGCAAGTATAAAGACGGTCGGAAATTGCTTTTTCATCAATTTCTTCGGCGGCTAGTCCCTCATTTATTATACTTTTAACGGCGTGTATTATCTCGTCCCTACCGCCATAGTTAAGGGCAATATTAAGGTTAAGACCTGTAGCATCCTTTGAGGCTTCCTCGGCTTCGGCTATAAGCTCTTTTATATCCTCGTCTAAAACCTCTATGTTGCCGATAAATTTAACCTTTATATTTTCGTCCTTGAAATTTTTAGCGTCCTTTAGATAATCACGCAAAATATTCATTATATTGCGGACTTCTTCTTCGGGTCTTTTCCAGTTTTCAGTGGAAAAGGCATAAACGGTTAAATATTCAAGGCCTATTTTATTTGAGTACCTTGCAATATCTTTAAAATTTTTAGAGCCTGCCGAGTGACCTGCCGTACGCGGAAGTCCGCGTTTTTTTGCCCATCTGCCGTTGCCGTCCATAATTATTGCAATATGTCGTGGCAGAATTCGTTTCGCTTTTGAAGCACGCCTCAATTTAAAAACACCCATTATTACACCACCGATTTTAAACGATATAATTACATTGCGGTTTATGTCGCTTTTCGCTAAAAAGCCAAGTGGGGTTGCCAGAAGCCGAAAAGGCTGTGTGACAACCCCATAGTATGATGAAAATCATACTATATTATATTTCCATAATTTCCTTTTCTTTGGCGGCTGACATATTGTCAACCTCCTTGCAGTATTTGTCGGTAAGATTTTGTATCTTCTTTTCACCGTTCTGCTCGTCATCTTCGGTTATGGCGTTACTCTTTTTAAGTCCCTTTAATTTTTCAAGGGCATCGCGGCGAAGATTTCTAACTGCTACCTTGCTGTCCTCGGCAGTTCTTTTTATATCTTTTACAATTTCCTTACGGCGTTCCTCGGTAAGAGGGGGGAACATAAGGCGGATAACCCTACCGTCATTTTGAGGGTTAATGCCGATATCAGATGTAAGTATTGCCTTTTCAATTTCGCGAAGTGTGGAAGCATCCCAAGGCTGAATCATAAGAGTTCTTGCCTCAGGTACAGAAACTGCAGCCATCTGCTGAATTGGTGTGGGTACACCGTAGTAGTCTACGGTAATACGGTCAAGCACAGCGGCATTTGCTCTGCCTGCACGAACGGAGTTATATTCACGCTCTAATGCGGATATAGTTTTAGTCATTTTTTCTTCGGTTACTTTTAAAAGTTCGTTCATAACTTTAGTCTCCTTTAAATTCTATTTTACAAGAGTGCCGTTGTGGTTGCCCACCATAGCGTCGGTGATATTGCTCGGCTTATTGAGATTAAATACAAGAATTTCAATTCCGTTATCCATACAAAGTGAAGCTGCGGTGCTATCCATAACGTGTAATTCTTTTTGAAGTACCTCAAGGTGTGTAAGTGTATCAAACTTTTTAGCGTCAGGATTTTTCTTCGGGTCGCTGTCATAAACGCCGTCAACATTAGTTGCCTTGAAAATAACATCGGCACCGATTTCTGCCGCACGTAGAGCCGCCGCTGTGTCGGTAGAGAAGAAAGGATTACCCGTTCCGCAACCGAAAATTACAACTCTGCCCTTTTCGAGATGGCGGATTGCTTTGCTTCTGATATATGGCTCTGCAATCTGACGCATTTCAATAGCGGTCTGCACCCTTGCAGTAACGCCGATTTGCTCAAGTGCATCGGCTAAAGCTAAAGAGTTAATTGTAGTTGCAAGCATACCCATATGGTCTGCACGGGTTCTGTCCATTTTACCGCTGGAGCGTCCCCTCCAGAAATTGCCGCCGCCTACAACAATGGCAACCTGTACGCCCATATCGACGCTTTCCTTAACTGCGGCACAAACCTCAAGAACCTTATCAAAATCAATGCCCGAGCCTTTTTCGCCCGCTAATACCTCACCGCTTAATTTTAAAAGCACACGCTTATAAATCGGCTTCATTACTAACACTCCCTCAAAATACATATTATATTTATATACATTTTACAATATAATACCCCTAAAGTCAATTGTAAAAAAGCACATTTATTTTCAATCTTAAAATCCAAAAATTCCGCTAAATTGCGTTAAACAGGGTTAAAAATCTTAAAAATGACAATTTTTCTTGCAAAACTGCTTGACAATTCCTATAAAAAGGGTTAAAATACCTGTATTAAAAGCGATGATGGGGTACAAGTTCTATTATCTGATTTTAGAGAGCTGTCGGGTGGTGCAAGACAGTACAGTGGTAGCAATATATCTCTCCCCTGAGCTGTTGGCTGAAAGGCGAAGGCTTACTAGGTTTAACCGGCATCTCCCGTTATAGAGAAGCGTGTTGTTTGACATGCGTGAGCGGATGAATCTTCATCAAAAAGAGTGGTACCGCGGAGAATATGTAATCTTCGTCTCTTTTGCACATTAACATTAGGTGTTTGTGCATAAGAGATTTTTTTATATAAAAATCCTTCTATGCAAAGGCACAAAAACGGAGGTAAAATTATTTATGCTGACTTGCGACAAATATGAAAAACAGTTCTTTCCTGCACCGTCATTTAGCGGTGAGTGGATGAATAAAACTTATATCGAAAAAGCACCTTTATGGTGCAGTGTTGACCTGCGTGACGGAAACCAAGCTCTTATTACGCCTATGAATTTAGAGGAAAAGCTTGAATTCTTCAAACTGCTTGTAAAAATAGGCTTTAAGGAGATTGAAATAGGCTTTCCTGCTGCTAGTGAGACCGAGTATGAGTTTTGCCGCACATTAATTGAAAACAACCTGATTCCTGATGATGTTACTATACAGGTACTTACCCAATCGCGTGAGCATATTATTGCTAAAACCTTTGAGGCCTTAAAGGGTGCAAAGCACGCGGTAGTACATCTTTATAATTCTACCTCTGTAGCACAGCGTGAGCAGGTTTTTAAAAAGTCTAAAGAGGAAATTATTCAAATAGCAAAATTCGGGGCTAAGCTTTGCAAGGCTTACCGCGAAAAGACCGAGGGGCACTTTACCTTTGAGTATTCGCCCGAAAGCTTTACAGGAACTGAGCCTGAATATGCGGTGGAAATTTGTAACGAGGTAATTGATATTTGGCAGCCGACGGCTGACGATAAGGTTATTATAAATCTTCCTGTTACGGTTTCTCACTCAATGCCGCACGTATATGCAAATCAGGTTGAATATATGTGCAAGAACTTGAAAAACCGCGAAAATCTAATTATATCGCTGCACCCGCATAATGATAGAGGCTGTGCTGTGGCAGACAGCGAAATGGGTCTGCTTGCAGGAGCCGACCGTATTGAAGGCACACTTTTTGGCAACGGTGAGCGTACCGGTAATGTAGATATAATTACATTAGCACTAAATATGTATTCGCAGGGCGTTGACCCCTGCCTTGACCTTTCTAATATGCCCGAAATTTGCGAGGTTTATGAAAAGGTTACACGTATGCATGTTTATGAGCGTCAGCCGTATAGCGGTGCACTTGTGTTCGCGGCATTTAGCGGCTCTCACCAAGACGCTATTGCAAAGGGTATGCGACATAGGGAGGAAAAGGGCAGCAAGATTTGGAATGTGCCGTATCTTCCTATCGACCCTACAGACCTTGGCCGTGTTTACGAGGCAGATGTTATACGCATTAATTCACAGTCTGGCAAGGGCGGAATCGGTTATCTTATGGAGAAAACCTATAGTCTTTGCCTGCCACCCAAAATGCGTGAGGTGTTCGGCTATCACGTTAAGAGTATTTCGGACCACGCACATAAAGAGTTGCTACCAAACGAGGTTTACGACATTTTTATGTCCGACTTTGTAAATATAGAGTCACCAATCAATGTTATGGAAGCCCACTATGCACAGATGGACGGTATTTTTGCTACCGTTTCGGTGCAGATAAACGGTGAAAAGCAGACCGTAACGGCACAAGGTAACGGACGTCTTGATGCGGTTTCAAATGCAATTAAGTCGCTCGTAGGTGATATCTATTCACTCGAAAGCTATACCGAGCATGCTTTGGAGGACGGCTCGCACTCGTCTGCGGCTTCCTATGTAAGCGTTAAGAATAATGACGGTAAGGTATATTGGGGTGCAGGTATCGACAGCGATATCGTAGTATCTTCTGTAAAAGCACTCATAAGTGCAGTAAATAGAATGATTGTTAATGACCAAAAATAAAGGATTGAAAATTATGCAAATGACAGGTGCACAAATTATAATTGAAACCCTGATTGAACAGGGTGTTGACACCGTATTCGGTTACCCAGGCGGTCAGGTACTTAATATTTATGATGAGCTTTATAAAAACAGCGACCGCATAAATCACGTTTTAGCCGCACACGAACAGGGTGCTTCCCACGCGGCTGACGGATATTTTAGGGCTACGGGTAAAACGGGTGTTGTAATTGCAACCTCGGGACCTGGGGCTACAAACTTGGTAACGGGTATTGCTACTGCTATGCTAGACTCGGTGCCAATGGTTGCTATTACGGGCAACGTGCCTTGCGACCTTATAGGCAGAGATAGTTTCCAAGAAATTGATATAACGGGTATTACCTTGCCGATTACAAAGCACAACTATTTTGTAAATGATGTAAATCAGTTAGCCTTTACTATAAGAGAAGCTTTTCAGATAGCACGCTCGGGCAGACCAGGACCTGTACTTATAGACGTACCTAAGGATGTACAGGTAGCATTAGCTGAGTTTGAAAACGAGCCGATATTCGAGAAATTCCAGAACTCTATTGCCCCCGAAGAAAAAATTGCTACCGCTATTGAAATGATAAACGAGGCGAAAAGACCTTATATATACATAGGCGGCGGTGCAATAGGTGCAGATGTCCAAAAAGGAGTAGAGGAATTGGCAGAGAAAATCGACGCCGTAATCGGTTGTTCGCTTATGGGACTGTCTGCTGTTCCTACCGATAATCCGCGTTTCCTTGGTATGCAGGGTATGCACGGACATTATGCTTCTTCAATGGCACAAAACAATGCCGATTTAATACTTGCCATAGGCGTACGCTTTAGCGACCGTGCTACAGGTAATAAAAAGAAATACGCTAAAGGCTCTAAAATTATTCAGCTTGATATTGATTTTGCAGAGATTAATAAAAACATAAATGTAGATGTCGGCATTTACGGTGATATTAATAACGCCTTTTATAGAATTGCTAATGCGGTTGAGCCTAAAAAGCATCCTGAGTGGCAGAGCTTTGTAAAGGAATTAATAGATAGGGAAATTTCCAACTACATAAAGAGCGATAAGCTAACACCTAAACGAACCATTGATATTATTAATGCGAATGTTCCTGACGATACCGTAATTGCTACCGACGTAGGTCAGCATCAAATGTGGACGGCACAGTACGCTAACTTTAAAATGCCGCGTAAATTTGTATCCTCGGGCGGACTTGGCACTATGGGCTTTGGTTTAGGTGCAGCAATAGGTGCACAAATAGGCAGTGGCTGTCCTACCGTGCTTATAACGGGTGACGGCAGCTTTGGTATGAATTTAAATGAGCTTGCTACCGCTGTTTCTACAAACGCAAATGTAAAAATCGTACTCTTTAACAACGGTGTTCTCGGTATGGTACGTCAGTGGCAGACCTTATTCTTTAAAAAGCATTATTCAAGCACAACGCTAGAACGCAAAACCGACTTTGTAAAGCTCGCCGATGCTTTCGGTGCAAAGGCATATAGAGCCTTTACACCCGACGAATTCCAAAAGGTTTTCCGTGAGGCTATGAGTATAGACGGACCTGTTCTTATAGACTGTGCTATAGATAAGGACGAGTTTGTGCTTCCTATGCTACCGCCCGGCGGCAGTATAGATGAAATGATTGAAAAAATAGGAGGCGACTCAAATGAATAAGTTTGTAATAGCAGTATACGTTGAAAACAAATTCGGTGTTTTAACCCGCGTTACAAGTATGTTCACCCGCCGAGGCTTCAACATTTCAGCTTTGACCGTAGGAGAGACCGAATCGCCCGAATATTCGCGTATAACCATTTCTATGGAGGGCGACGGATATGCGAGAAATCAAATGATTAATCAACTTCGAAAGCTTTATAATGTTAAAAAGGTTGAGCTTTTGGAGCCAGACAAATCAATTAACCGTGAGCTTATGCTTATAAAGGTTAAAAACAATCCCGACACCCGTCAGGAAATTTTGTCGGCGGCAAGCATTTTCCGTTCTAATATAATCGATTACTCGCCCGATGCACTTTGTATTGAAACCACAGGCGAGCCGTCGAAGATAGATGCTTTTATAGAAATTATGAAGCCTTTTGAAATTATCGAAATGTGCCGAACAGGTATTGTAGCCCTCGAGCGAGGTAGCGGCAGTATACTGAAAAAATAAAAATAAAACATTATATATATTTAAAGGAGAAATTTATTATGGCAAGAATTTTTTATCAACAGGATTGTGATTTGGCAAGACTAAACGGTAAAACCGTTGCAATTATCGGCTACGGCTCACAGGGACATGCACACGCACTAAATCTTAAGGATTCGGGTGTTGATGTTGTAGTAGGTCTTTATGTTGGCTCTAAAAGCTGGGCAAAGGCAGAGGCTGCAGGCCTTAAGGTTATGACTGCTGCCGATGCTGCAAAGGCTGCTGACATCATTATGATTCTTATCAACGACGAAAAACAGGCAAAGCTTTACAAAGAGAGCATTGAACCTAATCTTACCGAGGGCAAGACCTTGGCTTTCGCACACGGCTTTAACATTCATTTCGGCTGCATTAAGCCGCCAAAGAACGTAAACGTTATAATGGTAGCACCCAAGGGCCCTGGTCACACTGTTAGAAGTGAGTACCAAGTAGGTAAGGGTGTTCCTTGTCTTATCGCTGTTGAGCAGGACGCTACAGGCGATGCACTTGAAATCGGTCTTGCATACGCTTTAGGTATCGGAGGTGCCAGAGCAGGTGTTCTTGAAACCAACTTCCGTACCGAAACCGAAACCGACCTCTTTGGTGAACAGGCTGTTCTTTGCGGCGGTGTTTGTGCACTTATGCAGGCAGGCTTTGAAACTCTTGTTGAGGCAGGCTACGACCCACGTAACGCTTACTTTGAGTGTATCCACGAAATGAAGCTTATAGTTGACCTTATTTATCAGAGCGGCTTTGAGGGTATGCGTTATTCAATCTCTAACACTGCTGAATACGGTGACTACATAACAGGTCCTAAGATTATTACAGAGGATACCAAGAAGGCTATGAAGAAGGTACTAGCTGACATTCAAGATGGTACCTTTGCTAAGGATTTCTTGCTTGATATGTCGGATGCCGGCAGCCAAGTACACTTCGGTGCTATGAGAAAGATTGCGGCTGAGCATCCTTCCGAGGTTGTAGGTAAGGATATCCGCAAGCTTTATAGCTGGAGTGACGAGGATAAGCTAATCAACAACTAATATTTAAAATGATAAATTTTGAGGGCGGGTGGTATCACCCGCCCCGAAACACTTATTTTTGGAGGCAATTATGATTAAAGATACCATCGTAGACGGCTTCGGTAATGCACCGCACCGTTCTTTATATCACGCTTTAGGACTTACAAAGGAGGAGCTATCCCGTCCCCTTATAGGTATTGTAAGCTCCTATAACGAAATAGTACCGGGACATATGAATCTTGATAAGATAACCGAGGCAGTAAAGCTCGGCGTAGCAATGGCAGGCGGTACACCTATCGTGTTCCCCGCAATAGCTGTTTGTGACGGTATCGCTATGGGACATAAGGGTATGAAATATTCCCTTGTAACCCGTGACCTTATTGCCGACTCAACCGAATCTATGGTTTTAGCCCACGGCTTTGACGGTCTTGTTATGATACCTAACTGTGATAAAAACGTACCCGGACTTTTAATGGCATCGGCTCGCCTTAATATACCTACAATTTTTGTAAGCGGCGGTCCTATGCTTGCGGGTAGAGTAGAGGGCAAAAAGACTAGTCTTTCAAGTATGTTTGAGGCTGTTGGTGCTTATAGTGCGGGCAAAATCGACGATAAAAAGCTACTCGAATATGAGGAGAAAACCTGTCCTACCTGTGGCTCTTGCTCGGGTATGTACACCGCAAACTCAATGAACTGTCTTACCGAGGTGCTAGGTATGGGACTTGGCGGTAACGGTACAATCCCTGCAGTGTACAGTAGCCGTATTGAGCTTGCAAAGCATGCAGGTATGCAGGTTATGGAATTGGTTAAAAAAGATATCCGTCCTTTAGATATTATGACAAAGGACGCTTTCCACAATGCACTTACTGCAGATATGGCACTTGGCTGCTCTACAAACAGTATGTTGCATCTGCCCGCAATCGCTAACGAGTGCGGCGTAGAATTTAATCTTGATATGGCAAATGAGATTAGTGAAAAAACACCTAACCTTTGCCATTTAGCCCCTGCCGGCAGAACCTATATGGAGGATTTGAACGAGGCAGGCGGTGTTTACGCAGTTCTTAAAGAGCTTACAAAGCTAGGTCTTATTAAGACCGACGCTATTACCTGTACAGGTAAAACAGTAGGCGAAAATATAGAAAATGCCTTTAATCTTGATACCGAAACTATAAGAACGGTAGATAATCCTTATTCCACTACAGGCGGTATTGCGGTACTTCGCGGCAACTTGGCACCCGACGGCTGTGTTGTAAAACGTGCCGCAGTAGCTAAGGAAATGCTCGTTCACGAGGGACCCGCTAGGGTGTTTAATTCCGAGGAGGAGTGTATTAAGGTTATTTACGAGGGCAGCATTAAAGCAGGCGATGTTGTAGTTATCCGCTACGAAGGTCCAGCAGGCGGCCCCGGTATGAGAGAGATGCTTTCTCCAACCTCTGCTATTGCGGGTATGGGACTTGATAAGGAGGTAGCTCTTATTACCGACGGTAGATTTTCGGGTGCTACAAGGGGTGCATCAATCGGTCACGTATCCCCTGAAGCCGTACGCGGCGGACTTATCGCCTACGTTAAGGACGGGGATATAATTTCAATAAATATTCCTGAATATAAAATTGAGCTTAAGGTATCCGACGAGGAAATCGAAAAGCGTAAAAAAGAAATGCCTATTATGAAGAAAGATAATCTTTCGGGCTATTTAAAGAGATATTCACAAATGGTATCCTCGGCAGATAAGGGTGCTATTATAAATATAAAGTAGGACAAAGGAGAAAATCTTTATGTCAATGACAATGACACAAAAAATTCTTGCCGCACACGCGGGTCTAGAGAGCGTTGAGGCGGGCGAATTAATACTGGTATCACTTGACCGCGTACTTGGTAACGATATAACCTCCCCCGTAGCTATCAGAGAATTTGATAAATTGGGTTTTGATGAGGTTTACGATAAAAACAAGGTAACAATGGTAATGGACCATTTTGCACCTAACAAGGATATTAAGGCGGCTATACAGTGTAAAATGTGCCGCGATTTCTGTCGTGAAAAGGAAGTGGTAAACTTCTACGATGTTGGTAAAATGGGTGTAGAACACGCACTCTTGCCCGAAAAGGGACTTGTAGTTTCGGGTGATACCGTAATAGGTGCCGATTCACATACCTGTACATACGGTGCTTTGGGTGCCTTTTCTACAGGTGTTGGCTCTACCGATATGGCTTGCGGTATGGCAATAGGCAAGGCTTGGTTTAAGGTGCCCTCTGCCATTAAATTTGTGCTTAAGGGCAAGCTTCAAAAATATGTTTCGGGTAAGGACGTAATTTTACATATTATCGGTAAAATCGGCGTTGACGGAGCCCTTTATCGCTCTATGGAATTCACAGGTGAGGGTGTTAGCTCACTTTCTATTACCGACAGACTTACTATTTGTAATATGGCTATTGAGGCAGGAGCTAAAAACGGCATTTTCCCCGTTGATGAGCAGACTTTAGCCTATATTGCCGAGCGTTCTGACAGAAAACCCGTAGTATACGAGGCTGACGAGGACGCCGTTTATGACGAAACCTATGAAATTGACCTTTCGGCTATCCGTCCCACAGTTGCATTTCCGCATTTGCCAGAAAACACCAAGACGGTTGACGAAATAAGCGAAGTAAAAATTGACCAAGTAGTAATCGGTTCTTGTACTAACGGATATTATGAAAATATTAAAGAGGCAGCCGACATTATAAGGGGCAAAAAGGTAGCCGACGGTGTTAGAGCAATTATAATTCCTGCCACACAGGAAATTTATATGCGTGCAATGCGTGAGGGCTTGCTTGCCGACTTTATTGAGGCAGGCTGTGCTGTTTCCACACCAACCTGCGGACCTTGCCTTGGCGGCCATATGGGTATTTTAGCACCTTACGAGCGTGCAGTGGCTACTACAAACCGCAACTTTGTAGGACGTATGGGTGACCCGACCTCTGAAGTGTATTTGACTTCTCCGGCGGTTGCTGCTGCAAGTGCGATTTTGGGTAGAATAGCTTCGCCCGAGGAGGTAATGTAATTATGCTATTTAACGGAAAAGTAATTAAATATAAGGATAATGTTGATACCGACGTTATTATTCCTGCACGCTACCTTAATACTATTGATAAAAAAGAACTAGCCTCTCACTGTATGGAGGACTTAGATACATCTTTTAAGGAAAGAGTAAAAACCAATAAAATTATTGTTGCAGGCAACAACTTCGGTTGCGGTTCTTCGCGTGAGCATGCACCCTTGGCTATTAAAGAAAGCGGTGTAGAGCTTGTAATTGCAAAAAGCTTTGCAAGAATTTTTTATCGCAATGCTATTAATATAGGTCTTGCTATTTTCGAGTGTCCCGAGGCTGCAGATGCCATCTCGGACGGCGACGAAATCAAGGCAGATTCCGATACGGGTATTATAGAAGACCTTACAACAGGCAAGCAGTTTAAAACTAAGCCTTTCCCCGAATTTATAGGCAAAATTATTGCCGACGGGGGACTTGTTGAGGCTATTAAGAAAGGCAGTGTAAAATAATGGAACTTAATATTGCTTTACTTAAGGGTGACGGAATAGGTCCCGAAATAGTGGACAGTGCAGTAGAAGTGCTTTATAAAATAGGCGAAAAATTCGGTCACAAATTTAATTTCACCCCTTATCTTATAGGCGGCTGTGCAATAGATGCTACTGGTGAGCCGTTACCAAAAGAAACGGTTGTGGGGTGTCTTGCGAGCGATAGCGTACTGCTTGGTGCGGTGGGCGGTCCGAAGTGGGATACACTACCTGGTAATATGCGTCCCGAAAAGGCACTGCTTGGCATTCGTGCCGCTATGGAATTATATACAAATCTTCGCCCTGCAAAGCTTTATCCCGCACTTAAAGGTGATTCACCGCTTCGCCCCGATATCGTAGATAACGGCTTTGATATTATGATTGTGCGTGAGCTTACAGGCGGTATTTACTTTGGTGATAGAGGCTACCGCGAGGGCAAATACGGTGAGGAGGCTTATGATACCGAGTGTTATAGCCGTATGGAAATTGAGCGTATTGCCCGTGCCGCATTTGAAGCCGCACAAAAGCGTAATAAAAATGTTATTAGCATTGATAAGGCAAATGTGCTTGAATCTTCAAGACTTTGGAGAAAGACTGTACACGAAATTGCGGCAGAGTACCCCGACGTTACCTGCACAGATATGCTAGTAGATAACGCCGCTATGCAGCTTGTTAAAAATCCCTCACAGTTCGACGTAATTGTAACTTCAAATATGTTCGGTGATATTTTATCTGACGAGGCTTCGCAGATTACAGGCTCTATAGGAATGCTCGCATCGGCGTCACTTGGTGCTACAAAGCGTGGTCTTTATGAGCCTATTCACGGCTCTGCACCCGATATTGCAGGTAAGAATTTGGCAAACCCGATAGCAACTGTTTTGTCTGCTGCTATGATGCTTAAATATTCTTTCGGTTTAATGGACGAGGCACAGTGCATTGAAGATGCGGTAGATGCTGTTTTAGAGGACGGTATCCGCACCGCAGATATTGCACACGGCGTAGATGCTATCGGTACTAAAGAAATCACCGCAGAAATCTTAAAGAGAATATAGATTGTAGGGTAAATTTAAAGGAAAAAGATATGAATTTTAATGACTTAAATGTTGCACTTTCTTCGGTTAGTCTTTATAAGGGTGTGCTAAAGGAAAAGGTTTTTACTTCCCTTTTAACACTTCTACGTTTACCTAATGGCACCGCCGATTATTTAAAGGCAGAAGCTTATGCGGATTTCGTGTCGGCACTTTACGAAGAGGGCTGTGACCTTGGTGAATATATCGAGAACGCCCTTAAATGTGACGATAATGTATATGTAAGAAGCTTCGCGGCGGGTAAAGAAATTCCCGTAGTTATGCAAGAGGCGTTTTTTGGTGAGCTTGAAAGCTTTTCGGCTATTACAGAAATTTCTTCTGACGATTTATTGTCGGCTTTAGGACTTTCCTCAGATTTTCCGAAATTTAAAAATACTAAGAAGAATTTTTCTGAAATTATCCCCGAAACACTTAAAAACTCCTCAAAGCTAGGCTATGGCGTCTATGCTAAATACGGTATGTTCAGAATTGAGGACGCGGGACGTCTTACGCCTATATTATCGCCCGACAACATAAGACTTTCATCCCTTGTGGGTTACGAAAACGAGCGTAGACAGGTGCTTGAAAACACTAAAGGATTGTTGCTTGGCAAGCCTGCCGCTAACGTGCTTTTGTGCGGTGATGCGGGTACAGGCAAATCCTCCACCGTAAAGGCGGTTGCTAATGAGCTTAAAGATGAGGGCATACGTCTTATAGAGGTTAGAAAGGACCAGCTTTGCTTTTTGCCCACCGTTATGGGCGAGATTGCCGATAACCCATTAAAGTTTATAATATTTGTTGACGATTTATCTTTTTCACCCGACGATGACGGTTTTGGCACCCTAAAGGCTATTTTAGAGGGCTCGGCTGCGGCAAAGACTTCAAATGCGGTAATTTACGCTACAAGTAACCGCCGTCACATTGTAAAAGAGACCTTTTCTGCCCGCGAGGGTGATGAAATCCATAGACGTGACACTATTGAAGAAACTATTTCGCTATCTGCCCGTTTTGGTTTGAGTATTTTGTTTGCAAAGCCCGACAAACAGCTTTACCTAAAAATTGTCCGCACTCTAGCAGAGGAAAACGGTATAGAGGTTAATTCGGAGCTTGATATAAAGGCAGAAGCCTTTGCACTTTCAAAAGGCGGACGCTCAGCCCGTACGGCAGGTCAGTTTATAAATAATATTTTAACTGTGGCTGAATAAGAAATTAATTAAAAGAAGGAATTTTTAAATGCTTACACTTGATAAGGTTTACCACGCAGGCTATGTGCTAAAGGACGTTATTCGTAAAACCGACGTTATTAAGGCACCTAATATTAATCCCGAAGCAGATGTTTATCTAAAAACCGAAAATTTGCAGATTACGGGTTCTTTTAAGGTGCGTGGTTCATACTATAAAATCTCACAATTAACCGAGGAGGAAAAATCTCACGGTGTAATTGCCTGTTCGGCAGGCAATCACGCACAGGGCGTGGCTTTGGCAGCTACCAAAAACGGTATTAAGTCGATAATCTGTCTGCCCGACGGTGCACCTATTTCTAAGGTAGAGGCTACCAAAAATTACGGTGCAGAGGTTTGTCTTGTTGAGGGTGTTTATGATGACGCTTATAAAAAAGCGTTATCACTTCGTGATGAAAAGGGTTATACCTTTATTCATCCCTTTAATGACGAAAGTGTAATAGCAGGTCAAGGCACAATAGGTCTTGAACTATTCGACCAAATACCCGACCTTGATGCAGTTGTAGTACCAATAGGCGGCGGCGGTCTGATTTCGGGTGTTGCCTTTACTATGAAAAAGCTAAACCCCAACATTAAGATTTACGGTGTTCAGTCGCAGGGGGCACCTAGTATGGCAACCTCTATTAAAAACGGTGAAATTACCCGCCTAGACGGTGTTTATACAATCGCAGACGGTATTGCAGTAAAGGAACCGGGCGACCTTACATACGAACTCTGCCGAGAGTATGTTGATGAAATAGTAACCGTTAGCGACGACGAAATTTCGGCAGCTATTTTAGCACTTATTGAACAGCAGAAGTTAATTGCCGAGGGTGCGGGTGCTGTATCTGTAGCGGCGGTAATGTTTAATAAGGTGCCTATCAAGAATAAAAAGGTTGCTTGCTTAGTGTCGGGCGGTAATATCGACGTTACAATACTTTCCCGTGTAATTAAACGCGGTCTTATGATGTCACACAGAAGTTGCCAACTCACACTTGAGCTAGTTGATAAACCCGGTCAGCTTATGAACGTTTCAAGAATTATTGCCGAAAATGGCGGCAATGTAACATCGGTTCACCACGAGCGTTCAAACGAGGGCTCTGACGTTAACGGCTGTTATCTTCGTATTAATCTCGAAACCCGAAACGGTGAGCATATTGAAGAAATTAAAAAAGCTCTTACCGATTTTGGTTTTAAAATCTTATAATTTAGGAGAATAAAAATGGAAATTATTGCTACAAATAAAGCTCCTGCCGCAATAGGTCCCTATTCACAGGCAGTTAAGGTTGGAAACTTGCTTTTCACATCGGGACAGATTGCAATCAATCCCGAAACCGCACAGGTTGTAGAGGGCGGTATTGCCGAGCAGACCGAGCAGATTATGAAAAATCTAGGTGCTGTTTTAGCAGAAGCAGGTCTTTCTTATACCGATGCTGTAAAGACCACCTGCTTTTTAGCAGAAATTGCGGATTTTGCTACCTTTAACGAAATTTACGGAAAATATTTTACAGGCAAACCCGCAAGAAGCTGTGTTGCTGTAAAGGATTTACCTAAAGGCGTGCTTGCCGAGGTTGAGGTTATAGCAGAATTCAAATAAAGCAGTTAAAAACATAAAAAAGCACCAAAAAGTCTTTATTTATAATATTTTCATTGCACTTTATAGTGTAAAATTTTTACTTTTCAATTAAAATATTTTTATTTAGGTGGTATTTTATGAAACGTACTTTGGCTCTGGCTTTAGTTTTATTAATGTTATTGGTGTTTGCAGGTTGTGATGCCAAATCTAATGATAGCTCTGAAAAACAGGATAGCATCTCTTCCGTGAAAGCTGATGCTGAAGTTAACAGAGAGTTAAAGGTCAAAAGCACCATTATGAGTGATGAAAAAATAGGTGATCTTTATTATGAAGAAAGTAAAAATGTAGCCGTTCAAGATGTTAGGCTTGATTTAGGTATAGGCGAGGAAATTGTTATAGGTGCTCTTTCAGATATTCATTATAACTACTGTAACAAGCGTGATTTTAGCGAACGTGACCCGGTTATAATGAGTACATATAAAAACCGAAAATGGCTTCAATATGGCTATTCGGCAGGACTTGCAAAAAACTGTATGGATTTACTTGATGGCACGGTAGATTTAATGGTGTTTAACGGTGATACGCTTGATTATCTTTCACACGGTGCCAGAGAAATTATGCAACGTGATATATGGGACCGTTATCCAAACGCTATTGCAACCTTAGGCAATCACGAGGCTGCACGTCAAATGCAAGGTGAAGTACCGGATATAATCCCGCTTGAGAAAAGGCTTGATACTGTCCGCGAATTTTGGAAACACGATATTGATTATACAACAAGGCTTATAAAGGGAAAATTACTGGTGATAGGTCTTAATGATGCGTATAATGTTGTAAGCGAAGAGGTGCTTCAAAACTTCAAAAATGATATTGCTAATGCTCGCAAAGCAGGACAGAAGATATTGCTGTTTATGCACGTGCCGGTTGCCACGGGAAATCCTGAGCATACGAATATAGATGTAGGGCATCCTGCTGTGTTAAATGAAAATAATACTTCAGATTTACCGTTAAATTTCTGTGACGGTGTGAACGATAAGGGTTTGGTGCTTTTGGGCAATCCTCGTACTGATGACACTTCAAAAGAGTTTTGCAAAGTTCTTACTAATAATGCAGATGTAGTCAAGGGCGTCTTTACCGGACATCTGCATAACGCAATGTATCTTGAAATTTTGGCTAAAAACCCCGATGGAAGCAGTGCCATAATTCCTCAATATGTTATGTCTACTACCGCTTCGGGCAGTGGTTATATGATGAGAATTTTTGTAAAATAAAAAATTAATAAAAACAGAAAAACAAAAGCACAATCGTCAAATCGACGATTGTGCTTTTAAAATTTAAAGACAATCAGTAATTTTTATTTATTGTTTTCTGCCTCGTATTTTGCAACAACCTTTTTAATGCGGTCAGCTGGGTCTAAAAGACTGCTTATGGAGTTATCGTTATTAAGTGTATCAACAATAAGGGCTATATACTTTGACATATTTACGCTGCAGTACCACTCTCTTGATAAAAGCTCGGGTGTTTGGTAAATAAGATTTGTGGTAAACACCTTGTTAATATAGCCTTTTTCATAGTATTCATCAAACTTTTCAAGTCCCTCAACAAAAAGACCAAAGGTAGAGAATACAAATATTCTTCTTGCACCCTTTTCTTTAAGCTTTGCGGCTATGTCAAGCATAGACTCACCCGAGGAAATCATATCATCAACTAAAATAAGGTCCTTGCCCTTAATGTCGTTGCCTAAAAACTCGTGTGCTTCAATGGGGTTTCTACCGTTTACTATTACCGAGTAGTTACGACGCTTGTAGAACATACCAAGCTCTAACCCTAAAACCGAAGAATAGTAAATACAACGTCCCATACCGCCTTCGTCAGGAGAAACTATCATAGTATGCTCGCGGTCAAGCTTAACATCGTCAACGGTGCGAAGAAGAGCCTTAATCATCTGATAAGTAGCTTGTACATTGTCAAAGCCATCAAGCGGAATAGCATTGTTCACACGGGGGTCATGTGCATCAAAGGTAATTATATTCTTAACGCCCATATTTACAAGCTCTTGAAGTGCCATAGCACAGTCCATAGACTCCCTTGAAGAACGACGGTGCTGTCTGCCTTCATAAAGCATTGGCATAATAACCGTAATTCTACGTGCCTTACCGCCAAATGCCGCAATTACACGCTTAAGGTCTTGAAAGTGGTCGTCGGGACTCATCGGTACGGTCATACCGTACATTTTATAGTTTACATTGTAATTAAAGCAGTCACAGATAATGTAAGCATCAAGACCGCGTGCTGTGTGGTTAAGCACTGCCTTTGCTTCGCCTGTTCCAAAACGCGGACAGTTAGGGGTTACAACAAAGGATTGGTCCTCTGGAATATCTCTCCATTGTTTCAAATAATAGTCAACATTAGCAGACATCTGTTCACAACCACGCATGCTTACAATAGCAAGGTCGCCGTAGGGTGTGTGTTTGAAGCTTACACTACTCATAACTCTCCATTCCGCATACCGAAAAAGGTACACATTTTGCCATTCCTTATTGGCGGTGGCTGCCATATTTAAACCGAAATAAAAGCAATAATCCCTTTTGAAAAAAAGAAATTATTTTGTCGTATATATAATATCACATTTCTTGTATTAAAAAAAGCCTTTTTTTAAAAAAATATTAAATAATTTTTAAAAAGACTTATTATTATATTTTTATCCTGTTTTAACAAAAAAACAGATTGCACTAAGGCTTTCTATTTGGTATAATGTAAATTAAGTAAGTATATTTATTCTTGGCAGTGCTTTCTGCCTTGTTGTTTAGGAGTGTTTTTTAATGCCGAATGTAATTTTAATAGCACATACACCCAATCCCGAACATACCGTAGCTTCTGCCGCAAAGCTTTGCTACAGTGCTTCAAGTATTGATGACTTGAGGGACAACCTAACTGATGAAAAGGCGGCTTCTTTTGTTGAAATGCTTTCCGAAATCGGTCACGAAAGCCCCATTGAGCATGCAAGCTTCACCTTTGGTATTGAGGGTGTGTCGCGTGCATTTTTGGCACAGATTACAAGACATAGAATAGCATCTTACTCGGTAAAAAGCCAACGCTATGTGGCAGAATCGAGCTTTGAGTATATTTTACCGCCCGAAATTGCCGCCGACAGTGAGGCTAAACGTCTTTATTTAGAGGCTATGGAGGACGATAATAAAAAGTACAATCAAATAGCTGACATATTAAAGCAAAAACATATAAAGGAATTTTTAGCCGAGGGTAAGGATGAAAAGACTGCCGCACGCTTGGCTGAAAAAAAGGCTATAGAGGATGCTCGCTTTGTACTTCCTAATGCTTGTGAGACCAAAATGATAGTAACTATGAATGCACGCTCGCTTATGAATTTCTTTAGACACCGTTGCTGTAGACGTGCTCAGTGGGAAATTCGCGAGGTTGCCGACCAAATGCTAGCACTTGTAAGCAAGGTAGCACCCGAGCTGTTTAAAAAAGCAGGCCCGCCCTGTCTTGTAGGCCCTTGTCCCGAGGGTAAAATGTCCTGCGGTAAGGCAAAAGAAGTAAAACAGCGTTATGAGGAAATGAAGAAAAATGGGTAAATTGATAGTAATAGAGGGACTTGACGGCAGCGGAAAGTCCACACAGTTAAATTTATTACCTAAAAGACTTTTAGAAAAGGGAATAGATGTAAAATCGGTTTCCTTTCCCGATTACGACAATCCGTCAAGCACATTAGTTAAAATGTACTTAAAGGGTGATTTCGGTAAAAAGCCCAGTGACGTTAACGCCTATGCCGCATCGGTTTTTTATACCGTTGACAGATACGCCTCCTTTAAACAGGCTTGGGGAGAATTTTATAATGAGGGCGGCACTATAGTTTCGGGTAGATATACTACTTCAAATGCGGTGCATCAGACCTCAAAGCTTGATAAGTCAGAGTGGGAGGGTTTCCTTTCGTGGCTTTATGATTTTGAGTATAATAAGATAGCAATACCAAAGCCCGACTTGGTAATTTTCCTTGATATGCCGGTTGAGGTTTCGCAAAAGCTTCTTGATACACGCTATACCGAAAACGGCGGCAAAAAGGATATTCACGAATGTGATGTGGACTATCTAAACCGTTGTCGTGAGGCGGCACGCTTTACGGCAGACTATTCGGGTTGGAGGGTAATACCCTGTGCCGAAAACGGTGAGCCTAGAACTATCGAAGCAATATCTGACGATATTTTAAACGCTGTTTTAGAGTTGTTTTAACGGAGGACATAAATGGTATATATTTTTTTGGCTGACGGTTTTGAGGAGGCAGAGGCACTAGTGCCACTAGACATTCTCCGCCGCGGAGGGCTAGAAGTAAAAACGGTGGGTGTTACGGGCAAAAGTGTAACCGGTTCTCACGGAATTACAGTTTTAGCCGATATAGAAAAAACCGAGGTAGAAAAGAAAAATCTTGAGGCGGTAATTTTGCCAGGCGGACTACCAGGGGCTACAAACCTTGAAAAAGACGAGGTTGTAGGTCACTATATAGATTATGCGGCTAGGGAAGGGTTAGTGATAGGTGCTATATGTGCGGCACCTGTAATACTAGGTCATAAAGGTCTTTTAAATGGTAAAAAAGCAATATGTTTTCCTGGCTTTGAAAAGGAGCTTTCAGGGGCAGAGATAATAGATTTGCCCGCCGTGTGCGACGGAAATATTGTAACCTCTTGGGGTGCAGGCGGTGCCTTTGAATTTGGCTTTTCACTGTTAAGTTTAATAACTGGCGATAATGAAAAAACCGCAAATCTTCGTAAAAATATGAAATATCCGCTTTAACTAGGGGGAAAAACAATGGACGATAAAGAGTTTTCAAAAGATTTTGAAATAAATGAAGATAATAACTCCACTAATACCGAACAGGATGATTTTGTAATAGGTCAAGGCTTCACAGTTAGCGAGTATGAGGAGGCTAGCGAGCCTGTAGCCAAGAAAAAATCAGGTCGTAAAAGCGGCGGTACATTTAAAAGCCTTGCTTGGATTTTATGTATTGTTGTATTGTCGGTAGGAATAGCCTTTGGCGTTATTTATGCAGGTGCCGATTATTTGGGTATCGGCTTTGGCAGAGGCGTAGACTGCCAAATGAACATAGAAATGGGTTCTTCTACAAAAGCTATATCTAATGAGCTTAAGGAATGTGGTGCAGTAAAAATACCTCTGCTTTTTAGACTTTATTCAAGGCTTAACGGCTATGACAGTCAGTATAAATACGGTCTTTATACCTTTAATAATGAGTTAGGTTACGGCGAGATTGCTACAATGCTCATAACCGAGGGTGCAAAGGCTGAAAGTATACGTGTTACAATTCCCGAGGGTACGGGAATTAATGATTACACCAAAAATGTAAACGGCGAAAAGGTAACCGTTAAGGGAATTACCACAATTTTAGAGGAAGCCGGTGTATGCACAAGAGAGGACTTTTTGGCGGCTCTTAAAACGGTGAGCTTCGATACAGAATTACTTAAAAACGCACAGATTGAAAAAACATATTATAAGCTTGAGGGGTATCTTTTCCCCGAAACTTATGAGTTTTTTGCCTACGACTCTGCCGAGTGTGCCGAGCTTGTTGTAAAGAAAATGATAGCCGAAACCGAAAGCAGAATTACAGACGCTATGTACAAGCGTGCAAGAGAAATGGGCTATACTATAAACGAGATAATTACAATGGCATCTATAATACAGATGGAATCGGGTCAAACTGTTAAGGCTATGCCTGATGTTGCGGCGGTTTTCTATAACAGACTCCGTAGTGAAGATTTTGCAACACTAGGTTCGTCACCGACCTGCTATTACGGTAACTCTTTTAAGAGTGATGACGGCAGATACGATACCTACAAGGCAAAGGGATTGCCACCCGGACCTCTTTGCTCACCAGGAATTGATGCTATAAAGGCGGCACTTTATCCAAGTGATAATGACTACTATTACTTTGTTACCGATAAAAACAGTAAGTTCTATTTCCATAAAACTATGGCAGAACAAAACAAAACTATAGCAAAGCTCCAACAAGGAGATAATTGGGTTTATGAATATTTCGACTAATAACGGCTTACTCCCCGAGCTTCTGTGTCCCGCGGGCGATTTGCCGCGTCTTAAAACTGCGGTAGATTTCGGTGCTGACGCGGTGTATCTTGCAGGGCAAGAGTTTGGTATGCGAACAGCCTCCGCAAACTTTTCGAAGGATGATTTAAAAGAGGGGATTGACTACGCACATAAAAAGGGCGTTCGGGTGCATATTACCTGTAACACTCTTCCTCACGAGGATGAAATTAGACGTCTGCCCGAGTTTTTAGAGTATGTAGACAGCATTGGTGCAGATGCAGTAATTTCAGGCGACCTTGGCACAATAGAAATGGTTAAAAAGTATGCACCTCACTGCGAGCTTCACGCTTCGGTGCAGTCGGGCATAGTAAATAGCGAAACTGCAAATGTGCTTTATAATATGGGTGCTAAACGTGTTGTGCTTGCGAGGGAACTCAGTTTAGAGGAAATAGCAAAAATTCGTGCAAACACCCCTAAAGAGCTTGAACTTGAGTGCTTTATTCACGGTGCTATGTGTGTTTCCTATTCGGGCAGATGCTTGCTTTCAAGCTATATGACGGGTAGGGACGCTAATCGCGGCGACTGTGCACAGCCTTGCCGTTGGAGTTATTCTCTTATGGAGCAAACTCGCGGCGGTCAGCTTTTTGATATTACCGAGACAGAGAAGGGAACTTATATTTTAAATGCTAATGATATGTGTATGGCAGAGCATTTAAACCGCCTTGCCGATATAGGTGTTAGCAGTTTTAAAATCGAGGGTAGGGCAAAAACAGAATATTATGTAGCCGTTACAACTAATGCGTATAGAGGTGCGGTAGACAGTCTTAAAAACAGGACTGACGACTGGAAGGTGCCTTCGTGGGTGCTTGATGAGCTTAATAAAATCAGCCATAGAACATATTCTACAGGCTTTTATTTTGGAACACCCCAAAACGCCCAAACCTATCTGAATGCCGGCTATCTTCGCGATTACGCAATAGCTGCGATAGTTACAGGCTATGAGGACGGCTGCGTGACCGCAATACTTAAAAACAAATTTTTAAAAGGCACAGAGCTTGACTGTCTTGAAGCCGAGCAGATACCCTTTAAGATTTCTACCGACAATCTTTTAGATGAAAACGGTCTTAATATAGATATGGCAAACCGACCTATGATGACAATAAAAATCCCCTTTGAGCGTCCTGTTAAGGTAGGCTCAATGCTTCGAATGAAAGTAGAAGATTAAGAATTAAAAATCACTCTGCTGTTAATACTTTTAATAGTCAAATTAACGGCAGGGTGATTTTTTATGCAAAAACCAAAAATTAGTGATAAAATATCCTTTGATATTAGAGTGGTAGTATGCTTTTTTCTCGTAATGGTGGGTTTTTTAAGTTGTATTTTAAGAATTGTGGTAATAGCCAGCGGCAACTACAAACAAGCACAGACCGAGCAGAGCAGTTACCGAATAGAAATAGGAAGTGTCAGAGGTACAATATACGACTGTAACCGTATTCCTATTACCAATGCAAAAACAAAGGAGATAGCGGCGGTAATACCAGGGAAAGCATCCTTTAATTTCCTTTGCGAAAAGGTGTCAGAGCAGGATAGACTAGAGCTTAAAGAAAAGCTTTCAAAGCAGACTCCCTTTTTAATAGAGGTGAACGAGCAGGTTAAGGGTGAGGGTATGCTATCGGCAACTCAATATATCAATGACTATAAAGATATGCCTGCGGCACATATAATAGGCTACGTTGATAGTGAGGGACATGGTGTTTCGGGACTTCAAAAGGCGTATGACCAGCTTCTTTATTCAAGCAGTAAGGTTTCGGCGGTATTTAAAACCGACGGCAGAGGCACAGTTTTATTGGGCGAGGAAATAGAGATAGAAGATAATACTGAGGTAATAGCAAGCGGTGTTGTAAGCACAATAGATATAAATATACAAACGGCAGTAGAAAAGGTTTCTCAAAAAATGCAAAAGGGGGCCATTATTGTAGCAGAGGCAGAAAGCGGAAAAATTAGAGCAATGGTAAGCCGACCTACTTATGACGTAACAAATGTTGCTGATTATTTAAATAGAGAGGATTCACCGCTTTTAAACAGATGCCTTTCTTCATATAATGTAGGCTCAATTTTTAAGCCGTGCGTTGCGGCAGCTGCCATTGAAAATCTAGAATCTGATTACAGTATAACCTGTAACGGATTTGAAACCATAACCGACCGAAAATTTGCCTGTCACGAAAGAAACGGACACGGTATTGTAAATTTAAAAAAGGCAATAAGTCATTCCTGTAATGTGTTTTTTTATAATATGGCACTAAAGCTAGGTGCCGATTCAGTTTACAGTATGGCATCGTCTCTTTGGTTTGGGCAGAGAATAAAGCTTTGTGACGGAATATACACCTCGGCAGGGGTTCTCACTAAAAGAACACAGCTTCAAAATGATGCCGAGCTTGCTAATTTAAGTATAGGTCAGGGCAGACTGCTTTTAACGCCTGTTTCTATGCTTACGCTTTATTCTGCAATAGCAGGAGACGGAAGCTACCGCTTGCCTACTTTAATAGAGGGAGTTTTAAAGGACGGTAGTTTTAAAAAGGAAGAGGAAGTTCTGAAAACTAGGGTTATGAGTGATAATACCGCCGCTAGACTTCGCGAGGATTTAGTAGAGGTAATAAAAAGCGGTACGGGTTCTGCGGCAAGCCCTAAAAGCTGTAGTGCGGCAGGCAAAACTGCAACGGCACAAACGGGCAAATATAAAAACGGCGTTGAAATTACACATAGTTGGTTTTGCGGATTTTTTCCTGCAGAAAACCCAAAATATGTAGCTGTGGTTATGGTAGAGTCGGGTGTAGGCTCTGCAGAAATTTTCTCAAACATAGCCGACAGTATAGCAAAAGAAAGCCCTGAATTTTAAAGTTCAGGGCTTTCTTTATGAATTTTATTTAAAGTACCGAGCGATAGTAAAGACCGCGAGTGTATTTGTTTTTAAAAGCACCGCCGTTTTTATACATATCGATAATATTCGATATATCGTTTTGGCTTTCGTCGGTGAAGTATAAAAGTAAATAGTCAAGACCTTTACATTCTGAAAGTCGGTCGGCAAGCCAAATAGGCAGAGAATTGTAAAGCTCCGAAAAACCTGCTCGGCATTTAATAGGAAAGCTTATATCCTTGCGGTCGGTAATAACTGAATTGCGGTTGCAGGTCTTACATTCAGTACCGTTAGCGGCAGGGCAGTTTCTCATAAGCATAAGGGGAAGTCTGCCGTAAGCAAATATACCTTTTTCGGTCGAGGTTTTAAGTTTTACTATGTCACTTAAAAGCAGTTCAGGTGAAAGGGTTATTTTATCTACACCCATATTTTTTAAGGCGTTTACAGTTTCACTGTTTGCCGCATTAAGACCCGTACCGCCTATGATTTTAAAGCCTAGCTCATTTGCGATTTTAACCGCCGCCAAATTGCCACAACAGGCATAATTAAAGCCGTTTTTTGAAAATTCTAAAAGACGGTTTTTAATGTATTTTTCGCTTAAAATACCACGCGGAATATCAACAATTAATTCTAGCCTTTCAGGCAGATTTGTCGGAATTTCACTTTCAAGCGGAAGCATAACGCCGTCTAAATTTTCTATATTTTCGGGCAACTGCTCGGTGCTTTCAAATCTTGCTATCAAATATGGTGTTTTTGTAGAATTATCATATTCGGTATTGTTTAGAATATCAAACGTTTCATATTTTATTATGCTTGACCTAATGTCGTTAAGCTTTTCTACCGCTTCTCTTCGAAGTGCGTTGATTGTAGAAGACGGAACAAATAGATTATCGTCTATATAAACGTCGCAAGTATCTGCGTAGTATGGTGTTCCGCCAAGCTTTGAAAGATTTGTTTTAACACTATCAAACTCTGTAGGTCTTTGCTTTGCAGTTTCGGGTATACCGCCTGTGACTTTAACGGTGTTTTTTGTGTCTTTAAGCTCTAACAAAATAGGCTCGCCGCGTTTAATTGTGGCGGTTATGTTTATCGGTACACACTGTCTTTCGTTTCGGTAAATTTCATGTATTATAGGAAAAGCATCGCTTGCCGAAACTACATCTTCGCGTGTTCTTGTACCGAACATAGCTTTGCCTGTTTTTTCGGTAAAGTAACCGTCTGTAAAGCCCGAGCGTGAAAAAACATCACGTAAAAGCTTTGAAAGGTTTTCGGGTACAAACCCGTTATCTACAGCACTCCTACATGCAGATGTTGCGACGGCAACATATTCGGGACGTTTCATTCTGCCTTCAATTTTAAGGGAGGCAACGCCTATATCAATTAACTCATTAATATGCGAAAAAAGTGATAAATCTTTAAGGCTTAGGTCATAACCTGTGCCACCCTCTACGCCAAAGGGCAATCTACAAGGTCCCGCACACAGTCCTCTGTTTCCGCTTCTAGAGCCTAGCATCGCGGATAAAAGACATTGTCCCGAAACCGACATACACAAGGCACCATGTACAAAAACTTCAACCGTCATATCAAGCTTTTTTGCCTCTAAACAAATTTCTTTTATAGCATTCAATGATAATTCTCTTGCTACAACCACCCTAGTAATACCAAGCTTTTTAAGCGGCAAAAGGGCAGAGGGTGACATAACCGTCATTTGTGTAGAGGCGTGTAGCGGTAGGTCAGGTATAGCCTTATGCACAAGTCTTAAGAGACCTAAATCGGCAATAATAACGCCGTCAATTCCAGAGCCAGCCGCCTGTTTTACAAACTCCAGAGCATCATAAAGCTCGTCTTCGCGTAGCATTATATTAAGGGTAAGGTATACCTTTACCCCGCGTATATGACAATATTTAACGGCGTCCTCTAGCTCACCGATAGAAAAGTTTTCGGCATTTCGTCTGGCACTATAGTGCTTCCCGCCAAGGTAAACTGCATCTGCACCCGAGCGTACGGCGGCATATAGCGATTCTCTTGAACCTGCGGGAGATAATACCTCAATAGGAGAATTATTCATATATATCGTCGTTTTCCTCATTTAAAAATTGGACTGAATCAGCAACACTTTTTGCAATGGCGTATTGCTCGGTCATATCGTCAAGTTTTCGGCGTAGCTCTGCGTTTTCAAGTTCCGCCTTTTTTGCGGCATCAGCAGCATCCATAGCGGCAAGAACTGCAATCATAGTCGTCGAAAGAAACGGGTTTTGCTTGGCTAACGCGTCCATTTTATGATCAAGCTCGCGACCAAGACTTTCTATGTATTCTGCACTGTCCTCGCTCATAATAGAATAGGTAATACCGCCAACTACAAATCTAATTTTGTTTAGCATAATATTCCTCCAAACAAATTTTAACTGTCACCTATATAATAAACCATTTTTGACAAAATATAAAGACTTTTTTACATTGTTTTTTAAAAAAAGCGTTTGATTTTCGGTTGACTTTGATTGTGCGGTAGTGTAGAATATATAAGTAAAATGTAACATTGTATGCCCCCTTAGTTAAATGGATATAATAAACCCCTCCTAAGGGTTAGTTATGCGTTCGATTCGCGTAGGGGGTGCCAAAAGCGGCGAAGTAAACTTCGCCTAAAAGAAGAAAGAATAGAGAATAAATAAGAAATAATAAACTTGCGGCTTCGCCGCTTTAATTATTAATTATTCTTTATTCTTTTTTATTTATTCTTTAAAAAAGGATGTTAAATTATGAAAAAAGAAAATCCACTACTCGACAAATCTCTACTTTTTGCTGCACGCATAATAAAATTAAATAAATATCTTCTTAAGGAAAAGAAAGAACATATTATTTCAAAACAAATCATTCGCAGTGCGACCTCCATTGGTGCTAATGCAAACGAAGCAATTTATGGTGTTAGTAAGGCGGATTTTATTGCTAAGCTTCAAATTTCATTAAAGGAAACCGCAGAAACGGAATATTGGCTTAGATTACTCGTATTGTCCGAGTATATATCCGAAACCGAAGGGAAATCTTTGCTTGATGATTGCCTTGAAATAAAAAGAATTTTAATTTCCACATTAAATACAGCTAAAGAAAACAAATAAACCAAGTGCCGAGAAACCTTGATTTCTCGGCACTTTTACTTTTTATTGTTCACTCATTTTATTGAGTGGGTTTTAAATCTGTATAATAGCAAAACATAATTGAATTGTGAACATATCCCGCACAAAATCTTACTAATTGCGATTATCAGAAAATCGGCGTTTTTGTTGTACAGATTACTAGTTATTATAATTATGAACAAAAAGTATGTCTACCTATTACCGTAATTACAGGACGCGAAAATATCCACTTGCTTGTCGCTTTCTGCGGATTATAATAATAAATCGCACCGCCTGATGGATCTAAGCCGTTAATGGCATCTCTGGCGGCTTTGTAGGCAGTATCTGAAATCGGCTCGTAAAATTGACCGTCATCAAGACAGGAAAAAGCACCTCGCTGATAAACTACTTCAGAAAGGGTGTCTGGGAAAGAGGGATGCTCTACACGGTTTAAAACTACCGCTCCCACAGCTACCTGTCCTAAATAGGTTTCACCCCTTGCTTCTGCAGAAATTATGCGTGCCAAGAGCTGATAATCCGATGAGGAATAGTTGCCGTAGTTGTCATTCGTTTCGGCGGCTATTCCTAAAGCGGCAAGGGTTTTCTCTCCTACTATTCCGTCTGCCGATAGGCCGTTTGCCTTTTGAAAAGCTATTACCGCATTTCTGGTGTTTGTACCAAAAATTCCGTCTACGGCACCCTTATAATAACCCCATTCAAGCAACACACTTTGTATTTTCTCTACCTCTTGTCCCATTGAACCCATACGCGAAAGTGCCGACACAGAAATTGCAAGTGAGAATACCAAGAGGAACACAATCATCAAATATATAAATTTTCGCATTAAAAATCACCCTTTCGGGTATTATTTTTTTCAAAGTTTACTTTATTATACAAATTTGTCAAAAAGATACTGCATATTACAAAAAGATATTTTTTATACGACTGTGCTTTGACAAAAAATGCACCCATTAACCTATATAATATAAATAAAATTTGAGCAAAATCGAAAGGAAAGCCTAAAAATGAAGGAATTTATAAAGGATATAAAAATAACAAAAGGACAAGCTTCCTCGGTGTCCTTAGCGGCAATTATGGCACATATAGCCGCAGGGTTTGTAGCGTTCATAGCCTCGCGTGCCATAGTACTAAACTCGCTAGCACCCTTTGGGCTGTCAATACTTGCGGGGTGTCCAAATGTTTTTACGGCTGCCGCCGCAACGGGTGCCTTTCTTGGTTACTTTTTTCCAGCCATTGAGGGCGGAGCCTTTAAATATATAGCCGCTCTTTTTGCGGTTCTTTCTATAAAGCTGTTGCTTTCCTCGTATAAAAAAATAATTGAAAACCCGCTTTTTTTGAGTGGAATTTGTTTTTTTTCAAGCTTTATAACCTGTATAGTAGCGTCAAATTCGGTCAGCACACAATTTACATATTGCTTGGCAGAGGCATTGCTTGCGGCAGGCGGCACATTTTTTCTTGCTAAAACTTCAAAAGCTTTGTCTTTAACCCCCGTAGGCCTTTCGGCAGAGGAAATGGCATCGTTTATAATAATTATAAATATTTTTCTTATGGGACTTAGCGGTTTCACTCCTATAGGGGTTTCGCTGTCACATATATTAAGTATTTTCTTAATACTTACCTGTGCTAAATTTGGTGGAACACTTGCAGGCTCGGTAAGTGGTATCACCGTAGCCTTTTCATTTATGCTTACAGGAAATCCATCGGGAGTTACTGTAGGCTTCGCTATAGGCGGTATGGTAGCGGGAATTTTTGCATCGCTTGGAAAGTATGCACAAATAATTGCCGTTATACTTTCATCATTTACCGTATCGCTAGGCGTTGGACTTGACACAACTACCGTTTCACTTTTAACAGAGACTATACTCGGTTGTGCATTGTTTTTAGCGTTGCCTCGAAATATGGGTATATATCTTGGAAAGCTCTTTTCGGGCAGTCCAAGAATTGTAGCACCGATAAGCTTTAAAAAGTCACTTGCAATGAGGCTAGACCTTGCATCGAACGCATTAAGCGATGTTTCGGTTACGGTTGATGAGGTATCCCGCGAGCTTGGGAAAATAAACTCACCCGATTATACTACCGTTTTAAACCGAATAGAAGCAGATGCCTGCAAGGGCTGTAAATTGCGGCTTCATTGTTGGGAATCGAAAAAAGAAAGCACGGTATCTGCAATATTTGAAATGACAAAGGCGATAAAAAACGGTGAATTATCACCCGAAGCCTTTGCACCCGAGGATTTTAAGGCTAAATGCCTACGCGTCAATCGTATGGGTAGCTCTGTATACAGACATTATTCAGAATATGCGGCAAAGATTTCGGCAGAAAACAGACTCGATGAGGTAAGAAACGTAGTAATGGACCAATTTGACGGTATATCTAAAATGCTACGGGACCTAAGAGAAGATTTTGAAAATGATGAGCGTTTTGATAATTCTACCGCCCTGACCGCCGCCTCTGCACTAAAAAGTCTTAATCTTCGTGCCAGTGAATGTAGCTGCAGAATAGACAAATTCGGCAGAATGATTTTAGAGCTTAAAATAAAAAAGACTGCTGACCAAAGAATAAACAAAATGCAGATTATGAAGCTATTGTCACTCGTATGCGAAAGAGATTTTGACCCACCCGTTTTAAGCGAAGCGGGAAATGATATTTTTATAACACTAAATGAGCGAGCCGTTTACAAGGTTGATTTTGGTGCATATCAGTCAAGTGCCTATAACTCAAATCTGTGTGGCGACGCATATAATAGCTTTTTTGACGGCAAGGGACATTTTATAGCGATACTAAGTGACGGTATGGGCTCAGGCGGCAGAGCCGCTGTAGACGGTGCAATGGCATCGGGACTTATGATGCGGCTTTTAAAGGCGGGCTTTGGATACGACTGCTCACTTCGTATTCTTAATTCTTCTATGCTATTTAAATCAACAGACGAATCTCTTGCTACGCTTGATATATTAAGTATAGACCTATACACAGGAAGCGTTGAGCTTTATAAGGCAGGAGCGGCACCTACGATAGTACGCCGTTCGGGAAGAACGGGCAAGGCAGAAAGCTCATCACTGCCTGCAGGAATTTTAAGGGATATAGGCTTTGATTATGCAACTATAAGGGTTAAAAACGGAGATATAGTGCTTATGATGTCTGATGGTGCTGTAAGCGAGGGTACCGATTGGATACGTGCCGAGCTTGAATCGGCCGAAGACATTTCGGCAAGCGACCTTGCTGAACGTATATGCGAATCTGCACGTCGCCGTCGCACCGACCGACACGATGACGACATAACCGTTTTAGCGGCTATCATTGAAAAAAATTTCTAAAGAAGAAGGGCGAACACACTGTGTTCGCCCTTCTTCTTTATTCAATCTTTTAATATTTATACATATATTTTCCGTAATATTTATTGCGGTTATATGATGCACCCTTTTCAATTTCATTAAGTACGGCACCTAAAATGCGGCAACCGCTCTTTTGAAGCTGATTTTTAACATTAATAGCAACCCTACGGTTTGTCTTTTTATTGCTTATAACCATTATTGCTGCATCACAACAAGTAGCAATTACTGCAGCATCAATTACCTGTCCTAAGGGTGGTGAATCTATGATAATATAATCATAGGATTCCTTAAGGCTTTCTAAAAGCTTTGATAGATTGCTTGCCATCAGCTCAACAGGGTTTGGTGGGAAAGGACCCGAAAATATTACATCAAATCCCTCTAATTGAGTGTTATAAAGTGCTTCGTTAACATTACATATTCCCGAAAGAATTTCCGAAAGTCCCAAAACCTCGCCCGCATAAACATTACGCTTTTTAAGCATAACCGATTTACGCATATCGGCATCAATAAGTAAGGTGCGTTTACCGTTTTCGGCAAGACTTTTTGCAAGCTCTGTCGATACGGTGCTTTTTCCCTCGCCCTCACGGCAACTTGTTATAACTATTGTTTTTATATCATTACCGCAGAAAAAAAGGTTTGTACGAAAGGTTTTATATGCTTCACTTGTGGCATAATCCTTAACCGAAGCTGTATTGAAGGTGACCTTTTTTCCAACGCTGGTACGGTCTTTATTAGAAACGGTGTTAGAATAAACATCTTCGGTACTAATATTCTCTAAGTTTTCGTTATTAGTCATTATTATCTTTTCCTTATTGCACTGACTTTTTTCTTTTTACTAAGTGTATTAGCATAGGGAATTGTAGCCAAGACACTCATATCTAAATACTTTTGTATATCGTCCTCGGACTCTATTTTATCGCTTAACATATCAACTACGAAAATGGCTACTATAGCAACTGCTATGCCTAGGAAAAACGAGGTCACAATATATCTTTGCTTGTTAGGACTTGAGGGTGCAGATGAAAGTTGTCCGTCACTTATAATATTTACACGGTCTATACCCATCAAATCAACAATTTTTTGTTGTGATACCTTACAAACCTCATCTACTATTTTTTTTGAAAGTTTGGGGTCTTCAGTCCGAACCGTAATTTCAAGTATTCGTGTACCCTCAGGATTGTTTATGTTTATAGAACTTTTTAGAGAACCGTAAGTTTTCTTTAGATTCAGATTATCTATAACATCCTCAAGCACAGCACGGTCTACAATTAGCTCTGCATAGTCGCGTGCAAGATAGGTAGAAACACTAAGCTCGCTAGTGCTTTGCGAATTAGCCTCGGTATTAAATATAAAAAGTTTAGCGGTTGAAGAATACATTGGTGTACATAAAAACTGTACGTAAACAAATGCACTCGAAAGAAACACCAGTGCCGCTATTACTATTACATACCATTTTTCTAACAGCTTAAAGACGATATCTAAAAAGGAAAGTTCCGTCTTAACTGCATAAGATTCATTTTGTTGCATTACATTTGCTCCATATAAAAGTGTGCCAAAACTAACGGCTTTAATTACCGTAAAGAAAGTTTAATACAGTATTATTTTTATCTATTAATATACGAATATTAATCTTTTTGAGCGGCTGACGGAATTTGTTGCTTTAGAGCTGCCCTTGTCTTACGGATTTCTGCAAGGTTAGCAGTAAGACCTTCGTCTGCACGCTTCATAATATCGTCAACAAAATCCTGAGCTGCCTTTCTCATTTCGCGGCTCTTTGTCTGAGCATTAGCGATGATTTCTGCAGCCTTTTCCTGTGACATTTTTACAATAGCTTCTTGAGAAACTATTGCCTTTGCATTCTCTTCAGCATTTCTGATAATGCCGTCTGCTTCACGCTTTGCGGTAGAAATTATTTCAGCTCTGTCAGCAACAATGCCTCTTGCCTGCTTGATTTCGCTTGGAATATTAAGACGAATATCATCAACTACTGCACGAAGCTTTTCAATATCTACTACAGTCTTTCTGCCGGGGATTTTAATACCGCTGTCAAGCACCTCGTCAAACTGTTCTAATAATTCATCTAATGTCATAAAATTCATCCTCCAATAAATTTATTTTAATCTTTTTTAGGCTTTGAAAGCCTTTGCATAATGTCGTCATGTATTACTGACGGCACAAATTCGGTTATATCACCGTTCATACTGGCAATCAACCTAACCATGCTTGAACTTAAGTACATATTATCTGCACTTGTTGTTAAAAACAAGGTTTCAACCTTTGGGTTAAGCTTTTTATTTGTAAGTGCCATTTGGAATTCATACTCGAAATCCGACACGGCACGTAACCCCTTAATAATTGCACAGGCGTTCTTTTTTTCGGTATACTCTGCTAAAAGTCCGTCGTAGCAGTCTACCTTAACATTTTTGATATCGGCAACCGATTTTTCAATCATTACCCGTCTTTCGTCGGCAGTAAATGAGCATTTTTTAGCGTGATTTGTCATCACAACTACAATTAGCTCATCAAACATAGGTGCCGCACGGTGAATTATATCAAGATGACCCTTTGTAATCGGGTCAAAGCTGCCTGGGCATATAGCCACACGCTTATTCAACTGCTTCTACCTCTTTTCTATACACCGTAAGAGCAATCTTTCCGTATTTGTAGCTACGGCTTACGGCAAATCCGCCCTGCTTATTAGGCAAGACCACTTCGGGCGGATGCTCACACACTATAATACCGTAATCACTCATAACAGAGGCGGTAAGTGCTAATGCGTCTGTAAGTAAGCCCTTGCTATAAGGCGGGTCCAAAAACGCTATATCAAAGGTATCGCTTGTACTGTTTAAAAAGGATTTATAATCACTTCTTAAAACCACTGCTTGTCCTAAAAGATTGGTGGCGGTTAAATTTGCCTTTGTAACCTCAATAGACTCCCTCGAAGTGTCTACAAAAACAGCCGAAGCCGCACCTCTGCTTAAAGCTTCAATACCAAGCTGTCCCGAGCCTGCAAACAAATCAAGCACTCGTCTTCCCTCAAGGTCAAACTGTATGGCACTAAAAATAGCCTCCTTAACCTTTTGCGAGGTGGGGCGGACAACTTCTGTGCCAGAAACTGTAGCTAAATTGCGTCCCTTTGCTGTGCCTGTAATTACACGCATTTACATCACCAAATTTAAAAAACAAAAAATACATACTAGCATATATATTATCTCACTAACCAAGGGTATTTGTCAATAGTTTATTTGTCTTTTTTACAGTTTATTTGAAATTAAATAGGGCAATTAGCTTTTCTGCAAAAATCTCATTTGTTAAAAACACCAAGTAAGATTTTCTTAAGAGTTAAAAGTTCATTTATAGTGCAACTATCACCAAACTTGACGCCTGCAGCATAGGCACCTACACGTGTTAATGCTTCTCCGTCAATATTCTTCATCACAGTAATAAGGTCAAGCACGTTTATATTACCGTCACCGCTTATATCATTTTGCATATAGATAACAAGAGTTTTAGTGCTAGTAACAGAAGCCACATTTTCTGACGTAGTAGTGACTAATGTATATTCACCTACTTTTGAAAGAGTAGTTTCCTGTGTGATAGCCTCGCCGTCGAGTATGTAGCTGACTGTATCGCTTGGTGTAATCGTGTAGCCTTCGGCAGCAGATATAGGATATTCACCGTCTGTTGTGCCAAATTTCCAAGTATGTGTACCGCCGCCAAAATAAAAACCTGTTTGATTTGTTAAGGTAGCACCGTCGCTTATACCGTAATAAAAACGGTTATTTTGTAGCTTGCCGTCTATAAAAACACCGATTTTATAGTCACCGTCTTCACGGGCAATCATAATTTGAAGCTTTTGATTAAGGTTGAATTTAAAGTCGGGCAGTGTGAATTTCATAATATATGCACTGTGTGTTTTACTTGGATAAATAGCGGCATTTATAGAGGCTGTATTATCAGCAATTTTCAGTCTTACACCGCCGCCCGAAATAGCCCTGTTACCCAAAACAAATTCTGCCGCACCCGTGCCTTGATTCACCGTAAGCTCGGTTTCAAACACCTTGTTAATAAAGCTTGTAGATGTGGTGCTTTTGAATGCCTCTCCGCTTGTTTTAGGTGTATAGGTGCCGCTAACCTGACCTATATCCTCCATTGTTAAAACCTCATAATCGGGAAGCTCTAAGCTACGGTCAATACCATCTACCACACCCTCAAAAGTTCCAGATGACTCTAAATGAACCGAAGGCTCGGTGTTATAATAGTTGTTTATTGTGTTAATATTAGCAGAGCTTAAATAAAAAAAGGTGCCGCCGACAAGCTCGCCGTCAATAAAACAGCCTAACCTAAGGTCGTTTAAAACACCGTCACCGTTGAGGTCAACGTCTGCCTTTTCGACGGTGTGTTGGTAATAATATTCTTCTCCTAATGTAAAGCTTACAGTACCGTTAATGAATATCTGTCTGCCGCAGTACATCTGTAATTTACAAGCATCACTGTTTGATGAGGGTGACATAATAATTAAATTTGGCGTTTTGGTTCCGTTTAACCCAAAGAAAAGCCTGCCTGTCATTTGGGTGATTTTAATTTTAGCCGACAGCATAATATCAATGGAATTGTTTTTAAACCAACTTGCAGTAGTTTCGCCATTGCCGACAATATTGTTGCTTGAATCTAATTCTATATTGCCGCCCCAACCCGCATCATTAGGGGTTAGCACGCGAAGTCCTGTAGGCAACTGATTAGGCTTATAAAAAATTACGCTGGTATTTGGTATGGGATTACATAGAGTATAGTTATCAATATTATCTACACCGTAAATAAAACTTTTTATACGCTTATTACCAATGTATATTCCTATTTCGGAATCATCTGCAAGCTTATCGCCGTCAATATCAACCGCTCTTACCGTGACTTTAAGGTTAAATCTTTCGCCGCTATATTCGGAATTTGCTATATTGTTAAGACCGTTCATATCAACATAATTAATTACGGTGCCGATACGGTTTATTTGACCAATTGCACCCATTTCAAGTGTTCCGCCGTCGTTTAGAACAATATCGGTGTTATAGGTGCTGTTAACCTTAATTTGCTCGGTATCTTCAAGCATAATAGGGATATTTAAAAAATCGTTTTTAAAGTCGATATCACTCATATACAATTCGGCTATTATATCGTTGTTCTCTACAGCAAACACACCGCCGCCTATGTTTAAATTTAAAAGCTCGGTATTGTCCTCTGATATTTGGGCGGTGGCGATAACTACAGTTCTATAAACCTCAATATTGTCGATATAGTAGGTGATCTGCACATCGTTTTTTAAAGCTTTATTGTTAAAATATTCGCCGTCGGTATTTAAAAGCTCTATAGCAATTTTAATATTAATTTCATTGCCTACAATAGCCTTGCCTACTGCTTCTTCTGTAACAGTTTTTGCTACTGTACTTGTTGAAAGTCCAACATCACTAATGGTAATGCTGTCTTCCTCTGCACTGATTTGTACGCCTGCCGAATTGTTTTTCGGATACATAAATATATCCCCGTTTTGAAAGGTAATGTTGCCGCTTAAAACAGTATTTGTAGCAACAACACCTGTTGAACTAACCTTAAAAGTGTCTTTAAAAATTATATTGAAATCATCTGGAGTCAGACACTTAAGGTCGCCCGAGGCCACTGTATTTAAAACATTTGCCACCTCATACTCTGCGGCAGATACAGTAACTCCCGTAAAAGCACAGCCTAAAAGTAGTGAAAACACACATAAAATTGCTAATACCCTTTTCATTTTTAATTAACCCCTTAAAGTTTATTAAGTATTGATATTTTATCATATTATGTTATTAAACACAATGTAAAAAAATATATCCTGCAAGCCTTAAAAAGCTTACAGGATATATACGTTTTACTTTTCGTTTTCTTCTATTTTAGGCGGACTTTTTTGTTTCTTTATTAAAAATCCCATAACCGCCATAACCTGTACAACGGCTGCAACTATGTAAATAAAGGCGTTTTCGCGAGTAGTAAATGACGTAAAAACACATGTAGGTACCGACCAGATAATTGCCGAAACCGATAAAAATCGCCATATTTTTTTCCACCAAATACAGCTAAACACAAGTGCTATAATAGCCGTCACGGGAATAGCATAAATATAAAGTCTCCAAAGAGGAAGAGAGGGGAAAAAGATACCTAAAATCCAATTAAGAGCTGTGGCGAGCAACCAAGGAGCAGCCATAGAAAGCAGAGTGATTATAAGCTTGTTTCTTGAAAAAATCGGTTTTCTGAAAGGCTTATCGGACAAAAGATAATCAACAGATACCTCAAAAATATCGGCTATCTGATGAGCGACATAAAGGTCGGGTACACCCTCAGCCCTTTCCCACTTGGAAATTGATTTGTCCGAATAATTAAGCTTTTGTGCTAATTCAAGCTGTGTCATACCTGCGGCTCTTCTGAGGTCGCTTAATCTATTTGCAAAATTAACACGCAACTGATGTTCGCTTAAAATCATTAAATATCCTACCTTAAAAATAATTTATACTAACATTTTAATATAAATTTCCAAAATAATCAACAACAAGATTTTCTTTTTAAAATAATCTTAATTTACAAGCCCACGCAAAGTTTTAAGTATTTTCTTTTCGCTACGTGAAATCTGTACCTGACTCATCGAAAGACGCTCGGCAGTTTTGGCTTGGGTTAAGCCCTCATAATAGCGGTAATAAATTATATCTCTGTCGGTTTTTTGTAAATTTTTAAAGGCTGTGTCAAGCAGTAATCTGTTTGCCATATCTTCTTCAATGTTTGTTGTAGGTAGGTCGTATTCCTTTACACCGTTTTCTGATTCATAAGTAAGCGACATTACGGGCTGTGCTACGCAAACCGCCTCAACAATCTCGTCGGGTGTGCAGTTTAGCTGTTCTGACAGCTCGCTTACCGTAGGTTCTCTGCCGTTTTGTGCCTCAAAGCTTTCTTTTAGCTTTATCACCTTAAGTGATAATTCTTTAAGTGAACGCGAAACCTTAACGGTACCGCCGTCACGGAAAAGACGTTTTATTTCACCCAAAATTACAGGAAAAGCGTAGGTTGAAAACTGAAGTCCGCGTTCTTCGTCAAAGCCGTCCACCGCCTTAATAAGCCCTATGCACCCCGTTTGATAAAGGTCGTCATAGTCTATTCCCTTGCCAGTAAAGCGTCTGCAAAGCGAGTGTACAAGTCCTAAATTTTCCTCTATAAATTCATCCCTTGTTTTTTTATCAGTTACCATTTACGGTGAATTTAGAATTTATTTTTTTAGTTAGTGTAACCGTTGTCCCCTTTCCAACGGCAGAACGAACCTTTATACTATCCATAAACGACTGCATTACTATAAATCCAAGTCCTGCACGCTCACCGCCAAGGCTCGAATATAGAGGCTCCATTGCCTGTTCAATATTCTCAATTCCAACACCGTTATCTTTTATTTTGATTTTTACTGTATTGTTATCAGTTATGGCACAGCTTATGTAAATTTTTCCTATTTGCTCTTTATAGGCGTGGACAATACAATTTGTAACCGCCTCGGATACGGCGGTTTTTATATCGTTGATTTCTTCAAGCGTAGGGTCAAGCTGTGCAACGAAGGCTGAAACTGCCGTACGGGCAAAGCTTTCATTTGCCGAGCGTGATGGTATATTAAGATTAAAATTATTTATTGTTTTCATTAGTTTTCTCCTTTGAAAGCTTTGCTAGTTTTTCAAGTCCTGCAAGACGCATAACCTTGTATATGTTAGGCGATGCGGAGGTTATATGAAGCTCTGCACCACTTTTTAAGAGGTTTCTGTATCTGCCTAAACAAAGTCCTATTCCCGAGCTATCCATAAAGGTTACGCCACCAAAGTCAAGCACCAAAAGACTTGGCATATTAAGCTCGACCGCACTGTCAATTGTTTCCCGCATTTCACGGGCGGTATGATGGTCAATCTCGCCCTTTAAATAGGCGGTGACAACCTCTCCTGTTACATTGATTTCTACCGACATATTGCACCTGCTTTCATTTTTAGTGTGACACTAGTCCAAAAAAGGACAAGCCATAGTACATACAGTATACAGGCTTGTCCTCAAAAATTATGTCTTATTAAGTTGTCGAAAAAAATTATTTTAGTTCTAATAACAACGGCCTTATATTAGATGCTAAATAAAGCGAGCCAAAAATAAATATCAGGCAATCATCTATAGCTAATGCGAGCTTTAGAGCCTCTTTATAATCGCTGGCACAAATCACATTTTTAGAGTACTTCTGTGCCTTTTTTCGAAGCAGTTTTGCATCAATTGCCCTTGGCATTTCTGCCGCCTTTACGGTAATTACACTGTCAAAATTAGGCAGTGTCAGCTTTAAAACCTCATCAATATCCTTATCCTGCATCATACCGATTATTGCAACAATAGGTTTTTTAGAAGTTTTAATTTCTTGTGCTAAAGCGGCGGCACCATCGGGATTATGGGCACCGTCAAGCACTATTCTGCCGTCTAAAAAGCCTTCAAGTCTGGCAGGGAAAGAGGCGTTTTCAATTCCTTTTAAAAGGTTTTCATAACTTACATAAATTCCGCTTTCAAAAACTGTTTCTATAGCTACGAGTGCATTTTCAATTTGGTATACGCCACCAAGACGTGTTTTGTATTTTACGCCCTTGTAAAAGAATTCATTTCCCGAAAAATCCGACTTTAACACCTCAAGCTTTGATTTGTCGGGTAGTGTAAGTTTGTTAGCAGAGCGTTTTATAACCTCAAGTGCCGCACCGTCTTGGTTAGCGACCGTAACGGTAGGACTTTCTCCTATGATTCCGCATTTTTCATTTGCGATTTTTTCTATAGTGTCACCTAGTATAGCGGTGTGGTCAAGACCGATTTTGGTTATTACCGAAACCGCCTTATTATCAAGTACGTTTGTAGCGTCAAGTCTGCCACCAAGTCCTGTTTCTATTACTGCAACCTGACATTTTTGCTCGCTGAAATAAAGAAATGCAACGGCAGTAATAAATTCAAACTCGGTAAGCTTTATATTGGTATTAATTACACGCTCTGAAAGCCTTACAAGGTCGTTTTCGCTTATAAACTCACCGTTTATTTGTATTCGCTCACGAAAATCTATTATAAAGGGTGAAGTAAAAAGTGCAGTTTTGTAGCCCTCGGTTTTAAATACCGATGCTAGCATTGCGGCGGTTGAGCCTTTACCGTTAGTTCCCGCTATATGCACCGCCTTAAAGTTACGCTGTGGATTATCGAGAGCCAACATCACCGCTTTTATTCTGTCCAGTGTAGCAGGAAGTGAAAAATTACCCAGAGAATGTATATATTTTAAAGTTTCTTTATAGTTCATCATTAACACTTTCTCATTAGACGTATATAAAATTCCACCGCTTTTTTGACGGCATCTACACGAATACGCTCGTTATTACCATGGATTGTAGCACGTTCCTCACTTGTTAGTGCCATGGCTGAAAATCTGTAAACCTTATCGGAAATTCTACCGTAATGGCGACTGTCAGAGCATTGTACCATAAGGTAGGGCGACACTATAGTTCCTGTCCAAGTATCCGCCACGGCGTCGGCAACCTTATTATAGGCGTCACAGTCTATTTCGGATACACGGCTCGGATTCATACCGTGAAGACAAGTAACCTCTACATTCGGGTCGGCAACAGTTTTTTTAATATATTCAAGTGCAGAATCCATACTATCCTCAGGGTTAAGACGTATATTAGAAACCATTGTAGCCTCGGGCGGAATTACATTAGAGGCACTGCTGCCCGTCATTTGAGTAAAGGCAACGGTGGTACGCATAAGTGCGTTTAATTCTCCGCCTTTAGCTTTGCAAATCAAATCAAGCACAAAACCGAAAACGCCTATATTTGCAAAAATTATTTTATATAAAAAGCTTGAATGTCTGCCCAAGGTATCAAACATAGCGGCAACAGGTTTTGTTATATGATATTTAAATGGATTATTTTCAATCCTACAGCATGCCGCCGACAAAATACCGATTGGTGTGTGCGGCTTTGGTGCAGAAGCATGGCCACCGCCCGATTTTGCTCTGTATTCTACATCCATCATACCCTTTTCGGCTATACCGATAAGTCCGCAAGGGGCAGTAACACCAGGGAAAACATTTTCTAAAACGGCACCGCCCTCGTCTACTACAAGAGCGGGCGTAATACCGTTTTTCTCAAAGAAATCTACTATGTTAGCAGCACCCCTGCCGTTAATTTCTTCACCGCCTGAAAAGGCAAAGTAAATATCGTTCTCGGGTACAAAACCGTCCTCAATCAACTTTTCCGCGGCAGACAAAATGCCGTTCATGGTAACCTTAGTGTCAAGTGTGCCTCTGCCCCAAATAATGCCGTCTTCTAAAACGGCGTCAAAGGGTGGCTTATCCCAAGCCTCCTCGTTTACAGGTACAACGTCATAGTGTGCCATCATAACACAGGGTTCACTATGGCTTTTACCCGACCATTTAAAAAGTAAAGCTCTATCGGGTAATTCGTTACATTCACAAGCCCCGAAAACGTTTGGATAAAGATAGGGAAGTCTTGTTATAAGCTTTTGAAATTCAGTTTCATCTTCAAGTGATTTATTCCTATAAGATACCGTTTTAAAGCGGACAAGCTCACGCAGATTCTCGACTGCTTTATCACCGTCAAAGATTTCCTCTTGTATCTGTCTAGTCGGCATAACCTTTGGATTAAAATTCAAGGCACGCACAACTAAAACCGCAACAAATATTATTAAAGCTGCTAAAACGCCTAAAATCACGTACATATTAAAACATTCCTTTTTTATTCATGAATATAATTTATCATAATTTTTACCAATCTTCAACCCTTTAAAACATAAACGGTCTTGAAAGCATTACTTTCAAGACCGCAAAAAATTATAAATCACAGTTTTTTATATTTACGCCGAGAGGCAGCTCCTTAATACCTTTAATCCTAAACAACTCATCGGGGGTTACAATTTCATAACCCATTTCTTTAAATGCGGGTAAAATAGTATCAAGTGCTATTGCCGTATTGGGCTTTACATGCATACAACCGACCGCACCGTCATACACAGAATTAATCATAGACTCGGATATTGTCTCGGCTGTTGTAGTATCGTAACAGTCGCCACCTGATTTTAGACCGCTACCAAGCAACGGAAGATTTAAATCCTTAACCACTTCGGCTACATAATCGTCTATAAGCAGTCCCGGTAGGCGTGCCAGTTTTATTTCATAACCAAAAAGCTCACGAACAGTGTTTATTGGTGACATTAATTCGTCTATTATTTCTTTTTTTGTAAGCTTTCTTAAATCAACATGTGTATGCGAATGACTTACAAGCTCAAAACCGTTATCAATGGCATATTTTAAAAGTTCTAAACGGTCGTTCTTTATTTGATTGCCGACTATAGCAAATCCGCACTTAAAGTCGTAATTTATAAATTTATCGATAATTTCACGCATAGGCACACACGGACCGTCATCGAAAACTATTGTAATATATTTCTTTTGCATAAAACCACCTCTTAAGGTATTATACAATCGAAAAATGTCGAATACAAGTCAAAAATATTTCAGTAATAATAATTTCTAGAGAGAATCACTGTCGTTAGGAAACAACAGATTGTCATATTCGCGAGCTATCGTGTACCAAGTAACAGGTCCTACTGCACCGTTTTCGGGCAGTCCAAAAAGACGCTGAAATGTATAAACGGCATCGCGTGTTTGGGTGCCGAAATATCCTGTTACAGGGATTTCGGGTATTTCGGGTATAACTCTGGCAATTTCGGACAAATATGTCTGTAGGTCGCGTACAGCTTCATTACTCATGCCTTCGCTTAAAAAATATCCGGGATACAGTTTTGCTCTTCCGTTTGAATAATTGCTCGGCAGAGAATTTACAGTATCTATGTAAATTTTATCAATTATTCGCCAAGTATCCTCCTCTACTATTCCCGTTACGTTAAGACCGTAAAACTGCTGAAACTCTCTAACCGCGGCGGTGGTTGCAGGACCGAAATATCCATCTAAAGGTGAAAGGTTTAAGTTTGGGTTGAAATAGGCAATTATATTAAGATAATACTGTAGTGTGCTGACAGGAACTCCGCTCATACCCTCTGACAGAACGGTGCTATAGGGCAGTGATGCTTCCTCTAGGGTAATTCCCTCGGCAACTAACTCGCTTAAATTTTTAACACCTACATAATACTGCTTTATTCTATACCAAGTAGATTTGTCTACTGTACCTGTAACGGCGAGATTAAAAATTTCTTGAAATTTTCTGACTGCCGCCTCGGTATCGGTACCGAATATTCCGTTTTCACTTGCTATTTTAGGAATAGCGGGGTAGTTTCTGGATATTCGGTTAAGCTGTGTTTGTATAATTTTAACATCGTTGCCTGCCGTTCCTAATCTCAGTGGAACTTCGGGGTATGAGTCTTCAATATCGGCAACAGGTGCGTTTTCTACAAGACGTATATCATCACCGTAGTAGTTTTGCAAAATTCTAAAGGGGGTAAATCCGCTTTCGGCCAGTGTTACGCTACCCCATTGGGAAAGCCCGTCACATTTTGAGGTGGTACCGTTACAAAAACGTGAAAATAGCGGCTGAATATCGTTTTGGCGTACAATATAGTCGTTAAAAATTTCATCAACTATGAGGCTTATGTTCTCAAAATAGTCACGGTTTTTTACAAACGCTTGGTCGAACTGTGTGCTGTTTGTTATGTCAAAATCATACCCACGCGACGGGTACCACTCAGTATAAATTCTGTTTAGTGCAAAGGTTATTATTGCATATATGTTTGCACGAAGTGCCGCTTCGGGCCAAGTGGGGTATATTTCGCTTGACGCTACATTTTTAATGTAATCGGTAAATGGCACCGTTACATTTTCGGCTGCCGATTCGGGTGTGCCTAGATGCACAGTTATTTGTTCGGGTATAATTGGAAAAATTTGTTCCGGCATAAACTCACCTCATTATAAATTATAATTTTCTGACTGGTCATTCATGTTTTCACCGTTTCCATTTTGTGCAGATAAAAGGGTCATATCAACATTTTGAAGTGATGTAACACCGCTAAATATAGGTAAATTAAGATTTATTTCTTTTGCGTAGCCATCGGCTGTGACTTCAATACCGTAGTTTGTGTATACAGGCTCTGTAGAACCAGCACTCAGTGATAAATCACGCTCGGGTGCGGTGAGTGAAAAAATCTTGCTTTTTCCGCTTTGGTCGGTGACAGAGCGGTCAACCTCGGTTTTGTTTTCGTATTCACCTGTAAATACACTCACAAGGGCGTTTCTCACAGGATAAAGTCCGCGAAGCGTTGTAACATTCACAATAAGACTACCGTTATTACTCGAAGTATTGGCCGCTACAGCTTTAACTTCAGGTGTACGGTTTTTGTACATATCTAAAAGTTCTTTTTTGTATTTTTCAATCAAAGAATTGTCCATAAAAACTTCCTTTCAATATTAGAATTTAGCTTTGCTAAAACAGTATATGCCAAAAAAAAGCAATCCGTTAAAGCAAGGCGAAATCTATCCCTAAAATTGCTATTGACTTTATGGTAAATAATGATATACAATAAATTAGTATTAGTTAATAAGTATGGAAGTGATATTGATGCAAACAGTAAAATTTTTAAAGCTTAATAAGGAAGCGGTTGTGCCGAGCTATGCTTCAAGCTGTGCCGCAGGTGCTGACCTTTACGCTTGCTTTGAAGAAGAAAAAATCACCTTTTTACCAAATGAAACTAAAATGGTACATACGGGTATAGCTTTGGAAATTCCCGACGGTCTTGTAGGTCTTATATATGCACGCAGCGGTATAGCTACCAAAAGAGGCTTGGCACCGGCAAATAAAGTGGGTGTTATAGACAGCGACTATAGGGGCGAGATTATGGTATCGCTTCATAATCATTCGGGTGAAGTTCAGGAAATCGCAAAGGGTGAACGCATAGCACAGATAGTTTTTACTCCTTATATAACCGCAAGGTTTGAAGAAACCGACACCCTTCAAGATACGCAAAGAGGTACAGGTGGTTTTGGATCTACTGGTAAATAGTTTCTGGTGTTTATTTACGCGTTTGCTCGAAAACACTTGAAAAGCAAAACTATATATGATAAAATATAACGTAATATTTTATGCTTGGTTTTTTTCTGTAATATTTTTTAAGTAGATTGGAGAAAGATATGAGAGATATTTCTTTAATGTATATTTTAAATTTAGCACTACGTAGGATTTGGGTGCTTATTTTAGCTGCTATAGTTTTTGCGGCAGGGGCTTTTTGTTATTGCAAGTTTTTAGCTACGCCCGAATATACCGCTACGGCCTCTGTGCTTGTAACAAACGGCGGTATTATGGTACAAAACAAAGAAAACAGTAAGGATACCATAAGTACAACAGATATTTCTGCATCAATAAATTTGGTTGATACGGTTACCGATATTCTTGAAACCTCGGATATATATAAGCAGCTTGCTGAAAAAACCGATAACAAGTATACATATAAGCAGCTTAAAAGCAGAACAACAATATCTGCTAAAACAGATAATTCAATGTTTGTTGATGTTAGCTTTAGTGCGGCGGACCCAACAGAAGCGGCAAATATGGTTAATGCATTTGTTGAGCTTACGCCCGAATATATAGTGAGCTTTGTTCCGTATTCAAATGTTGCTGTGGCAGCTACCGCAGATTCGGCAACTCTTGTATTCCCTAGCACTGCAATGATAATTGTTATGGCGGCTGTAATCGGTGTAGCTATCGCTTTTGTAATAGTATTCATTATTGATTCTTTCGATCAGGCAATACTTGGTGAAAAGGACTTTACTTCTCACTATGATATTCCGCTTATAGGAAGCGTTCCCGATTTTGAAACTATGAATATCGAAGCATCTAACTATTATCAGAAGGGAGCAGGTACTAATGGCTATTAAGAACAGGTTCTCAAAAAAGCAAAAAAACTATAAGAGTTATGTTGTAAACAGTGCTATGGACGATAATTCTGCCCCGCAGTCATCGGTAGAAAAAAAGGCTCCCTTTGCTGTTGTAGAGGCATATAAGGCTATTCGTACCAACCTAATGTTTCTTTTATCGCAGGAAAACGGTAAGGTGCTTGCCTTTACAAGTTCTAATGCGAGTGAGGGTAAATCTACCACCTCTGTAAATGTTGCTATAGCCTTTTCACAGCTTGGCGTTAAGGTGCTTATTATAGATGCTGACCTTCGTCGTTCGTCTATACATAAAAAAATGCGTCTTGAAAATAACGACGGTCTGTCAAATGTTGTTGCTGGATTTTCGGATTTTGAAACGGCTGTTCAGTCTGCTAATCCCCATCTGGATGTTTTGACAGCAGGGCCTATTCCGCCTAACCCATCTGAGCTTTTAGGCTCAAAGGGCTTTGAGGAGCTTATGAGCAAGGCTAGGGAAAAGTATGACTATATTATAATTGATACACCTCCTCTTAATATCGTAACAGACGCACTTCTTATAGGCCCGCATACAGACGGTATCATTTTAGTAGTACGTGATGCTTTTACACCTCACGATACTATAAGACGTGCTATAAGCTCGGCTAAATTTGCCAACATTAAGATTTTGGGTGCCATTATGAATGGTGCTAATCCCAAAAACTCTCGCAGATACTCATACCGTAGATACGGCTACAAATACGGTAGATATGGTTATGGTTACGGTGGCTACGGATATGGAAGTTATGGTTATGGTAACTATGGTTACAGTAGCCGTAGGTCATACACTTCTTATGAAGATAAGAGCGAGAAAAGAGCCAAAAATAAGAAATAATAGGAATTTTTGATGAGATATATTGATATTCATTCACATATACTGCACGGTGTAGATGATGGCTCAAAAAGTCTTGATATGTCTTTAGAGTTGCTTGCTATGATGGGCAATCAAGGTATAACCGATGTTATAGCCACACCGCATTTTGATGCAAGATATGAAAATTTTGAGGAATATAAAGAGACCGCTACATCAGCCTTTGAGGAGCTTAAAAGTGCCTCAAGCGGTAAAGGGTTGCCGAATATTTACCTTGGAAGTGAAGTATACTATTTTAAGGGTATAGGTAAAAGTAACGGTATAAGAAATCTTACCTTGGCAGACTCAAAGTATTTGCTTTTGGAATTGTCGGGTGCAGATATTGATGATACTGTTATAAAGGAAATTCAAGGTATATACGATAATGTTGGTCTGATTCCGATTTTGGCACATGTAGAAAGATATGCTACCGTTAAGGGCTTTAAAAAGCTCTTAAAGCTTTTTGACAGCGGATTGGCAATGGCACAAATTAATGCACCCTCTGTTTTTGGGCAGCCATTTAAGCGTGCTGCTTTAAAACTTATAAAAAAGGGATATGCTTCTTTTATTGCTACCGACGCACATTCTACCGACCGTCGTCCGCCTATGCTCTCGCAGGCACTTGATACGGTTGAAGAACAGTTTGGCACCCATCAAAAAAGCGTATTTCTTAAAAATTCAGAAAAACTTTTAGATGAAATTTTAAAAACACAAAAGGAAAATATTTTTATATGAAAAGCAACACTGTAAACATAAATAATAGCGGTGATTTGGTTTATATAACTTTTCCAAAACTTGAAAGGTGTGGCGTTGTTCGTCACACCTTTTCTACAAGGTACGGAGGAGTAAGTAAGGGTAAATACAGCAGTATGAATTTAAGCTTTTTAAACGGCGATAGTATAGAAGCTGTAACAGAAAATTACCGAAGAATATGCAGTGCGGTAGGCATTGATACCGCACATTTGGTTTTAAGCCGTCAAACCCATACAAAAAATGTCCGTGTGGTAACTGAGGCGGATTGTGGCACAGGGTACACGAAGCCCTCCTTTTTGGATGTTGACGGACTTATAACAAACTGTAGGGGTGTGGCACTTGTAACACAGTATGCCGACTGTACACCGCTTTTGTTCTGCGACCCTGTAAAGCGTGTTATTGCAACCTCACACGCGGGTTGGCGTGGAACGGCACTTAAGATTGGTGCTGAAACGGTTAAAAAAATGCAGAGCGAGTTTGGGTGTAATCCAAGTGACATCATTGCGGCAATAGGCCCCGCAATAGATAGCTGTTGTTATGAGGTTGATACACCTGTTTTTGAAGCCTTTAAAAACATTGGAATATCACTTGATGGTGTGTTTTTCAAAACTGACGAAACCCATTACCGCCTTAACATTAAGGAGGCAAACCGCAGGATTTTAATAGCTAGCGGTATATTGCCGTCAAATATAGATGTTGCCGATATTTGTACCTGCTGTAATTCGGCGGCACTTCATTCCCATAGAGCGACAGGCGGTGAGAGGGGAAATTTGGCAGCTATTATAGAGCTTGTTTAGTTGACAACCTAAGGGAGATATATTATACTTTACTTAGAAGTGTTTTGGGTAGGAGGTTTCTTATGAAAAAGCTAAAAAAAGCAATAATAGTGTTTTTATGTGTACTTATGGCTTTTTCAAGCCTCGGTATAGTATCACATGCTAAATCTTTGACTTGGTCGACTACTATTACTATTGATAATGTTACCGCTACACCAGGTGATACGGTTTATGTAAATGTAAATCTTTCGGATAACGTATACGGTATAATGGCAATGACCTTTTCAATTCTTTATGACAATAATGTGTTAAGCTATGTGGGTTATCAAGACGGTAAATTGAATTATAAAGACAAAAACGGTGTTACTAAAACCTACGGATTTTTTCAATACTATATTAATGACCGTGGCGATTATATCAGCATTGTTGATTGTGAAAACAAAAATCAACAAGGCTCGGGAACACTTATTACGTTAGAATTCAAGGTAAAAGATAACGCTGCTGCAGGTACTTATTCTATAAAAATGGCGAATGTCAGACCTTACGAAAAGGGAGAAAGTTTAAAAGGATGTTTTGCAAACTGGTATGGTGACACCATCAATCCCGTGCTTACAAACGGTAGTATTACGATACCTTTAACACAAAAAAACTGCCAACATAATTTCGGTAGTTGGACAAAAAAGACCGATGCCTCGTGTGTTAATGAGGGAATAGAGGTGCGTAACTGTTCTATCTGCGGAAAGCTGGAAAACAGAATGGTTTCAAAAACTGACCATTTTTATGATAAAAATTGGACGGTTGATACGGTAGCTACGGCTGACGAGGACGGTATTTTATCTCGTCATTGTACGGTTTGCAATAAGAAAACCGATTATAAATTTTTTACATATTCGTCCGCTGTACAAAATGACGTTAAAAATGAAGTCGGTGCAGAGCTTACTAAGGCAGAGGTTGATTTATTAGAAAGTCTTGAGGCTGATGATATAGAAAATAACAATCCTGATTCTAGTAATTTAGAAAATGGTAACAATGAAAACGATAATTCTAATCCGAGCGGCGACATTTCTGAAGAAATCCCTGAAAATGCAGGCGTACTTGTTGAGGTCGCTAAGAAAGAAAATACTGCTAAAACAGGTATTGCGGGCAGAATATATGATTATCTTTACGGTACTAAGTCGGGTGCGGGTATAATAAATGTGATTTTAAAAGCGTTAAAGGAATTTTTTCAAGAGCTTTTCAAAAATTAGAAAAGAGTTGATATACTTTGAAAAAGATACTTTCTCTGATAACGGTGTTTGCAATAATGTTTTCTGTTTTGTCAACTAATGCTTCGGCACAAACAGGTACCGTTTCTCCATATGAAAAACTGTATATGGGTATGCTTAATATGGAATCTGTTATAGATTTAAGCGAATATATGATTCCTGAGGCGGAAATAGGAAGTTATATAACCTCTGTTTTGCATACATATCCCGAACTGTTCCATATTTCAAATGAGTATTATTATTGGCTTGATGAGAGCGAAAGCACCTATATATCTCAAGTGGCGTTTAACTATATTATGACTAAAGAGGAGTATAAAAACCGCCTTAATGAATTCGATTTGTGGGTTGAGGAAATCGCCTCAGGTGTTGACAGTAGTGCTACTGACCTTGAAAAACTTTTTTATGTCCACGAGTATTTTGTTTCGCATTTGGAATACGATTATTCTGAAACAATATTTGATGCTTACAATATGTTGAAGTACAAAACAGGTGTTTGTCAGGCATATACCTTGGCTTTTACGGCTGTTGTGAGAAAAATGGGTATATACAGCACCTCTGCTTTAAATGATGCCGAAAGACATTGTTGGAATATTGTAAAACTTGGTGATAATTATTATCATATAGACGTAACTCACGATGACCCACGGGTTGTTTATGAAGATTCTCAGAACAATGATTTTAACGCCGGCAATTATGGTAGAAGAAGTCTTTTTTTGTTGTCCGATGATACGGTGAAAAAATTTTCGTATCATTCCTCTTGGGTTAGTGTTGGCGGTCAATATGTTTGCAGTGATACTACATATGAAAACAAGTTTTGGGAGAGCTATAAACATCCAAACATCTATTGTGACGGCGGTTGGTATCAAGTGTGTGAGCAAGGAAAGTTCACGAGTGAAAACGGAAATATGTATTGGTCTGCCGATATAAAAAGGGTTATGGAAAACGGCGAAATGCAAGTTTTGAAGACGATAAATACACCTGCTAAAAAAACAAATAACCAATATGTTAGTGTAAATCATAACGGTTATGCTGTGGGTAATTTGATATACGGTAACTCTAATAATAATTTTTGGTGGTATAATCCTAAAACGGAAGAATTTAAGGTCTTTTTTGTAGCACCGTATGATGTCATAGAAAGCTATTATTACTGTGGTAAAATATTTTATTTGCTTTCAAATAATGAAGGGATTTATGCTTGGCGGTATTATCAGCTTGCGATGGGCGATATCGACGGTGACGGTATGATATTAGCAAATGACCTTGTTGGAATTAAAAAATTCCTGCTTTTAAGGGAAGCTGATTTTAATTACGGACTGTTAGATTTTAATGCTGACGGATATATAAATATCTTGGACTATATTGATATGAATAAGGCAGTATCCAATGCAACAGTATAGGCTGACGAGTTCGACTTTCATCAGCCTAAATAAAACCCCTCTGCACATAAATTGTGCAGAGGGGTTTTGAGTGTATCGGTTAGTCGTCCTTTTCAATAAAGGAAAAGTCAATATATCCGCCGAGGGTGCTGGAATAAACACCTGTTAAATCTTTATTATATACAATGTTGGTGTTTTCAAAGGCTATTGGTATAATATGGTTTGTCTTAAGGATATCGGCTTGTATATCAGCTAGGTTTTTGCCACTATAGTTTACACCGAAGTTTTCAAGATATTCGTCTATATACCCGCTAGTGAGCCTTACACAAAAGACCGACATAGGTAACGAGTGGGTGGTAAGCTGCGGTATTAGATGTTCGTTTTCGGCATAAGGAGTTATATTTACAAATGCACTTAAGGTTTGTTGCCAATGTCCTACAATGGCGGTCACAACAGGCTTTATAGAGGGGCTGTCATAGTAAGTTAGAGTGGTGTTCGGAAGCTTTTTGTCTTCAAAATTCATAATTTCTGATGAGAATAATGAGAATGCACTAGCGGCGTCATAGCCGTTTAAACCTACGCCGACGGTGTTATCAAGTGAGCCTAGAATTTCAGGATAAATCGAATCCGATACTCTAAAGCCTACCGCTAACTTGTCCTTGTAAACCGAGCTATCCGATAATAGAGCAAAGGATTTTCTTAAATTGTCGCTATACTCATTCCCGAGGCTTAAAAACCAACATATATTTTCAAAAGAAAGGGTCTTAAAGTCCTCACCTTTAAACTCGGATATATCGGCATTGTCAATAAAGGCAATGTCTACCTTGTTGTCGCGTAGCCGCTCGGTAGGGGTGCTGTCTTCTTCAAGCGAAAAGAATACTGCACCGTTCAGTGCTTTAAAATTACCGTTATAGCTTGAGTTTCTGTAAATTCTTATACCAAAATCCTCACGGTTCCATTTTGTGATTGAATATGAGCCGTTGGAAATTATATATTGTGATTTTATTCCGTATTGACCTTTACAGGTTTTGAAAAAAGCCTCGTTACAGGGCATTGCTATCGAGGTAGTAAGCGTTTTTTCAAAATCAGCATCCTCGCGGCAGAGGGTTATTTTAAGGGTGCGGTCGTCTAGTGCCGTAACGCCGAGTGACGCTGGGTTTGCACCGCCTAAATATACGTTTTCGGCATTTTTTATTGAAAAAAGTCTTTTTACAAAGGGAGCTTTTATTTCGGGGTCTACTGCACGCCTAAGGGCAAATACAAAATCGTGTGCAGTTAGCTTTTCGCCTGTACTCCAAGCGGCATTTTTTCTTAATTTAAAGGTGTAAACAAGTCCTTCCTTACTAAAGCTTTCGGCGGCGGCACAAACAATTTCACCCTTTTGGTTTTCACGAAGCAGACCTTCATAAATGTTCCTTACAAGCAGTAGTTCTTGCTCGGTTGAAGCTAACTGTGCATCAAGTGTATTAGGCTTTTGGTTTAATTCAAAATAAACTATTGCCGAAGATTCGGAATCACCGCAACCAACTAAAGAACAAACTATTGCCGAGCATAAAAAACAACAGATAATTACACGTAATAGCTTCACGAAAAAATCACCGCCTTATTATTAGTATTAAAAAGTATAACATAATAATAAATCTTTTGCAACAAAACAAAATTTTTTAAAAATAAAAATTAATACTTGACAAAAAAGGATGTAGACTATATAATATGTTAGTCACCTTTTGTGACGGAAGCATGGCTGTATAGCTCAGTTGGCTAGAGCATGCGGTTCATACCCGCAGTGTCATTGGTTCGAATCCAATTACAGCCACCAATGGCCCGGTGGTCAAGAGGCCTAAGACACCGCCCTTTCACGGCGGTAA
>SVPV01000006.1 GCA_015065725.1 Oscillospiraceae bacterium
GGGCTTGACGGTGTGATAGGATAAATACCTGCCACTTCAGTAAACGCATAAGACACATAAGCCGCAGCGTTATTACCGTCCATCGTCTTGAATTTTCTGGCCATTGAAAATTCCTCCTTATAATATTTAGGGGAATAAAATTTAACTAACCCCATACGTTATACATAATACCACTTTTTACTCCGTTTGTAAACAAAAAATATCAATAATTTTTTAAAAAATATTTCCTTTGATAATATACTATTTCGACAAAAAACTTCCGCCTCAAAAAAGACGGAAGTTTGTATATAGAAAGGGGCGTTTATCGGTAACTAAAGACAATTCCGGCTTGCCGCCGATAATGCAGGATATCCTTTTCGGTGCCCCTGCTTTATATTATGCCAAAAGTTTAAATCGGTGACTTACAAATAAATAAAACACCTAGTGTATTAGCACCGCAATGCGAGGATATAGTACAGCCCGCACGTGTTAGGAAAACCTCGTCAAATATGCCGCTATCCTTTACCTGTGCCAATATAGCCTCAACAATTTCGGGCTTGCAGCCTGCGTGGGTTACAAATACACGGTCGGTAATAATGTTATCCTTGTTAGCCAATTGCTCATCAACATATTGTTTTAAAACATCGCCGTAACGGCCGCGGTATTTTTTAGAAACACCCATCTTGCCATCCTTTACCTGAATACAAGGCTTTAACTTAAGCAAATTAGCACCAAACATTTCAAGTGCGGTGCAACGGCCGCCCTTATAAAGATAATCAAGGTCATCAATTACAAAGGAAGCACTCACACAAGGAACAAGCTTATTTATCTCATCAACAATTTCCTCTGCCAATTTACCTGCCAACGCCATTTCAGCAGCAGCTATAACCAAAAGTCCGCTACCTGTTGAAAGGTTTTTATTGTCAATCACATAGACATTTCCAAGCTCCTCAGCTGCGAGACGTGCGTTGTTATAAGTAGATGACATTTCTGAGCTAATACCAAAATGTATAACCTTGTATCCGTCATCAACAAAAGGCTTAAAGAAATTAATTGCCTCATCAACGTTTATAGCGGCGGTCTTTGGGAACTCACCCGTTTTTCTCTGATGCTCATAAATATCATCAGGTGTAATATCAACACCGTCGTGATAGGTTTTACCGCCTAAAGTGATTGAAAGCGGAATAGTTTTAATATTGTAACGTTCGCAAAGCTCGGCACTTAAATCGGTTGTGCTGTCGCTTGTAATAATTATTTTATCAGCCATATCGTTTTCCTCCAAAACAGATTAAAGTAGCTATGGTTATTATACCATCAAACTATTACAAACACAACATTTTTTTATTTGGCAAAAAATTAATGATTATTTTTTATTAAAAATCCTTGACAAAAGGACGGTTTTGTTATAATATATATGTTGCACTATTCAAAAATGCCGCTGTGGCGGAATAGGCAGTTTTCGGCTGAACGCTCGCTGTGCGAGATACAGTGATTGCCGAAAAGGCGTAGCGGTCGACAAGTGAGGTACGGCAGTACCGAATCGTCGGGCACCGCAAGAGTCACGCATGCGGCTGTACAGTTTTGCTCTACTGTACTAAATAAACAAGAGTAGCGTCATTATATGTGCCGCTGTGGCGGAATAGGCAGACGCAAGGGACTTAAAATCCCTCGGTGGCAACACCGTGCCGGTTCAAGTCCGGCCAGCGGCACCAAAATCCCGTTCTCGTAAGAGGGCGGGATTTTTATTTATTAAACCACCTCTCCCCTTGCAATTTATAATTTTTAGTGGTATACTGACGTTAATATAATTTATTTGGCTCTTAGGAGGAAACTTTATGAACGGCGGACAGGTTAACAATCCATTACAAGTAGGCTACATACGTCGCTACACACTAACCGAGGGTACGGAGAACGGCTTAAGGGTTATAGAAATAGATAACGGGGTATTGCGTGTTCTATTAAACGAAAGCAAGGGGCTTGACATTATGCAGGTTTGGTACAAGGGCGTTAATATGAGCTTTGTATCAAAAAACGGCTTTACAAATCGCGAAATTCCCTTTTTAAATAGATTTGAGGGCGGTATGCTTTACACCTGCGGTCTTGATTCTATGGGTACGAGAGCAGGTTTTGAGCAACACGGCACATACCATAACACACCCGCAAAGGTAATATCACTTAACAACGAAAACGGAAAACTACAGGTAACTGCAGAAATGCAAAACTCTGCCCTTTTCGGTAAAGACTTAATGTTAAAACGTACCGTTACTCTTTTAGAAAACGACGGTAAGCTATTGCTTGAGGATACCCTTTTAAACCGTGGTACAAAGACAGAGGATTATTGCATTTTATACCATGTTAACTTGGGATACCCCATGCTTGACGAGGGACTGGAGATTATTGATGATGCAGAAAAAATTGTACCCGTAGATGAGCATGCTGAAAAAACTCTTCCAAACCGTACGGTATTTTCAGCACCTATTGATAACGAGCCTGAAAGTTGTTACTTCTTAACCAACAAAACAAACAAGGTTTCAGCCGTAAATAAAAAGCTAGGCAAGAAATTTACTCTTACATATTCTAAAGACACACTACCGGGTTTAATACAATGGCACAGTCCTGCAAGCCACGACTATGCTTTGGGCATTGAACCTGCTACCAGTTTTTTATGCGATGGCTTTGAATACAGAAAGGTAGAGCCTAAAGCTTCGGTAGATTTCTTTTTAGAGCTTAACTTTGAAGACCTTTAATTAAAATCAAAAAATTTAACTTCCTACCTTTTTAATTGGTAGGAAGTTTTTTTAATGCAAACAAATTTATTATTCTTTTAAAAAGTTCAGTTGCTAGTTTAACCGACAGACCGATTTTTATAAGGCAAGACATAAAAAACACATAGTAAGAAAAACCGTCTAACCGCATAAAAATATTGCCCGCCGTAACTGTAGAAATGGCCTCAGAATAAGGGAAATCAAGTTTTGCTGACAGTTCATTGCCGAAGATCAAAAGACTATTTAGAAGACAAACCGTAAGAAATAGCGAGCCTATTATATACCCTTTTAAAATTGATTTTTTATTATTGTCTTTTGAAAAGAAACCCTCAAAAAAAGGTAGTATTATAACAGGCAAAAAGGTTTGCTTTAAATAGCTTAAGGCTTGTTCTGAAACTTCTTTTAGTTTTGGAAAACTTAAAAGCATAATTTTATCATTATTAAACTGCGGTACCGAAAACAAAAAAAGTATAAAAAGCATAAAAGCGGAAGCGACTGCCGAAATCAACCCCAGCTTATAAAACGCTTCTCTTTTAGAAAGGCATACTGCAGCTATTACAAAACTGAAAATAATACCCATTAAATAAGGAGAGGCATTAGGCAAAATATAATCTGCCGCAAACCTTAGAAAAGAATTAAAGCAACCAACGCCTAAGGAGAGTGAAAACACCGCCACAAAAAAGTAAATCACGGCAATAAAATATTTTTTATAATTGTTTTTGTTTAGGTTTTCAATCTTTTTAACCAAAATGCAAAGTAAATAAATTATAGGAAACCCAATTAAAACCGCTAACAAAAAGCCCAAAAAATTTTTATCGTTTCCGTTTTTGTAGGGAATTATTATTCCTGCCTCACCTAGTATAAAAAGGGCATAAATTGCCGTCTTATGAGCTAGAAATGAGCTTTTATTCATCTCCCCTACCCCTTACTGTAAAGTTTATTTCTCCTAAGCCGAAAAGAGAGCCGTAATTATCTTTGATTTTGCTGAAAAGCTCTGGCTTTTCGGCATAAATACGGTCTAATATACCGTAAATATCAGTCTTTAAAACGGTCTGCTTATGAATAGCATTTTTTAGCATTAATAAATTATCGTTGTTTTGTGTATCTACTGTTATTACGACATCTGTTTTTAAGAGATTCTTTTTATATGAAAAATCATATTTTACCGAGCATAGTTTTACGTTGAAACATTCAGAGCCGAGCTTTATTTCACCATTTTTGAAGTTGTTTGACATTATCGCGTGTAATATAGCACCTTTTTCATCGGTAGTTAAAACGGCGTTGGTATCAAAAAATATTTTAACACCGTCTATACTATATTTATCATTCGATACCGAAAACACAGGCAGAGCATAGTATGGTGATTTTTTCTCGAGGCTAGCCGCTATTTCATAAAGTCTGTTTTTATAAACAATTCCTGTATGGCGGCTGTTTTGCTTTAGTGCTGTGGTAAGCTCGTAACCGAGTGCAATATTTGAATTAGCTTTAAGCGATAATAATTCCCCTGCATTTTCGGTTGATACAACCTTAATTGCCTGTGTTATCTCCTTGTTTTCAAACGAAAACACAAAAATGTCATTTAAGGTGTCAGCATCTATCCCGTCGCCTATTACAAGAAGTCCGCAATGCTTTACCATTAACGGCTTTGCAAGGCCTTTATTAAGGCTATAAAGAGCCGACCTTACATTTTCGCCAACACCTTCAAAAAGCTTTACTTCGGGAGATTTTTCACCGTCGCCTGAATTTACAACAATTATTTCGGCGAAAGCAGACACCTTTTCACCGTTTTTGTCAAAGCCTAAGCTACTTACCATATACTCCATATCAGTTTCGGAAGGATACTCATATCCGCTGCATCCGCACATAAAAAAGCAGAAACTTAAAAATAACAGGCAGATTAAAAACCGTTTCATTTATTTTTGTGTTCTCCCATTCTTGTAAGGTTTTTGTTAAAAAGCGGTCTTTTTTTCATAACAAACCACGCCGCTCTAAAGAGCGTATCCTTTAGGCTTTGCGGTTTTATATAGTTTAACGAAACGGTGTAATCCACCGAGAATGAGGATAACGAAAAAATATGAATAAACAGTATAGTCATAAAGGCTATATATCCGTAAAGTCCAAACAAAGCCGATGCTATTAAAGATAAAACTCTTAAATAAAAAACCGCACCCTTAAGCCTTGGCACCATAAGTCCCGAAATACCGCTAAATGCCACCACTATAAGTATTGGGGCACTTACTATTTTTGCCTCAACGGCGGCTTGTCCTATAACCAATCCTCCTACAATGCTCAAGGCGTGACCTACACTTTGCGACATTCTTACACCTGTTTCGCGTAGTATTTCAAATATAAAAATAAGCATTAAGCATTCACCCACCGAGGAAAAAGGCACACCTCCGCGAAGCTCGGCTATTGATACGGCAAAGGTAGTTGGTAGAAGCTCTTTATGAAAGGTTATAAGAGATATAAAAACCGAAGGTACACTTATGCTTAAGAAAAAGCAAATATAGCGTAAAAATCTACCCACCGATGCTACAAAAAAATTTATATAATAGTCCTCGTCAGATTGAAAATTCTGCGAAAAAAGATAGGGCAAGGTCATTACAACAGGCGTGCCGTCTACTACTAAGGCAATTCTGCCTTCAAGTAAAGCCGCCGCCGCAATATCTGGACGCTCGGTACTGCCTGTCGTTTTAAAAAGACTGTATCGGTTGTCGCGTATCTGTTCGGCTATATAGTTGGTGTCTAAAATACCATCTATATCTATTTTTGAAAGCCGGCGTTTTAATTCCTTTAAGATTTTAGCGTCAACCAAACTGTCAAGATAACAAATAAAAACTATTGTGTCGGTACGTCTGCCTATACGCTCTATTTCAACACAAAAATCGGGTGTTAAAAGCTTTCGCCTAATCATAGCAATATTAAGAAGTGCCGCTTCGTCAAAGCCCTCACGCGGTCCCTGTAAAATCCGCTCATTCTCAGGCTCGCTGATACCCCTTGTCCGCCAACCCTTTGTATTAATTATCAAAAGTTCACGGCTTCCGTCTATTAGCAGCAGGGTATCTCCGTAAAGTATGGCTCTAAGTGCGTCATCAATGCGATTGGTTTTTTTAACCTCACTTGCGAAAAGTATCTGCTTTGATACGCTTTCTGCTAAATTTTCTGCACTCGGGATTATATCCACCATAACAAGCGGACGCACCACCGAATCGTTAAGCATAGCAACATTTACCATACCGTCCATATAAAGAACGGCGTATTCCCTGCCGTTTGCCGATATGTTTTTAGTTCGAAGTATCGCATCTTTTTTAAAAATATTTCTAAAAATAATTAGATTTTCCGATAAGCTTTCCGATAGCTCTGTTTTGCTGTAATCATTACATCCTGCCGCCATAATTTCACCCTATATAAAAATCTAAAATTCTAATACCTTCTTCTGTAAGCTCTATGGCACTTTTGTATTCGCCGTAGGCTACATATCTTATATTTTCATAAATCTTCCCTATAGATAACGAGCCTAGTATTATGCAAAGCATAATAACTGTGCTTAAAAACATTGTTCTAAAAAATACTGTTATCTGTTTTTTCTTCATAATCAATTAATGGTGTTCAGCAGACTTACAAGTGCATTGCCTACAAGCTCTGCCGAATATTTTACCTCCTCTATAGTATTGGCATCGGTTCCCATTTCTAAAAGCATTGAGCCGTTTGTTAAGCTTTCATTATAATTTTTAGAGGTAAGGCTCAAAGGACGTGCAAGTGTAGGGTACATAACCTCTAAAGTCTGCTGAAAGCGTACCGCAAGTTTCAGGTTTTCTTTCCAATTCGGAAAATTGGTAACACTACCGCTTTGACTGCCCATAACAAGCATAACCTGTGCGGCTTTTTTGCCGTTTATGTTACTTGTGACCTTAATTTTATCGCTACCCGACGCTATTGCATCTCTGTGCATATCCAGAACAATTTTTATACTTGGATATTTTTTAAGATGGCTATTTATGGTCTTTGCCGCTCTGGTATAGCTTCCGTTGTACTGTGGGTAATCGTGCATAGTTTTATCGTGAATAGTATTTATGCCTGCCGCATTAAGCTTATCGGCAACTATATTGCCAAGCTCTACCATATTAAGCTTTTCGTCGGTTCTGCGGGCTTGGTCGGACGCCGTATAAAAATCCCTTTCCTCTGTCATAAAAGACTCTGTTGTATGGGTGTGCATTATAAGCACCTGCGGAGAAGAAGCCTTATCTATTTTAAACTTAAGATTTTCGCTTAAAAGTGATTTTATATCAACCGATAGTCCACTACTGTTTTTTATATAAACGCTATTATAGGAAAGCCCTGTAGAATATGGAGATATTGTTTTATCGATTATTTTACCCTTTGCATCACCCACTGCGGCTGTGGGTTTAGAAGATACTTGAGCTTCGCTATTTACACTGCTATTATTCTCTATAGCCACACTGCTTTTTGGGTTTTGCTCTGTGGCTTCGTAATTCACATTCTGAGCACCGCTGTTTAACGATGCAGGAATATAGCTATTGTTAATAAAGGTTTTAGCTGTGCCATCATCAAAAAGACATTCCACACTTATATATATAAGCATAACAGCACTTAAAAGCAGTACCGATACTGTTCTAAATTTTCCCTTTCCGTTTTTCATAAATATCACCATTTAAAAAAATTAATATCAACATTAATATTTATGAAAATTATGCAGTTTTTATACTAAATTAAGCAATATATCCTTATCGATTTCGGGTTGTAAAAATATATTTAGTGAGCGTGAAATAATCTCTGAAGCCTCTTTCAAAAGACGGTCAATATCCTTTGGTGTTACTATCATATTCTTGCTGTCTGACGCTTTGCCGTCACACTCAAAATTACAAGCGGCAATATCTACTACTGTTGGCACACCTATCGCGATTACGGGAATACCCATATTTTTTCGGCTTAATTCCCGCCTTGAATTCTGCACCCCTGAACCTGGGGAAATTCCGCTATCGGTAAGTTGTATTGTATTGCAAAGGCGGGACACATTACGTGCGGCTAAAGCATCAATTGTTATTATTGCCGACGGTGATACTCTTTGTGCCGCGGCGGCTACAAGCTCTGCCGTTTCAATACCCGTTTTACCAAGAACACTAGGCGTTATTACCGAAACGCTTTTAAGACCGTTAAGACCTAATTCTTCGGCAAGACTGCCATTTATATGACGTGTTGCTAAAATTTTGTTTGCGGTAAGCGGTCCTAAAGCATCGGGTGTTATATCACTGTTTCCAAGTCCTACTAAAAGAATATTATCGGTATCTTTGGGTAATAAAAAATTTAAGGATTTCACTAAAGCATTTGTAATTTCCTCGTAGTCAGAAAGATGACCAAAGCTTTCAAACTCTATTGTAATATACTTTCCCTTGGGCTTACAGAGCCGCTTTTCTGCAGCAGAACTTTTAACTGTAATGGTTGTAATTTTAAAAAACTGTGTCGCTTGTTCATCTATATCAATTCCGTCACTGCTTTGTTCTGTTTCGCTTTCTTCAAGCACTAAATCGGTACGAATTCCCATAAAATCACCTTTTAATATTTTGTACTAAAAAAAATTTTTTATGCAAAAATCCCATCCTCTTACGAGAACGGGATTTTCATTGTATATTGTTTTTTGACCCATCGGGGATACTCTGCGTTCTCCACTCTGTCGACCACTCCGAGTGGTTGCGACAGAGTGTTCGTACTCGAGACTTCACAGTCCCGAAAGGCTGTCGCTCCTTTCGGGCTGCTTCGACGAACCCCACGGGGTTCTCCTCCCTCCCGTTTTGTTACAAACAAAAAATCCGAAACACCCCTAAAGGAGTATTTCGGATTTTGGTGACCCATCGGGGATTCGAACCCCGGACACCTTGATTAAAAGTCAAGTGCTCTACCATCTGAGCTAATGGATCATTTTTATGACAGCTTTAATATTATAACAACTTGATACTATTATGTCAAGAAAAATTTTAAAAAATAACTACGAATTGGATTTTCTTATTGGCATTTTGCCTTTTAATTGAAAAATCAGTATATTTTTCAGCTAAAAGTAAACAATAACAAAAAAATTAAGGAGTGGTAATATGCCAGTAAATTTTAAAGAAAGCAAAACTAAAATCAATCTAGTGCGTGCTTTTGCAGGTGAAAGCCAAGCAAGAAATCGCTACTATTTTGCCGCAGAGGAAGCAAAAAAGCAGAAATGCACCGTTCTTGAAAAGGTTTTTATTTTTACTGCTGAACAGGAAATGGCACATGCAAAAGTATTCTACGATTATTTAAAGGAGTTTGATGGAGAAACAATAGATATCGATGCGGGTTATCCAATAAATAATAACTGTTCTCTTTTAGAACTTTTAAAAGCTGCAGAACACAACGAAACCGAAGAATATGCCGACGTTTATAAGAATTTCGGTGATATAGCAACCGAGGAAGGATTTTTAGATATTGCCTTTTCTTTTTACGAAATTGCAAAAATTGAAAACGAGCATGCAAAACGCTTCCAAATGTTTTATAAACTGCTAGAGCAAGACAAGTTGTTTTCTGATGACAGTGAAGAAACTTGGTTTTGTCTTAATTGCGGTCACATTCATAACGGTCCTAAAGCACCCGAACAATGTCCTGTATGCAGTCACGACAAGGGATTTTTTATAAGACGCTCACTCGCACCCTACACCACCGCAAAATAAATTTTATACCCCACATTAATATGTGGGGATTTTTTATATTGACAAACTATAATATTTCCAATATAATACATATAGATAAATATCAATATTATTTTGGAGGAAGTTATGAGTAGTTTTAATCTTTCAGAAGCTTTTAAGGCATTATCGGATGAAAACAGAGTTACCGTTTTACGCACCCTTATGGATGGCGAATTATGTGCCGCCGAGATTTTACAGAAGCTTAACATCACCCAACCCACCCTATCTCACCATATGAAAACCTTGTGCGAATCGGGACTTGTAAAGTCACGCAAGCAGGGCAAATGGACCTACTATTCAGTTAATGACAAAGCCGCAAACAAAATTCTTAAATTCATAAAAGACGTTTTCAGTATAGAACTTTTAGAAGTAACAAACGAAACTGCTGCAAAGTCTACTGCAGCACCAAAAAAAGATTTACCAAGCCATCTTTTATAATCGTTTTCTAAACAAAAATTCCGTATCAGTGTTTTACTGATACGGAATTTTATTTTACCAATTTACTTTACAACGATATTTACAAGGCGTTTTGGAATATAAAGCTCCTTAATCACAGTTTTACCGTCAATTTCTCTTATAACGGCTGCCTGCTCTTTAGCAAGTGATATAGCGGAATCTGCATCAATATTGGCATCAACATTAATACGTGCTCTCACCTTGCCGTTAATCTGTACAGCGATTTCTACTAAAGCATCAACGCACTTAGCCTCGTCATACTCGGGCCATTTAGCTTCATTTAACATTCCCTCAAAGCCGCAAATTTCCCACATTTCCTCTGTGATATGGGGTGCAAACGGATTAAGCAATAAAAGAAGTGTTTTCATTTCACCCTTTGTAATACTACCCTTTGCACTAATAGCATTTAAAAGTGACATAAGTGCCGCAATAGCAGTGTTCATCTTAAGCTCTTCGATATCCTCTGTAACCTTTTTAACGGTTTTATGGAATTCACTTTCAAGTTCCTTACTATAGCCGTCCAAATCGGTCATTATATCTACTAATGCCCAAATCTTTTCAAGAAAACGCTTACTGCCCTTAATTGAAGACTGTTTCCAAGGTGCTGCCTTTTCGAAGTCACCCATAAACATTTCGTAAACACGCATGGTGTCTGCACCGTAATCCTTAATAATTTCATCGGGATTAACTACGTTGCCGCGTGACTTGGACATTTTTTCGCCGTTCTCTCCTAAAATCATACCGTGACTGGTACGCTTTGCATAAGGCTCTTTATTAGGAACAACACCGATATCATAAAGGAAACGATGCCAAAAGCGACTATACAAAAGGTGAAGTGTAGTATGTTCCATACCGCCGTTATACCAGTCAACCGGTCCCCAATACTCGAGTGCTTCTTTAGATGCCAAAGCATCGGTATTATTGGGGTCCATATAGCGTAAGAAATACCAAGACGAGCCTGCCCACTGGGGCATTGTATCAGTCTCACGTGTTGCCTTGCCGCCGCAATGAGGACAGGTAGTATTTACCCAATCGGTCATTTTAGCAAGGGGCGATTCACCGTTATCGGTAGGCTCATAAGACTCAACGTTCGGTAGTACCAAGGGCAATTCGCTTTCAGGAAGTGCTACATATCCGCACTTCTCACAGTAAACTATCGGGATAGGCTCACCCCAATATCTTTGACGTGAGAACACCCAGTCACGAAGCTTGTAATTAGTTTTAAGCTCACCGAGCTGACGCTCTTTAAGCCATGCCTGAATTGCCTTTTTAGCCTCTTCAACGCTTAAACCGTTAAGGAAGCCCGAATTAACCATTACGCCTGTATTACAATCGGTAAATGCCGCTTCTTCAACATTTCCGCCTGCTACAACCTCAACTATAGGAAGACCGAATTTCTTTGCAAATTCCCAGTCGCGTGTATCATGTGCAGGAACTGCCATAATAGCACCTGTACCATAGGAAATAAGTACATAGTCGGAAATGAAAATCGGGATTTCTTTATTATTAACAGGATTAATTGCGGTAACACCCTCAATACGTACACCTGTTTTATCCTTTGCAAGCTCGGTACGCTCGAAATCCGACTTACGTGCAGCTGCCTCTTTATAAGCCTTTACCTCGTCCATATTACCTATTGTATCTGCCCACTTTTCAATGAGCGGATGTTCGGGCGACATAACCATATATGTAGCACCGAAAAGTGTATCTGCACGGGTGGTGTAAATTTCAAATTCATCCCCCGTAGATGCCTTAAACTTAACCTGTGTACCGTAAGACCTACCAATCCAATTTCTCTGCTGTGTCTTTACACGCTCGATAAAATCAATCTCGTCAAGACCGTCGATTAGCTTTTCTGCATATTCGGTAATGCGAAGCATCCATTGGCTTTTTTCCTTATGAACAACCTCACTGCCGCAACGTTCACAAACGCCGTTTACAACCTCTTCGTTTGCAAGCACGCACTTACAAGAGGTACACCAGTTAACCGACATTTCCTTTTTATAAGCTAAACCTTTTTTGAAAAGCTGCAAGAAAATCCACTGTGTCCACTTATAATAAGCGGGGTCGGTGGTATTTATTTCTCTGCCCCAGTCAAACGAAAATCCCAAAGATTTAAGTTGCTTTTTAAAGTTTGCAACATTGTTTTCGGTAACTATTGACGGGTGAATATGGTTTTTTATAGCAAAGTTTTCGGTAGGAAGACCGAAAGCGTCCCAACCCATAGGATAAAGCACATTATAGCCTTGTAATCTTTTTTTACGGGCAACGATGTCTAGTGCCGTATAAGAACGGGGATGTCCTACATGAAGACCCTGAGCCGAAGGATACGGGAACTCTACAAGACCGTAAAATTTAGGCAAAGTATAGTCATTTTTTGCCGCAAAGGTCTGTTTTTCGTCCCAAATATCTTGCCATTTTTTCTCGATTTCTGTGTAGTTGTATTTCATTGTTATTCCTCCTCAGGATTATCAAGAATAGTATTAAGTTCTACCTGTACGCCGTCACTCCACATACGGTCAAGACCGTAAAACTCACGTTGGTCGCGTAAGAAAATATGAATGATTACTGTCTGATAGTCCATAGCAATCCAACCTGTAGCCTTGCCTTCTATATGGTGGGGGCGAAGTCCTGCTTCTTCAAGTTTTTCTTCAACCTCATCAGCAAATGCTCTTACCTGTGTAGAAGAGTTTGCAGTAACTATAAGAAAATATCTTGTAAGTGATGTAAGCTCACTAACATCGATAGCCGACATTTCTTTAGCTTTTTTCTCGTTTAGTGCATTAGCCGCAATTTTTAAAATTTGTTCTGCTTCCATTATTTTTCTTTTCCTTTCAGGATAGTTTCATTATACGCATTTACTGTATCAATATGAAGTGCCTTACCGTTTTCTGCAAGGTCGGTTATTGAATACTTAAGGGCGTAAATAAAAGCCTCGTCTAACGATTTATTTACCTTTTCCCTTATTACCTCAACGTCACTATAGTCGCGGTCGGCTGAAGTATAATCGGCTAAATACAGCACCTTTGACAATAGGCTCATATCAGCCTTTGCGGTGGTGTGATAGCGAATAGCATCAATTATCTCTTCATCATCTATCATTAAAATATGCTTAACATAAGCCGCACCCGATATCGCGTGCCAAAGCTTATGAGCATTTTTTTCAACATCGTTTAGAATTATACCAAAGGTATTAAAAATATTCAAGTGTTCTTCTGCACTTGTATTTTTAGTAATGTCGTGAAGAAGTCCAGCAAGATACGCCTTTTCTTTATCTGCACCGTACATTTCGGCTAGTCTTACGGCCTCGTCGGCTACACAGAGTGAATGTATATACCGCTTTTCATTAAGCCTTTTCTTTAAAATATTTTTATACTCTTTATAGTCCTTATTATTATCGGGCATTATATATCCCCTTTTTCTTTATATAGTCATAAATTTTTTCGGGCAAAAGCTTATTGTTATAAGGATTTTGTCTGATTTCAGTTGAAGATATTTCGGTAATCACTTCGGGTAAAACGGTAATTTTAGCACCGTCATTTAAAAGCCTTTTTAATGCCCCGTCAAAATCTTCCTTGTCGCCTTTACGTTTAAAGGCTATAAAATCTATTTTTTTAATAAGCTCATCATACCTATACCAAGTATGAAGCGAGGTTAGCATATCGCCGCCTATTACAAAATAAAATTTTCGGTCGGGGTATTTTTGTTCAAGAGAGCAAACCGTATCATAAGTATAGCTTTTACCCTCACGCTCGAACTCAAGCAAGCAAACCTTTGCCTTGCTAAAATCAGCCGCCGCAATTTTGCACATTTCTATTCGGTCATTATCCGACGCTAAAAAATCACATTCCTTATGCGGTGGCAAATTATCGGGTAAAACCCAAATTTCATCAATAAAAGAAAGTTCGTTTATTGCCGACAGCATCTCGTAATGCCCTATATGAAAGGGATTAAATGTGCCGCCGAAAAGAGCTGTTGTGAGCATTTATTTCACCAACACTATTTTTTTATTATTTACACTTTGTCTATAGAGTATAAAGCGGGAGCCTATTACCTGTACTACATCGGCACCAACCATTTCTGCTATTTGGTCAGCCGCCTCACGCGAGGTTAGAGGTGCGGTTTCAAGTGTGCGAAGCTTTATAAGCTCGCGAGCCTCCAGTGCATCGTCAACCTGTTTCTCTATTTCGGGCGAAATACCGCCCTTACCTATTTGAAGTATAGTTTCGTAACTGTTTGCCATACCGCGAAGCTGAGCCCGCTGTCTACTGTTTAACATATTTTATCTCCTACAAATATTTTTTTAATTCTTCCTTAAACTTTCTAAGCGATTTTCCTCTATGACTTACGCTGTCCTTTTGCTCGTCGGTAAGCTCGCCAAAACAACCAAGCTCGCCGATAAACAAGGGGTCATAGCCAAATCCGCCGTTACCCGATTCAGAAAATGCTATATATCCGTGACATTCGCCCCTCACGGTAAAGCTTCTGCCGTCGGGGAAAACGCAGGCTATTGCCGACACGAATTTAGCACCGCGTTCTTCTTTAGGAACACCGTCTAATTCCTCTAAAATCTTTTTATTATTCATTTCGTCGTTGCCATGCTCACCCGAATAACGTGCCGAATATACACCCGGTGCACCGTCTAAATAATCAACACAAAGTCCCGAATCGTCAGCAACGCTTATATATCCCGTTTCCAAAAGTCCTGCCTTTGCCTTTAAAAGTGCATTTTCCTCAAAGGTTGTACCTGTTTCTTCAACTTCACAGAGCGGCTTTTCTAAATCCTTTTCGCAAAGCACTGTGAAGCCCATTGGTTCAAGTATACGTTTTAGTTCTTTTAACTTTTTTTGATTTTTAGTAGCAATAAAAATTTTCATTATTCCTCACCTGTATCGAATATACCCTCAACAAAATCCAAAGCGTTAAAGGGTTGTAAATCGTCAATACCCTCGCCAACACCCACAAACTTAACGGGAATAGAAAGCTCGTTATGAATAGGTATTACTATTCCGCCCTTTGCGGTACCGTCAAGTTTAGTAAGAATTATACCAGTAATATCAGCCGCATTTTTAAATTCTTTAGCTTGGTTTACGGCGTTTTGTCCTGTTGCGGCATCAAGCACTAAGAGATTTTCCCTTGAAGCCGACGGAAGTTCACGCTCTATTACCCTGTTGATTTTTGCAAGCTCATCCATAAGATTTTTCTTGTTGTGAAGTCTGCCTGCGGTATCGCAAATAATAACATCGGCACCACGAGCTTTAGCCGAGGCTATTGTATCAAACACAACAGAGGCAGGGTCGGTACCCTCAACGCTCTTAACCATTGTAACGCCGGCTCTTTCTGCCCAAATGCCAAGCTGGTCTATTGCGGCGGCACGGAAGGTATCTGCCGCACCTAAAACTACAGTTTTACCCTCAGCTTTAAGTCGAGCCGCTATTTTACCTATAGATGTAGTTTTGCCAACACCGTTAACACCTATTACAAGTATTATCGACGGTTTTGTATCTAGTTTTAAACTTTCGTCCTCGCCCAACATTTTGGAAATTATATTACGCATAAGTCCCTTGATTTCTAGAGGGTCGGTGATGCCTTTTTCCTTAATTTCAGCACGAAGCTTATCGCAAATCTCGCTAGCCGTTACCATTCCGATATCAGCCATAATAAGAATTTCCTCTAACTCCTCAAACAGTTCCTCGTCAATTTTTGTAAAGCTGTTTATTACGCTGTTTATGTGTTGTGTAATGGAATTTTTGGTCTTTTGAAGACCGTTTTTAATTTTACTGAAAATTCCCAATTCCTACATCCTTTCAAAATTATGCCAAAAGTTTCTTTTCAAGTTCGGCTACATTAAGCTCTAAAAGCTTTGTTACGCCCTTTTCCTGCATAGTTACACCGTAAAGCATATCTGCCGCCTCCATAGTACCTCTACGATGGGTTACGCAGATAAACTGTGTTTTAAAGCCAGACTGCTTCATATAATCGGCAAAACGCTCAACGTTTATATCGTCAAGGGCGGTATCAACTTCGTCCAAGAAACAGAACGGCGGTGCATTAACACGCATAATTGCAAAATAGATTGAAAGTGCAATAAGTGCCTTTTCGCCGCCAGAAAGTCCGTCAAGGCTAGGTACATTTTTACCCGGCAATTTAACATTTATATCTATACCGCTTTCAAGCACGTTTTCGGGGTTTGAAAGCGAAAGCGATGCACTTCCGCCGCCAAAAAGCTCAACAAAGGTTCTGCCGAAGTTTTCGTTAATCTTATTAAATCCGTCAATGAAAAGCTCCTGCATTTGCGAGGTCAGCTGATTAATAAGGCTGTGAAGCTGTGCTTTAGAATTTTCAACATCACTAATTTGTGCTGATAAGAATTCATAACGCTCGCTTACCTCTTTATATTCCTCAATAGCCGAAACATTTACATTGCCGAGAGAGCGTATTTTAGACTTGATTTCAGCAAGCTGACGCTTTGATTCCTGCGGTTTTTCGATTTCAATGTGCATATTTTCGGCTTCACTCTTAGTAAGCTGATACTCGTCATAAAGCTGACGGATAACATCGTCATACTCTCGTGCTATCATTTCCTTACGCTCTAAAAGACGGGCAAGCTCGCCGCCGATACGCTCACGCTCAAGGGTTCTCTCCCTCTCATTTGTACGTATTTCAACGCCTCGGCGTTCGGTTTCGTTACGCTCGGCTATCATACTGTCAATCTGTGCGTTATCGTCGGTTATCTGCTTTTTGATAAGCTCGATTTTATCCTCAAACTCATCAATATCAGCATTAAGCTTTTCATTTTTAAAGGTAAGTGCCGCAATTTCGGACGAAATTTCACTAGAACGCTCGGTGCGGCTTTCAATAGATACCGAAAGAGCATCGGCAGAAAGCTTTAGGCTTTCAGCATCCTTTTTATTATCAATAATTTTAAGCTTTAATTCGGTAATTTCAAGGCTTAATGCCTCACGTGTGTCGGCAAGAGAATCCCTACCTCCCGTCATACTGTCAATTTCAGACTGTATATTATTCTTTTCGGTCTGAAGTTCTAAAATTTTAGCATCTGCTTCGAGTGCTGATGCTTCTAACGCTTTTGTGCGGCTTTCGCCGTCGGCACGTTCAGCCTCCAAATCACGAAGAGTAGCATTATTAGTATTGATTTTTTCTTCAATTCGTTTAAGCTCTGCCACAACGCGAATTTTATCCTCATTCGCGTTTATAAGGTCGGCATTAACTGCGGTTATATCGGCATCGACAGCCGCTAAAGCCTCAGTAGCAGAAGTAAGCTCTGCGGCTACTGTTTTGGATTTTTCCTCAAGTACTACAATTTCTTCCTCTAAACGCTTAATGTCGGCAACGCGGCTTAAAATGCCCGCCTGTGATACACGCGAGCCACCTGTAAACGAGCCGCCTACATTGATAACCTGACCATCAAGCGTTACTATTTTAATTCTATAACCGAATTTTTTAGCAATACTTACGGCACTGTCAATATCCTCTGTAACAACGGCACCGCCCAAGAGATATCGGATTATTTCATTGTACTTTTTATCGTTCTTTACAAGGTCTGCGGCTATACCTACATAGCCGTACATATCTTCATAACCTTTTTCCTTAAATTCCCTTGCGGTAATTGAGGAAATCGGTAAAAAGGTTGCCCTACCCTTATTATTGCTTTTAAGATAATTAATAGCACGCTTTGCATCGTCCTCATTATCTACCACAATATTCTGTATTGCATTACCAAGAGCGGTTTCAATAGCAACCGAGTATTTTTTATCTACCGTAATTATTTTTGAAACGGGATTATGAACGCCGCGAAGTATTCCCTTTTCGGCTTCAGCCATTACCGCTTTTACCGAATGGGAAAAGCCCTCCATATTATTTTCAAGCTCGGATAAAAGTTGTATACGACGCTTTTTGGTTTCAATATCAAGACGGATATCATCACTTTTACGCTTTAATTCTTCAACCAAGGCATTTCTGTTTTCACGGCGAAGAGTGTATCCCTTTAAGCTATTGTTACAGCTTAAAACCTCCTCCTCGGTTTTAGAAAGCATTTCATTTACTTCTTTAAACTCGTTTTCTAAAGTCTGTTTTTCAGAAAGTGCCTGTTCAATCAAGCCGCTGACAATGCCTTTTCTCTCTATAATCTGCTCTATTGCAGCTTTTGAGGTGGTTTTTTCAACACGTTTGTCAGAAATCTCGGCTGTCAGCGAATTAATGCGGCGTGCCTGCTCCTCAATTTTACGAGATATGCTTTCACTATCTGATAAAAGTGAGGAAAGCTTGTCTTCAAGTGTACTTAATTCTTCTTCAAGCCTTGTAACCTCGGCGGTTTTAGTATCAAAAGCCGAAAGCTTTGCTTCAATTTCACTTTTAGCCTCGCTATCGCTGGCATCAAGCTCTTTAATATCCCCCTCAAGTCTTAAAACAGATTCACTATTATGCTGAATATCGTTTTTAAGCAGGGTGATATTACCGCTGATTTTAACTATTTCTTCATTTAAAGCAGAAATTTCAGCACGCTTATTTTCTATTTCTTCAGTAAGACGTGCAAACTCTGCCGAATTACGCTCGGTTTCGCTGTCAAAGTCAGAAAGCATAGCCTCAATATCCTTATACTGAAGTTGTGCTGCTGCAATCTTGCTTTCCTGTGACCTTAGGGTTTCCTTTGAGTTTTCAAGTGTATAAAGCCAAAGACCTATTTCAAGCGTACGCTTTTCCTCGGCTAGTTTTAAGAATTTTTCCGCCTTTGCACTCTGTTCCCTTAAAGGCTCTACGCGGCCCTCCAATTCCTCCATAATATCGCGAAGTCTCAAAAGATTATCGTCAGCAGCAGCAAGCTTACGCTCTGCCTCAATCTTTCTATAGCGGTATTTAGATATACCCGAGGCTTCCTCAAAAATATCTCTGCGGTCGTCCGAACGGGTGCTTATAATATTATCAATTTTGCCTTGACCTATCATAGAATAGCCGTCACGTCCAAGACCTGTATCCATAAATAATTCATGCACGTCCTTTAGGCGAACAGACACATTGTTTATTAAATACTCACTCTCATGTGAACGGTAATAACGACGGGTTACAGATACAAAATCGTTATCAAAATTAAGAGAACGGTCGGTATTATCAATATTAAGGGTTACTTCGCAAAAGCCGTGGGGACGGCGTGTTTCTGTACCGCCGAAAATAACATCCTCCATAGACTGACCGCGAAGACTTTTGGTGGACTGTTCACCAAGTACCCAACGCACCGCATCTGAAATATTGCTTTTTCCGCTACCGTTAGGGCCTACTACTGCCGTAATACCCTTGCCAAACTTAAGCACAGTTTTATCAGCAAAGGACTTAAAGCCCTGTACCTGTATCGAGCTTAAAAGCATTATTATTCCTCCTGTCTTACTACTCTAATTTCATTTTCCTTTAAATCTTCTTGGGGCTTAACACTACAAATAAAGCCGTCGTTTTTAAGCGAAATTATATTTGTTCTTTTTTGTCCCACCATTTGCGAAATACACTTTGGTGACACATAAATTATATATTTACCCTTTTGCTTTAATAGTTCTTTTGCCTTTTTAAGAAACAAGGCAGACTTGCAAAGCTCGCTGAAAGCGGGGTGCCAAGGACCTGCTACAAAGGAATCCTCCTCAATAGAGTGAAGTCCCAAGCGAATAACCTTAATATTTGCCTTTTCAAACATTAAAAGTAGCTCTGCCGCAAGATTTACCGCACCCTCTAAGGTTTGCGGCTCGTACCTGTTATCCGAATAAAGTGCCGCAAGATATGTATCCTTTAAAACAATTGTAGGATAAATACGCACTGTATTAGGTGCTATTTTTATAATTTGTTTAGCGGTTGATATTGCCGCCGTGTCGGAATCCTTATAAAGACCCGTCATCATTTGAAGTCCTAAAGAGAAACCGTATTTTTTTATTAGTGCCGATGCTCTTACAACATCCTCCGAAGTATGACCGCGATTGTTCATTTTTAGAACTCTGTCACGCATACTTTGAGCACCAAGTTCGATAGCCGTAACATTGTAGGATTTTAAAAGCTTTAGTGTTTCGTCATCAATAGCATCAGGGCGTGTAGAAATTCGTATGCCTTTTACAATTTCGTTTTCTACAAACCACGAAGCCGTTTTTAAAAGCTCTAGCATATAATTGCGGTTAATTGCCGTAAAGCTGCCGCCAAAAAAGGCTATTTCGGTGTTTTTAGGGTCATAATTTTTAGCACTGCGTGCGTTTATTACCGCATCTGCCACGTCAGATGGCGACGGTGCCTTATGTGTACCCGTTATATAACCCTGATTACAAAAGCTACAACGGTTAGGACAGCCTATATGCGGCACAAAAATTGATATATTGGCATGGGGACTGCTCATACACTTTCCCCCATTAATTCAAGTGCCTGTTTTGCCGCCATTTGCTCGGCTTGCTTTTTGTTTTTACCAACACCCCTACCTATTGTGTTAGAATTAAGGTGTACCTCAACCGTAAATTCTTTATCGTGGTCGGGACCTTTTTCGTCTGTTAATATATATGTCACCGCTTCTTCGGGATTACGCTGAATAATCTCTTGAAGCAGAGTTTTATAGTCCTTAAAAGCGGCGGATGTGTGGCTTTTTTCCTCTCTTAACACAAATCGCATTACGTGGTTTTTTGCAACCTCCATACCGCCGTCAAGATACATGGCGGCAAGCACCGCCTCAAAAGCGTCGGCTAATATAGAATCTCTTTCTCTGCCGCCGTTATGCTCCTCACCCTTGCCTAAAAGCAGATATTTTCCTATTTGAAGCTCACGCGAAAAGCCGCAAAGCGATTTTTCACAAACAAGTGCTGCACGCTTGCGAGTAAGCTCACCCTCAGGCAAATTCGGATACTCTGAATACAGATAGTTAGAAACTATAATCGACAAAACCGAGTCGCCCAAAAATTCAAGCCTTTCGTTAGAAGAGCCAGCAGCCCTGACCTCGTTAGCATAGGACGAGTGTGTAAGTGCATTTTTTAAAAGATTTATATTTTTAAACTGATAATTTAAATTTTGCTGTAGGATTTTCATTTTATTATTTTCCTGCTTCTGCTAAATTTTCTTTGATCGTTTCAATAACTCGGCGTTCGGTAAAGCTTTTTGCCTGTCTGATTGCATTCTTAATTGCCTTAGCATCAGAGCTGCCGTGTGCCTTAATTACAGGCTTTAGGACACCCAAAAGAGGTGCACCGCCGGCTTCAGAGCTATCCATAAGCTTCTTGAGTGAATAAAAATCTTTTTTAAGAACTAAAGCCGCAAGCTTATTAGGTAGCGACTTCATCATAGCACCCTTTAAAAGCTTAAACAGTGTTATCGATGTACCCTCAATGAGCTTTAGTGCAATATTTCCTGTAAAACCGTCGGTAATAACGGCATCACAAACACCTTTAGGCATTTCGCGTGATTCAACATTGCCTATAAAGTTAATATCCGACTCATTTAAAAGCTTATAGGCCTCTGTGCGAAGCTCGTCGCCCTTTGTTTCTTCGGTGCCAATATTAAGAAGACCGATTGTAGGATTTGTTCTGCCCTCAACCTTTTCCATATAAACACTTGCCATTACGCCGAACTGTGCTAGCATTTCGGGACGGCATTCGGCATTAGCACCCATATCCATTAAAAGATAATTTGATTTAGGCGACGGAATAAGTCCTGCCAAAGCGGGACGCTTTACACCCTTTATGCGTTTTACAATAAGTGTTCCGCCAACAACAATAGCACCTGTAGAACCCGCCGAAACAAAAGCGTCTGCCCTGCCGTCAACTAATTCCTTAAAGGCTAGTGCCATTGAACATTCCTTATGTGCTTTTAGTATAGAGGTTGGGTCATCGTGCATAGAAATCACATCTGTTGTATGTACGATTTCCAAATTACCGTAGAATGTAAGAGCGTTGTCAAGAATACACTTATCTATCACCTTTTCGTCACCCGTAAGTGTAATTTCAACCTTGTATTCATTTGATGCTAAAGCTGCACCCTTAATAATCTCTATTGGGGCATTATCTCCGCCAAAAGCATCTACAACTATACGCATAATTTTTTCCTCTTTTCAAACTTTTTATTTTAAAATATTCTTATTGCTTTCAAACCAATCAAGCGAGCGTTTTGCTAAAGCACCGTAACGCTCACGCTTATCCCTTATAACCTCTAAAAGCGGCGGTATTATACCGAAATTAGCACCCATAGGCTGAAAGTTTTCAACCGTACTATCGGTTATATAACAAAGCATTGCACCAATCATTGTATAATCGGGCAGTATGAGCGGTTGTTGGTCATTTAAACACCTTAAAGCGTTTATACCCGCTACTATACCGCTTGCCGCAGATTCCATATATCCTTCAACCCCCGAAAGCTGACCCGCAAAAAATATATTGCCGTTTTGCTTTAGGGATAGATTTTTATTTAAAAGCTTTGGTGAATTTATAAAGGTGTTTCGGTGCATAACGCCGTAGCGTACAAACTCGGCATTTTTAAGGGCGGGTATCATAGAAAACACCCTCTTTTGTTCACCAAACTTTAAATTTGTTTGAAAACCAACAAGATTAAACATTGTCGCTTTGCTGTTTTCGCTACGTAGCTGTACTACAGCCCAAGGTCTGTGACCTGTTTTTGGGTCGCGAAGTCCTACAGGCTTTAAGGGTCCGAAACGAATAGTATCTTCCCCTCGCTTTGCCAAAATTTCAATCGGCATACAGCCTTCATAAACATTTATAGGCCTGTCAAAATTATGAACAGGTGCCGATTCCGCAGTTACAAGTGCGTTATAAAATTCGGTATACTCTTCCTTGTTCATAGGGCAATTTATATAGTCGCCATCACCCTTGCCGTAACGAGAAGCAAAAAATGCACTTTCCATATCAATGCTTTCCCTTATAACAATTGGGGCTGCCGCATCAAAAAAGCTTAAATTGTTTTCACCCGTAAGAGAGCAGATTTTATCGGCTAAACCGCCGTCTGTCAAAGGACCTGTGGCAATTACGGTAATGCAGTCTGTAGGAATTTCGCCAACAGTTGCATTTTTTAAGGTAATATTTTTATGATTTTTAATTTTTTCGGTGATAAACTCTGAAAACTTGTCCCTATCTACCGCCAAAGCTCCGCCAGCCGCAACACTTGAGGAATCTGCCGCAGGCATACAAATCGAGCCTAAACGCCGCATTTCCTCCTTTAAAAGACCTGCAGCCGAATCAACACGTGCGGCCTTTAAGGAATTAGAACAAACAAGCTCTGCAAAAAGCGGACTTTTGTGTGCAGGGGTAAAACGCTCTGGCTTCATTTCAATAAGCTCGACCTCTACGCCTGCCTCAGCTATTTGCCACGCCGCCTCACATCCTGCAAGTCCCGCACCTACTACTCTGATTTTTTTTTTGTTATTCTTCATTTTTTTCGGTCTTTTTTCTAGTCGGGCATTCTGAATTTATACAGTATTTTCTACCCCTGATGCCGCTTATTATATACGAGCCGCACTCACTACACTTTTCTCCTGTAGGAACGCCGGGTGCTGCAAAATCACAGTTAGGATAATTGCTGCAACCGTAAAACTTTTTACCCTTTTTAGATACTCTTTTAACAAGCTTTGCACCGCATTTGGGGCAAGGTTGTTTAATCTCATCCTCGGGTACGGGCTTGGTATTTTTACACTGCGGATAACCGGGGCAAGCTAAGAACTTACCGAATCTGCCGTTCTTTACCACCATTTTTTTGCCGCACTTTTCGCAAACAACGTCGCTTTCCTCGTCGGGTACCTTTACGCGTTTGCCGTCCATTAAAGCCTCTGCCTTTTTATAAAGCACATCAAAGTCGCTATAAAACTCATTCATAGTATCAAGCCAAGAACGCTCACCCGCACCTATTTGGTCAAGCTTAACTTCAAGACCTGCGGTGAACTTAACGTCAAACATCCGCTTAAAGTGTTCAACCATTAAATCGGCAACAACTGTACCAAGCTGTGTAGGCTTTAAGGATTTCTTTTCACGCTCAATATAACTTCTTTGAAGAATATTTGAAATTATCGGTGCATAGGTTGAAGGTCTGCCGATACCGTTATCATCAAGTGCCTTAATAAGCGTAGGCTCGGTATAACGTGCGGGCGGTTGAGTGAAGTGCTGATTAGGTGTTAGACTCTTAAGCTTTAAGGCGTCGCCCGCTTTCAGTTCTGGAAGTGCTACGCCGTCCTTTTGCTCGTCGTCCTTGCCCTCCTCATAAAGCACGGTAAAGCCGTCAAACTTAACCGAATAACCGCTTGCTTTAAAGAGGTAGTCACCTGCCGTTATTTCAGCATTAACTGTATTTTGTAGGCAGCCTGCCATTAAAGATGCTATAAAACGTTCCCAAATAAGCTTGTAAAGCTTATACTGTTCGGTGGTTAATGAACCTTTAACCGCCTCGGGTGAAAGATTAACATTTGTAGGTCTAATTGCCTCGTGGGCGTCTTGGGCACCGCTTTTGGTCTTAAAATAGCGTGGTTTTTCGGGCAAATATTGTTTGCCGTAACTAGCTATGATATAAGAATTTGCAGCTGCCCTTGCCTCTTCAGAAATACGAAGCGAGTCGGTACGCATATAGGTAATAAGACCTGTAACACCAACACCGCCAACATCAATACCCTCGTAAAGCTGCTGTGCTATTTTCATAGTACGCTGACCTGTAAAGTTAAGCTTACGTGAAGCCTCCTGCTGTAATGTCGAAGTTATAAACGGAGGTGCTGGCTGTTTGGTACGTGTGCCTCTTTTAACCGATGAAACAATATATTCGGCATCCTGAAGGGAGTTTGTTATATCGGTTGCAGACTGCTCGTTCAAAACTTCAATCTTCTTGCCGTCTTTAGTTCCGTAAAGCTTTGCTTCAAAGGTTTTTCTGTTTGAAAGAAGCTTGGCATCAATAGTCCAATATTCCTCGCTTACAAACTTTTCGATTTCTCTTTCCCTATCAACAATAAGGCGTAAAGCTACTGTCTGCACTCTGCCTGCCGACAAACCGCTCTTTACCTTTTTCCACAAAAACGGACTTAATTTATATCCAACAATTCTGTCAAGCACACGGCGGGCTTGCTGTGCATCAACAAGATTTAAATCTATTTTATGGGGGTTGCTAATACCTGTTTTTATACCGCTTTCGGTAATCTCGTTAAAGGAAATACGGTTTGCATCATTCAAATCAAGCTCCAAAAGCTGTGCTAAATGCCAGGAAATAGCCTCACCCTCTCTATCAGGGTCGGTAGCAAGAAGTACGCATTCGCTTTCACTAGCGGCATCACGCAATTCTTTGATGAGTGCCTTTTTTTCAGGCATATTTATATACTGAGGCTTAAATTCGTGTTCAATATCTACGCCAAGCTTTGACTTAGGCAGGTCACGAATATGCCCCATAGAAGCCATTACATTGTAACCGCTTCCAAGATACTTTTTGATACTCTTTACCTTTGTAGGAGACTCAACAATAACCAGTTTTGACATATCTTACTCCTTAAATTTATAATTCTATCTTCTCATAAAATCCGCCTGCACAAGCTTTAATCAAATGCTCCATTTCAAGTTCAGTAATGGCGGCAATCAGCTCATCATCTGAAATCTTGAATCCCAACAAATCGTCGGCGGAAAATTTTTGCTTATTTAAACTATTATACAACATTTGTGCCGTTTTTGAAAGTCCTGACGGCAAATTTTTTTGAATTTTTTGAGCTTTTTTAGATTTTACTGGCTCAGTTTCGCTTTTTTCCTTTTTGTATGCTTTTTCAATGTCAATTTTATCCCCATAAACCGATATATATTCACGAAAGATATCACCGGCATCTAAAAGCGGATGGACCCCGTCACGAAGGAGTGCATTTGAACCTTTATATTCAGGCATTGTAGGGTTACCAGGTATCACAAAAAGCTCACGCCCATACTCACACGCGTAGCCTGCAGTTATAAGGGCACCGCTTTTCTCGGCGGCTTCAACTATTATGGTAGTATCGCCAAGTGCGGCAAGCAAACGGTTTCTAACCCTAAAGCTCGCTTTGGTTACAGGAAAGTTTGGTGTATACTCGCTTATAAGACAGCCTTTTTTGGCAATCAGCTCGCGAAGTCGTGCGTTATCCTTTAGATAATCATTCATTATTCCGCAAGGCAATATAGCCACCGTTTTTCCGTTAACCTTAAGTGCACCCACGTGTGCTGCAGTATCGGCACCTTTAGCACCGCCGCTTATAACAATTATACCACTCTTTGAAAGCCTTGCCGCCAAAGAGTATGCCGATTTTTTACCAAACTCGGTAACCTTTCTAGGCCCCACAATGCAAACAGATGGCTCGGTATTAAAATCGGGCAACTCGCCCTTTATATATAATACAAGCGGTGGGTTTACAATATTCCTAAGGGCATTAGGATAATTATCATCGTAATAACATACTATTTTAATTCCGTTTTTCTTACACAAAGACAAAACATTCTCCGCAAAAGCGATACTTAAATTTTCTGCCCTATCCATCTCGCCATCACTTAAAATGTTCATTTGCCGAAGAGCAGTATTACGTGCATTATAGACCGCCTTAGCTGTACCGAAGTGCGAAAGTATTGGTAACGCCTTATTACTGCCCGCACGCAAAACCGCTTGAAGCCAAACCAAATATTTCATTTTACCTTACCATTTCCCACATAGCTATTGCTGCAGCAGCAGCCGCATTAAGCGATTCGGCTTTACCCGACATTGGTATTGTAACCCGTTTTGAGTTTTCCTTAATGTTTGCAGAAAGACCGTTTGCCTCATTACCAATAAGCAAAATATCACCGTTTTTAAAGTCAATATTGCTAATTGGTGTAGCATCGCTGTCAACAACACAGGCATACGGGTTTAATCCGTTTTGATTTATTAAGTCCAGTAGATTATCACACACAAAAAGCGGCATACGGATAAGGGTACCCATAGAGGCACGCAACGCCTTTGGGCTATAAGGGTCACAGCTATCCCCTGAAACCAATATCCCCGACACACCTAGTGCTTCAGCAGTTCTTGAAATAGCACCTAAGTTTGACGGGTCGGAGAGATTTTCAAGGCCGATATATCTACCATTTTTATCAATTTTTACTGTTCTTTCAGGAATTTTTGCTACCGCAATTATGCCTTGCGGAGAATCAGTCAAGGCTATTTTTTCAAACAAGCTGTCGGGAAGTATATAACATTTTTCTGCATTTTTTGAAAGCTTTTTTATATCACTAGAGAGTCTTTTTTCTGCGGTTTCGGACACAATAAACTTATCAAACCTTATTGAGTTTTCAAAAGCATCACAGCAAATACGAAGTCCCTCAAGCACAAAAAGTGCGTTTTTTCTGCGTTCCTTTGCCGAGCTTTGAAGTCCGCAAACAAGTTTGATAAGTGCATTATCACGACTGGAAATTTTTAAAAAACCGTCCATTTTTCCCACCTCAAAAAAGCAAAAATTCTCCCGAGAATACTCGGGAGAGTTTTAAATTATTTATTAAGAGCCTTGTTAGCAGCCTTTACAAGATTAGCAAAGCCGGCAGCATCATTTACAGCGATGTCTGCAAGCATTTTACGGTTAATCTGTACGCCTGCTTTGTTTAAGCCGTTCATAAATGTTGAATAGTTCATACCATTCAATTTAGCAGCAGCTGAAATACGGGTAATCCAAAGACGACGGAAGTCACGCTTCTTCTGTCTACGGCCAATATAAGCATAGTTACCGGATTTCATAACTGCTTCTTTAGCAGTTTTAAAAAGCTTAGATTTTGCACCAAAATAACCTTTGGCAAGTTTTAATACCTTTTTTCTTCTCTTGCGTGTTGCTAACGCACCTTTAACTCGAGCCATTTACTTTACCTCCACTTTCAAGTTTACACAATTATTTGTAAGGAACTAATTTCTTTACTGTTGCTACGTTTGTAACATCAGCACATACGGTCTTGCGAAGATTTCTCTTACGCTTAGTTGTTTTCTTGTTTAAAATGTGTGACTTAAAAGCATGAGCACGTTTAACCTTACCGGTCTTAGTGAGTTTAAAACGCTTCTTTGCACCACTGTGTGTCTTAATTTTAGGCATTGTAATTCCTCCTAGAATTTTTTATTTCTTATTTACTGGTTTTAGGAGCCAAGAACATAAGCATGTTACGGCCCTCCATCTTTGCAGCCTTTTCGACTACGCCTGAATCAGAGCAAAATTGAGCAAAACGCTCCATAATCTCAAGACCAATTTCGGGATGTCCCATTTCACGACCTCTAAAACGTATAGAAACCTTTACCTTGTTTCCGTCAGCAAGAAAGCGTATAGCGTGCTTGCCCTTTGTTTCAAAGTCGTGCTTGTCGATACCAAGACCCAAACGAATCTCTTTAACTTCAACAACCTTTTGATTCTTCTTTGCTTCCTTTTCACGTTTTGCCTGTTCAAAACGGTATTTACCGTAATCCATCACCTTGCAGACCGGTGGGTCGGCATTAGGAGCGATGTTAACAAGGTCAAGGTCTTTAGCATACGCTGCCTCGATAGCCTTTGCTATAGGCAAAATGCCAAGCTGTGAACCGTCAGCATCAATCACACGGACTTCCTTAAATTTGATTTCCTCATTAATAGCCAATTCTTTGCTACTGATGTTGAGCACCCCCAAAATAAAGTAAAAAAATAAACAAGGCGTGAACTGCACAGTCCACGCCTAATAAGCCCATAGCAATCCCCTAGTAAAAGACTAGAGAAAATAACCTATTGACCGACAGAATCTACTGTTCTGTTAGGTGAGAACCGACTGTTCTACTTCGTTTTCCTAATTATTATACACTCTTTTCCCAGTTTGTCAAGTTTTTTTGAAAATTTTTTCTTTTATATTACTAAAAATATTAAATTTTCATTCTGCCAAGATTTTTACAGAAATCGAGTGCTTTTTCTCCACTTACAAGACCGCTTGTAGCATCGGGAGCACCTAATGCCATTATAGCACAAGCAGAAGCAAGGTCTAAAATCTGTTCATCTGATAAATTTTTATAGATACCTATTAATGTACCCGCACAGAAAGCATCACCTGCACCGGTTTTACCCTTGATATACTCACGAGGCACATCATAAGCCGCCATAACCGAATATCCCTCATCCGAAAGGCATACCGCTCTATCAAACTTATGGATTACAACCTTTTCTCTAACGCCTAAACCTTTAAGTTTATATGCAATAGCCTCAAGATTTTCATCGGTAGGCTCGATGCCTGCTAGCTTTCCTGCCTCAATCTCATTAATAATAAGATAATCGGTATACTTAAGGCAAGGCAATACACAAGCATATCTGTCAGAATTTTCACTCACTAAATCTATAGAAGTTTTAATACCAATTTCGCTTGCTTTTTTAAGAATTTTCTCACCGTCGCCGTTATCAACCTTTGCTAAAAGCAAGAAGTAACCCAGATGAAGAATTTTGCAGTTTAGATTATCAAAATCAATATCATCAACGCCAAAATCCGCACTGGCACCCGCATAGGTAAAAAATGTACGCTGACCGCCCTTTACGCTCATAACCTCGGTAAAGCTTGTAAGGTCATTTTCTGTTACCTTAAAGCCGTCAACATTAACGCCAGACTTTTGCATTTCAGATTTAACAAACTCACCGTCGACATCGTCGCCAACCTTACCGATTGCAGAAATCTCTACATCAGAAGAAATCTTTTTAAGGTCAATAGCCACATTAGGCACACAGCCGCCTACAGCCTTATCAATTTTTGCAATCTGGGTAAGCTCACCGCATTCAGGATAGCGTGAAATCTCATTAATCTTATCAACAAGTATGCTGCCCGCTACAGCTATTCCGCTTTTTTCCATATTAATTACACTCCGCAACTAACGGACCTGCAAGCTCGTTCAAGAAGAATAGGCGACCTGCAAGTGTTGGAATATAAGAAGAAGTAATCCACGGTGTAGTACCGTAGCGAAGTGTCATCCAAAGAGACATACCCTGCCACTGCATTCCGCGACCTAAAGTACCGTCAGCACCGCCGATTGCATAATCAGCCTTTAAGAAAAGACCAGGACCTATAGTGTTAGCACGGCAAGGTACTAATGTTGTGCGTGACTTAAAGCTTGTAAGGGCATTTTGTTCAACCGTAAGGGGATGAATCTTAGCCGCAATTCTATAAGGTTGCTTTTCCCACTCCTCAGCAGTTTCGTAATCAGCCGCAAAGGTAGGCTCCCAGAAAGCGATATGGCACATTCTGCCGATACCGTAAACTAAAACTAGCTTTGCACCCTCTGCCTTTAATGCATCAATCTTCTCGGGATATGTAGGAAGATTTTCTTTAGTAGCAAAATTTCTTTGGTTCTTAGGAACAGTAAGCTCACCTAAAGGATTAAACAAAGCCTGCTCCATAGCATACTGGAAAGCACCGCTATTGTCGGGAGCTAGAGTGTTACCCTCGCTGTCAGCCCATTCGTCCATATTAAAGGTGTAAACATGCTCGCAAGAAAGATTCCACTCCTTAAGGAAGTAAACAACCCACTTATACATACCCATAGGTCCTACAGGAAGAATAAATGCGATTTTCTCATTTCTTTCCTTTGCAAGCTTAATCTGCATTGCGATTTCGTGACCCATATAGGTTTCAAACTCACCTAAAGTTTCACACTTAACAGGATTAAAGTCCTTGTTCCAATGAGGCTGTCTGTCTAAAATCTTTTCGGGGGCATCAATACAAGCGTCGATTTTGTCAAAATCCCAACCTGCAGGATAAAAGCCCTCAAGAGCTGAGCCTTTTACTGTTGAATTAAAGTTCATAATTTTTTCTCCTTTAAATTTTTATTTTTTTACAGAGCAAGCTCTGTTAGTTTTATTTTATTATACCAATTTACTCTTTACATTTTAATATAAAATCGGTTATAATATTTATAAAATTAGACATTTGAGGTTTTTTATGAAAGATAATTTTATACGAATGAGTTTCGATAAAGTTTTTAATATTGAAAAAATAATAACTATTTTTTATATGGAGCTTTCAAAGGGCTTTCATCACGAGGGCGAAAGCCACGACTTTTGGGAAATGGTATACATAGACAGAGGCGAAATGGCATGTACCTCTGGCAAAAACCGTTATATTTTAAAAAGTGGTGAAATGACCTTTCACAAGCCAAACGAATTTCATAATCTTTCGGGCAACAATGATGTAGCACCAAACGTCAGCATTATAACCTTCCAGTGTAAAAGCCGTGCTATGAAGCATTTTGCAGGGAAAATTTTTAAACTCACAGCAGAGGAAAAAGGCATATTATCGGAACTGTTTTCAGAAGGTCTTGCTTGTTACGAGTTAGAGGACAAGAGAAATCCGCTTATACAGCGTTTAAAAAGAATAGAAAACAGTCCTTTCGGAAGCAGTCAGATGACAAAAAATCTGCTTGAAATATTTTTAATAAAGCTCTGTAGAAGCAACGCCGTAGTAACACAAAAAATGCGTAGAAGTTATTTAATTGACGGAATAGACACACCGTACAACATAAAAGAAATACTGGATTTTTTAAAGAATAATCTTTATGGCAAGCTGACGGTTGCGGACATTGCCACCCATTTAGGAAAAAGTGAAAGTGCTGTAAAACAGCAATTTTCAAACTATCTTGACGGCGGAATAATAAAATACTATAACTCCCTTAAAATAAAGGAAGCTCGTCGTCTTATCCGCGAGGGTAAATACAATATGACCCAGATTGCCGAAATGCTTTGCTTTGATAACCCGCAATATTTTTCAAAATGCTTTAAAACCTTTACAAATATGACGCCCAGCGAATATAAAAGGTCAATATATTAGTTAAAAAAACAACGCCTTAAAAACACAATTTTTTAAGGCGTTGTTTTTTTATTTATATGCAGTTTCGCAATATGCACATCTATAAATACGTTTTTCCTTATCAACAAGGTGGAATTCGTGCTTTATTCCCTGTTCACACGAGGTGATACAGCGTGGATTTTTGCACTTTATAATATCAACAATTTTTTCAGGTAAGGATATCGTATGCTTACCAACAAGATTGCCATTTTCAATAATATTCACGGTAATTTCGCTATCCACATAACCCAATGCTTCAAAATTAATATCTATAGGTGCATCAATTTTAATAATATCCTTTTTGCCCATACGCTCGCTTTTAACATTCATAATCATAGCAACAGGACAATCAAGCTTATCAAGACCTAAAATCTCATAAATTTCCATAGCCTTGCCTGCGGTAATATGGTCGATTACAAAGCCATTATTAATGCTATCTATATTCATACCTTCACTCCTAACAGCTTAAGTATTAATGCCATACGGATATATTTACCGTTAAGCACCTGTTTAAAGTAACAAGCACGGGGGTCGTCATCAACCTCAACCGCGATTTCGTTAACACGCGGAAGCGGGTGCATAACTATAAGGTCACTGTTAGCTTTTTCAAGCTTTTTATTATCAAGAATATAACAGTCGCGAAGTCTTATATAGTCAGCCTCGTTAAAGAAACGCTCACGCTGAACGCGTGTCATATAAAGTATATCAAGCTTATCTATTACACCCTCTAGCCTGTTTTCTTCGGTATACGGTATATTGCCCTGCTTTAAAACACCCTCTTTGATATAATCGGGAATTTTAAGCTCATCGGGCGATACGAACACAAACTTTATACCGCTATAGCGTGAAAGTGCATTAACAAGTGAATGTACCGTTCTGCCGAATTTAAGGTCTCCGCAAAATCCCACAGTCAAGTTATCGGTTCTGCCCTTTTCCCTATGAATAGTAAGTAGGTCTGCAAGGGTTTGGGTGGGGTGGTTATGACCGCCGTCACCCGCATTAATTATTGGTACGGTGGTACGTCTTGCAGCGGCTACGGGGGCTCCCTCTTTGGGGTGACGCATAGCTATAATATCAGCATAACAGCCTACAGTTCTTACTGTATCGGTTACACTCTCACCTTTTGCAGCCGAGCTTGAATCAGCCGAGGAAAAGCCTAAAATGCTACCGCCAAGCTCAAGCATAGCCGCCTCAAAAGAAAGGCGTGTTCTGGTACTTGGCTCGAAAAACAGGGTTGCAAGCTTTTTACGGTTACAAGCATTGGCATATTTATCGGGATTTTCAATAATATCCTCTGCCACCGATATTAACTCGTCAATTTCCTCAACGCTTAAATCAACTATATCAAAAAGATGTCTCATATCTTTATTCCTTTGCACCGTTTATTTCGAGATATTTCTTAATACGCTCAACATTCTCGCGGTTCTTTTCATCTTCCTCAAGATATTCAATAATATCATAAACATCAACTACCGAATATACAGGGAAACCGTATTCTTCGCCAACCTCTGCCATAGCACTCTTTTCGGTTTGTCCTTTTTCCTTGCGGTCAACCATAACAAATGTAGCAGCCACCTTTGTACCCTTTAAAGAAGAAAGAATAGCCATGCTCTCTCTAATAGCAGTACCTGCGGTAATTACGTCTTCAACAATTACGATTTCTTCGTTTTCCTGTGGCTTGTAGCCTACAAAAACGCCGCCTTCGCCGTGGTCTTTTTCCTCTTTTCTATTAAAGAAGAAAGGAACATCAAGTCCGTTTTTAGCAAGGGCAACTGCAACAGATACTGCAATCGGAATACCCTTATAAGCAGGTCCGTAAAGCACCGTCTTTTTATTGCCTACCTTTTCAAAATATGCTTTAGCATAAAATTCGCCTAGCTTACAAATCTGCTCGCCTGTTTTAATATCTCCTGCATTTATAAAATAAGGAATTTTTCTACCCGATTTAGCAGTAAAATCACCGAATTTTAAAACGCCTGCACCCTCTAGAAACTGGATAAACTCTCTTTTATAGCTTTCCATTTTAAAACTCCTTTTATTATATCATTCACCCAAGAACTCTTTAACACAACGGTCGTATGCGGCTACGGGGTCGTCTGCCTGTGTTATAGGTCTGCCTACAACTATAAAGTCACAACCCGCATTCTTTGCCTTTTCGGGTGTCATAATACGCTTTTGGTCACCTACATCTCCGTCAGCAAAGCGGATACCGGGTGTTACTGTCATAAACTCATTACCGCAGAAATCCTTAACCTTTTGTGCCTCAAGCGGTGAGCAAACAACACCGTCAAGACCCGACTCTGCCGCATTTTTAGCATAATGCATAACAGTTTCTGCCATAGGTGTATCTATAAGCAATTCATTCTTTAACATCTCGTCGTCAGTAGAAGTAAGCTGTGTTACAGCTATTAAAAGCGGTCTTGTACCGTCAGCACGGGTTAGTCCCTCAATAGCATACTTCATCATAGTAGAGCCGCCTGCCGCATGAAGATTTACCATATCAACATCCAACGAAGACAGCACCGAAAATGCCCTCTTTACAGTATTAGGAATATCGTGAAGCTTTAAATCAAGAAATATTTTGTGTCCTCTTGCCTTTATTTCCTTTACAATTTCGGGTCCGCAGGCATAAAAAAGCTCCATACCGATTTTAACAAAGGGTTTTTTGCCCTCAAACTTGTCTAAAAAGTTAAGTGTTGCCTCTTTAGACGGAAAATCGCAAGCGATAATTACATCCTTTTTCATTGATGTGCTCCTCCTATAATATCCTTTAAATCTTTAATTCCATACTTTTCGCAAAGGTTGGGCAATTCCTCAATAATCTCCTTACAAACAAAAGGATTTTTAAGGTTTGCCGCACCTATTTGAACACCGGTAGCACCGGCAAGCATCATTTCAACAACATCTTCTGCAGTAGTTACACCGCCCATACCTATAAGCGGCAGATTAACAGCCTTATAAACCCTATAAACCATTTGAAGTGCTACAGGGAAAATCGCACCGCCCGAAAGTCCGCCTGTAGTGTTTTTGATTATAGGCTTTCTATTTTTAAGGTCAATTCGCATACCAAGCAGGGTATTAATAAGACTTATTCCGTCTGCACCCTCTGCCTCGCATGCCTTGGCAATTTCGGTGATATCCGTAACATTTGGGGATAGCTTCATATAAACAGGCTTTGTAGTTACCGCCTTTACTGCCTTTGTTACTGCGGCAGCACCCTCCGTAGTAGTGCCAAAGCTCATACCGCCGTTATGTACATTAGGACAGCTTATATTAACCTCAATTATACCGACGTTATCGCATTTATCAAGAAGCTCACAACATTTTGTATACTCTTCAATCGAAAATCCGCCGACATTTGCAATTACAGGCTTACCGAAAATCTTTTTAATGTTTGGAATTTCGGTCTTTATAACCTCATCAACACCTGGGTTTTGAAGACCTACCGCGTTTAGCATACCGCTGGGTGTTTCGGCAATTCTAGGTGTGGGATTGCCGAATCTTGCCTCTAGCGTGGTACCCTTAAAGGAAAACGAGCCTAATATGCCGATATCGTAAAGCTCGGCAAACTCTCTGCCGTAACCAAAGGTACCGCTTGCGGGAATTATGGGATTAGAAAGCTCTAATCCGCTTAAATTAACAGATAAATTTACCATATAATTTCCTCCGCTAAAAGAACGGGACCGTCTTTGCAAATACGCTTGTTGCCGTATTTTGTCTTACAGCTACAGCCCATACAAGCACCAAATCCGCAACCCATTCTTTCTTCAAAAGAGAATTGTCCTTTAAGTCCTAAATCATAAACCGCTTTAAGCATAGGCTCGGGTCCGCAAGTGAAAACATAGTCAGCATCCGAAAAATCGTTCTTTATACAGTCGGTAACAAAGCCCTTTGTACCGAAACTTCCGTCAACCGTAGCAACCGAAACCTTAAGTCCTAGCTTTTCAAATTCTTCCTTATAAAAAACGCTTTTTTTATCGGCAAATCCTAACGCAATATAAGGTTTAATTCCCTTTTCTATAAGCTTTTTAGCAAGCATATAAAGTGGCGGTGTGCCAACACCTCCGCCGGCAAGAACCGGCTTTTTGGTGTCAACATTAATATCATAGCCGTTACCAAGACCTGTAAGCAAATCGAATTTATCACCGATTTTAGCCTCACTTAAAGCCTTAGTGCCTTTACCTACAACCTTATAGATAAGGGTTAGTATATTATCATTTACGTCACAAACCGATATAGGTCTACGCAAATACATACCGTCAAGCTCGATATTTACGAACTGACCGCTAGAAATCCCCTCACAATTGCCCTCTAGTTTTATTTCAAAAACGTTCTCTGCAATACATTTTGAGGATAAAAGTGTAAAAATTTCTCTTTTCATCACATTACTCCGAGTCTATTGTAGATACGCCGATTGTGATTTCCTCCATAACATCAAGGAGAACCTCTACCGTTTCAAGTGCTGTAAACATAGTTACATTATTTTCAACAGCATAACGGCGGATAAGGAAACCGTCTGAGCTTTGGTCATCAGAATCAAGGTCGCGTGTGTTTATAACATAGCTTACATAGCCTTTTCTGATTGAATCAAGTATTTCTTGGCTTCCCTCGCTTATTTTACGCTTAACACGGGTTCTAATGCCATTGTTTTTAAGGAACTCTGCAGTACCGCTTGTAGCTTCAATATTAAAGCCTAAATTATAGAAGCGGCGTACTAGCGGTAAAGCTCTTTCCTTATCCTTATCAGCAATAGTAACAAGTATTGTACCGTAGTTGCTAAGCTGCATTCCCGAAGACTGTAAAGCCTTATAAAGTGCACGGGTAAGGGATTTATCATAACCGATAGCCTCACCTGTAGACTTCATTTCGGGTGAAAGATATGCGTCGGCACCTCTGATTTTAGAGAAAGAGAAGGCTGGTGCTTTAACAAACCATTTATTTCTACCCTCGGGGCAAACCTCGGTTATACCCTGCTCTTTAAGTGATTTGCCGAGCATAACTGCAGTAGCAATATCGGCAAGTGAATAACCCGAAGATTTAGAAATGAACGGTACAGTACGTGAAGAACGCGGATTAACCTCAATTACATAAACATCCTCGTTTTCATCAACTATAAACTGAATGTTATAAAGACCGATTATGCCGATACCCATACCGAGTTTAACTGTATAATCGATAATGGTTTCCTTAACCTTTTCGGAAATACTAAAGGTCGGATAAACGCTTATTGAGTCACCCGAGTGTATGCCAGTACGCTCAACGTGCTGCATAATACCCGCAATAAATACATCCTTACCGTCGCAAACGGCATCAACCTCTAATTCCTTACCTGTAATATACTTGTCAACAAGCACAGGACGGCTTTCGTCGATTTCAACGGCTGTCTGTAGGTATCTTCTAAGGGCTGGTTCGTTATTAACTATCTGCATTGCCCTACCGCCCAAAACATAGCTTGGACGAACAAGTACAGGATAGCCAATCTCGGCAGCAGCCTTAACACCTGCTTCGATTTCGGTAACGGCTCTACCCTTTGGTTGAGGAATTTCGAGCTCCTCCATAATCTTTTCAAAAGCGTCGCGGTTTTCTGCCTTATCAATGGCGTCCATATCACTGCCTATAATCGGCACGCCAAGTGCTGTAAGCGGCTCGCAAAGGTTGATTGCGGTCTGACCGCCCAAGGTAACGATTACACCGTCAGGCTTTTCGAGTGTTATAATGTTCATAACATCCTCAACCGTTAAAGGCTCAAAATAAAGCTTATCGCCTGTTGTATAGTCGGTAGAAACGGTTTCAGGGTTGTTATTTATAATAATTGCCTGATATCCCATTTTTTGAATGGTCCATACAGCGTGTACGGTAGAATAGTCAAACTCAACACCCTGACCTATACGGATAGGACCTGAGCCTATAACTATAATCTTTTTCTTATCCTCAATTATAGACTCATTCTCACTCTCGTAGGTCGAGTAGAAGTAAGGCACATAGGAATCAAACTCTGCCGCACAGGTATCAATGGTCTTATAAACCGGCATAATGCCTGCCGCTTTTCTTCTCTTAAAAATTTCCTTTTCGTCGGTGCGGGTAAATTCCGCAATACAACGGTCGGAAAAGCCCATACGCTTTAGACTGTAAAGAGCCTCATCGTCAAGCTCACCGCCGAGCATAGCCTCTGCCTTTACAATGTTCTTAATCTTATAAAGGAAGAACATATCAATCTTTGTAGCGTTATTAATAAGACCTAAATCTGTACCGAGTCTTATAAGCTGTGCAATAGCGAAAAGACGGTCGTCGGTAGCGGTCTTTATATAATCCATAAGCTCGTCTGCGGTATAGCTGTCAAACTTCTTCATATGAATATGGCATACACCGATTTCTAATGAACGAATAGCCTTTAAAAGACTTTCTTCAAAGGTTCTGCCTATACTCATAACCTCACCCGTAGCCTTCATCTGTGTAGAAAGCTCGTTAGAAGCGGTTACAAATTTATCAAATGGGAAACGTGCCATCTTTGTAACAATATAGTCAACCGACGGCTCAAAAGCGGCAGGTGTGTTTGAAAGACGAATTTCATCAAGGTGCATACCTATAGCAACCTTTACTGTAACCCTTGCAATCGGATAACCTGTTGCCTTTGATGCTAAAGCAGATGAACGGGAAACGCGTGGATTAACCTCGATTAAATAATATTTGAAAGAATAAGGGTCTAATGCGAACTGAACATTACAGCCGCCCTCAATTTTAAGAGCTCTTATAAGCTTTAAAGCACTGTTTCTAAGCATACCGTACTCTTTGTTAGTAAGAGTCTGGCTAGGTGCTACAACCACCGAGTCACCTGTATGAATACCAACAGGGTCAAGGTTTTCCATACTGCATATTGCTATTGCAGTATCGTTAGAGTCACGCATAACCTCAAACTCAATTTCCTTATAACCCTTAATGCTCTTTTCAACAAGAACCTGATGAACGGGTGATAGCTCAAGTGCATTCTTCATAATTTCGCGAAGCTCGTCTACATCGTCTGCAAAGCCGCCTCCTGTACCGCCTAGGGTGAATGCAGGACGAAGCACTACGGGGTAACCTATACGCTCGGCAGCTGCCTCTGCCTCTTCAATAGAGTGTGAGATTTCAGAGGGCAGTACAGGCTCACCCAGCTCTTCGCAAAGGTCGCGGAAACGCTCTCTATCCTCTGCCTTATCAATACTGTCAAAGCTTGTACCTAGAATTTCAACACCACATTCTTGAAGTACACCTTTTTTATAAAGCTGTGATACAAGATTCAAGCCTGTTTGACCGCCAAGTGACGGTAAAATTGCATCAGGTCTTTCGTGACGGATTATCTTTGCAACATATTCAATAGTAAGTGGCTCCATATAAATTTTATGGGCAATATTAGTATCGGTCATAATGGTAGCAGGGTTTGAGTTACAAAGTATTACCTCGTAACCCTCCTCTTTAAGAGCCAAGCAGGCCTGTGTACCTGCATAGTCAAATTCAGCAGCCTGTCCTATAATAATAGGACCTGAACCTATAACCAAAATTTTATTTATATCAGTACGCTTTGGCATTACTGCTTACCTCCCTTTTCCATCATTTCTATAAATTTATCAAATATATATCCGGCATCTTCGGGTCCTGGGGCTCCCTCTGCATTGAACTGAACGCACAATGCTTTGCCGTCTTTAGTAGCTAAACCTTCAACAGTATTATCAAGGATACTTGTATAAAGAATTTCAACAGGTAAATCCTTTAGACTGTCTTTATCTATACCGTAAGAGTGATTTTGGCTTGTTATTTCAATTTTGCCCGTAACAAGATTTCTTACAGGATGGTTAATACCGATATGACCGTGCTTTAGTTTATGAGTTTTACCGCCTAAAGCCAAGCATATAATTTGGTTACCGAGTCCTATACCCATAATATTAAGCTTTCCAAGCACCGCCTTTATGGTAGATACAAGTTCGGGTACATCTTCGGGGTTTCCGGGACCGTCAGAAATTACGACACCGTCGGGGCGGAGAGCCATAAGCTCATCTGCAGTAATATCGTAAGGCACAATTGTCAAATTGCATCCCATTTTATTAAGTATACGAATAAGTCTGTTTTTAATACCGCAGTCGATAGCAACAACATTGTATTTAAAATCTGCTGTTCTTGAATACCAACGCTTTTTGCAGCTAACCCGCTTTACAGAATCACGTATAACAGGGGTTTCCTTTATGATTTTTATACCCTCTTCAACAGTAGTATCAACCGATGTTATTATGCAGCGTACTGTACCCTTGTCTCTTAGCATTCTGGTAATTGCTCTTGTATCAACACCCGAAATACCAACAATATTGTTTTCAACAAGTGTTTCGGAAAGTGTACGTGTATAACGGAAGTTGCTGGGCAAATCGTTATATTCTCTTGTTATAATTCCCGCTATTGTGGGAGTTCTTGTTTCATTATCCTCAGCAGTAATACCGTAATTTCCTATTAAGGGATAGGTTAATACAACTGCTTGTCCCATATAAGAGGGATCGGTTATAATCTCTTGATAGCCTACAACTGCAGTATTGAAAACGAGTTCGCAAACCGCATCAATATCGGCACCGAAACTGAAACCGTAAAATTCTTTACCGTTTTCAAGAATTATCTTTTTTGTGTATTTTGTTCCCATACTATTCCTCCGTCATAAAATGTATATTCTATTCTTCCAAAGCCTTTATAATTTTCAAAAGGCGTTGCCTTGCCCATTGATACAAAGTCCTGTGAATTTATAGTAACCTCTCTTTCACAGTCAAGCACTGTGAATTCTGCTTTTTGACCGATTTTTATCTCGGTATCAAGACCTAAAAACCGCCGCGGCTCTAAAGCCATACGGTCTATTAAGGTTTCAAGGGTTATTTTTCCGCTTTTAACAAGCTCGGTATAAGCTACGGTAAAGGCAGTTTCAAGACCGACTATACCAAACAAACTCTTTTCTAGTCCCTTTGCCTTTTCCTCTGCCGAGTGGGGTGCGTGGTCGGTCGCAAGATAACCTATTGTACCGTCTGCAAAGCCCTCAATTAATGCCTGCTTATCCGCTTCGCTTCTAATGGGCGGATTCATCTTAAATCTACCCTCGTCAAGTAAATCATTGTCAGAAAAGGCTAAATAGTGAGGTGCCGTTTCACCGCTTACCAAAAGTCCCTTTTGCTTTGCTTTTCTTAAAAGCTCAACACTCTCTTTAGCTGACATATGACATATATGATAGCGACAGCCGATTTTTTCTACAAGCTTTAAATCCCGCTCAATCATTTTCCATTCGCTTTCGCTGCATATACCTTTCATATTATGCTGTTTTGCATATTCGCCGTCGTGTATATAGCCGCCAAACAAAAGGTCGTTCACTTCGCAGTGTGCTACTATTGGTTTTGAAAGCTCCTTTGCCTTTTGCATAGCCTTTTCTATTAGTTTATCGCTTTGCACTCCCCTGCCGTCGTCCGAAAAACCGGCAACAAAAGGTGCTAAAGCTTCCATATCCGCAAGACAGTCACCGTTTTGACCTTTGGTTATGCATCCATAGGGTAAAACACGTATTTTAGCATCCCTTTCAATAATATCTAGCTGTACCTTAAGGTTTTCCAGACTGTCGGGTGAGGGTTTTAGGTTAGGCATTGAGCATACCGTTGTATATCCGCCCGCCGCCGCACAAAGCGTTTCGGTCTTTACAGTTGCCTTATAGGAAAACCCTGGCTCACGCAGATGCACATGTATATCTGCAAAGGAGGGGGTTATAAAAAAATGGTCGCATTCAATAATGCGACCATTAAAATTAGAAACACTAATAGAGGGGGCTATATCGATAATAATACCATCAGAAACAAGAATATCAAGGGTTTCAAATTTACCGTTAACATATACCTTTCCGCCTGACAGTAAAAACTGCATTATTTTATCCCCCTTGTAAGTTTTTACTATTTTACCACAACAGCAAACTATAATCAAGGAAAATTTTTATATTTTTTAATATTTATTTCTGTATATTATATATAAAAATATACAGTGACTATTAATTAGCAGGTTTATCCGGCTCATTTTCAGTTAAAACTGTTATTTCTTTTTGTTCGGCTATATCGGTAATCAGCGATATTATAAGCTTTAACTCTGCACCGCTTTCTGTTTCTTCATAAACTTCATCAATAACGGTAACCTCTGTATTTTTATACTTTGTTAACTGTTTTTTCATATCGGCATAAAGCTTTTCTTTAAGCTCTGAGGGTGTCTTGCTGATTTTTCTTTGCTCAGTTAAATAATATTTATCTTCTTTAATAAAAAAAGGCAGTTTTCGTTTTAATATTTCAAGTCTTTCTATACTACTTTCCACCTCTGCCCTTTCTTTTGGCTTACTAAAGTAAAGCGGTAAATCCACACCGAACACACCTAGCTTAAAGCGTTTTTTAACCTTTCCTGTACGGTGTTTTACGGTTTCTTCAAATTTTCCGCTTAATGACAGTGTTTTCTCAACCTCTGCTGTAACTACCCCTCGTGAATGTACAAAAACCGTACTGTTCATACTCTCAATTATTCCCGAAACCAAGACGTCACCTTTTGCTACGGCATCGCCCACATTCACCAACACATTACCCGAAGTGACATCTATTTTTTTAATTATACCCGTTTCTGACGCTATAATATTTGTAGGATTTTTAGATTTTTCCTGCGGCTGATTTTTAACCTCTGTAACATTAACGGTAATTAAGCTGCCCTCAATATTCAAAGACCCCCACGCAAGACTCGGAAGCTCTAATAAAAGCCTATCTGCCGCATTTTTTGTGTTTATTCGGCTAATAGGCACACCCTCATAAACGCCTATTTTTTCACAAGCAGAAAGTATTTCCTTTGTCGAAACATATTTATTACCCTCTACCTCAATCGTCCATATAAACGAAGACAAAAACTCGAGTATAACTAAAAAAATCACACCGCCTATAAGTAGTCCCGAGCGTCTTCTGTAGCGGTGTATTATAAACGGCAAACCTATTTTTTTATGTATTTTTACACTTACACCCTTTGCTTTATGTAAATTAAAAATTTCTTTAAAATCCTTTATGCTAACAGAACATACTATTCTGCTATAACTATAACCCAAATTCCAAAGCAAAATTCCATTTTTTGATGCCGTGTTAATAAGCCGTTCTGCATTCTCACCCGAAAGCTCTATTTTTAAAAATCCCTTTATATACCTTAAAAGCCACAGCATATTTCCACCTGTTAATCTACACAAAATTCTATAGAGGATATTTTTCCCTTTATAGTTATATTTTTGTTTTCAAAGCTTGCTATAGAAAACCCCTCACCGCAAATAATCAAATTACCCTTTAAAAGCCTAAGCTTTATATAATCGGCTTTATATTCCGCCACACCCTGACAACCCTCTAGGGTTATTTCACGGTTTGAAATAAGCTCTATATAGGATTTTGTATCGTACTTTGGTTTTTCATCTTCAAAAGAAAACAAATGAAGTCTGGGCTTTTCGTGCTTTGACGGTATTTTGAATTTTTTCGCCACCGTTTTGACTCTCCTTTTAATCACAAGTTGCTAATAAAGAATATGAGAAAAGCATTATAAAAATTCAGTTTTTTTCATATTACTTAGTAGGCGGTGTGATTTATGAAAAAAACGGTCAATTTTTCAAGATTTATTAACCCTGTTTTTCTTATATTAATAATAATTTTCGGTGTCTTTTTGCTTATGTTTCCCGAAGTATGCACCAAAGGCGGAAAACTTGGACTTATACTTTCGGGAAATGTAATAATACCTACTCTTTTTCCCTTTACATTCTGCACACTCTATATAACAAATTCGGCAATTTTCTCAAAGCTTAATTTTTTAGAAGGGATATCAAAAAGGTTATTCGGACTAAATGCACAGGAATTTTCACTTTTTCTTTTAACCTTTATAGGCGGATACCCTACAGGTGCAAAGCTTATGGACGCTTATTTCAGTGAGGGTAAAATAACGCCTAAAAAGGCTAATTTTATGCTTTGCTACTGTATAAACGCAGGCCCCGCCTTTATTGTTATAGCGGTAGGTATAGGAATTTTAAAATCTAAAGCTATAGGATATATTTTGCTTTGTTCGCATATTTTTTCCTCGCTTATAATAGCCTTTTTCCTTAAAAAACATACCATCGAAAAGGTTAGTACTACAAAGCTTAAGACTAAACCGCTTTCCCCCGCCGACAACATAGTACGCTCTGCGTCAGAGGCTTCATCGGCTGTGCTTTCGGTTTGCGTTTATGTAATACTTTTCTCTGTCATAAACTCAGTATGTGATTTTCTATCGCTAAAGCTTGCCTTTTTAAAGTATATAGCACCCTTATTAGAGGTCACAACGGCAGTCGCAAACAGCCATAATGTATATCACATATCTTTTCTTTTAGGGTTTAGTGGACTGTGTGTTGCCTGTCAGGTATCAAGCCTTATAAAAAGCTTTAAATTCAATTTTCCGTTATTTGTTTCTATGAGGACAATTCACGGCTTTTTAAGTCTTTTTATAACTGCATTACTAGTCAAAATTTTTAAACCCTATATACCTGTGTTTAGCAATAACATTTCATTTTCAAGTGATATAAGTTACAAGGGTATAACCCTTACAATATCCTTAATAATGATGGGGTTTTTATTTATTATTTCAACCTTTAATAAAAATGCTGGTAAATTCAAAGAAAGTGTGTTACAATAGTGCTAGCCAAAGCATTTAAACCCGAACCAGCCTAAAAGGGCGGTTTTAAGGCATCTTTTGGCTCTTTGTCGCACATAGGCGACATTTGCGAGTATTTTAACAAAGCCACAGCACAAAATCCTTATCCCAAAATCTGATTCGGGTTTGAATGCTTTGGCTAACATTTCTTTGAGGTGATAAATATGGCTAAATCTATTTTTAATAAAAAGCTTACCCCTGCCTGCTGTTACTGTGTGCATGGCAGAGCATCCCAGTATACCGATGAAATATTCTGCCTAAAAAAAGGCATTACCGAAAAATACGATAGCTGCCGTCATTATAAATATGACGTTTTTAAGCGTAGCCCTAAACATACAGCACCGTCAGACAACTATAACCCCGAAGATTTCAGTCTTTAATGGCGGTTATTTAATAAAAAAGTAAGGACCTTCGGCTAAACCGAAGGTCCTTGTTCTATTTTTTAGGTTTAATGGACTGATGATAATGTGCATAGGTGCAAGACGGTATATCGCTTAATACCTTGGCCTCTTTAACCTCACCAATAAATACGGTATGGCTGCCTAACGGGATTTTTTCTTTTACCTCACAGCTAAACACCGCGTTGGTATTTTCTGTAAGATACAAAAGTCCGTTATCTGTACGGGCAACCGACAAAAAATCATCAAACTTATCTGTATCTCTGCCCGACTGCATACCGAAATGTCGGATTGTGTCATAAGGTACATTCTCTGTCAAAACGCTGACATTAAATATTCCGCTTTCTTCAATCATTTCGCGGGTAAGATTACCCTGCTGTACAGAGATTAGTAGCCTTAACGGCTCATTAGCAACCTGTATAGCGGTATTTGAGATAAACCCGTTATCCCTATCGGTTTTAGCGGTGATACAGAACAATCCATAGCTCAGTTTAAAGGTAGCGGTAATATCTACCTCGGATTTTTTATTAGCGAAAGTAACGGTTTAAAAGGCCCTCAAATGCCTTGCCGTGACGAGCCTCGTCGCGTGCCATTTCGTGTACTGTATCGTGAATTGCGTCAAGACCTAGCTCTTTAGCAAGCTTTGCAAGCTCGAACTTGCCCTTGGTAGCACCGTTTTCGGCGTCTACACGCATCTCAAGATTTTTCTTGGTGCTGTCGGTTAAAACTTCACCTAAAAGCTCTGCAAATTTTGCAGCATGCTCTGCTTCCTCTAAAGCTGCCTTTTCCCAATAAAGACCGATTTCAGGATAGCCCTCTCTATGAGCTACTCTAGACATTGCAAGGTACATGCCAACCTCACTGCACTCACCGTTGAAGTTCTCGCGAAGTCCCTCGATAATTCTCTCATCAACGCCTTTAGCTATACCTACAACATGCTCTGCTGCCCAAGTCTTATCACCCGACTGCTCTTCAAACTTAGAAGCAGGTGCGTGGCAAATGGGGCATTCTGCAGGTGCAGAATCGCCTTCGTGAACATAACCGCATACTAAACATACATACTTTTTCATTTTAAATTCCTCCAAAAATTAATTAATTACTTTTTAATTTTGCAATCACAACAGATTCCGTAAACTACACAAACAATTTTTTCAGGTGAAAAGCCCATTTCACTAATCGTTTCGCCTGCAATATTGTCGGTCATAGGTGAATCAAAGATTTTACCGCATTCCTTACAGTGCAGGTGAATATGGTTTGAGTTATCACCATCAAAATGGGAATTTCCGTCCCCTACCGAAATTGTAAGTATATCACCCTCTTTAGTCAGCATATCGAGATTACGGTAAACCGTTCCAAGACTTATGTTGGGCAAAGATTTGCTAACCATTGCATAAACCTCGCTAGCTGTGGGGTGAGTGTCGGTAGAACGAAGTGCATTCAAAATAGCTTCTCTTTGTTTAGAATAGTTTTTCATAATTGACCTCCAAACAAAAATCAGTAATGATTACTGTTTTTATTATACACGATTTTTCCGACTTGTCAATACCTTTTTTCAAAATTTTTTTAAAATTTTTTTACATTGACATTTTTATATCAAAAGTGTATCATTAATATGTATATATATTATTATGTTTGTGAGGTATTCTATGAATACAAAATATATTTCCGATTCGGTTATACGCCGACTTCCGCGTTACTACCGCTTTTTAGGTGAGCTTCAACAGCTTGGCTTCACTCGAATATCCTCGAGGGAATTGTCTGAGCGAATGGGGCTTACTGCCAGTCAAATAAGGCAGGACCTTAACTGCTTTGGAGGCTTCGGTCAACAAGGCTACGGCTATAATATAGAGCTTTTGCGTACAGAAATCGCACAGATTTTAGGTCTTGACCGCCCGCAAAACGCAATACTTATAGGTGTCGGCAACCTAGGACGTGCTATTGCACAGCACATAACATTTGAAAGTAAAGGCTTTCATCTTATAGGCCTTTTTGATAATAAAGAAGCTTTAGTAGGTCAAATGGTGCGTAATCTCCCTATAAGAAGTATATCCACTTTAGACGAATTTTGCAGAGAGAATTTACCTACCGTTGCAATTCTTTGTATACCTAAAGAGGTGGCTGAATCTATGTCCGACCAGCTTGTAAAGCTTGGTATAAAGGGCTTTTGGAATTTTAGCCATTATGATTTGGTGATGCGTCACCCCAACATAACTGTAGAAAATATGCATTTTGGTGACAGCCTTATGACACTTTCATATAGGCTACAGGATAAATAAGCATAAGCTTGAAAGGATACATATTATGAAAAGTTTAGTTTTACTTTGTGACGGAATGGCAGACCTGCCCTTCCCCGAGCTTGACAATAAAACCCCTATGGAATGTGCCGATAAGCCGATTATTGACTCGCTAGCCAGAGTTTCAGAGGTTGGTATGTGCCGCACCGTAGCAGACGGACTAAAGCCCGGAAGCGACGTTGCAAATCTCTCGGTTATGGGTTACGACCCCACCGTTTGTTATACAGGACGCTCTCCTTTAGAGGCGGCTTCTATAGGAATTGATTTAAAGGATACCGACGTAACACTTCGTTGTAATCTTGTAACCTTATCGGACGAAGAAAATTATGCCGACAAGACTATGGTTGACTACTGTGCAGGAGATATTTCTACTGTTGAGGCTGAGGAAATTATAAAAACTGTAGAAGAAGCCTTTGGCAACGAAATTTATAAATTCTATAGCGGTGTTAGCTATCGCCATTGTTTAGTGGTAAACGGCGGCACTACTGTGCTTGGTGAAATGACACCTCCGCACGATATAAGCGGCAGAGTAATCGGTGAATATTTAAGCGACCATAAAAACGCAAAACCGCTTATTGAACTTATGAAAAAAAGTTATGACCTACTTAAAAATCACCCTGTTAATGTAGAGCGTGAAAGACAAGGCAAACGCCCTGCGAACTCTATTTGGCTTTGGGGTGAGGGTACAAAACCGCAGGTTGAAGATTTTTATAAGAAAAACGGCGTTACGGGCTGTGTAGTAAGTGCGGTTGACCTACTTAAAGGTATAGGTAAATGTGCTAATATGTCTACACCTAACGTTTTAAATGCAACAGGTTATCTAGACACCAATTTTGAGGGAAAAGCAAAGGCTGGTATTGATGCTTTTAAAAATGGTATAGACTTTGTATATCTTCACTTTGAAGCTCCCGACGAATGCGGTCATAGAGGCGAAGCGGCTAATAAGGTAAAAGCTATTGAAGAAATTGAAAACCGTGCTCTTAAGCCTATGCTTGAGTACTTAAACGGTACGGGCGAACATTTCCGCATACTAATTATGCCCGACCACCCTACACCGCTTCAGACCAAAACCCACTCACGCGAGCCTGTTCCCTATCTTATATACGATAATGAAAAATCGGTTTCTGGCGTTAGCTCTTTTACTGAGGCAAATGCTAACGCTACAGGTATTTTCGTTGAACACGGTCCCGATATGATTAAAAAACTTTTAGGTAAACTTTAATGGCAAAGAAAAGAATAAAACTGCGTGACCGAATACTGCCCGATTATACAAGAGGTGAAGAAATCTTTAATATGGTTTCACACATTGTAGGCGGCGGATTTGGTATTATAGCCTGTGCTACCTGTGTTATAAAGGCAGCGTTTAATGCCGACGCTTACCAAATTGTAAGTGCCGCTATATACGGATTTTCTATGATACTGCTTTATACAATGTCAAGCGTATATCACGGACTGAAATCCAAAACAGCAAAAAAGGTTATGCAGATAATAGACCACTGCAGTATATTTGTACTTATTGCAGGTACATATACACCTATAGTTCTGACCGCCATACGAGAGGCAAAACCGTTCTTGGCTTGGACCATATTCGGTGTAGTATGGGGTGTTTCGGCACTCGGCATTACGCTTAATGCGATAGACCTTAAAAAATATAATGTTTTTTCGGTTATATGTTATTTAGCACTAGGTTGGTGCATTGTAATGCCCGGTAAAACCGCTATAGCACTTATACCTAAAAATGGATTTTTACTACTGCTTGCAGGCGGTATTTCCTACACGTTGGGTGCTGTGCTTTATGCAATAGCAGGTGCTAAAACGGTACGTTATATGCACTCGGTGTTCCACATATTTGTAGTAATAGGCAGTATTTTACAATATTTATGTATTCTGCTTTACATTTTAATTTAAAAAACACTTGACAAAATTGAATTTATAGTTTATAATCACATTTGTTGTAATCCAAAGACAGTAGGTAACCGCAAGGTTGTAAGCTTGTCGCCTACCGAGGAAAGCATTATAAATACTTCATTAGTGTTTCTATGCCTATCCTTATCTTTGGATAGGCATTTTTAATTTTTCGGAGGTGAACCACAAGTGCCAAATGCTAAAGTTTTAGAGCAAAAGCAGCAATTAGTTGCTGAACTTTCCGAGAAGCTTAACGCTGCAGTTACAGGTGTTCTTGTAGATTACAAGGGTACATCGGTTGCTGATGACACAAAACTTCGTAAGGAGCTTCGTGAAGCAGGCGTTAACTACTTTGTAGTAAAAAACACACTTCTCTCCCGTGCTATTGAGGGTACAGACCTTGAGGGTATGAAGGACGTTCTTGAGGGAACAACCGCTATCGCCCTTTCTAATGAGGACTATACCGCTGCTGCACGTATTCTCTGCAAATTTGCAGAAACACACGACAACTTCAAGATTAAGTCGGGCTTCCTCGACGGTAAGGTAGTTGACGTTGCTACTATTGATAGCCTTGGAAAACTTCCTACAAAGGATGTTCTTATGGCTACCGTACTTGCTGCATTCCAAGCACCTATCGCCGCATTCGCAAGAGCTGTACAGGCTATTGTTGACAAGGACGATTCAGCTGAAAGTGCAGAATAATTAATTAAAAAAATCTAAAAACAAAACAAAAAATTTTTATGGAGGAAATTAAAATGGCATCTGAGAAAATTACAGCTATGATTGAAGAGCTAAAAGCTCTTACCGTTCTTGAGCTTTCTGAGCTCGTAAAAGCAGTTGAGGAGGAGTTTGGCGTATCTGCTGCTGCAGCTGTTGCTGTTGCTGCACCTGCTGCTGGCGGTGCTGCCGCTGCTGAGGAGCAGACTGAATTCGACGTAATTCTTGCTGCTGCTGGTGCAGAGAAGATTAAGGTTATTAAGGTTGTTCGTGAGATTACCGGTCTTGGCCTTGCTGACGCAAAGGCTCTTGTTGACGGTGCTCCTAAGACCCTTAAGGAAGCTGTTTCTAAGGAAGAGGCTGAGGAAATCAAGGCTAAGCTTTCCGAGGTTGGTGCAACTGTTGAATTAAAGTAATTTAATACTTTAAAAAACGCTTTAAAGCCGTTCCAATTGGAACGGCTTTTTTGTTTGTAAAAACACATAAATAAAAAAGGGGGGCGAACATATCTGTTCGCCCCAAACCGTTAAAATTGTCTTATTAGTTAATTTTCTTAATAACTCTTTCCTTAACTTCCGAAACTAAACGATTTACGAAGTCCTCAACCGACATCGAGCCTAAATCTCCGTTTTCTCCGCGTTCACGAACAGAAAGCGTAGCCGTTTCAAGCTCGTTATCACCGATAATACACATATATGGAAGTTTTTCAAGTCTTGCCTCGCGTATTTTGTAACCGATTTTCTCGTTTCTTGAGTCAATATCAACACGTATTCCCTCTGCTTCAAGGCGAGCTTTTACCTCGTATGCGTAGTCAACATGTCTGTCGGCAATGGTCAAAAGCCTTACCTGTTCGGGTGCTAACCATAGGGGCATTGCACCTGCGTACTTTTCGAGAATTAGTGCTAAAGTACGCTCGTAGCAACCGATAGAGGTACGGTGAATAATATAAGGATTTTTCTTTTGACCGTCGCGGTCAACATATTCCATACCGAATTTTTCGGCTAAAAGCTGGTCGATTTGTATTGTAATAAGGGTATCCTCTTTACCAAAAACATTCTTGATTTGAATATCAAGCTTTGGTCCGTAGAAAGCCGCTTCACCGATTCCAACCTTATAGGGTATTTCAAGATTATCAAGAATTTTTGCCATTACGCCCTGTGCTTCATCCCACTGTTCAGCAGTACCGATATACTTTTCGCGGTTGTCGGGGTCCCACTGAGAGAAGCGGTAGGAAACGTCCTCATAAAGACCTACAGCTTTTAGCATAAAGGTTGTAAGCTCTAAGCAAGACTTGAATTCCTGCTCTAGCTGTTCGGGGGTGCACATTAAGTGACCCTCAGAAATAGTAAACTGACGAACACGTATTAGTCCGTGCATTTCTCCGCTGTCTTCGTTACGGAAAAGAGTCGAGGTTTCGTTATAACGAAGCGGTAAATCACGGTATGAGCGAGCCCTGTTAAGATATGCTTGGTATTGGAACGGACAGGTCATAGGACGAAGTGCAAAGCATTCCTTTTCCTCGTCCATGGGGTCGCCTAAAACAAACATACCGTCTAAATAGTGGTCCCAGTGACCTGAAAGTCTATAAAGGTCACGCTTTGCCATATAGGGTGTTTTGGTAAGAAGCCATCCGCGACGTGCCTCCTCATCCTCAACAAAACGCTGTAGAATTTGTATAACCTTTGCACCCTTTGGTAACAAAATCGGAAGTCCCTGACCTATAACGTCAACGGTTGTAAAATACTCAAGCTCACGGCCTATTTTGTTGTGGTCGCGTTTTCTTGCCTCCTCTAGCATTGTTAAATGCTCCTCAAGCTCGCTAGCTTTCGGGAAAGCAGTGCCGTATACACGGCAAAGCATTTTATTGTTAGAGTCACCGTGCCAATATGCACCTGTAGCAGAGGTGAGTTTAAATGCCTTAACAGTGCCTGTCTTCATAAGGTGTGCACCTGCACAAAGGTCGCAAAACTCACCTTGACGGTAAAAGCTTATCTCCTCACCCTCGGGTAAAGCCTCAACAAGCTCTACCTTATAGGGCTCATCCTTTTCCTTAAAGAAATCAATAGCCTCTTGTCTTGTCATAGTAAAGCGTTCAAGAGGTAAATCCTCTTTGACGATTTTCTTCATTTCTGCCTCAATCTGAGTCAGAGTTTCGGGTGTGAATTTTTCCTCAGTATCAAAATCATAATAAAATCCGTCATCAACAGCCGGACCGATTGTAAGCTTTGCTGACGGGAAAAGACGTTTTACTGCCTGTGCTAAAATGTGAGATGCAGTATGACGGAATGTCCACTTGCCGTATTCGTCATTAAAGGTTAAAATTTCAAGGGTGCAGTCACTATCAAGCACAGTACGTAAATCGGCATTTTGACCGTTAATCTTTGCAGCACAAGCTACGCGTGCCAAACCTGCACTTATTGCAGCCGCCGCATCAAGTGCGGTAATGCCCTTTTGAAGCTCTAAAACCGAGCCGTCCTTTAAGGTTACTTTAATCATAAAAATTCCTCCAAAAAAATAAACTTCGTCCCTACAAAAAGGGACGAAGTATTAAAAATCTCCGTGGTTCCACCCAAATTCCGCATAAAACAACACCATGCGGCACTCATTACCCTTAACGCAGGCTAAACGTCCGTGTTTTTTACCCAACGGCACTCAAAGGTGGTTTTCATAATTTATGATTTTAGAACGGCTTTCAGCCACCGACCGTCCCTCTCTAAAAAACCAAACAAACTACTACTGTCCTTATCAACGCTTTATGATATTTTACAACGAAAATCCCCGCTTGTCAAGGCGTAGTTTTACTTTTATTGTCGTTTTATATTGACCTAACACATTAAAATAATGTATAATATAAAAAACTTAATGCGATAGAACTTGAGGTTGAGTAAATATGTATCCATTATTATTAAAAGCCCCAACAAAAGATTACCTTTGGGGCGGCAATAAATTGAAAACTGATTTTAATCTGGAGTCGGACACTGACATAACGGCGGAAGCATGGATGCTTTCCTGCCATAAGGATGGCTCTAACACTGTTTTAAACGGCGATATGAAAGGTAAGTCTTTGCCCGAAGTTTTAAAATTTTGGGGTGCTGAAGCTTTGGGTGAAAACGCGGCACCTTTCCCCTATTTCCCCATTTTAATCAAGCTTATCGACGCCAATAATAAGTTGTCTGTACAGGTGCATCCAAGCGATGAATACGCCCTTGAAAACGAGGGTGAGTTCGGTAAAACGGAAATGTGGTACGTGGTAGACTGTAAAGAGGGTGCCGAGCTAATATACGGATTTTTAGAGGATATTTCCACCGAAGAATTTGAAAGAAGAATAAAAGATAACACCTTAACAGATGTGTGTAACTTTGTGCCTGTTAAAAAGGGCGATGTGTTCTTTATTTCGGCAGGTACTCTGCATGCAATAGGTGAAGGTATCTTGATTGCAGAGGTGCAACAAAACTCTAACACAACCTATCGCGTTTCCGATTACGGCAGACTAGACAAGGACGGAAACCCCCGCCCCTTACACATAGAAAAGGCGGTAGCGGTTACAAAAACCCAAAAGCTCACTCTCCCCTACGGACAAATAGGCGAGGTTAAATACGTTGGTAAAAGCATTGTACGCGATTTGGCTGAATGTGAACTTTTCACCGCAAAGCTGCTAACCTTAAACGAAAACTATACCATATTCAAAAAGTATAGCTTTGTTTCATTAGTAGTAATAGACGGTAACGCTACACTTATATACAATAATGAAACCCTCAAAATCAAAAAGGGTGATAGCATATTTATCCCCGCAAACATCAAAGTTGATTTAATCGGCACCGCCGAAATTTTAATGAGTTATGTATAAAAAAATATCCACTCGTATGAGTGGGTATTTTTTATATTGTTTTAATTTTTGTTGGTTTGCCACATGCCTTTGCATATTCAATCATTGACCTTGTACCTCTGCTCTGCCCGTCCCAAAAGCAGATTACATAATCCGCAACTTCTGCCATTTGCCGATTTCGTCTAGGTCCTGCACTCTTGCCGTAAGTTTCCCAATCGGCAGGATATTGTTCGACCTTAAAACCGTTTTCTTTGGCATAGCGTTCGCCTATTTTATCGGCACCGCTAGCACACCCTGAAACGATAATGATATCATTTTCCTTTCGGATATTAGAAATGCAAAAATCAATATACTCTTTTGCCTCATCATAATTATTGTAATTTCTACACCCTGCAATTACAACTCTTTTTGTGGGTAATTTCTTCTTGAACATAAACACACCTCAATAAAAAAGCACACCCCGAAGGATGTGCCGAAAAAGTGTTTCCCTCAGTTTGTTGCGACGCAAACCGAAATTTCACCATACGGAGAAGAAAGGGTAACACCTTTTACCAAGGTATTATCCGTACGGTGATAAATGTTATTCAGTTTGCGTCGCAAGTAAATATTACCACATATAAAGAAAAAAATCAACAGAAAAAGGACTTGGAGAAAAAATCCAAGTCCTTTGATTTTTTATAACGGACAGACGAGGACGCCAGTCCCTGCAAATTTCATTACAAATAATCGCAGATTATTTGTTAAGTGCTTCGTTTACTGCAACTGCACAAGCAACAGTCATACCAACCATTGGGTTGTTACCAGCACCGATAAGTCCCATCATCTCAACGTGAGCAGGAACAGAGCTTGAGCCTGCGAACTGAGCGTCAGAGTGCATACGGCCCATAGTATCGGTCATACCGTAAGAAGCGGGGCCTGCTGCCATATTGTCGGGGTGAAGTGTACGTCCTGTACCGCCGCCCGATGCAACAGAGAAATACTTTTTGCCCTGTTCAATGCACTCTTTCTTATAAGTGCCTGCAACAGGATGCTGGAATCTTGTCGGGTTAGTAGAGTTACCTGTGATGGAAACGTCAACACCCTCTTTGTGCATTATAGCAACGCCCTCGCGAACATCGTCCGCACCGTAGCAACGTACCTTTGCACGCTCACCCTTTGAGTAAGCAGTTTCGTTCACGATGGTGAGTTCGCCTGTATAGTAGTCAAACTTGGTCTGAACATAGGTAAAGCCATTGATACGTGAAATAATCTGTGCAGCGTCCTTACCAAGACCGTTAAGGATTACGCGAAGCGGTTGTTTACGAGCTTTATTAGCACTCTTTGCAAGACCGATAGCACCCTCTGCTGCAGCAAAGGACTCGTGGCCTGCCAAGAAAGCAAAACACTCTGTTTCGTCACGAAGAAGCATTGCACCAAGGTTACCGTGGCCGATACCTACCTTACGGTCGTCAGCAACAGAACCGGGAATGCAGAAAGATTGAAGACCGAGACCGATTTTTTCAGCAGCCTCAGCAGCAGACTTCACGCCATCTTTAATAGCGATAGCACAGCCTACAACATAAGCCCAAGCAGCATTTTCAAAGCAGATAGGCTGAATATCTTTTACGATTTGATAAGCATCAACGCCTGCCTTATCGCAGATTTCTTTAGCTTCCTCAATGGAGGAAATGCCGTGCTTATTAAGCTCAGCGTTTATTTGATTAATTCTTCTGTCATAGCTTTCAAATAATGCCATAATTATTTTTCCTCCTAAAATTATTCTTCACGAGGGTCGATAAGCTTTGCGGCATCGTCAACACGGCCGTACTGACCGCTAGCTTTAGCGAGTGCCTCATTAGCATCCATACCCTTTTTAATCATTTCCATCATCTTGCCGAGATGTACGAACTTATAGCCGATAATAGCATCGTTCTCGTCAACAGCTATCTTAGTGATATAGCCCTCAGCAAGTTCTAGGTAACGCGGACCCTTTGCCTTTGTAGCAAAAGTAGTACCAACCTGTGAACGAAGACCTTTACCAAGGTCCTCAAGGCCTGCACCTATCGGTAGACCGTCCTCAGAAAATGCTGTCTGTGTACGGCCGTAAACTATCTGTAAGAAAAGCTCACGCATAGCGGTGTTAATAGCATCGCAAACAAGGTCGGTGTTAAGAGCCTCTAAAAGAGTTTTACCAACCAAGATTTCAGAAGCCATAGCGGCAGAGTGTGTCATACCCGAGCAACCGAGTGTTTCTACCAATGCCTCCTCAATAATACCCTCTTTAACATTAAGAGTCAACTTACAAGTACCTTGTTGGGGGGCACACCAACCGATACCGTGGGTAAGACCGGAAATATCCTTAACTTCCTTAACCTGTACCCATTTTCCCTCCTCCGGAATAGGAGCGGGACCATGATATGCACCCTTAGCGAGCGGGCACATATTTTCTACTTCATGTGAATACTTCATATATGTACTCCTTTCAAAGTTTAATTGGCGGCGGCAAAGATACATTTCTTTACAAAATCCGACCATTCGTTAATATATTAACATATTTCTTTAAAAAACGCAAGAAAAACAATACCATTATAAAAAAAATAACGCATATATTTTTGGTATATGCGTCATTCGTTATTTTGGATTGTTAACCACGTTTTTAGGTGTGCCGTTTAAAAATGCGGAAATATTATCTTCAACAATACCCATAAGCCTTATTCTTGTAGCAAGAGGTGCCCACGAGGTATGCGGTGTAATTACAACATTCGGTGCATTTAAAAGCACGCAGTCAGGACTCATAGGCTCGTTATTTAAAACGTCAAGTGCCGCACCCGAAAGGTGTCCGTTCTCTAACACTTCGAGTAAAGCCTGCTCATCCACCACGCCGCCACGCGAGGTATTAATAAAATATGCACCCTTTTTCATTTTTGAAAAAGCAGAGCTTGAAAACATTTTACGGCTTTGGTCATTTAAAGGACAATGAACTGTTACAATATCACTGTTTTGAAGTAATGTATCAAAATCCACAAACTCTGTACTTGTGTTAGCCTTTGGATTTCTGGTATAAACCAGCACTCGCATTTCCAAAGCTTTCGCTATAGCCTCTACCCGTTTTGCAATACTTCCATAGCCTATAATTCCTATAGTTTTACCAAGCAATTCGTCGGTAGGAAAGGAAAGAACAGAAAATTTATCCGAGCCTACCCAACCGCCCGCTTTAACAAAACTATTGTACTCATCTATTTTAGAATAATGTTTTAAAATGTAGGCAAAAACCTGTTGTGCCACCGCCGAGGTAGAATAACTTCCCGCATTTGAAACGGTAACGCCGTATTCGTTTGCGGCATTTAAATCTATATTATTAAATCCTGTGGCAAAAAGACCTATAAATTTTAACTTTTTTGCCCGCTCAAACACTTCGCGAGTTATAAGTGTTTTATTGCAAAGTATAATATCTGCATCAATACACTCTTTTAAAAGGTCGTCATGTGAAAGTGCTTCAAATTCCCGTAGCTCGCCGAATTTTTTAAAGCGTTCCACCGAAATATCGTTATTATTTTTAAGTGTTGTACTATCAGTTAATAGGATTTTCATCTTTACGGGTAACCTTCTTTTTAGTGCCGTCGGGCTGTAAAATATAGGTATTTTCAAGCTGACTTACAAGACTTCTTTTATAGGCTTCAATATACTCACGGCGGAGTGTATACTGCTCTGCCTTTTCTTCCTCGGTGAGTCCCTCTGCCTTTTGCTTGCGTGCAAGCTCGTTTATTCTTTTAATTTTTTCTTCTGTCATTATATTTCGTTTCTTCCTTCTAAAGCTCTGGCGAGCGTAAATTCATCAGCATACTCAAGGTCGCCGCCAACAGGTACGCCGTAGGCAAGTCTTGTAACACGTATACCCATAGGCTTTACAAGACGTGAGATATAGCTGGCTGTCGCCTCACCCTCAACGGTTGGATTAGTAGCCATAATTATTTCCTTAACCTCGGCACTTGAAAGCCTTGCCATAAGCTCCTTAATACGCAGTTTATCAGGCGTTACACCGTCAAGCGGTGAAATAGCACCGTGCAAAACGTGATAAAGTCCCCTATACTCACGCGTACGCTCAAAAGCCATAACGTCCTTGGGGTCCTCAACCACACAAATCACAGATTTATCCCTTTGAGAATCCATACAAATTCCACAAATTTCCATATCCGTAAGAGCCTGACAGCATTTGCAAAAATGGATTTTTTCCCTAGCATTAACAAGTGCTTCAGCAAATTTTTTAGCTCTCTCGGGCGGCTGCTCTAAAATTGAAAAAGCTAAACGCTGTGCCGTCTTTTTGCCAATGCCCGGCAGTCTTTCAAACTGACTTACAAGCTCGGTTAAAGGTACAATATTATAATTCATAATTAAAACATTCCGGGTAAATTCAGTCCGCCTGTAATTGCACCCATTTCCTCTTCGGCAGTTTTTGCCGCGTTGCCTATTGCCTCATTAACCGCTACGGTTACAAGGTCCTCTATCATTTCAACATCATCGGGGTCGATAATTTCGGGATTAATCTTAAGGCTTTTAATATTATGCTTACCGTCAACAGTAACCTCTACCATACCGCCGCCCGAAACCGCAGTATATTCACGGTTTTCGAGGTCCTCCTGCAAGGTTGCCATATCAGCCTGCATTTTTTGAGCCTGCTTTAACATTTGATTCATATTGCCGGCACCGCCGGAATTTGGTATTCTTACTTTCATAAATATATCTCCTAAATTTTACTTTTCCAAATTTTTAAGCTTTTGGGCAAACGCCGCTAAAACATCTGTTTCGTTTTCTTGCGGCTTATTGTATGGTCCTAACTTATAGGTCTTGCCAAGTACCTCCAGTGCCGCTTTTCTAATTTGGTCACGGTAAAGTGAATTAGCACCGTTTACAAGGGTTTTAAACTGACCGTTTTTAGAATCTATAAGCAGATAGTCCCCCTTTATATATGCGGCAGACCCCATAAGCACACCCGCTATAAGCGGACAGGTGGTACGAAGACGAGCGACTATCTTATCCCATTCAGCAACAAAGGTAACACCGTCGGGCGTGTTGGCTTTAGGTGGCTCGCTTTGTGGCTTTTGAGGACTAACCTCTAAATCCGACGCGTAGTCATCATCAACAGGTGCCTCGGGTAACGGTATTTCATCATCGTCGGCAACATCTTCATTAATCTCTGGTTCGTTATCTTTAACGGTAGTTGTTTTTTCTTTAAAGACTTCGGTTTTAACCTCCGAAGCCACACTATTTATATTCTGCGGTACAGTCTTTACCGTACCCTGTTCTAATGCGGTAATGCGGCGTTCAAGAGCCGTTATATCGGTAAAAACTTGAGGGCTTGTAAGACGTATTACGGTCATTTCCATTTGTGCCCGTCTGTTACCAGTCGCCATTTTGGGTGCAGTATCTTGAAGCACGCTTAGTACATCCATTATTTCCCTTATATCATAGCTTTCGGCCTGTTTTTCAAGTGCCGCTAACTGTGATGCCGAGCAAACAATCGGTTTCTGTTTTGTTTTAACCGTCTTTACTATCATCAAGTTACGGTAATGATTTGTAAGCTCAGATAAAAGTCTAACCATATCCACAGAGGAATTATGAAGCTCATCTATAAGCAAAAGTGCCTTTTCGGTATCGCCCGATTTTATAAATTCGGCGAGTTTTAAAAGATACTCATTACCCGCCATAGCACATGCCTTTGCAACGACATCCTCATCAATCATGTTGTTGCCCGATGCACAAAGGTCAAGTGCCGAAAGTGCATCACGCATACCGCCGTCTGATAAGGAGGCTATAAGCTGTGCCGCTTCGTCGGTTACAGTAAAGCCCTCAGCAGCTGCGACAGCCATAATTCTCTCACAAATACTAGATGGCTCAATTCGTCTGAAGTCAAACCTCTGACAGCGTGAAAGTATTGTTGCAGGCAGCTTATGCACCTCGGTAGTAGCAAGTATAAAAATTACATATGAGGGTGGCTCTTCAAGCGTTTTAAGCAGTGCATTAAAAGCACTTGGAGAAAGCATATGCACCTCGTCTATAATATACACGCGGTATTTTGCGGCAGCAGGAGGAAAAGCAATCTGGTCGCGAAGCTCCCTTATATTATCAACGTTATTATTAGATGCCGCATCTATTTCAACTATGTCGGTAATTTCACCCTCACTCACAGCACGGCACATTTCACATTCGCCGCAGGGATTACCGTCCTTATGCGAAAGGCAATTGACAGCACGTGCAAGTATTTTAGCACAGGTGGTTTTTCCTGTTCCCCTAGTGCCAGTAAAAAGATAGGCATGGGAAAGCTTGCCGTCAATAATCTCTTGCTTTAGCGTTTGCGTTATATGCTCCTGCCCTACAACGTCAGAAAAAACTGTAGGACGGTATTTGCGATAAAGGGCTTGATATGCCATTTAATCACCTCATAGTCTAACATATTCATTAAAATAGCTTGCGTACAAAGTCGCACGAATGGACCGATTTACTGCGGCGCACGGAAAAAACTGCTTAATGCTGCTCGGTTCCCCGCCTGACATGGTTCACGGCCTCCCGTCGCACAGGACCCGCCCATTCGCACGACTTAATACACAAGCCGTAAAAAACCGATTAACTAATCGATTACAATCCTATTATAATACAAAAGCAAAAAATTTACAATAGTAAAATGATATAATTCTTGAAAAAATTGTTATAGATTGATATAATAAAATAAATATCGTATATGTGAAAGGTTTGGTTTTATGAAATCTTATACTGTAAAAGAACTTTTTTCATTTGAAAATACAATAGCCGCAGGCCTTTTTGATGGGGTAGAATATCCTTTTGAAGTGTTGCCTAAAATAAGCGGTTTTATTAAAGAACTAGCCAAAACGCTTGATAGAAATGTTTTTGAGGAACGCGGAGAGAATATTTGGATAGCAAAATCCGCCAAGGTAGCACCCAGTGCCTCTATTACAGGACCTTGTATTATTGACGAGGAAGCTGAAATCCGCCACTGTGCATTTATACGCGGTAATGCCATTGTTGGAAAGGGTGCCGTTGTAGGCAACTCTACCGAGCTTAAAAATGTTGTTCTGTTTGATAAAGTTCAAGTGCCTCATTACAATTATGTGGGTGATTCGGTGCTTGGCTACCGCTCACATATGGGAGCAGGCTCTATAACCTCAAATGTCAAGTCGGATAAAACATTAGTTGTGTTTAATTCACCCGACGGCAAAATCGCTACAGGACTTAAAAAATTCGGTGCTATGCTCGGTGACAATGTTGAAGTTGGTTGTAACTCGGTGCTTAATCCAGGTACAGTTATCGGCAAAAACTCTAATGTATATCCCCTATCTTCAGTACGCGGATTTGTACCTCCTCACAGCATTTACAAAAAACAAGGCGAAGTTGTGGAGAAAAGGTAATGAAAATAGAAAAATGGGATATTCTTGACGAATATGGTCACCGTACCGGTAGAACAACACTTCGCGGTCAGGTAAAGCTTAAACCGGGGGAATACCATCTTGTAGTGCATATTTGGATAATTTCTGACAACGGCAAATTTCTTTTGCAACGCCGTTCAGACAGTAAAAAGCTTATGCCTGGTGAGTGGGCAGCTACGGGCGGTGCCGCTATTGCGGGCGAGGATTCTTTTACCGCCGCGAAAAGAGAGCTTTTTGAAGAGCTTGGAATTACCTCTAAAGATGAAAGTTTTATGAAGCTTTGCCGTTTCAAACGCAGAAACTCTTTGCTTGATGTTTGGGTAGTTACCTACAATTCGGATATTTCTGAACTAAAGCTTCAAAAAAGCGAGGTTGCCGAGGTAAAATGGGTAACCGCTAACGAACTTACAGATATGATAGCAAACAACCAGTTCCATAACTATGGAAACGAATATTTTGATACCCTTTTTGAAGAAATAGATAATTACAGAGGAGCTTTTGTATGAGCTTTAACGAAGAAAAAAAGTCTTGCAGTGTATGTCACGCGTATCTTTTCGATGAAGATGACACCGTATACTGCCCTGAATGTGGGGCACCTCATCACCGCGACTGTTACGACAAAATAGGTCACTGTGCTTTAGAAGAGTTTCACGGCACAGAAAAGCAGTATGATATAGTACGCGAAAAGGAACGTGCAGAAAAGGGAACAAAAACCGACGATAAATCGGCTGAAAGCACATTTAAATCAAGACGTGAACAATTTAAGGATTCTGTAGAATGTAACAACTGCGGCAACACCTTCCCTGCTATTATGAACCGTTGTCCTAAATGCGGTGCTTTTAAATCCGAATCACAGTTTAAAAATGATATGCCGCCCGTTATGTTCCCTCAGTTCGACTCATTAGGCGGCGTTCCGAAGGATATGGATTTAGGTAAAGGTGTCACTGCCGACCAAGCCAGACGTTTTGTGTTTGCAAACACCCACAGATATATACCGAAATTTGCGGCTATGTCTACAGGAACTAAAACCTCGTGGAATTGGCTTGCATTTCTTTTTCCAAGTGCATGGTATATGTCGCGAAAAATGTATTTAAAGGGAATTTTCAGTTGCATATTATTGGTTGCTTTTTCACTTTTAACACTACCTCTTTTAAGTGAGGTTGCAGTTTTAGACACCTCTGCCGCAGCAAATTACTTTGAATACTCAAAAATTCTCTCAGAGCATATGTCTTCATTAGGAGCATTGCCTCTGCTTTTATCCTTTATAGGCTCTGTGCTTAATATTATTACCCGCATTATTATAGGCTTATTTGCCGATTATCACTACAGAAATCATGTTATTGATACTATAGCTGAAATAAAGACCTCCAACCTTGACGAGCAGGAGGCATTTATGAAAAAAGGCGGTACCAGTTTCTTTGGTATGATGCTTGGCTTTTTCGCTTTGCAGTATCTGCCGTCCTTGATAGCTATGTTTATTTAGGAGATAAACTATGGAAAACGAAAAAATTATATGTAGCGAGTGTTCAACCGAAAACGAGCAAAAGTATGAATATTGCAAAAACTGCGGTGCAAAGTTAAACCGAAACGAGACGGAAGCACCCAGCCCGACTAATGATGGTAATTTTGGCGATACATACAATACTGCTTCAAACTCTGATAATAATCAAACCCATACCCAATACAGCGAAAACCAAAAAAGTGATTTTTCTTACGGAAACACTTTTGTAGAAAGCATTAACGGTATTCCTTACGGCGAGGTTGCGACCTTTGTAGGAAAACAGGCAAATAAATATATGCCCGTTTTTTCACGTCTTGAAATAACAGGCGGAAAAACCTCTTGGCATTGGCCCTGTGCGATTTTAAGCTTTTTTCTAGGCCCTTTAGGCGTGGCTCTTTGGTACTTTTACCGCAAAATGTATAAGCACGCGGCAATTTTTGCAGGTCTTGGTGTATTGCTTTCGGTTGTTAGTGAGCTAATACTCGGCAGTTTAGTGGCGTCCGAAAATTTCTTCGAGTCATATTTGGCATTTTTAATGGGCGAGATTTCAGAAAATCCTCTTTTAAACGAGGATTCGCTTAAATATGAAGTTGCAAATTTAATTTCAAGCCTCATTGAAATAACACTTGCAATAGTCTGCGGATTATTTACTCACGGTTGGTACAAGGAACACATTTCTAAAACTATTTTAAAATACCGTGCATCTAATGTAGATATGCGTTATTACCAAATGGGACTTATGTCTTTAGGCGGCACTTCGGGCGGAATGTTGGCACTCGGTTTTGCCGTTATGTTCTTTGCAGAAAACCTATCAACAATAATTTTTGCAGCAGTTACTGCTATGGGAGGATAATTTTATGAAAATCAAAAAGGCAATAATTCCGGCGGCAGGACTGGGAACCCGTGTGCTTCCTGCATCAAAAGCGTGTCCTAAAGAGATGCTCAACATAGTTGACAAGCCTGCTATTCAGTACATTGTTGAAGAGGCAGTAAAAGCAGGAATTACGGATATACTTATTATTACTAATCGTGGCAAGGGTGTTATTGAAGACCACTTTGACCACTCGGTTGAGCTTGAGGAAATTTTAAGAAGTCGCGGTAAGACCGATGTATTAAAAGAGGTTGAGAGTATTGCAAATCTTGCAAATATATACTATCTTCGTCAAAAGGAAACCAAAGGTCTTGGCGACGCCGTTCTTCGTGCTAAAGAATTTGTAGGCGATGAGCCCTTTGCAGTTATGTACGGCGACGACGTTATTATAGGTGAAATTCCCGCTATTAGTGAGCTTTGCGAGGCTTACGAACGCTACGGTAAAAGTGTTGTAGGTATTAAGGAAGTAAGTGACGAGTATATAGTAAAATATAGCTCTATGAAGCTTGAGAGTTTAGACGATAAGGTTTATAGCATTACAGATATGATAGAAAAGCCCACCTTGGAAACCAAGTTCAGTAACTTTTCTATTTTAGGACGCTGTGTATTAACGCCTGAAATCTTTGATATTTTAAGCACCATTCCGACGGGTGCAGGCGGCGAGTTGCAGCTAACCGATGCTATGGCTATAGTTGCAAGAACAAAAGGTATTACAGGCGTTGACTTTAGCGGCACTAGATATGATATGGGTAACAAGTTTGGCATATTAAAGGCTAATATTGAGGTTGGTCTTACCCACCCTGAAACCGCTTTAGAGCTTAAAGAATATATAAAGGAACTAGCGGCAAGGTTATAATGAAACAATACACTACAATATATTTTGATTTAGATAATACCCTGCTTGATTTTTCAAAAAGTGAATATAACGCAATAAGGAAACTCCTTTCAATTCACAATTTGCCAGTTAGCGATGAAATTGCTGAGGTTTATTCAAAAATAAATCAAACCTTTTGGGAAGCCTTTGAACGCGGCGACATTAAAAAAGAGGAAATTTTTGCAGGAAGATTTAAAAAACTGCTCGAACATTTAGGCGAAGAGCGTGACGCTGAAGTTATGGCAAAGGATTATTTTAAGTGCCTGTCTGAAGGTCACGACCTTATAGACGGTGCAGAGGAAATACTAAACCGTTTAAAAACACAAGGCTATAAGCTTTATGCTACTACAAACGGGGTTGCCTCCACACAATATAGGCGTATTAAAGAATCGGGGTTAGAGCCTTTGTTTGACGGTATTTTTGTATCGGAGAAAATCGGTCACCAAAAGCCAAGCCGTGAATATTTTGACTGCGTCTTACAAGGGACACCCGAAAAGGATAAAAGCAAAATCCTGATTATCGGCGATTCGCAAAGCTCGGACATTTTAGGCGGTGTAAACTCGGGTATTGATACCTGTTGGTACAACCCCAAAGGTTTAAAAGCTACCTACTTTTCAAAATATGAAATATCGGCACTTTGCGAGCTTGAAAAAATACTATGTTAAAATAAAAATAAAATCTTGACAAAATCCCACACTAATTATATAATATAGTTTGCGACATTGAGGTGGAACTATGATTCTTGATTTAAAAAAGCTGTTTGTTAATGAGGGTTCTGTTCTGCCCATTGAGTATCAGATGGATATGAGTGAGGTTGATTTTTCGGGTGAATTTCCGCTCAGTAAACCCGTAAAATTAAGCGGCTCTGTTTCCAATAGGGCAAGCGTTGTTGAGCTTGACATTACAGCCAGTTATGTCTTTTCGGCAAACTGTCACCGTTGCGGTGCTTTTTGCGAGCATGACCATACTGTAGAAATTAAGCGTGTGCTTGCAACTCGGGTTGAGAGTGAGGAAAACGACTCTATTATCGCAGTTCCCGATATGAAGCTTGATTTGGACGAATTAGTCTTCGGTGAGGTTTATATGAGCCTGCCAACCAAGCATTTGTGTAAGGAAGACTGTAAGGGCGTTTGTTCTAAATGCGGCAAGGACCTAAACGAAGGGGCTTGCAGCTGTCCTACAAAGGAAATTGACCCAAGACTTGCAAAGCTTGCAGAATTATTAAAAAATTAACTTTTAAATATTACGTTTAAGGAGGTGCTCTTATGGCAGTACCAAAGAGAAAGACTTCTAAAGCTAGAAGAGATAAGAGAAGAAATAACGTTTGGAAAATCAGTGCTCCGGCATTGGTAAAATGCTCAAACTGCGGTGCTTATAAGCGTCCGCATAGACTTTGTGCCGCTTGCGGACAGTACAACGGTCGTGAGGTTGTAAAGGTTGCAGAGTAATTTCTGAAACTATTGTGGGGAGGAGCAAGTCCTCCCCTGTTTTTTTAGGAACTTCTTACATATTACTTTTTACTTTTTACTTCATATTGGGGGTGTTTTTCGTGGCAGTAATAATAGGCGGCGTTCATAAGGGAAGTCCTGCCAATAAAGCAGGTATAAAAGCGGGCGATACCCTTTTAAAGCTTGACGGTGCCGAGATTGTCGACGTGCTTGACTACCGTTTTTATCAAAACAGTTCACGCATAAAGGCAGAAATACTAACACAAAGCGGCAAATGCCGTCGTGTACGCATTAAAAAAGGCGAGTATGAAGAGTTAGGTCTTACCTTCCCTACCTATTTAATGGACGAAAAACACTTCTGTAAAAATAAATGTATGTTTTGTTTTATAGACCAATTACCTAAAGGTATGAGGGAAAGTCTTTATTTTAAGGATGATGACTCAAGGCTTTCGTTTTTATTTGGCAACTATATAACACTCACAAACCTTACCGAACACGAAATTGAACGCATTATAAAAATGCATATAAGTCCTATTAATATATCGGTACACACCACTAACCCCGAGCTTCGTGTTAAAATGATGAAAAATCCAAACGCGGGTAAAGTATTGCCGCTTATAAAGCGTTTTAACGATGCGGGCATTAAAATCAATTGCCAACTAGTGCTTTGTCCCGAGGTTAATGACGGTGACGAGCTTGTGCGTTCATTAAACGATTTAACCGAGCTTCAAAACGTAGAATGTATAGCCGCCGTTCCCGTTGGTCTTACCGACCACCGCGAAGGGCTAGAAAAAATTTCGCCCTTTAATAAGCAATCCGCCGCCGCTGTGCTTGATATTATAGACAAGTCGGGCGACGCTTGTTTAGAAAGATGGGGTGAACGTAGGGTTTACGGCTCGGATGAGTTTTATTTGCTCTGTGAAAGAGAAATTCCCGATACCTCATACTATGGCGACTTTTTACAGCTGGAAAACGGCGTAGGACTTTGGGCATTATTAAAGGACGAGGCAGAAAACGCCATTATAGAGCTTGAAGATACCGAACTTCCGACCGCTGAACGCCACATAAGCATAGCAACAGGTGTTGCAGCAGAGCCGCTTATAAAAGAAATTGCCCACAGCTGTGCTAGTAAAAGACAAAATCTTAAATGTGACGTATATGCAATTAAAAATGACTTTTTTGGCAATAAAATCACCGTTTCAGGTCTTGTTACCGCTACCGACATTAAAAAACAACTAGACGGTAAAAACTTAGGTGATGAGTTGCTTATTCCCTCATCTATGCTTAGAAGCGAGGGCGATATGTTCCTTGACAGTATAACCTTAGAGGAACTAGAAAAAACTCTTAATATTAAAATAACACCCGTCGATAATGACGGATATTCACTCGTAGAGAATATTTTAGGAATAGGAGGAACCGTTAATGGCTAAACCCGTTGTTGCTGTGGTAGGACGTCCAAACGTTGGTAAGTCTACCCTTTTCAATAAGCTTATAGGTCAAAGACTTTCTATTGTTGATGATACTCCCGGTGTTACGCGTGACCGTATTTACGGTGATGCCGAATGGCTTAACCGCAAGTTTATGCTTATAGATACCGGCGGTATTGAGCCTGAAAGTGACGACGTAATACTTTCGGGTATGCGTAACCAAGCCAATTTGGCTATCGAAACGGCAAACGTTATAATATTTGTAACCGATTTAAAGTCGGGCGTTACCGCCGCAGATATGGAAATTGCATCTATGCTGCAAAAAAGCGGAAAACCCATTGTACTTTGTGTTAATAAATGCGATACCATCGGTGAGCCACCGATTGAAATTTACGAATTTTATAATTTAGGTCTTGGTGAGCCAATAGGTGTTTCTTCTGTACACGGTCACGGCACAGGCGACCTTTTGGATGCCGTTTTTGAGCATTTGCCCGAAAGCGAATTTTCTGAAGACGATGACGAAATTATAAATGTTGCCGTTATCGGTAAACCAAATGCAGGTAAATCCTCACTTGTAAACCAAATTTCAGGCGAAGAACGTTCTATCGTATCAGATATAGCAGGCACCACCCGCGATGCCATAGATACACAGATAACCAATAAATACGGAAAGTATAATCTTATAGATACCGCAGGTCTTCGCCGCAAGAGCCGCGTTGAAGATAAAATTGAAAAATATAGCGTACTTCGTGCTAAAATGGCTATTGAGCGTGCCGATGTTTGCGTTATTATGCTTGATGCGGTTGACGGCTTTACCGAACAGGATTCAAAGGTTGCAGGGTTAGCACTCGAACAGGGAAAAGCTTGTATTATAGCCGTTAACAAATGGGATATTGTAGAAAAAGACGGTAAGACAATGGATAATTACCGCAAGAGCCTTATGAAAGACTTTTCCTTTATGCCCTTTGCACCGATAATATTTATTTCTGCAAAAACAGGTCAGCGTATTGACCGCCTTTTCGACCTTATAAACTATGTTCACGCACAGAACACAATGCGTATTTCTACAGGTAAGCTTAACGATATTTTAGCAGATGCTACCGCACGTGTTCAACCACCCACAGATAAAGGAAAACGACTTCGCATATACTATATGACACAGGCCTCTACAAAGCCGCCAACATTTGTTTGTTTCTGCAACAATGCCGAGCTTTTCCATTTTTCCTATCAGCGTTATTTAGAAAATCAAATTCGTTCCACATTTGGTCTTGAGGGTACTCCTGTAAGGTTTGTAATACGTGAAAGGGGCGACAAAAAATAATATGATTAATGCAGTAATAGCTATTGTTTTAGCCTATCTTATAGGCAGTATTAATTTTGCAGTAATTTTCTCAAAGTTATTTACAAAAAAAGACGTAAGAGATATGGGTAGCGGCAATGCTGGTGCAACAAATGTGCTTCGCACCGCAGGTCTGTTACCTGGAATTTTAACCTTTTTGTTTGATGCATTAAAAGGCTTTACCGCCTGTTTTGTAGGCAAAGTAATATTTTTAAGTGCCGCTTATAACGGCGGCTCTTTCCCCTACGGTGAGTACGCCGTTTATCTCGCATTTGCCTGTGGACTTGCCTGTATGCTAGGTCACGTATTCCCTGTTTTCTTCCGTTTCAAAGGTGGGAAAGGCGTTGCTGTAGCTGTGGGAATATTCGCAGTTTGCTGTCCTATCGCTATCATTTTAGGTCTTAGCGTTTTCGCCCTTGCTCTTATAATTTCTAAAATTGTATCATTAAGCTCGTTGCTTGCAACCGTTACAGTTGTAGTTTTCTCTGCCGTATTTTATGATAAGTCGGCAAGTCTTTTGCCACAAATAATTTTAAGTGTTTCTATGGGTGCTGTTGTATTCTTAAAACATATCGACAATATTAAACGACTAATTAGTGGCACCGAAAAGAAAATTCATATCGGGAGGAAGCAGTAATGTTTAAGGTTTCTGTTCTAGGCTCAGGCGGATGGGGTATTGCACTTGCACTATCTGCATATAAAAACGGTCACAAGGTAACCCTTTGGACACCTTTTACCGAAGAAGCCGAGTTGCTTCGTACCAAACGCACCAACGAAAAGCTTTTAAACGGTATTATAATACCAAAAGAAATAGAAATCACAACCGATATAAGTGCAGTTGAAGGCTCATACATAACCGTCATTGCTACCCCTTCTACCGCAGTTAGAAGCGTGGCAAAAAAACTTGCCGAATGTAAAAAATTCGGCATAGTAGTAAACGTTGCAAAGGGTTTTGAAAAGGAAAGTCTTTTGCTTTTATCCGACGTTATAGAAAGCGAATTACCCGAAGCTCAAATAGCTGTTTTGTCGGGTCCCTCTCACGCTGAGGAGGTTGCACGAAATATACCCACCTCTGTTGTATCAGCGTCAAAAAGTCTACCCGTTGCCGAAATTGTGCAGAATGTTATGGCAAGTGAAACTTTGCGTATTTACACCTCTACCGACCTTATCGGTGTTGAAATCGGCGGTGCGGTTAAAAACGTAATAGCCGTTTGTGCAGGCTTTTGTGACGGTATGGGGCTTGGCGATAACACAAAAGCCGCCCTTATCACACGAGGTCTTGCCGAAATGACAAGACTTGGTATAGCTATGGGTGCTAGGGAATATACATTTGCAGGTCTTACAGGTCTTGGTGACCTTATAGTTACCTGTACTTCAAGGCATAGCCGTAACAACCGTTTCGGTTATAAGGTAGGCAGCGGCACCGATATTGCTACCGCTTTAAAAGAAGTAGGCACGGTTGAGGGATACCACGCCGCCGAAATGACATATAAGCTAGGTAAAAAATACAATGTTGACCTACCAATTATTGAAAAGTGCTATTCCGTACTTTATCAAAACGCTGATGTTAAGTCGGTTGTACGCGACCTTATGATGCGTCCTAACCGTCGCGAATACACACCTTGATTTAAAAAATCGCAAAAAAAAGCATATATTTCAAAAAAATGCTTGCATTATTGTCGGTTTTCTGTTATTATTATTTTTGCTAATGTGATTGCAGTGTTGCAATCGAATCAGAAGGAGGTGCATACCATGGCAAAATGTGAAATTTGTAGTAAGGAAATTGCTTTTGGTATTAAGGTTTCTCACTCACACAGACGTTCTAACAGAACTTGGAAGCCTAACGTTAAAAAGGTTAAGGCTATTGTTGACGGTTCACCCCGTCATATAAATGTCTGCACCCGTTGCTTACGCTCGGGCAAGGTTACCAGAGCAATCTAATTGCAATTTATTAAAAACACAGCCTCGACTGCCCGTTCTGTATAGGGCGGCGAGGTTTTTGTTTTATAGGGATTTAAGAACAATTAATTTTACGGTGAAAATATGATTAAAGCAGTTTTATTCGACCTTGACGGCACCCTTGCAAACTCACTTAAAGACCTTGCAGATGCCACAAACTACGCCCTTGCAACCGAGAATTTTCCGCCCCACCAAACAGAAGAATTTAAAATGTTTGTGGGCGACGGTATTTCTAAAATGCTTGAGCGTGCCTTGCCTGACGGCTATCGCGACAGTGAAACAGTAGCACGTATGGAAAAGGTTTTTCTAAAATATTATTCGGTACACTATGCCGATAGTACCGCCTCATACGACGGGATTGATGAGCTTTTATCAGAGCTTCAAAAAACGGGGCTGATAATAGCCGTTGTTACTAATAAAGCACAGGAAATGGCAGACGTGGTAGTTAAAAAGCTTTACGGCGACACATTTAAAAAGGTGTTTGGTAAACGCGTAGGCGTTCCTGCAAAGCCTGACCCTACACTTGCCCTTTTAGCTATGGAAGAATTAGGTGTAAAGCCCGAAGAATGTGTATTTTTAGGTGATTCGGGTATGGACGTTTTAACCGCCGTTAATAGCGGGGCTGTACCTGTTGGTGAGCTTTGGGGCTTTAGAGGCAAGGCAGAACTTTTAGCAAACGGTGCTAAATACATAATAAACAAGCCCTTAGAGCTTTTGGATATAATAAGGGAGAACAACAATTGAAACTAAATTATAATTTCACAAAAATTTCTTGCTATACAGGAATTTTTGTGCAGGCTATTGTAAATAATTTTCTGCCACTAATTTTTATTATTCTGAATAAAAACTACGGTTTAAGCTATGAAGAGCTTGGCAGAATAATATTTATAAATTTTTTAATACAGATTTTTGCGGATTTTTCCGCCACTAAAATATGCGACCTGTTAGGCTTTAGAATAACCTCATTTTTAGGTCAGTTTCTAGCGGCGGTAGGTCTTACAATGCTTAGTGTTTTACCCAATATTATGTCTAACACATATATGGCAATTATACTTTCGGTTTTAGTGTACGGCTTCGGCAGCGGACTTATGGAGGTCATTTTAAGCCCCATAATAGAATATCTGCCCCTTAAAAACAAGGGTGCAGAAATGTCTCTTTTACACTCATTTTACTGTTGGGGTCAAGCCCTTACCGTTCTTGTATCTACACTTTTAATCGGGGTCTTTTCTTATGATAATTGGCAATATATTCCGCTAATTTGGGCATCTATTCCGTTTATCAATTCCTTTGTCTTTTTGGTGGTACCAATAGTTTCCCCCGAAAAAAGCACTAAAAAGACGCCTATTTCGGCACTGTTTAAGGATAAAACATTCATATACTTTATGGTATTTATGTTCTGTGCCGGCTCTAGCGAAATTGCTATGGCACAATGGGCATCGCTTTTTGCCCAAAAGTCGCTGGGCATTAGCAAGGTTGCGGGTGATATTTTAGGTCCCTGTGCCTTTGCAATATTTATGGGACTTGGCAGAATTATATTAGGCGGCAAACGTATAAAGCTTTCAATACGCAAAATATTTATATACAACAATATTCTTTGTACCGCCTGTTATTTAGCAGTAGCGTTTTTTGATATACCCGTTGTAGCCCTTATAGCCTGTGCCGCTTGCGGATTTTCGGTTAGCCTTTCTTGGCCTGGTACATATTCTATGGCGGGTGCAAAATTTTTGTCAGCAGGTACAGTTATGTACAGCATTTTAGCCCTTTGCGGAGACCTTGGTTGTTCAACAGGTCCTTGGATTTTAGGAATTGTTGCCGATATTATAGGACTTAATTGGGGCTTTGCGGCGTGTGCTTTATTCCCAATAATTATGGTAATAACCGCAGTTTTCTTCGTAAAAGAAAAAGATTGCAAAATAGACTGAATCGTATTACAATATTTTTGAGGTGATAGTTTTGAAAAGAGAAGACTATTTAAGTTGGGACGAATATTTTATGGGTATAGCCATGCTTTCTGCAAAGCGTAGCAAGGACCCGTCTACACGGGTGGGTGCCTGCATTGTAAATGATGAAAAACGAATTCTTTCTATGGGATATAACGGTATGCCCCACTGCTCCTCGAATGATGAGGTTTTTCCTTGGGAGAAAAACGAGGGTACTGATTCTAAATATCTTTATGTATGCCACGCCGAGCTTAATGCTATACTTAATTGCCACACCGCATCGGTTAGAGGCTGCAGTGTATATGTTACATTGTTTCCTTGTAATGAATGTGCAAAGGCTATTATACAGTCGGGCATCAAAGAGATTGTTTATGCAGACGATAAATATGCCGATACCGACGGTGTAAAGGCATCAAAAATTATGTTTGATGCGGCAGGCGTAATATATAGACCTTATAAACCCACAGGTAAAAAAATTACAATAGAAGTTTAAATGTTATATAAAAACGGCGGTCAATGACCGCCGTTTTCCTTTTTATTATATCAGTCTTACCGATACCTCGCCTGCATTTAGGGCAACCCTTTCACCCTTTATATCTAATAAAAGTCTAGCATCGTCATCAATGCCCAAAACCTTTCCTGTATAAATAGTGCCGTCCAAAACATACGAAACCTCTTTACCTATCAAAATTGAGCGTTTTTTGTATTCAGACAAATATTCTTTTTGCTCTAGATTTTTATAAAAATCCATAAATATGTTTATTATTTCTGCCGCAAGGGTTGGCAATATATTTTTGCCGTTATCGCTTTCATAAATAGCCGTAGCAATGTTCTTTATTTCCTCGGGAAAATCATCCTTTGGAGTAAAAATATTAACGCCCACACCTAAAACCGCATAGGAAAGCTTGGCGTTTTCGGGGTTTATTGCACCCTCGGTCAAAATGCCCGAAACCTTTTTAGAGTTTAAATAAATATCGTTAACCCATTTAATTTCGGTATGTTTGCCTGTTACCTTTTCTATTGCTAACGCTACCGCAACCGATGCCGCAACAGTAATTAAAAGTGAGGCTTCTGCCGATTTGTCGGGGCGTAAAAGCAAGCTTAAATAAAGCCCGTTTTCTGCGGAATGAAAGCTTCTGCCAAGTCTTCCCCTGCCATTTGTCTGACTTTTTGCTATTACTACTGTTCCCTCTTTTTGACCGTCTGCCGCCAAACCCTTTAAATAGGTGTTGGTAGAATCAATTGAGTCAAAAACTATTACTTCACTATTATAATTTAAAAGGCTCTCAATTTCCTTTTCAAGCACATTATCTCTTATCATACTATCACCAAGATAAGTATATTGTTTCTAGGGTGTTATGTCAATTAAAATTTGGTTGAAAATAGGCTTATATTGTGTTATTATAAATTGAATAAGCATTTTCAGAAATTGGGTGATTTAATGTCGGAACGTACTATTGCCGCTATTGCCACACCGCTAGGGGAAGGCGGAATAGGTGTTATAAGAATATCGGGTGAAAAGGCTGTTGCTATAGCAGAAAAATGCTTTAAGGCTTTTTCAAACAAACCGCTTTCCTGTTTTTGCGGATACGAAGCCGCCTATGGCAGACTTTGCTCGGGCGACGAGGTACTTGACGACGGTATTGCCCTAGTGTTTAAAGCCCCTAAAAGCTATACGGGTGAAGATGTTGTTGAACTGTCGGTACATGGCGGTAGAATAGTTTTAAAATCGGTTTTGCGTGCGGTACTTTCTGCAGGTGCTGATTTAGCCGACGCAGGTGAATTCACCAAGCGTGCCTTTTTAAACGGCAAATTAGACCTTTCAAAAGCCGAAAGTGTTATGGGACTAATCTCGGCGGAAAACGACACTGCCTATAGAATATCTCGTGCGGCAAAGGATGGCAGGATAAGTAAGGAAATCGATACTATTACAAACGACCTACTGCTTACCGCGGCATCTATTGCTACATTTACCGATTATCCCGACGAAGATATACCTGAACTGTCGGTCGAAAACTTTTCGACTATGCTTCGCTCTGCCGCGGATAAAACCGCCGCCTTGCTTTCTACCTATGATGCAGGCAAGCTTATACGCGAGGGTGTTGACTGTGTTATTGTCGGCAAGCCAAATGTTGGTAAATCGACCCTTATGAATCTTCTTTCGGGAAATGAACGTTCTATTGTAACCGATATTGCGGGTACTACGCGTGACATTATTGAGGAAACGGTAAATTTAGGCGATATTACACTTCGCCTTTCTGATACAGCAGGCATACACGACACCGACGATACAGTTGAAAACGTAGGCGTTGAACGTGCCAGAAAAAAGCTAAACGACGCTGACCTTGTGTTTGCGGTGTTTGACGCGGCTTCCCCGCTTACCGACGACGACCGTAAATTAATTGATGATATAAGTGAAAAGCGTGTTATTATCATTCTTAACAAGACCGATTTGGAAACAAAAATTGACCGCACCGTCTTTGACGGAATGCGGGTTGTTGAAATTTCAGCAAAGCAGGGCGTTGGTCTTGAATCACTTATAAAAGCGATTGAAGAAATTACCGAAATTTCAAACCTTAACACAAACTCCGCCGTACTTATAAGCGAGCATCAGCGTGCTTGTACCGAGCGTGCCTTAAACGCTTTAAACGAAGCTGTTTGTGCTTTAGAAATCGGGAACACACTAGACGCTGTAGGCGTTTGCATTGATGATGCACTAGCAGCATTTTTAGAGCTTACGGGCAAGCGTGTTACAAACGAAGTAACCGACGAAATTTTCCGCCGTTTTTGTGTGGGAAAATAGTCTTAAAAAAGAGGTATTTTAGTGAGTATAACTACTTATTTTGCAGGAAATTATGATATTGCCGTAATAGGCGGCGGTCACGCAGGCGTTGAAGCCGCATTGGCGGGTGCTAGACTAGGGCTTAAAACTATAATATTTACAATAAGTCTCGATTGGGTTGGCAATATGCCCTGTAACCCATCAATAGGCGGTACTGCTAAAGGACATTTAGTACGCGAGCTTGACGCTTTGGGCGGTGAAATGGGCAAAGCGGCAGATAAAACAACACTTCAAAGCCGAATGCTTAATCGCGGCAAGGGACCTGCTGTGCATTCACTTCGTGCACAGATTGACCGCAGAGCCTATAGCGGATATATGAAGCACGCTATTGAGCTAGAGGAAAATTTAGAGGTACGCCAAGCCGAGATAGTTGATATTAAAAAGGGCGGCGACGGTTGGCTTCTTACCACAAATCTAGGGGCAGAATATTCTGTAAAAGCCGCAATAATTGCCACAGGCACATTTTTGGGTGGCAAGGTGTTTGTGGGTGAGGTCAATTACGAAAGCGGTCCTGACGGCAGCTTTCCCGCAAAGGCTTTGGCAAACTCTCTCAAAGCGTTAGGTCTGCCTTTAAGACGCTTTAAAACAGGTACGCCTGCACGTGTTTTAAAAAGCAGTATTGATTTTAGCAAGCTAGAGCTACAAGAGGGCGACGACAAAACCGAGCCATTTAGCTATTCTACAAAAGAGGCCCCTGTAAATACCGCCGTATGCCATATAGGCTACACAAATGAAAAAACAAAAGAAATTATTTTGGAAAATCTGCACCGTTCACCCTTATATGCCGGTGTTATAGAGGGTGTAGGACCTAGATACTGCCCTAGTATTGAGGATAAAATCGTCCGCTTTGCCGATAAACAGCGTCACCAAATGTTTGTTGAGCCTTGCGGTGCCGATACTGAGGAAATGTACCTACAAGGTATGTCCTCTTCACTTCCCGAAGAGGTACAGCTTAAATTTTACCGCACTATGTCAGGACTTGAGAATGTGAAAATTATGCGTACCGCTTACGCTATTGAATACGACTGCATTGACCCGTTAGCACTAACCTATACACTTGAAATTAAAGGTCATTCGGGTCTTTACGGTGCAGGTCAGTTTAACGGCTCGTCAGGTTATGAAGAAGCGGCGGCACAAGGTCTTATTGCAGGCATAAATGCCGCACTTAAAATTAAGGATGAGCCACCGCTTATACTCTCGCGTGCATCGTCCTACATAGGCACACTTATAGATGACCTTGTAACAAAGGGCTGTTCTGACCCTTACCGTATGATGACTTCAAGAAGTGAGTATAGACTTCTGCTTCGTCAAGACAACGCTGACGAGCGTATGATGCCCATAGGTCACGCTCTAGGACTTATAAGTGACGAAACATATAACGAGTTTTTAGAACGTAAAAGTCAAAAAGAAGCAGAAATAGAAAGGGTTAATCACACTCATTTAGGTCCCTCTCCCGAACTGAATGCTCTTCTAGAACAGGCAGGCACTGCACCCTTAAAGGCGGGTGCCAGTCTTGCAGAGCTTATAAAACGTCCGCAATTAAACTATGAAATGCTCGCCCCATTTGATAAAAACCGTCCTTCACTTCCCCAAATGGTAAAGGACAAGGTGGAAATTGAGATTAAATATGAAGGGTATCTCACCCGTCAACAAGCCCAAATAGACGAAATGTTACGTCTTGAAAGACGAGCTATTCCAAAGGACATCAATTACGATGAGGTTTACGGACTCCGCCTTGAAGCCCGCGAAAAGCTCAAAAAAGTTATGCCCTCAAACATAGGTCAGGCGGCACGTATATCGGGTGTTAGCCCTGCCGATGTTTCGGTGCTTATGATACACCTTACCAAAAATTGATTAGGCTGACGAAAGGCTAAAGGATTTAATATGATTGATTTTAAAACCGAAAAGCTGATACCGCTTTGTGAGGATTTCGGCTTTACATTAGAAAAGACTGCTTGCAAGCAACTTAATATTTACGGTAATTTACTACTAGAGTGGAACGAAAAAATTAATCTTACCGCAATAACCGAGCCTGAGGCGGTGCTATACAAGCATTTTTACGACTGTATTTTGCCTTTTAAGCATTTCAGTCCTAAGAAAGAGGCTTCGCTTATCGACGTAGGAACAGGGGCAGGCTTTCCCTCAATGGTAATGAAAATTGTACGTCCCGATTTAAAGGTTTGTATGCTCGACAGCCTTAATAAACGTATTTTGTTTTTAAATGAGGTTTTAAGCCAAATAGGTCTTACCGCCGAAACGGTACACTCGCGTGCAGAGGATGGCGGCAGAAACCCAAAATACCGCGAAAAATTCGACTATGCTACTGCAAGGGCTGTTGCAAATCTGCCCTGTCTTTCGGAATACTGTCTGCCCTTTGTTAAAAAAGGCGGTAGCTTTATCGCCCTTAAAGGACCTAACGGCAGAGAAGAAGCCGATGCCGCTAAAAACGCCATAAAACTGCTTGGCGGCGGTGAAACTAAAATTATATGCGAAAATTTGCGTGACGATGAACAAAGAACCTTGATTTTTATAAAAAAGATATCGCAAACTCCGCCAAAATATCCAAGAATATCTACTAAAATTTCAAAACAACCCTTATAAATTTAAAAATATTGTAATAGCTTGCCGCTTTGTGCGACCGGAAATTCTTTACTTTATCAGTCAAATATGCCACAATTAGTAAGGACAAGAAAGACAACCACTTTTAAAAACTCTTTTCTAATTTGCAGGGGGCAAAAAGATGCACAACATCGCTGATAAAAAACTTTTAATGTTACGACCGTGTGACATTATTACAACCGGAAACACACCGCGGCAATTTTTTGACCCTGATGAAATAAAACTGTTATCCCGCAGTGTTTCAGCAAACGGAATAATCCATCCTTTAGCGGTTAGAAAGGCATATAGAGGAAAATATGTACTAATAACGGGTGAAAGACGGTTAAGAGCGGCAAAAATGGCAGGACTTCGCCGTATACCCTGCATACTTTATAAGTTAGACGAGCAAACCGCAGAGATTTATTCTCTTGTAGAAAACATACACTCGAAACGGCTCTCGTTTTTTGAAGAGGCACGATTTATTAACGCACTTATAGTAGAGCGTGGAATGTCAGAGGCGGAGGTATCGTTAAGGCTTGGTATGACACAGTCGGCAATATCGCTGAAATTAAAGCTTTTAAGGCTTGACAGGGCAACCCAGCAAAAGATAAGCGAATATTCTCTTACAGAGCAACATGCCAGAGCCTTACTAAAGCTACCCGAATCAAGACGGGAATTCATAGCCGATATATTTTTCAAAGAACATATCCACCCCGATGATGCCGAACAAGTAGTAAATGAAATTTTAAATCCCGTAAAGAAAAAACATATTAAAAACAATGAGTCAGAGGTATTACCTGCTAATGAAATCGTAGAAAAACCAATCATAACACCTCAAAGTCCACCCGCAAAAGACCGCAAATACGATAATTTACAGCAGACCACAAAAGCGTCAATCGGTGACATAAGACTTTTTGAAAACAGTCTTTACAAATTAAGCGAAACGCTATCTTCAGCGGGGGTACGTTCGGGAATTAAAACCACAGAAACCGCAAAATATATTGAATACCGTATCCGTGTTAATAAAAGTGATACAACCCTAGAAAGATTTAAACAGTTAAAAATCTGTTGACGACTCCTTTCCTTCCCCTTGGAGTCTAAACGGTTTTTATATACCATATTTCATCCCCAAACCAAAACGGCACTGCTAAAGCAGTGCCGTTTTGGTTTATATTATTTATTTTGAAAATTTCTTTTCTATTTCGTCGGCGGCGGCATTTAACCAGTCACCCTCAAAACGCTCTATCTGACCGTTGTCAACAAGCTGAGCAAGTGCAGAAGTTATAGGCATTTTTGCAAGTACGGGAAGTCCTGTGCCTGCGGAGGAATCAAGTCCGCTAGAGCCGAAAACACTTATCTTCTTGCCACAGTCGGGACATTCAATATAACTCATATTCTCAACTATGCCAAGTACGGGTATATCCATCATACTCGCCATATTAACTGCTTTTCTTACTATCATACCAACCAAATCCTGCGGTGTGGTAACCACTACTGCGGCATTAAGCGGAATGGTTTGGAAAACCGTAAGCGGAACATCGCCTGTTCCCGGAGGGCAGTCAATAAACAAATAATCTAAATCCTCCCAAACAACATCGGTCCAAAACTGTTTTACAGCACCCGCAATAACAGGTCCACGCCAAACAACAGGTGCATCGGTTTCCGAAAGCATTAAATTAACCGACATTAACTTAATACCACCCTTAGTTTCTGCAGGAAGTATGCCCAGCTCATTTTGCATTGCCCTCCCGTTTATACCAAAGGCTTTAGGTATAGAGGGACCTGTAATGTCGGCATCAAGAATACCAACCTTATATCCCTTTCGTGCCATCATAACGGCTAAAAGCGAAGTAACCATGGATTTACCAACTCCACCCTTACCGCTTACTACGGCTATTACATTTTTAATGCTGTTATAGTCGCCTGTAGGCTCAATAAAAGATTGTTTCTCCTTTGAAGAACAGTTTTGAGTACAGGACGAACAGTTGCCCGAACAACTTTGATTTTCTGACATACACAGGACTCCATTCCAAAAAATTTATCAATTAAGATTATATAAGCAAAGCATATAGTGAAACACAAAGTGTTTCACTAAAAAGTCATTATAGCACTTTAAATTTGCTTTTTCAAGGCTTACGCCTTTTCCTTTTGATAATTTACACCCCACACACCCAAAATTACAGGTATGCAAAGCAGTAATTCTAAAATCGAAAATTTCTCCTTTAAAATAATTACTCCGCCAAGCACCGATACGACCGTAATTATATTTGAAAAAGATGATGAACGCACCGCCGATATTTTTGAGGTTGAATAATTATAAAGCATAAACGCCGCCACAGAGGACAGTACCGAAAGATAGATAATAGCAATTATAAAATCACTACTTTGAAATGCAGATACAACTTCCGAAAAATAGCCTTTACCAAGCACACAAAAAGCTATTATATTAAATCCTACTGTTGCTATGAAAAACATAGCATAGGTACGCTCAAACGGAGAATAATGTTCGGCTTCCTTACGGCTTAAAATATTAAATACTGCCGCCGCTATCACAGCACCCACAAGCAAAGCAACACCCAATAAATAGCTCTTTTCGCCATCGTTTGAGAGTATGCTTATAGCCGAAATTCCAACTATTGAAACAAGGGTATAAAATACCTGTGTTTTGGTTGGATTTTCCCTTAAAAACAATGTGGAAATAACAAGCACGCCCACAGGCACTAACGCAATTATTATACCCGATAATGCCGATGATACCATTTTAAGACCGTAAAGTTCTAATATAAAATACAAAAGCGGCTGTGCTACCGCCATGGCTAAAAGTTTCCCCTTTGGCTTGTTTTTAAAATTAAGCTTTAAAAGTCCCGCTAGCCATAATATATTCATTAATAAAAAGGCTACTGTAAAACGAACTGCCAAAATAACAAGTGGATGTGCAACCGACAACGCAAGCTTTGAAAAAACAAAACTAAAGCCAAAAATCACATTGGCGGCAAGTGCTGCCGCCATACCTAAAAACTGTTTATTTGATTTCATTATATTATTTGTCCTCAAATATTTTTTCTATATTTCTTTTAAAAACAGAATAAAGCAGAGTTGCCGCTGTTATGCCTGCTACAGCTTGAACTGCATTTGCAGGTATATTGGCGATAGCACCGCCAAAATCGTAAATAATCCATTCAAAAACAAAATAACCCGCTATCATAATAACCTCGGACAGAGTACCGCTTATTATATTAGCCGTAATTTTATTTTTCTTAATACCGCGAATAAGCCCGTATGCTACAAGTGCCATTAATCCCTTTATCAAAAAGGTAACAGGTGCGTATATTATGTAGCCTGCACTTATATCTGCCAAAGCCGAACCAACTGCGGCAGCTAAAGCACCAACAGGGCCTAAAAACCATCCCGATAAAAGCACCATACCGTCACCCAAATTTATGTAGCCGCCAATTACCGACGGTATTCTTACAAGAAAGGTAGCAACACAGGTAAGAGCGGCAAAAAGTGCCGCCAATATTAGTTTTCTGTTTTTCATCTTTATACTCCTCCTCAACAATCAATCAAACATACCTGTTGATAAATAACGTTCACCCGTATCTGCCAGTAAAACAACTATTGTTTTGCCTCTGTTTTCTTTTTGTTTTGCAAGCTTTACTGCAGCAGAAAGTGCGGCACCCGAAGATATACCCACAAGCACACCCTCGACTCTGCCCATCAGCTTGCCAAAATAGTAAGCATCGTCATCAGAAACGGTTAATATTTCGTCATAAATTTTTGTGTTTAACACTTCTGGTATAAAGCCTGCACCTATACCTTGTATTTTATGGCTACCCGCCTCACCTTTAGTTAAAAAAGGTGAGGAAAGCGGCTCTACACCAATAACCTTAATTTTCGGATTTTGTTCCTTTAAAAATTCGCCTACGCCCGTTATTGTGCCGCCTGTACCTATCGCCGACACAAAAATGTCAAACTGACCTTCGGTATCGCGGTAAATTTCGGGACCTGTAGTCATAAAATGGGCTTTTGGATTAGCAGGGTTCACAAATTGACCTGCCAAAAAGGCGTTAGGATTTTCTTTTGCTAATTCCTCTGCCTTTTCTATAGCACCCTTCATTCCCTTTTTACCGTCGGTAAGCACTAACTTAGCCCCGTACGCCTTCATAAGACGTCTACGTTCCTCCGACATAGTTTCGGGCATAACGATTATTGTTTCATAACCCTTTCTTGCCGCAACTGCCGCTAGACCTATACCTGTATTGCCCGAGGTTGGCTCAATTATCACCGAATTTTTATTAAGCTTACCGCTTTTTTCCGCATCTTGAAGCATTGAAAGAGCAACCCTATCTTTACTGGAACCTGCAGGATTAAAACACTCAAGCTTTGCTAGTATTCGGCACTCAAGATTTAATTCTTCCTTTAAAGCATTTAACTCTAAAAGCGGTGTGTTGCCTATAAGCTCTTCAACAGATGAATAAATTTTTGACATAACAGTCTCCGTTCATCGAATTTTAAAATTTATTTAATGGTATCGGCAATTTCTAAAATTAGTTTTTCGGTTTTCTCCCAACCAAGACACGGGTCGGTAATTGATTTGCCGTAAACATGCTCGCCTATTTTTTGGGCACCGTCTTCAATATAGCTTTCTATCATAAGACCTTTAACCATGCCGCGAATATCGTCGTTATGGTTACAGCTATATACAATATCCTTTGCAATTCTTATTTGCTCTAAATACTTTTTACCCGAATTTGCGTGGTTTGTATCAATAATAGCGGCAGGATTGGCAAGTCCTGACTCGGCATAACGTTCATAAAGCTTACTTAAATCCTCATAATGATAGTTAGAAACCGATTTACCCGTATAATCTGTGTATCCTCTTAAAATCGCGTGTGCATAGGGGTTACCGCTGCTCTTAACCTCCCAACCGCGAAAGATAAAGGTATGACTGTGCTGTGCGGCAGTAACCGAATTCATCATAATAGAAATGTCGCCGCTTGTTGGATTTTTCATGCCCACAGGCACATCTATTCCGCTAGCGGTCAAGCGGTGCTGTTGATTTTCTACCGAACGTGCACCCACCGCAACATATGAAAGCAAATCGGACAAATAGCGGTAGTTTTCAGGGTAGAGCATTTCGTCTGCACAGGTAAAGCCATAATCCTTTAAAGCACTCATATGCAAATCTCTTATAGCTATTATACCCGAAAGCATATCAGGACTGCTATCTGGGTCGGGCTGATGAAGCATTCCTTTATAACCGTCACCCGTAGTACGTGGCTTATTTGTGTATATACGCGGAACTATAATTATTTTATCGCTTACCTGTTCATTGATTTTTTTAAGTCTGCCTATATAATCAAGTACGCTTTCTCTATTATCTGCCGAACAAGGACCGATTATTAATATAAATTTATCCGAGTCGCCCCTGAAAACCGCCTTAATTTGCTCATCGCGTTCTTTTTTTATTAATTCTAATTGTTCTGTTAGAGGGTATTTATTTTTAATTTGCTGTGGTATAGGCAGCTTTCTTGTAAATTCCATATTCATAAATATTATCTCCTTTTGATTTTAAGACTGTTTATCAAAAAGCTTTCGCCTTGTCGTTGACAGTCGCATCATTTCACGCATTTTATCGCTATCGTCGTTTTTTAAGGCATTGTACATACTATCAAAGCTTTGCTTAAATGCTTCCATTTCACGAAGCAGAGGCTCTTTATTAGTTAAAAATAATTCACTCCACATTTCATCATTAATTTTAGCAATTCTAGTCAAATCCCTAAACGAGTCACCCGTATATCTTACAAGGTCGGGATTGTCTTTAGTGCACATAAGCGAAACTGCTATACAGTGGGTAAGCTGTGATAAAAAAGCTATCATTTCATCGTGATTTTCGGGTGAAAGGGTTGAAACGTAGGCAAAGCCTAAAGTCCAACCTAACTCTTCACAAAGTCCTATAGCAAAGGGTGTGTTTTTTTCGGTAGGCACAACTATATAGTTAGCACCCCAAAATATTTTATCGTCACTATTCTCTACACCGTAAACCTCGCGGCCTGCCATTGGGTGTGCCGCAATAAATTCAGTATCTTGAGGCAAAATTTTCTGTACATCATATACAATGTTTGACTTTACACCCGTAACATCGGTTATAATAGCACCTTTTTTAATATACTTTGCATTTTCCTTTAACCAATCTAATACTATATGCGGATAAACCGCTAATATAATAAGGTCAGCAGCTGATATCAACTCTCTGTCAGCAAAAGCACTACCCTTTTTAATCATACCTTTATCGGTAGCGTAATCAATAGATTTTTGGTCCTTTGTAATAGCCGAAACACTATAACCGCGTCTGCTTAAGGCTTTAGCATAGCTTCCGCCCATAAGACCAAGTCCTACTATAAGTATATTAGTCTTTTTATCTAAACTCATATTTCATTTACCTCTATTCCAAGTGATGAAAGCAGTGAGAAAAACTGTGGCAGACTTTTAGCAACCGCCTCGGCACCCATTATTTTTCCACCCGTTATGGTACAAAGTACCGAGAGTGCCATAACTATGCGGTGGTCGTTGTGTCCGTCTAAAAGTACAGTCGGTTTTTTAAGGGTTGCTTTGCCGATTTCTACAGTATTCTTACCTGCCTTTACGGGTATTGAGAATTTAGAAAGCTCGTCTGCCATAGCGGATACCCTATCGCTTTCCTTAATTCTAAGTCTTTCGGTGCCGCTAAACACAGCACCGCCCTTTGCGGCAGCAAGAGCAAAAAGTATTGGACCTAAATCGGGACAATCGGTTAAATCTATTACTGAATTTTTATTTTCTATAGCTTTAAAGTAATCTTTATATACCCTATCCCCTTGAATACTCTGAGGGTCTAGTCCCTTTACCAAAACATTGCCGCCAAAAACATTCAAGGCGTCAAAAAATGCTGCGTTTGAATAGTCACCCTCAACTGTTATGTTCTGTGAAAAATAACTTTGACTGCCATGCACTTTAAAGGATTTAGCATCAAGCCTTGTAACCCTAACGCCAAAGTCCCCCAAGGCTTTAAGGGTTAAACCTACGTAAGAAGCACTTTCAAATTTGCCCTCGATTTTTATAATGCTATCATTTTTAAGTGTTGATAAGGCAAATAAAAGCCCGCTTATAAACTGACTTGAAATATCGCCCTTAACCTCGTAAAGACCGCTTTTAAGCACACCGCAAACCATAACGGCATTATCCTTTTGTAAGAATTTTATACCTTGTGCTTTAGCAATATCCTCATAAACCGAAAGCGAACGCTCAAACAGCCTTTTTGTACCCTTAAGCACTATCGGCTCGCCGCGAAGTAAACATAACGGCAACAAAAACCTTAATGTACTACCGCTCTCACCACACAAAAGCGGCTCGTCAACCTTTTTTTTGCTATCTAAAAGACCGCCTATTGTGACGCTGTTTCCCTCTATTTTGACATTTGCACCCAGAGTTTTTAAGCAACCTATTGTAGCCTTAATATCCTCAGAAAAATCAAGACCTTTTATGGTACTTTGCTTTGACAACGCACCGCAAATAAGGCTTCTATGTGCCATACTTTTAGATGCGGGTGCCATAATCTGTCCGTTTGCCTTTCCTTTTTTTATTTCTACCGTCATTGGTTTAAAATCTCACCCTTTAAAAAATCCATTGCCTCTAAATAACCGTCTATGCCGTGGCCTGTTATTGTAAGCTCTACAGTCAAACGGACATAGCTTATCTGTCTAAAATCTTCACGTGCAGAAACATCCGAAATATGTACTTCCACACAAGGCTTGCCCACCGCCTTTACAGCATCTAAAATTGCTACGCTTGTGTGGGTGTATGCGGCAGGATTTATAACTATACCGTCAAAATCGTAATAAGCCTGTTGAATTTTATCAACCAAATCTCCCTCGTGGTTGGACTGATAAATTTCTACCTCTATGCCTATTTCTTTAGCATGTGCCTCTATTTTTTCGCAGAGGGTAGCATAGGTTTCTCTGCCGTAAATATCAGGCTCACGAATTCCAAGCATATTAAGATTTGGTCCGTTGAGTATTAATAGTCGCATTTTAAAAAATCTTCCTTTATTGCCTTTATGTTTTCTTCTATATCAAAGTCGCATTTAACAATAACGTCTGCGGCCTTACGGTATAGGTCATAACGCTCATCATATAGCTTTTTTAGTTTTTCAATATCGTTTGAAAGCGGACGGTCATCAGTTACTAAAAGGTCGTTTATAGGTCGGTCAAGAAAATAAATTTTTCCGTTTTGCCGTAACCGCTCTATATTTTTCGGATTAAGTATTACTCCGCCGCCTGTGGCTATGACAGTATTAGAGTTTTTCGCCGCCTCTAATACAGCTTTAGACTCAAGGCTTCTAAAATGCTGCTCACCGTTACTCTGGAAAATTTCGGGAATAGACCTTTTTTCCATATCGACCACAAGTGTATCGGTATCGATAAAATTCATCCCGAGCTTCTCCGCTAAAGCAGAGCCTATTGTACTTTTGCCGCTGGATGGCATACCTACTAGAACAATATTCTTTTTTGAAAGCAGAATTTCTTTATAAACCTCGTCGATTTTTTCTGTAGGTATTTTACTGTCAGTAAATTTTTCTGCCGCAAAAACCGCTTGGGCTACTAACATATAAAGTCCGCCTGTTGCCTTTATACCCTGCGATTTCGCATCAAGAACAAGCCTTGTACAAAGCGGATTATAAACCGCATCAACCACGCCCGAAAGCTTTTTAAAATTGGATATATTTACTGCGGCACCGTCAATATTCGGATACATACCCACAGGGGTGGTATTAATTATTACATCGGCATCATTATGTGTTTCTTTAGCATCCTCATAGGTGATAAATCCGTCTTTTGCTTCCCTTGAAACTCTTAAAATCACACCGGCACCAAGACTCTCACATACAGCTTTTGCTGTTTTGGAAGTACCTCCGCTGCCCAGTATCAGCACCTTTTTTTGAGCTAGCTCAATTCCGTTTTTAAGAATCAAGGCACTCAAACCCGAAAAATCGGTATTGTATCCGTAAAGCTTGCCATTTTTATTAACTATAGTGTTTACAGCACCTATTTTTTCTGCCATATCATCAATATAATCAAGATAGGGTATAACGTCTGTTTTATAAGGTATTGTAACATTTATAGCCTTAAAATCATGCTTTTTCATAAAGCTGTCAAGGTCTTGCCTTTCTATTTCGCAAATTTCATAATTATACGAAAACAGCTTTGCATGAATTTCCTTTGAAAAGCTATGCTTTAGCTTTTCACCTATACAACCGTATTCCATTATTTTACCAACCAGTCCGTTCCGTAGCGTGTAACAAGCAGGTCAGCCAGTACTATTGCCGTAACCGAATCAACAACAATTCTTGCACGGTGAACTATAGCGGGGTCGTGGCGACCTTTAGCCTTAAATTTCACATTTTCCATTGTCTTAAGATTTACGCTGTCCTGCTCTATTAAAATTGTAGGAGTAGGCTTTATTGCAGTACGGAATATAATTGGCATACCGTTTGTAATGCCACCGTTTATACCGCCGCTATAGTTGGTTTTTGTGACAACTTTTCCGTTTTCTACAATAAAGGCATCGTTAGCCTCACTGCCATACATATCAGCAACAGAAAAGCCGCCGCCAAACTCAATACCCTTTACGGCAGGAACCGAGAATATAGCCTTTGAGAGCATACCCTCAACGGTATCGAACCACGGCTCCCCCACGCCTACAGGCATACCTAAAACTGCCGTTTCAAGCACACCGCCAACGCTGTCACCCTTTTCCTTTGCCTCTATAATTTTTGCTTTCATTTTTTCGCCTATAGCATCATCTAAAACGGCAAATTCCTTTTTATTTAAAGCATTTAACTCGCTAGCATAATCCGAAAACCTTATATCATCAATGCCGCCTAGTCTGCTTATATGTGTACCAATTAAGATACCCTTATCATTTAAAGCAGAGCTAATTATAGCTCCTGCCGCCACCAATGCTGCGGTTATTCTGCCGCTAAAGTGACCGCCGCCTCTATAATCCTCGAAGCCGTTATATTTTACATTTGCAGTATAATCGGCATGGGACGGACGCGGTATCTCCGACTCGTAATCTTTAGAGCGTGTATCGCTGTTTTCTATTACTATACATAAAGGTGTACCTGTTGTTTTACCGCCGAAAGCACCGCTTAATATACGAAATTCGTCCGCTTCACACCTTGCGGTAGAAATTTTACCTGCAGGTCGGCGAAGTGCAAGTGCGTTGCGAATATTTTCTTCATTTATGTCAATACCCGCAGCCAATCCGTCAATAACCGCTCCGATAGCCTCACCGTGACTCTCGCCAAATAAGGTTACCGAAAGGTTATTTCCTATTGTGTTTTTCATAAAAACGCCTCCTTTAGACAAAAGATGCCTTATAACCGCCCTTTTAGGCTGGTTCGGGTTTGAATGCTTTGGCTATAGTTTCTATCATTTCTTCATACGGTACGGTTTTAAGGGAAAACTCGCCTACAGTATCAACAAAAACCACCGTTATATTATCGCCCGACATTTTTTTATCGTGGCGGATAGCCTCTAGCAAAACCGACAAATCACAGTCGGCACTTGTAGGCAGATTAAGTTTTTTAAGCACTGCCGAAAGTCTTACTCTGACAGACGGTGAACACATAGGAAGCATACCTATTGCAACACATTCGCCGTGATAAAGATTTTCCATTGCATTTTCGCTTTCAATAGCGTGTGCTATCGTGTGGCCGAAATTAAGGATTTTTCTAAGTCCTGCTTCCTTTTCGTCCTCTTCAACCACCCTTTTCTTGATAAGAAGTGATTTTTCAATTATTAAATCTATATTTTCGTAAATATCGTCATTTTCAAAAAGTCGGAAAAGCTCGCTATCGCTTGTAAGCGACATTTTAACAGATTCCGAAAGTCCGTTACTAATTTGTCTGTCAGGCAAGGTTTTTAAGGTTTCGCTATCAATAATCACACATTTTGGCGGATAAAACGCACCAACTATATTTTTATAACCGCCGAAATCAATAGCCGTTTTACCGCCAATTGAGGAATCAACCTGTGAAAGCAGGGTTGTAGGTATATTATAAAAATCAATACCCCTCATATAACATGCCGCCGTAAAGCCTGCAAGGTCGCCGACCACACCGCCGCCTACCGCAACAACACAGTCACTGCGGGTAAAACCGTACTTGGTAAGGGTTTCTAAAAGCAATTTAAAATTATCCATATTTTTTGAGGCTTCACCCTCTTGGACGGTGACTATATAAGGATTCTTTGACACTTTTGCCACAGTTTCGGCATAAACCTTTGGAACACCGCTATCGGTAACTATAAGCACTCGGCGTTCGAGATTTAAAAGCTCGTGAGCTTTATTTAACGCCCCTCGTTCAAGGTAGATTTTATAACTACCAGTAGAGGTCTTAACCGTTAATTCCATTATATCACCTACAATAAAATTTCTTTTTCAAAGTTGCCGATAATTTTAACCGTACTACAATGCTTTGATAGCTCATCAATCATAGTCTTGCCCTCGGGTGAATTTATATTGCCCTCACCCTCGGCATAAAAATAATAATCCCAAATAAGCTCTTTGGTCGGTCGGCTTTTAAGTGCCTTTAGGTTAAATCCGTATTTTCCTATAACCGAAATTGCTTTACCTAAAGCACCTGCCTCGTTATTAACGGTAAACAACATTATAAAATGAGCATCGTTAAGGCTTGAAGCCTTTTGTGTCCTTGAAAATACCGCAAAGCGAGTTGTGTTATTGTTGCTTTCGTTTATATGCGATTCAAGTTTTTTAAGACCGTATTGCTCGGCTGCCTCGTCGCTTGCAATAGCCGCAATGTCGCGTCTTCCCGAATTTGCCACAAGCTCTGCCGCAACTGCGGTGTTAACCGTTTCTATAGTTTTAAATCCGTGCTTTTTAATGTATTCAGCACACTGACCGAGTGCTTGCGGATGGCTTACAACCTCACGAATTTCGTCTATAGTTGTACCTTCAACGGCAAGTAAATTTTGCACTACCGAGATATCGTAAATTCCGTTAATGTAAAGTGAGCCGAAAAAGCTTAAATCCATAACCTGACCAACGTCACCGTTGTGGCTGTTCTCAATAGGTAAAACCACACAGTCACACTCGCCGTCAACTACAGCTTTATACGCCGATTTAAAATCTCCGTAAGGCACCGTTGTAGCATCAGGGAAAATGCGTGCGGCTGCAATGTTTGCAAAAGCACCCTTTACGCCGCTGTAAGCAACCCTCATACCCTCAAGTAAACGATGCTGATAATTTTTTGAAAGCTCAATGTTATTACGTAAAAAGTTTATATAGTAAGATCGAAATTCTTCATTTTTAACTAGTGCAGAATTACGTGCTATAACCTCTTCTTCGCGTGCAGTATCGGTTATAGGCATTCCGTTTTTCTGTTTATAACAAGCTACAGCCTTTGAAGCCTCCATACGCTGCTCAAAAAGCTCTGCCATGCGGCTGTCAACCTCGTTAATAATTTCCCTTGCCTTACTTAAATCCATCATTATTTATTTTCCTCGTAATCCTCGTAAAGTTTTTTGAAAGAAGGCAACGCTCTTTCAATCTGCTCTGTGGTAACGCAATATGCTATACGTACATAGCCTGGGAAACCGAAATCGTCACTAGGTACCAACAAAAGCTCATACTTTTTAGCCCTTTCGCAAAAGGCGTAAGCATCAGACTCTAAGGCCTTCATAAATAAGTAAAATGCACCGTCGGGACGGGCTGTTTTATATCCGTAGGACGAGAGCGTCTCTACTAGCAAGCGGCGGTTTTTATCATATATACTTACGTCGCTCACCTCGTCAATACACTCGCCTATTGTGTACTGTAAAAGACTTGGTGCACATACAAAGCCTAATGCTCTGCCTGCACCGCAAACGGCGGCAAATACATCGCGGCTGTCTTTTAATGTGGGATTTACAAACACATATCCAATACGCTCACCTGGTAGAGATAATGATTTACTGTATGAATAGCAAACCACCGTATTATCATAAAAACACGGAATATACGGTACTTCTACACCGCCGTAAACAAGCTCACGGTAAGGCTCGTCGGCAATTATATAAATGTCACTACCAAATTCCTTTTGTTTCTCGTCTAAAAGCTGAGCTAAACTCTTTATAGTTTCTTTAGACATTACAACACCCGTAGGATTATTGGGTGAATTTACAATTATAGCCTTTGTTTTCTCGCTTATAGCGGCAGAAAGCTTATGAAAATCAATTTGGAAATCTTCCTCACGGCAAGGCACTACTTTAGCTACACCGCCTGCTTTACCGATAAATACCTTATATTCAGGGAAAAACGGTGCTAAAACAATAACCTCATCACCCGCATTAAGAAGTGCATTTAAGGTAATAGTCAGCGATGCCGCCGCACCGCAGGTCATATATATGTAGTCGGCAGTAGCATCAACACCGAAACGTCTTTTAATAGATGCCGCAATAGTACTTCTAACACCCATATCACCTTGAGCAGAAGTATATCCGTGCAAAGCTACAGGGTCTTTATTATCAATTAAATCTTTCATAGTCTCGTTGATACGGGCAGGGGCGGGAATACTAGGATTTCCTATACTAAAGTCAAAAACGTTATCAGCACCAATTTCTGCCTTACGCTTTTTTGCATACTCAAAAATTTCCCTTATAACCGAGCTTTTTTTACCAAGAGCCATCATTTCATTGTTTATCATACCAATACCTCAACTAATTTTTTAAAATAAAAGCCCGTAGTCGATTTGTAAATACAAATACAACGACCACGGGCTGTCTATACACAAAAAGAATTACGGCAATTATCTTACCGAATTTTTAAGGGCGTTTAGGCAGTCCGTGCTTAAAAAGTAAAATCGATAACCACTTGTAAATAACATACCTTTCACCCTTTCAAAAAGTTAAACTTTAAAATCAATATGCTACAATTTTACACCATTTATATTGCCTTGTCAAGCCAAAACAACAGATTTTTCCGCTATTTATCAGCTTTTCAGCCATTTAAACAAATATTTTGTCGCTTTAAAGCGTTAAAGTAGAAAATTGCATAAAATTTATAGCAAAAAAACAACCCTTAAAAAAGGATTGCTTTTAAAATGCTTTATTGTTCGCACCTTCAAAACTGAACAAGAAGTGAAAAGAGTGAGGACACGAAAAAATAGGTCAAGCCCTCGGTCTATTAGTACTGCCTAGCACACGTATCACTACGCTTACACTTGCAGCCTATCAACCCGG
>SVPV01000007.1 GCA_015065725.1 Oscillospiraceae bacterium
ATTATGTAGATACAGTCGGTCGAAATAAAAAAGTAATAGCTGAATATATAAGAAATCAGTTAGAAGAAGATTTTGCAGCAGAACAAATGAGCATAAAAAAATATATAGACCCGTTTACGGGTGACAAGAGAAAGTAGGCAAAAAAAGACAGCCGCACGTGAGCGGCTGCCTGAGATGGTAATGCGTTGCCAAACTTTCGAGGTCCCTTTTAGGGACCTGGCCAGTAGGTGCACCTTATAGGGGCTGTGCATACCACTAGTTTACTAGTGGTTATGATTCTCTGCTGAAATCTTCTAAAATAAGGTCTTTGTTCTTATCAAGAGCCCAATTTATATTCCATTCGCTTGTGAAAATAAGTAGATTGTTACCCTTGAAATCCTGTACCCAACGTGTGTCGGAGGTAAGGTTTAGAGATTTCATATCAATGTCCTTATTTACAACCCAACGTATGTGCTGATAGGGAAGATTGTTTCGTACAACGTCAACCTTATATTCGTTTTTAAGACGATATTCAAGCACCTCAAACTGCAATACACCAACAACGCCTACTATTACACGTTCCATACCCGAATTCGGCTCGTGGAAAATTTGTATAGCACCTTCTTGTGCTATCTGCTCAACACCCTTTACAAACTGTTTACGCTTAAGACTGTCTATCTGCTCAATAAGGGCAAAATGTTCAGGTGCAAAGGTGGGTATACCCTCAAAGGTAACCTTGTTTTTGGTCTCGCAAACTGTATCGCCTATTGAGAAAATACCAGGGTCAAATACGCCTATAATATCACCTGCATAGGCTTCGTTTACTATCTGTCTTTCATCAGCCATCATTTGTTGCGGCTGTGACAAACGAAGAGATTTTCCGCCTTGAACGTGATAATATTCTTTATCTCGCTCAAATTTGCCCGAGCATATACGCATAAATGTCATACGGTCACGGTGAGCCTTGTTCATATTTGCCTGTATTTTAAATACAAATGCAGAAAAATCATCACTTGTAGGCTCAACACTGCCGTCTTTTGTGTTACGCGGCAGTGGGGAAGTGGTCATTTTAAGGAAATTTTCGAGAAAAGGTTCCACACCGAAATTCATAAGTGCCGAACCGAAGAATACGGGGGTTAGCTTTCCTGTTCTAACCTTCTCTAAATCAAAGTCAAAGCTAGCACCGTCTAAAAGTTCTATTTGGTCGACAAGCTCGCGTCGCTGATATTCACCTATAAGACTGTCAAGTTTTTCTGTATCGGTAAGCTCACAGGGCGTCGGCTTTATACGCTCTTGTCCGTGATGCATTTCGCCAAAGCTCAATATCTGCCTTTTTTCGCGGTCAAACACACCTTTAAAGTCCACGCCGCAGCCGATAGGCCAGTTTATAGGATAAGTGCCTATACCAAATTCCTTTTCAAGCTCGTCAAGTAACTCAAACGGGTCACGTGCCTCACGGTCAAGCTTGTTTATAAAGGTGAATATCGGTATGTTTCTCATAGCCGTAACCTTGAAAAGCTTTCTGGTTTGTGGCTCAATACCCTTTGCGGCATCAATAACCATCACAACGCTGTCAGCTGCCATTAGTGTACGGTAGGTATCCTCCGAGAAATCTTGGTGTCCGGGTGTGTCAAGAATATTTATACAGTATCCGTCATACTGAAACTGCATTACAGAGGAGGTTATTGAAATACCTCTCTGCTTTTCAAGGTCCATCCAGTCAGAAACGGCGTGCTTGGCGGTTGCCTTGCCCTTTACCGAGCCTGCGGTTTGAATGGCACCTCCGTATAAAAGTAATTTTTCGGTCAAGGTGGTTTTACCTGCGTCAGGGTGCGATATAATCGCAAAAGTACGTCTACGCAGTATTTCGTCTTTTAAAGCCACTTAATATAACTCCTAACATAAGATAATCAATCACAAACATTAAAATTTTACCACAAACTTAAAGCAATATCAAGTTTTTAATTTAATAACATAAAAAAGTGTGTTTTTGGTAAAAATATCTTAAAAAGCAAAGGGAAGTGCAAAAGGTGAAAAGTAAAATTTTAATTATTATAACAAGTGTGGCTTTAGCGGTAATACTCGTTTTAACTGTGGCTTTGATAGCTACTAACAGAAAACTTAACGACTATAAGCTTGAAGCCAAAACGGAATTTTCAAAGAATTTAAGCGAACTGAGTTCTGCTATGAACAATATAACCCTTTTATTATTCAAGGCAAGACATACTTCATCGGCGGCTGCAATGAGCGGATTTGCATCCGAGCTTTTTAGTGAAGCAGAGCTTGCTAAAAACGCTCTTGGTGAGTTGCCTATGACTTCCCGCCCTGAAACACTAAACCGCTTTTTATCTCAGGTGGGCAATTACGCACTTTCAATTTCTAAAAGTGTAATAAGAGGGGAAGAAATGACTTCAAAGCAGCAAGAAAATTTAAAAACTCTTTTTGATACTGCAGTCACTGTAGCAGATGCGGTATCGCTTTCGGACACCACCTATAACAATAGCGAATATTGGGCAAAAGAGGTTGAAAACGAGCTTTCAAGTGTAGAGAATTCCGCTCTTGCCGACAGTCTTACCGAGCTTGAGGAAAACTTGACCGATTATCCAACACTTATATATGACGGACCTTATTCCGACCATATAATAAATAAATTGCCTATTTTTTTAGAAAACAAAGCGGAGGTAAGCAAAGAAACAGCTTTAAAAACAGCCACAGAGCTTTTAGCTGGTAGTGCTACCGAACTTAAATTTTCAGCAGAGGAAAACGGTAAAATAGCTACGTATAGATTTTCAGACACAGACATAGATATATCTATAAGTAAAAAAGGCTCATATCCCGTATATTACAGCAAAAACCGAACGGTTAATGAAAACAATATAGAGTATCAGTCGGCACTTGAAAAGGCAAAGGCATTTTTAGAAAAAGCAGGATATAAATCTATGAGGGAAACCTACTATTTTACTGACGGGGGTGTAACAGTCTTTAATTTTGCCTTCCTTGACGGTCAAACCCTTTGCTATACCGATTTGGTAAAGGTTGGCGTAGCCTTGGATAACGGTGAAATTGTATTTTTAGAGGCTAGCGGATATCTTTATAACCATACCGAAAGAGCCTTTAAAACACCGACCTATACAAGTGAACAGGCATTAGAAAAGTTAAATAAAGTTTTAGTAGTAAAGGATAGTAAAATTACACTTATACCTACAAGCGGAGGGGCAGAGAAGCGTTGCTACGAGTTTTTATGTGAGGGTGATGATAAAAAGGAAATATTGGTATATATAAATGTAAATACCCTCGAAGAAGAGCAGATTTTCATTCTTCTTAAAACCGATGGCGGAACATTGGTAAAATAAAAAACGAAATACTTTTAAAATCCTATTGACTTTTTATTTGCCGAGTGATAAACTGTACAGTCGTTGAGTGCGTTTTAGTTTGCTCGGCAAATAAATTGAGGTGATTTTATGCAGATACTTCTAAGTCTTTCTATAGCTATGCTTGCGGGTCTTATGCTGTCGCGTGTAGCAAAGCTTTTAAAACTACCTGCCGTTACGGCATATCTAGTTGCAGGTATATTCGTAGGGCCTTATGTTTTAGGCGGTTTTGGTGTAAAAGGTTTGGGCTTTATTAATATGGCCGACGTCGATTCCTATTCGCTTATATGCGATGTAGCACTAGGATTTATTGCCTTTTCAATTGGAAACGAATTTCGTCTTTCACAGCTTAAAAAAACAGGTAAGCAGGCTACTGTAATAGGCATTTTTCAAGCCGTTATTACAACCCTTATAGTAGATGCGGCTTTAATTGGATTACATTTTTTAATACCTGATAAATTGCCTCTTTCGGCAGCCATTGTGCTTGGTGCAATAGCCTCAGCAACGGCACCTGCGGCTACGCTTATGGTTGTTCGTCAATATAAGGCAAAGGGTGAGCTTACAGATGTCCTTTTGCCCGTTGTAGCACTTGATGATGCGGTTGGTTTGATGCTTTTTGCCGTTTCTTTCGGCGTTGCAAAGGCGTTAATGTCGGGTAAGATCGATTTGATTTCGGTTGTTGTAGAGCCGCTTTTAGAGGTTGTGCTTTCTTTAGGTTTAGGTGCTGCTATGGGAGTTGTCTTTACATTTATAGAAAGATTTTTCCACTCTAATTCAAAACGTCTTTCAATGTCGGTTTGTTTTGTCTTTTTAACCGTTGCACTTTCAATGCTTAAGTTTGAAATTTTTGGAATACATATTGCATTTTCGTCCTTGCTTGTTTGTATGATGCTAGGCTCTGTTTTCTGTAATATATGTGATTTCTCTGAAGAACTTATGGAAAGGGTGGACCGTTGGACATCGCCACTTTTTATGCTGTTCTTTGTTATAAGCGGTGCCGAACTTGAACTTTCCGTATTTAAAGATTTTATGGTTGTCATAATAGGCTTGGTTTATATTCTAAGTCGCTGTGTAGGTAAATATTACGGTGCTGGAATAAGTGCCAGAGCGGTTAAGGCTTCACCGAACATAGTAAAATACTTAGGTATAACACTTTGGCCGCAGGCGGGTGTTGCACTTGGTATGGCTATAAAGTCTGCAGAGTTAGGCGAAGTTGGTACAGTAATTGCAAATATAACCCTATTCTCTGTACTTGTTTATGAACTTTTAGGTCCAAGCTTTACAAAGTGGGCACTTACAAAGTCGGGCGATATTAAGCCCGAGGGTAAAAAGAGTTCTCGCGGTACTCTCCATAACGAACCCGCATCTTCAAAATAATAGTTTTAAATGTATAATGCTGTGTATTATTTGCGATACACAGCATTAATTTTTTCCTTAATTTAGGTGTGCAATGCATATAACTATCACATAATTGTTTTAGTTGACAAATGTTCTTAAAAATAGTAAAATAGAATGTGTCTTTATATGCTGGTGTTATTATGTCCATAGGCGATTAGAAAAGCACACTTTAGGCTAATTTGTTTTTAATATTTTAAAGTAAGGTGTATTGAGGGTTACATATATGTATAGTAAATATTTTAAACGATTATTGGACTTTGTTTTATCACTGCTTGCAATAATTGTACTTTCGCCGGTCTTGCTAGCTTTGACTGTGATTGGTGCCTTTGCGATGAAAGGCAATCCGTTTTTTGCACAACTTCGCCCAGGAAAAGATGAGAAGATTTTTAAACTTATAAAGTTCCGCACAATGACCTGTGAAAAGGACAAAAACGGAGAGCTTTTACCCGATGACGTAAGACTTACAAAGTACGGCAAATTCCTACGTTCAACATCGCTTGATGAGTTGCCTGAACTGTTTAACATTCTTAAGGGTGATATGTCAATTGTTGGTCCAAGACCGCTGTTGGTACAATATCTGCCTTTATACAATGAACAACAAAAACATCGTCATGATGTACGACCAGGGCTTACAGGGTTTGCACAGGTCAAGGGAAGAAATGGTGTTTCTTTTGAGGAACGATTTAAATTTGATATTGAATACATACAAAATATTTCATTAAAAACTGATATTGCAATTATTTTTAAAACAGTAACAATCGTTTTAAAGAGTGAAGGTATTAGCTCAAATACCTCGGAAACGATGGAATATTTTACAGGAACACCTGAAGAAGAGAAGGAGACTACAAGCGTATGACGGATAAAACAATCCGTATTTTGTTTACAAGTGTTGGAAGGCGTGTTGAACTTGTGCAGGAATTCAAAGCTGCCGCTGAGACACTTAACTGCAAATTAGAAATTTATGCTGCAGATATCACAGATACGGCTCCTGCACTAAACTTCTGTGACCATGCTGTAATTGTTCCGCGTATTAACGATGAGGAATACATACCTAGTTTATTAAAATATTGCAAAGAGAATAAGATTACTGCACTTATTCCTACAATTGATACCGACCTTTTGATCTTAGCAAAAAACAAAAAGGTTTTTGGGGAAGTTGGAACGTTTGTTTTAGTAAGCGATGAAGATAAGATAGCTATATGCAGAGATAAACGGTTAACATCTTCTTATTTTGAGTCAGTAGGGTTGTTAACGCCGTATCCCATTGATAATTATAAAGATTATTGTGGTGGGTTTCCGGCATTTATAAAACCTAAGGATGGAAGTTCAAGTGTTTTTGCTTATAAGGTAAATAATCAACAAGAGCTTGAAAATTATGCAAATCAAGTTCCGGATTATATTATTCAACCTTTTATTGATGGTACGGAGTATACGGTTGATGTTTTTTGTGATTTTGAAGGAAATCCCATTTATATAACTCCACGAATTCGTCTTGCTGTGCGTGCAGGAGAAGTTTTAAAAACTAAAATAGACCAAGATGAAACTATTATTGATGAAATTAAAAAGTTAATTGCTGATTATAAACCGTGCGGTGCGATTACGATTCAACTTATTCGCCAAAATAAAATGGGCAAAAATTATTATATTGAGATAAACCCTCGATATGGTGGCGGTGCTCCTCTTACGATGAATGCGGGGGCAAATTCTGCAATCGCAGTGCTTAAACTTCTTATAGGAGAGAAGATAAGTTATACACCGAAAGCTGCAGTCGATGGTGCGATTTATTGTCGATTTGATCAAAGCGTAAGGGTGAAATAGTCGTGCTGGAAGTAAGCAAACTTTATGATGCAACAAGTTATCTACTAAAATATTCTGTTGTTATTTTTGATTTAGATGATACATTGTATTCTGAAAAAGAATATATTAAAAGCGGTTATGCAGAAATTGCTCGCAACTTTAAACAAATTGATGATATGGAAAACAAGCTTTGGAATGCTTTTAAAGATGAAAAACCTGCAATTAATTATGTTTTAGAGCAAGAAGGTTTGTTTTCAAATGATGCTTTAAATTTTTGTCTTAATATTTATAGAAATCATATTCCCCAAATATCGCTTTATCCTGATGCTGAAAAAATGCTCGCTTCTCTTAAAAAACAGGGAATATCACTGGGTATGATTACCGATGGCAGACCGGAGGGGCAACGTGCGAAGATTAAAGCATTAGGAATCGAGCATTTTTTTGACAAGATTATTGTAACGGATGAGCTTGGTGGTATTGAATTTAGAAAACCTAATACAATAGCATTTGAGAAAATGCAAAAACATTTTAATGTTCTATATGAAGCTATGGTCTATTTGGGTGATAATCCTAAAAAAGATTTTATTGCACCAAAGCTATTAGGAATGAATAGTATATATTTTAAAAACCCTGATGGGTTGTATTCAAATAATTAGTAAGGAAGGGATCGATATAAACGTTTTATTTTTATCTTTATTAGATTTTGATTCATTGGATGAAAGAAATATTTATACCGATCTATTGCGTACTTTTAACAAGAATGGACATAATTTGTATGTAATTTCTCCTGTTGAAAGACACAAAAATCAACCAACTCGCATTATAGAAAATGGTAATGTTTCAATTTTAAAACTTCGCATAGGAAATACACAAAAGACTAATATTATAGAAAAAGGTATTTCAACCTTAACCCTTGAAAATTTGGTAAAGAGCGGGATAAAAAAATATTATTCCAATATTAAATTTGATTTGGTTTTGTATTCAACCCCTCCAATAACATTTGCAAATGTTATTGAATATGTTAAAAAACGCGATAATGCTAAAAGTTATCTTTTGCTTAAAGATATATTTCCTCAAAATGCTGTCGATATTGGTATGCTGACTAAAACCGGACTAAAATCTATTCTTTATAAATTTTTCAAAAAGAAAGAAGAAAAGTTATATTGTTTATCGGATTTTATTGGTTGTATGTCCCAAGCGAATATAGACTATTTGATAAAGAATAACACTGGTATTGATAAATCAAAACTGCATATTAATCCGAATAGTTTTGAGGTTCAAGACATTAAATTTGATGAAGAAAAAAAGGAAGAAATTTATAATAAATATTCAATACCGAAAGATGTTACAACTTTTTTGTACGGAGGAAATTTGGGCAAACCACAGGATATACCGTTTATTATTAACTGCTTGAAATATAATCTGGATAAAGAGGATAGATATTTTGTGATTTGCGGGAACGGCACGGAATACGGCAAGTTGAAATGTTTTGTAGAAAAATATAATCCTAAAAATGTTCGACTTTTAGATTGGGTGCCGCGTGCCGAATATGAAGATTTTATTAAATATTTTGATGTTGGCTTAATTTTTCTTGACCACCGTTTTACAATACCGAATTTCCCATCAAGATTACTTTCTTATATGCAAAGTAAAATGCCGATTCTTGCTTGTACAGATAAGAACACTGATATTGGTAAGGTTATAACCGAAAATAATTTTGGTTGGTGGTGTGAGAGTAATGACGAAACTCTTTTCACACAAAAAGTTGATGAAGCGATAAAATCAGATTTATCTTTGTTGGGTGAAAATGCTTTTTCTTATCTTTCTAAACACTATACAGTGGATTTAAGTTATCAAAAAATTTTAAATTGTTTTTTAAAGGAGAACATTTGATGAAAGTTTTGCAAATAAATTCTGTGTGCGGTATTCGTAGCACAGGAAGAATTTGTACGGATATTGCAGAAGTATTGGAAAAAGAAGGCAATGAGTGCAAAATCGCCTATGGCAGAGAAACTGTGCCGGAAAAATATCAAAAATACGCTATAAGAATAGGCTCTGATTTTAGTAATAAGGTTGATGCAATAAAAACTCGTATATTTGATAATGCAGGCTTTAATTCCTCAAAAGAAACAAAGAGATTTTTAAATTGGGTTAAAGGGTATGATCCTGATATTATCCATTTGCACAATATTCATGGATATTATATAAACATTGAATTGCTTTTCGAATATTTAAAAGAATCAAACAAACCGGTTGTTTGGACGTTGCATGACTGTTGGCCGTTTACTGGGCATTGTGCATACTACGATTATTTCGGTTGTGAAAAGTGGAAAACACAGTGCTGTAATTGCGAACAAACAAAGGAATATCCTTCTGCAATTTTTAAGGATATGTCTAGAAAAAATCACAATAAAAAAACTGCATTTTTCAGTGCGGTTGATACATTGCAGTTTGTTGCAATTTCAAATTGGATTGCACTGCAAAAAGAACAGTCTCTTTTGAAGTCAAAGCCTCACACGATTATTCACAACGGTATTGATCTTATTCGATTCCAACCTACAATTAGTACCTTTAGACAAAAATGGAGAATCGTTGACAAAAGAGTATATTTAGGGGTAGCGAGCGTTTGGGATCGTCGAAAAGGTTTTGATACATTCTTAAAACTGTCCGAAATGATTGATGAAAATGAAGTTATTGTTATGGTTGGTGTTACTAAAGAGCAAAAAAAACTTCTCCCTAAAAATATAATAGGTATAGAAAGAACTAATAATGTTCAAGAGTTGTCAGAGATTTACAGTGCAGCAGATGTGTTTTTGAATCCTACGATGGAGGATAATTATCCTACTGTTAATATGGAGGCTATCGCTTGCGGTACCCCTGTTGTTACATATGACACAGGCGGAAGTCCCGAAAGCATTTCCAAATCAAGCGGAGCAGTTGTGCCAAAGGGAGATATAATGGCATTACTAAAAACCGCACGTTCGCTTGAATTAGATAGCGAAAAAGTGGCACTTGAAGCACAAAAATTTGATAAAGAAAGAAAATATAAAGAATATTTGCAGTTCTACGCGAGGTGCTTAAAGTGATTAGTTTTAGCGGTATAGACTGTGCGGGAAAATCAACTCAAATAGATTTGATTGCGAAAAGTTTTAAAGATAAAAATAAAAAAGTAAAGATTATTCATTCCAGAGGCGGATATACACCGCTATTGGAGGCTGTTAAAACTTTAATTCGCAAGGATAAGGGGCTTAATATAGAGAAACAAGATGTTTACCGTGAGCAAATACATAAAAACTCTAAAAAAAGGAAAATACTTTTGTGGGTGTCTATTTTTGATATTGCTCTTTATTATGGTATATATTTTCGCTTGGTTGAAATTTTTGGAACGAAAATCTTGGCTGACCGTTATTTTTGGGATTCTTATATTGATTTTAAACTTAAATATTCGGAATTTGATTTTGAAAATTGGTTGGTTTGGAAGCTTGCAAAACTAATTTATTTAAAACCTAAAAAAGCAATAATTTATACTATTCCCACTGAATTATCAATGTATAGGTCTACTTTAAAGGATGAGCCTTGGCCCGAAAATGCCGAACAAAGAAAAATAAGAATAGAAAAATATATGGAAGAAATTGAAAATGGCAGATGGACTTCTATTATTGATGCAACGCCTTCAATTGAAGAAGTTTTCGATAAAACTATGGAGTATATATTAAAATGAAAATAACTTATATGAGGTTGTGCGAAGATTTCGACCGCATAAATAAAGAAACATTAAATTCTTTTTATACCAATTCTGATAAAGAAACGGACTTATTTGTTTATCCCGAACTTAATGCGATTATCGTTAGAAACCCATCAAAAAAAGTTAAAAAGTTTATATATACAGAATATTCCGTGTCGGGCTCTATATTTAAGCGTATTGCAGTTTGGTGCTATATTAGATTACTGCTTAATTCTTTTGGGCTTTTAGCCAGTAGCAGAATAAGGCAAAAAGGAGATATAGGTTCAAGCGTACTTCTATATCCTTGCAATAAAAAATATAGAATTTTCGATTTTGCTTCAAATACTGTTACAGTATTAACTAAAAGCGGTTTTCCAAATTCGGCTATAAAGGAAGAAATAGATTTTAGAAATAACCATAAAGTCGACTTTATACTTCCTTTGAAAAATTTTAAAGAAAATCAATATACAGAGGAAATAATCGACGGTATGCCGCTGGCTAGAATAAAAAATGACAAAGAACAATATATAGAAACGGCAAACAAAATTTGGAGAGAATATGCTTCTAAATATGATAAAGAAATCTCTCCCAAAGAATACTGTGATATTATAAATAAGAGTTTATCAGAAAAACTTGAAATTTTAAAAAGCAATATAGAAGACGGTGCAATAACAAAACTTCAAGATACAATAAAAGAACTTTGTTTAAAAATTATTTTGTTTGATTCTAGTATTACCATAACTTTAAGTCATGGTGATTTGCAACCTGGAAATATATGGATAGAAAATATTACCGACAAGGTATATATTATCGATTGGGAAACCGCTAAATTGAGAAGTGTTTGGTATGATGAGTTTCTGTTGTATGAGGGTTTGCGAATGCCGGGAGGTTTAAATAAGCTTTTTGAATTAAAACCAAGTCTTCGTAAATATGTGGTGATTTTAGAAGAATTGTTGTATAGATTAGATGATGCTTGTTGTTTGCCAAATGATATAAGGGGGAAAACTCTTGATGGAATCTCAAATGATTTCGATGTTTCAAATATTAAATGATCCACTGGTTGATTTAATGTTATCTTTGAGTGCAGAAAATCGCAAAAATAGGGAAGAACTGTTAAACAAATTAAAGAATATTGATGTTTTACAACTTTTCGAACTGTGTGTCGAGCATGAACTTGACGGCATAGTCGCTTCGCATATTATGGAGGATGATTTAATCGAACTTCCTGAAATTTGGCTAGAGGCATATAACAAACAAAAAGAGTGTCAGACCTTTTTGAAACAGAAAGCCATAGAAGTATGCGGTAAAATGCACGAAAACGGCATAAAAATGGTTATTCTAAAAAACGGCGGAATTATGCTTGATTTAATTGAGGACCCTGCGGCATGCCCGATGGAAGATGTTGATTCTTTGGTGCGTAAAGATGATTTTTATAAAGCACATGAGATTTTGTTATCCCAAGGCTTTAATTTTAAGTTCCGTAGTGAATTTGAGTTTGAGCATTTAGAAGAAGCGTTCAAAGATGGTGCAACTGAATATTATTTAACTATGCCTAATAGCGAAAAAATATGGTTTGAATTGGCTTGGCGGGCTGTTGCAGGAAGATGGATACGTCCGGATTTAGAACCTGATACTGATTTGTTTATAGAAAATTCTCATACGGCGAAAGGAACGTTTGCAGGTGTTTTATCCCCAGAAGATAATCTTTTGCAAGTTTGTATTCATACCGCAAAGCATTCTTATGTTAGAGCACCTGGTTTAAGACTTCATTTGGATGTTGATAGAATAGTATCGCATTGCGAAATTGATTGGGATTTATTTTTAGAGAAGGTAAAACAATCGCACACAAAATCGGCCATTTATTTATCATTGTGGATTCCGACTTGTTTGTTTGATACTCAAATTCCGCAATATGTATTAGAAGCGTTAAGGCCCAAAAAAAGAAAACTTATGGTTTTGTGCAAAGGATTATCAAATACGGGCTTGTTGCACCCGAAACAAAAGAAGTTTTCAAAATTAGCCTTTCTTCGTTTTCAAACCGCAATTTATGATTCATATAAAGATGTGATTAAAGTTATATATCCAAGTTCAAAATGGATGAAGGAGCGTTATGGATATAAATCTTCATTTTTAACCCTTAAATATATTTTGGTAAGAACTTTGGATTTAGTAGGGATAAGAAAAAAGAAAGCGAGTAAATAAAATGCGATATTTATTTTTCGGTTTGTTGTTTGAGCCGAAATATGAGCAAAAAATGTTGGCACTTTCAAATTCAAATATTTAATATTATCTAGCGACTTAAGTGTTTGGATGTCGCCTTGTATAGAAAAATGATATTATATATAATTTAAGTGAGTAAAGCAAATGAAAAAACATATTGTTGTAATGCTAGGGGGATATTATCCAGTGATTTCTCCCGGAAGTATGATACTAGATAGGTTAATCGATATTTGGAAAAAAGAATATGATGTCACTATAATTTCTACAAGGAATGTTTTTGGATTGAAAAAGATAGAAACTATTGATGGGATTAATATTCATAGAGTTTATGATTTTAACAGGCTGATTCATAACGAATTAGAAAATAAAATTAAGAACACTACGGGACTATATAAGCATTTTTTTAAAGCTTGTCTTAGAATTAAACAGGTTCTTTTTTATATTTACCGTGTTTTTCGTTTAGAAAGTATAGATAATAATTATGTAAATAGGTTAAAAAAAGAAATTAAAAATATAAATAACAATAGAAAGATAGATATACTTATTTCAACAGTTGACCCACATGAAAACAGTGCGGCGGCATATTTATACGCTAAAAAAAATAATGTTAAATGGTTTATTTATCAGTTGGATAGATTTGCAAACGCCAATAGTCTTTACGAAACGGAACTCACTAAAAAGGTGAAGATGAGTAGGCATTACAAACGGGAATGTTCTTATCTTGAAAAATGTGAAAAATTGTTTGTGTTAAAACCTATTATGGAACATTACCGAGAGCATTGTTTTAACGAGTATTTACAAAAAATCATTGTAACAGACCATCCGTTGTTATGCAAGCCAGCTATAGATGTGGTTGGTAGTGGTATGATGGATAGTATTCGTTTTATATATGCAGGATCGCTTGATAAAAAGTTAAGGAATCCTACAAATATTCTAAAAATTTTTTCCATTGTGTATAAAAAAACATCTTTAAAACTTGATTTTTTTTCTTTTGGAAATTGTTCGGATATTCTTGAGGAATACCATAATACAAATCCAACAGTGATAGAAAACCATAATAGGATTTCAAGAGAAGGTCTAGTTAATGAAATTTGCCGTAGCGATGTTATAGTAAGCATTGGTAACAATTCGGATAACGAGGTTCCAAGTAAAACGTTTGATTATCTCTCTTATGGATTGCCAATAGTTCACTTTTATTCAAATCCCAAAGATCCCGTGTTAGAGTATATGAAGATTTATCCTATGGCTATATGTTTATATATGGGTGATGAATCTACTGATTCAAATGTTAAGAAATTGATTGATTTTTGCAGTAGCATAAACAAAAGAAAATTAGATTTTAAAGAGGTAGAAGCACTTTATCCTATGTGCACACCAGAATTTGTTTCGAAAATGTTTACAGAGGAGTTTAATAAATGAAAAAAAACAGTGTGCTTGTGGCACACCCAATGCAACAACATTCATTTAAGCTTTGCCATGCTCTTGAAAAGCAAGGTCTATTAAACAAATATTTCACTACTATTTTTATTAAAGAAAAAAGTGTTTTTTGGAAGTTGTTTGGAAAAATCACCGCAGGAAAGTTCGAGAATGCCATTAGCAAGAAACGTTGTCCGGAAATTGAGAAAAAAGCAAATGTTATTTGTGGGATTAGCGGTTTGATTTTTGCATTTTTATCTAAAGTAAATTATCCTCTTGCGTGCAAATATTATTTTATACTTACAAAGTTGTTTGGCAAAAAGATTGCTAAATATGTTATAAAACATAACGATGTAGAAGCGGTTGTGATGTATGATTTTACGGCAGTTTCTTGTTTTGAAATATTGAAAAAGAAGAGGCCAAATGTTGTTAGGGTGTTAGATATGTCAAGTATTCCCGCACAATCAATTAAAGCAATTTTGGACAAGGAAGAAGTTAATGGTTTTGGGAAATATCACCTTAATAAGCGTAAGAGTTATAGCAATGAAATAGTGGCATATTATTCGAAGGAAATAGAATTTGTTGATTATTTTTTGGTTCCAAGCAATTATGTGTTGAATACACTTGTGTCACTTGGTGTAGATAAAGAAAAATGTTTTGTTGCACCGTATGGCGTTAACACAAAAGATTTTGTTTATAATCGCGAGAATAGTGAGATTGAACAATTTGAGTTTGTTTTTACAGGTCGTATTGAGGCAGCCAAAGGTGTATTTTATATGCTTGATGGTTTGAATAAACTATGGCAAGAAAGGCAAGACTTTAGGTTGCATTTATTTGGAGCATTATGTTTTGATAAGCGGGATTTAATAAAATATAATGATTTTTGCGAGTTTCACGGTTATACTGATAAACATACGCTAATCCAATATTACAATAAATCGCATTGTTTTATATTGCCGTCTTTGTGGGAAGGTATGAACCTTAGTGCACTTGAAGCACTTTCTTGTGGACTTCCATGTATACTTTCTGCCAATACGGGTGCATCTGAATATATTAATGATGGTATTAATGGTTTTGTTATTAAACCTTTTTGTTGTGAATCGGTTTACGATAAGGCCAAATGGTTTTTAGAAAACAAGAATCTATGGCAAAAAATGTCGAATAATTCGCGCAGTGCAATTCCTGGCACTTGGGAAGATTACAATAATCGTATAGCACAAGTATTCAATTCAATCGGGTGAAGATATGAAAATATTATTTGTAAATATTGGTAATGCCGGAAGCACAGGTAAAATAATACAGGGAATATCAGCCGCTGCTGAAAGCAAGGGATTTGAGGTCCTGTGTGCGTATCCAGATAATAAAGTTAATCCACCAATGAGGGAACATGATTACATTATTGAATCTGTCACTCAAAAATTGATAACCAGAGAACTTACATACATAACAGGATTAGAGGGCGGATTATCTTTTGTACCAACTATTCGATTAATAAAAAAAATCAAAGAATTTAAGCCGGATATTATCCATTTGCATAATCTGCACGGTTGGTATTTAAACTTAAATATGTTATTTAAGTTTATAAGTGAAAATGATATTAAAATTATATGGACTTTTCACGATTGTTGGCCTTTTACAGGTCATTGTACTCATTTTCAAAAAACAAATTGTAAAAAATGGATAACGGGTTGTCATTCGTGTGAGCAACATTTAGACACACCGAAAAGTTATTTGGATAATTCAAAAAGGATGTATAAATTAAAGAAAAAATTGTTTTTATCACCTAAAAACCTAACTATTGTCACACCTTCTAATTGGCTTGCAAATTTGGTAAGGCAATCCTTTTTTAAGGATGTAGATATTCGTGTTATACATAATGGAATAGATAGAAGTATTTTCAAACCAACTGAATCTAATTTCAGACAAAGATATAGTCTGGAAAACAAAAAAATTATTCTTGGTGTTTCTTCAGTTTGGGGAGAAAAAAAGGGGTTAGATATATTTATTAGATTGGCAAACGACCTAGATGATAATTATAAAATCGTTTTAGTTGGAACAGATGATAGAGTGGATTCTATTTTGCCTAAAAATATTATTTCTATTCATAGAACAAACAATCAAATTGAATTAGCAGAGATTTATTCTGCAGCAGATGTTTTTGTAAATCCGACAAGGGAAGATACTTTCCCAACAGTTAATATTGAAGCATTGTCTTGTGGTTGTCCTGTTATTACATTTGATGTTTGCGGATGTACAGAAATCCCTGATAATACAAGTGGTATTGTTGTGCCAAAAGATGATTATAAGTCTATTTTAATGAATATTGAATTAGTGTGTCAGCAAGGGTTTATAGATAAAAAGTCTTGTGTTGAAAGAGCAAAACTTTTTGATCAAAAACAAAAAACAGAAGATTATATTAACCTCTATTATTCAAGTTGTGTTTAGAAGCAAGGGAGAAATAATGAACAACGAAAAAACAAGCAATATTTTATTCTATATTCCAATTTTGTATTTCTTTTTAAAAATCGGTCTAGTATTTATAAAAGAGAACAACCTTTTTTCTATACCTGCGACATTGATTGTTGGTATAATTTTTATTTTTCTTTATTTATGTAAAAAAAAGACAATTGTGTTTGACAAAAGTTTTTTTTCTTTTTTGTTTTATTCAATTTTTATTTCTCTAGTATATATTGCAACTACAAATAGCAACTATAAGTTAACAGTAAAGAGTTATCTTTGCCAAATTTTTATATCCTTTGTTGCTTTTGTAATATATAAATTTTTAAGTGAAGAAAACAGTTTAAACAAGGCTAGACTCGCAAAAATATTATTATTAATTATTTTAGTCAGTGCTGTGTATACGGCGTATGTTGCAACAACATCTGATAATTTACATATAATAAGAGATGCTGCGTCTGGGCGAGTGGATGATAACTATGCAACATATGGTGGATTTAGTTTTATTTATGGTTTGGTTGTAGTTTATACAATAACATTAGCTTATTTACGACAAAGTTCCGCAACTATAAAAAACTCAACAAAAATTTTTTTAATAGGATTTCTAATTATCATTGCATATACTATCATTATTTCCGCCTATACAACAGCTTTTATTATCGTTTTTGCCGGCACTGTTATTCAAGTTTTTAAAAAAACAAGCGTGAAATTTTTGATTTTGTTTTTAGCGGCTTTAGTAATTTTATTTTTGCCCGAGTTATTGGTTTCAATAATTAAAGCCATGGATTTTCTACCTAAAATAACTTCGGAAAGAATTATTTCAATACTTTTGTCAAAAGAAACAACGGGTGAATTTCAATTTATTAGTATTTCGGGACGTTTAGATAAACTATACAACGATTGGCAAATAATTAAAGAAAATCCATTCCTAGGCGGATACATAAACAACACGATGATTAGATTCGGTGATCATACTCAATGGATAGGTAATTTGGCAAGATATGGTATTTTTGCTGAAATGTTGTTGTGGTCTACTTTTATAGGTATATATAAACAGGCTGGAAACGATGAGACATTGTCATCTATTTCGAAAAAATGTTTTAAAAGTGGACTGATTGTTTGCCTTATTATAGGTTTTTTCAACCCTATTGAACTTACATTTGTTTTAACTCCTGTGTTTTTGTTGAGTCCTATTATTGATGAAATTAGGTGATTGAAGTGAATATTGTTTTTGTTTCTAATTTTTTAAATCATCATCAACTCCCTTTGTGTCAGGCTTTTATTAATGCGGGGGTGGATTTTTCTTTTGTTGCGACTAAACCTTTGACCAAAGAACGTATAAATCTTGGCTATGAAAATATGAACGAGGTATACGGATTTGTTATAAAAGCCTACGAAAACCATGATAATTATAATAAAGGGCTGAAAGTATGTTTAGATGCTGATGTTGTTATACTAGGTAGTGCACCAATTGAATTTGTAAAACAAAGAATTAAAACCGGAAAGTTAACCTTTATATATACTGAAAGGATTTACAAAGACAAAGTTAGACCTTATAAATTGCCGTTCCATTTTTTAAGATTTATGAAAAAAGGTTATCGAAAAAACAATGTACATTTGTTATGTGCAAGTGCTTTTACAGCGGCGGATTTTGCTAAGACTTTTACTTTTTTAAATAAAGCATATAAATGGGGGTATTTCACAGAAATTAAAAAATATGATGATATTAATTTTTTAATTGAAGCAAAGAAGAAGTTGTCGCTTTTATGGGTGGGTAGATTAATTGATTGGAAACACCCTGAACTTCCGATTGAGATAGCTTCACGTTTAAAAAGTGATGGATATAAATTTAACATTAATATAATAGGCGTCGGTCCTATGGAGGATGATATAAGGGCCAGTATTGAAAACAAGCAACTTGAAGGTTATGTTAGACTTTTAGGTTCTATGTCACCGCAAGCGGTTCGAGAACATATGGAAGGCTCTGAAGTATTTCTTTTTACATCGAACAGAAAAGAGGGATGGGGTGCCGTTCTTAATGAAGCTATGAATTCTTCTTGTGGTGTTGTAGCTAGTAGTGCAATCGGCTCTGTGCCGTTTTTAATAAAAGATGGAGAAAATGGATTGATTTATGAAGATGGTAATATAGATGATTTGTATAAAAAAGTCAAATTTTTACTTGACAATACAAAAGTAAGAGAGCAATTAGGACTGTATGCATATAAAACAATGGTAGAGCAATGGAATGCAGATAATGCGGCAGAGAGATTAATTGAATTATCAAAGTCTATAATTGCTGGCAATAAAAAAGATAATGTTTTTAGCGAGGGCGTATGTAGTAAAGCTCCGTTAATTAGAGATAATCGGTATAGGAGGACAAAAAGTCAATTTTGATTATAAGAATAAAAAAATTATTTGCAAATCGTATTGTAAAAAATGCAAGTTGGATTATAGGAGAAAAGGTTATACAAATGCTAATAAGTTTTGTTGTTGGCATTTTAACGGCCCGATATTTAGGCCCATCAAATTACGGTTTAATAAATTATGCTAGTTCTTATGCGGCTTTTTTTATGGCTTTTTGTACATTGGGCATTAATTCAATTTTGGTAAAAGAATTCATTGATTCCCCTGATGAGGTTGGTGTTACGATAGGTACAACTTTGGTGCTTAGAAGTGTGTCAAGTTTCCTTTCAGCGATAACTATAATTGTTATAGTTTGTTTTGTTGATGCAGGCGAGCCAACTACGATATGGGTTGTTGCATTAAGTAGTTTAGGTTTGATTTTTCAGGTCTTTACAACATTCAATTATTGGTTTCAAGCTCAGTTGAAATCTAAAATAACAGCTATCGCATCTTTTGTGGCATATATAGTAACTGCGGCATATAAAATTTATTTGCTTTATTCAAATAAAAGCGTTCTTTGGTTTGCTTTTTCGCTTTCTGTCGACTATATAGTTGTGGCACTTTTTTTGTTTATTGCTTATAAGAAAAACAACGGTAAACCCTTAAGGTTTTCTTGGAAATCTGGAAAAAGATTATTAAGTAAGAGCTATCATTTTATTTTACCTAGTTTAATGGTGGCGATTTACGGAAATACTGATAGATTTATGCTAAAACATATGATGGATACAGCAGAGGTGGGTATATATGCTATTGCCACCGCAATATGTTCTATGTGGTGCTTTGTCTTAAGTGCTATAATAGATTCCTTTTATCCATCAATTATGGAGGCTAATAATAACAATGAGGAACTTTTCAAAAAGAAAAACAAACAACTTTATGCTATAGTTTTTTATGTTTCTATGTTTGTGTCTTTAATGTTTCAAATATTTGCTCCGCTTGTAATTAAGATTTTATACGGCGTGGAGTTTATAGAAGCAATTGATCCTTTACGAATTGTTACTTGGTATACTGCTTTTTCATATCTTGGAGTAGCACGTAATGCGTGGATTGTTTGCAAAGATAAGCAAAAATATTTAATATTAATTTATACTTTTGCGGCAGTGAGCAATATTGGCTTGAATATGATTTTTATACCATTATTTGGTGCTTCGGGTGCGGCAGTTGCATCATTAATAGCACAAATCTTTGTTGCGATAGTTTTACCTTTATTTATAAAACCGTTAAGAGAGAATTCTGTTATGATGTTAGAAGCAATCTTATTAAAAGGAATAAAATAATTATTATTGGAGTTGAATTATGAATTCGTCAGTTCAGCAAACACAAAAACTTAAAAGTGTGGAATTGGAAATTCTCAAGTATTTTATAGATATTTGCGAAAAAGAAAATATACAATATTTTTTAATCGGCGGTACGGCTTTAGGGGCTGTACGTCATAAAGGGTTTATACCTTGGGACGATGATATTGATGTTGGTATGCCAAGGGCTGATTATGAAAAATTCATCAGTGTCGCTCAAAAATATTTGCCTGAATATTATTTTCTTCAAAATTTTTATACAGATCAAAATTATCCTAATAATTTTTCAAAAATCCGAGATTCGCGAACTGCATTTATAGAAACTTCATGCAGAAATATCGATATGAATCATGGTGTTTATATCGACATATTTCCTTTGGACGGATATCCTGCAACAAAATTACCTAGTAAAATTTTTGATTTTAAAAAAAAGTTGATCAATAGTCGTATTAGTATGGTTTTTGAAACTTATCAGGCAAAAAGTTTAAAAAGCAAAATCGCTTTGTTTTTATTGAAAATTGTTTATCCGAATTATAGAACAGCAGTTAGAAGTAGAGAAACACTTTATAAAAAATATAACTATTCAGACTCAAGGTATGTTGTTAATCATGGTGGTGCTTGGGGGCGGAAAGAAATTGTGTTAAAATCTTATTTTGGTAACGGGGCACTTGGAGAATTTGAAAATTTAAAGGTGATTATACCTGAAAATTATGATCAATATTTAAAAAATGTATATGGCGACTATATGACATTACCCCCTAAAGAAAATAGAAAGGGTCATCATTACTGTACGGTTATTGATTTGGAAAAATCATATATTGAATATTTAAGCGGTGATATAAAACAATAGGCTTTTTAACGATGACAACGGATTATTATAATGAAAAAAGTTATAACCTACGGAACCTTTGACTTATTACATTATGGTCATATAAATTTATTGAAAAGAACAAGTAAATGTGAGACTACTTAATAATTGCGTTATCTACGGATGAATTTAATTGAAATTCAAAGTGGAAAAATATTATTTTACTTACGAAAACACAAAGCATTTTTAAGCTATCCGTTATGTAGATTTGGTTATACTTGAAGAAAATCGGGAACAAAAAACAAGATGTTAAGAAATATTATATAGATATATTTGTTATTGGTGATGATTGGAAAGGTGAATTTGATTTTCTTTTCGACTGGTGTGAAGTTGTTTATTTGCCTCGCACTCCCCGAAATATCAACAATAAAAATCAAACAGGATTTAAAGTGAGGAAAAATTATGTCTTTATTCAAAAACAAAACACTAATGATTACCGGAGGTACAGGTTCTTTTGGTAATGCTGTGCTTAATAGGTTTTTAAAAACTGATATTGGTGAAATCCGTGTCTTTTCTCGTGATGAGAAGAAGCAGGATGATATGCGTCACGAATTTCAGGCAAAGATGCCTGAGGTGGCAGGCAAAATCAAGTTTTTTATAGGCGATGTACGTGATTTACAGTCGGTTAAAAATGCCATGCATGGGGTGGATTATATTTTTCACGCGGCAGCTCTAAAACAAGTTCCGTCTTGCGAATTTTTCCCTCTTGAAGCAGTTAAGACCAATGTTATCGGAACCGATAATGTTTTAACCGCGGCTATTGATGCGGGGGTTAAGTCTGTTATTTGTCTTTCGACTGATAAGGCGGCATACCCAGTAAATGCTATGGGAACAAGTAAGGCAATGATGGAAAAAGTCATTGTTGCAAAATCACGTACGGTAGATCCCGATAAAACAAAGATTTGTTGTACAAGGTATGGTAACGTTATGTGCTCAAGAGGTTCAGTTATCCCACTTTGGATAGAGCAGATTAAGGCTGGAAACCCGATAACTATTACCGAACCATCTATGACTCGTTTTATTATGAGTCTGGATGAGGCTGTTGATCTTGTGTTGTTCGCATTCGAAAACGGTGTTAGCGGTGATATTTTAGTACAAAAGGCACCGGCTTGTACTATCGGAGTGCTTGCCCAAGCCGTTAAAGAACTTTTTGACAGTAAAGATAGCATAAAGATTATTGGTATTCGTCACGGCGAAAAAATGTATGAGACCTTACTCACAAATGAGGAATGTAGCGGAGCTATTGATATGGGCGACTTTTATCGCGTTCCTTGTGACAAGCGTGACCTTAACTATGACAAATATTTTAAGGATGGCGATGTAGAGCGCAATCCGCTTACTGAATTTAATTCTAATAATACAGATTTACTTAATGTGGAACAGGTAAAAGAGAAACTTCTTACTTTACAGTATATTCGTGATGAGGTTGCTGTTCGGAAGGAAAGTAAATAATAAATGAACGATTTGCAAAAAAATGTTATAAAGCTCATAAAAAGTGCTTTAACAGGTGAAAAATATCAGTTTGCTGCTGATTTAGATATAGATATAATAGTTAAGATCGCAAAAAAGCACCAAATACAAGCGATTGTATATTACGGTGCACTGAACTGCGGACTTTCAAATGATCTTCCTGAAATGCAGAAATTGTTTCTGGAAACCTGCGGATTTATATCTATAAGTGCACAGCAAATGCACGAGCTTAAAGAAATTTTCCAACAATTTGATGTGGGTAAAATAGAATATATGCCGCTTAAAGGCACTGTTTTAAAAGCGTTGTATGCTAAACCTGAAATGCGGGTAATGAGTGATGCAGATATTCTAATACGCACTGAACAGTACAATATCATCAAGCCCATTATGGAAAAACTAGGATATGCTGAAGCGATTGAAAGTGACCATGAGCTTATTTGGAAAAAGGGTAAGGTCACCATAGAATTACATAAGAGGCTTATACCATCGTATAATAAGGATTATTATGCTTATTTTGGTGATGGTTGGCGGTTAGGCAAACCTGTTTCAGATGACTCTACAAGATATGCTATGTCTATAGAGGATGAAATGATTTATCTTTTTACCCATTATGCGAAACATTACAGAGATGCGGGAATTGGTATAAAGCATATAGTTGATTTATGGGTTTACCGTAACAGTGTAAAAGAACTTAATAATGAATATGTTTTAAAAGAACTAAAAAAATTACAACTTGATGTTTTTTATGAGAACACCATGCGTACACTTGATGTGTGGTTTAAAGATGTGGCACCTGACAATACAACTGAGTTTATAACCGGAATTATTTTTAATAGCGGTGTTTATGGTACACATGAGGCACATCTTTTGTCTGAAGCACTAAAAGTATCGAAACAAACAGGAACTACTAAAAAGGTACGCACAAAAAAAATTATTCAACTGATGTTTTTACCGTATAAATCGATGTGTCAAAAGTATCCCTTCCTTGAAAAAGCTAAGATACTTTTACCTGTCATGTGGGTTGTCAGATGGTTTAATGTTTTGCTTTTTAAGCACCAAAAAATCAAGAAAAACCAAGAAGATTTAAAAATAATGTCGGTTGAAAAAATAGACAATTACCAAAAGGCTTTAAATTTTGTCGGCCTTGATTTCAATTTTGAGGAGTAGAAGATGAAAATACTTATAACAGGTGCAAAGGGATTTGTCGGAAAAAATTTATGTGCTACCCTTTACAATATTGCAAGTGGCAAGGATAAGTCTTTTGGTATTGATACAGATATTACGGTTTTGGAATATGATATAGATACCGATATTTCTTTACTTGACACATATTGCCGCGACTGTGATTTTATATTTCACCTTGCGGGTGTAAACCGTCCAAAAGAACAGTCGGAGTTTATGGAAGGCAATTTTGGCTTTACATCTAAATTGCTTGATACACTTAAAAAGCACAATAACAAATGTCCTATTATGATTTCATCGTCTGTTCAAGCTGAACTTGATAATCCTTATGGAATTTCTAAAAAAGCAGGCGAGGATTTACTCTTTTCATATTCAAAAGAAACAGGTGCAAGGGTTTTAGTTTACCGTTTGCCTAACGTTTTTGGTAAGTGGTGCAGACCGAATTACAACAGTGCAGTTGCTACGTTTTGTAATAATATTGCAAATGATTTGCCTATTCAGGTTAATGACCCTACGGTTAATATGACTTTGGTTTACATTGACGATGTTGTTGCCGAGTTAATTAGAGCTATTAAAGGTGAGGAAAACCGTGAGGGTGATTTTTGTAAAATTCCTGTTGAACATAAAATAACCCTTGGTGAAATTGTTGACCTGATTTACAGTTTCAAAGAACAGCCACAAACACTTGTTATGCCCGAAATACCGCTTGGCAGTTTTGAGAAAAAGTTGTATTCAACATATCTTTCGTATTTACCAAAGGAAAAAGCCAGTTTCCCTTTAAAGATGAATGTTGACAACCGCGGAAGCTTTACTGAACTGTTAAAGACCGAAAAATGTGGACAATTCAGCGTTAATATTTCTAAACCCGGTATTATGAAAGGTCAGCATTGGCACAATACAAAGTGGGAGTTTTTTATTGTGGTATCGGGAAAAGGTCTTATTGAGCAACGCAAAATCGGTACTGACGAAGTATTGAGGTTTGAGGTTTCGGGTGAAAAACAAGAGGCAGTGCATATGTTGCCCGGCTATACTCACAATATATTAAATTTAAGTGATACTGAAAATTTGGTTACAGTTATGTGGGCAAATGAAAGCTTTGACCCAAATAAACCCGATACATTTTTTGAGGAAGTGTAGTTATGGAAATCAGAACAGATTATTCTGGTGTAAAATTTCAAGACAATGGAAAATTAAAATTGCTTATAATTGTAGGTACACGTCCTGAAATTATAAGACTTGCAGCAGTTATAAACAAATGCCGTAAATATTTTGATTGTATTTTAGCACATACAGGCCAAAATTACGATTATAACCTTAACGGTGTGTTCTTTAAAGATTTAAAGCTTGCCGACCCCGAGGTTTATATGGACGCTGTAGGTGATGATTTAGGTGCAACAGTTGGCAATATTATCAACTGTTCATATAAATTAATGTCACAGATTAAACCCGATGCATTGCTTATTTTGGGTGACACAAATTCTTGCCTTTCGGCGATTTCCGCAAAGCGTTTGCATATTCCGATTTTTCATATGGAAGCTGGTAACCGTTGCAAGGATGAATGTTTGCCTGAAGAAACCAACCGTCGAATAGTTGATATTATTTCTGATGTTAATTTGGCTTATAGTGAACACGCAAGAAAATATCTTCACGAGTGTGGATTGCCTAAAGAGCGTGTTTATGTAACAGGCTCACCAATGGCAGAGGTTTTACGAAACAATTTAGAGGATATCAAAAAATCTGATATTCACAAAAAACTCGGTCTTGAAAAAGGTAAATATATTCTGCTTTCAGCTCACAGAGAGGAGAATATTGATACCGAAAAGAACTTCCTTTCGCTGTTTTCTGCTATAAATAAAATGGCTGAAAAATACGATATGCCGATACTGTATTCTTGTCATCCGCGTTCTAAGAAGCGTTTGGAGGCAAGTGGCTTTGTACTTGACAAGCGTGTTATTCAGCACGAGCCACTTGGTTTCCACGATTATAATTGCCTTCAAATGAATGCGTTTGCAGTGGTTTCCGATAGCGGTACATTACCTGAAGAAAGTAGTTTCTTTACTAGTATAGGACATCCTTTCCCAGCGGTATGTATAAGAACTTCTACCGAACGTCCTGAGGCACTTGACAAGGCTTGCTTTGTGCTGGCGGGAATTGATGAAAAATCATTGCTACAAGCGGTTGATACTGCAGTTACAGCAAATCTTGAAGGAGATTACGGTATTCCTGTACCTGATTATATAGAAGAAAATGTTTCAACAAAGGTTGTAAAGCTTATTCAAAGCTATACAGGTGTTGTTGATAAAATGGTTTGGCGAAAAGGATAACAAACTAAAAACATAATTTTATAAAATTTCTCATACAATTAAACAGGATATTAGGCGTTGATTGTATTAGAGATGATATAGCTTCAAGAGCGGTGTTTGGTAGCGAAAACACCGCAAAAGCACATACTTTATAGCACGGCGATAAGCCGTGCTATTTTTGCATTACGAGAGATATATTATAAATAGTGTGGCAGGTTCAAGCCCTGTCACACTAAGGTATAACTTTAAAAATAAAATTTCTGTTATCGGCAAAAACATAAATATTGCTTTCGGTTTGTTGATATTCTTCCGATAGTTATATTTTTTAAATGTGGATTTAAACCTTATAAAACGGATTGATTTTGATTGTAAAAAATGTTATAATACAAAAAACAGTGTAAAAATGGCGGTGAGGATTGTTGAACCTTCTACATATGAAACACGCACTGGAGGTTGCAAAAGCAGGAACGCTTAGTAAAGCATCCGAGGTGCTTTTAATTGCAGCACCTAATATCAGTCGCTCTATCAAAGAGCTTGAAGCTGACCTTGGCATTACGATATTTGACCGTACACAAAACGGTATGAAGTTGACACCCGAAGGTGAGGAATTTATTAACTTTGCAAAAGAAATTCTCGGTCAGATAGACGAGGTTGAAAAGTTTTATAAAGCAGGAACACCTAAAAAACAGAAGTTTTCCATTTCTGTTCCACGTGCCTGTTATATTTCAGAAGCCTTTGCAAAGTTTTCAAAAGTTCTCTCAAAGGATGCCGCTGAAGTGTTTTATAAGGAAACCAATTCACAACGCACCATTCATAACATGTTAAATAATGATTATAAGCTTGGCATTATCCGCTATGCTGAGAACTACGACAAATATTTCAAAGCTATGCTTGATGAAAAAGGCATTCAATATGAGTTGGTTACCGAATTTACATATTCACTCATTATGAGCATAGATAGTCCGTTGGCACAAAGGCAAGAAATCACTTTTAATGATTTGGCGGATTATATTGAAATTGCTCACGCTGACCCATATGTACCGTCTATGCCGCTTTCTAAAGTGGTAAAAGAGGAATTACCGGATAATATTGACCGCAGAATTTTTATTTTTGAGCGTGCAAGCCAATTTGACCTTTTATCATTAAACCCTGAAACATTTATGTGGGTATCTCCTGTACCGAATAGGTTACTTGAACGTTACAACTTGGTGCAAAGAAAATGTGCCGACAACAAAAAAATATATAAGGATGTTTTGATTTATAAAAATGGGTATAAGCTATCAAATTTGGACCGACAGTTTATCACCGAGCTATGTGAATCCAAGAGAAAATACCTATAAATTCATATTTTTAATCCCAATCTCTTAATTGAGATTGGGCTTTGTTTTTTGCAATCTATATAGGGGTTATCAATATTGATAATACCGATTATCCATTTTAAGAATTTGCAAGTATCAAAAAAGTTGTTAAAATAATAACAAACTTGAGATAAATGAGGCAGTGCGATGGAAAAATCTTCTGTAGCAATAGCAAATCCGGGTAGATTTCCGAGATATCTTGATTTTTTAAAACAACTACCACCGAACAAGTTTCCTTGCACACCTTAACAACCAATTATGTAATTTGAATTAGGAGGATATAAAATGGACACCAAAAATCATTTAATCGTAGACAGCGTGGAAAAGCTGGAAGAAGCTATTGCACGCATCAAAGAGGTACAGAAGGTGTTTGCAACCTACACACAGAACCAAGTTGACAAAATATTTTTAGCTGCTGCATCTGCCGCTAACAAGGCGAGAATTCCGCTCGCAAAATTAGCTGTTGAAGAAACGGGAATGGGTATTGTTGAAGACAAGGTTATTAAGAATAACTATGCTTCCGAATATATTTATAATGCTTACAAAAACACCAAAACTTGCGGTGTTATCGAAGAAGATAAGGCGTTCGGTATAAAGAAAATTGCAGAGCCTATCGGTGTTATTGCAGCAGTTATTCCTACTACCAACCCTACCTCTACCGCAATATTCAAGTGCTTGCTCGCTCTTAAGACTCGTAATGCTATCATCATAAGTCCTCATCCTAGAGCTAAGAACAGTACCATTGCTGCTGCGAAGTTGGTGCTTGAAGCTGCTGTTGCTGCAGGTGCACCCGAAGGAATTATCGATTGGATAGATGTACCAAGCCTTGAAATGACCAATACTGTTATGAAAGAAGCAGATATTATTCTTGCAACAGGTGGTCCTGGAATGGTTAAGGCTGCATATTCCAGCGGTAAACCTGCACTGGGTGTTGGTGCCGGTAATACTCCTGCTATTATTGATGACACGGCTGATATTTTACTTGCCGTTAATTCTATTATACATTCAAAAACCTTTGATAACGGTATGATTTGTGCTTCTGAACAGTCGGTTATAGCGATTGAAAGTGTTTACGATGCTGTAAAGGAAGAATTTGCAACCCGCGGCTGTTATTTCTTAAAGCCTGACGAAATTGAAAAGGTTAGAAAGACCATTTTAATAAACGGTGCATTAAATGCTAAAATTGTTGGTCAGTCTGCCGCAAGAATTGCAGAGCTTGCAGGCGTTAGTGTACCCGAGGGTACAAAAATCCTTATGGGTGAGGTTGAAAGCGTTGAATTGTCTGAAGAATTCGCTCATGAAAAGCTCTCTCCCGTACTTGCTATGTATAAGGCGAAGAATTTTGCAGAGGCTCTTGATAAAGCAGACCGCCTAGTTGCTGACGGCGGTTACGGACATACTTCCTCTGTATATCTTAATGAATTAACCGAAACCGAGAAGCTTAATGCTTTTGCAGCTCGTATGAAGACCTGCCGTATTCTTGTAAATACTCCGTCTGCTCATGGCGGTATCGGCGACCTATACAACTTTAAATTGGCTCCCTCTTTAACCCTTGGTTGCGGTTCTTGGGGTGGAAACTCGGTTTCTGAGAACGTTGGTGTTAAACACCTCTTAAATATTAAAACAGTAGCAGAAAGAAGGGAAAATATGCTTTGGTTCAGAGCACCCGAAAAGGTATATATCAAGAAAGGCTGCTTACCTGTAGCTTTAGACGAACTTAAAAATGTACTTGGCAAAAAGAGAGCCTTTATTGTAACAGACACATTCCTTTATGAGAACGGCTATACCAAGCCTATTACCGATAAGCTTGACGAAATGGGTATTGTACACACCACCTTCTTTGATGTTCAACCTGACCCGACCCTTAAGAATGCCAAAAACGGTGCTGCTCAAATGGCGGCATTTAAGCCCGATACAATAATCGCTTTGGGTGGCGGTTCTGCAATGGACGCTGCAAAGATTATGTGGGTACTTTATGAGCATCCGGAAGCAGACTTTATGGATATGGCAATGAGATTTATTGATATCCGTAAGCGTGTATATACATTCCCCAAAATGGGCGAAAAGGCATACTTTATTGCTATCCCGACCTCTGCAGGTACAGGTTCTGAGGTTACACCTTTTGCCGTTATTACCGATGAGCAAACAGGTGTTAAATATCCTCTTGCAGACTACGAGCTGCTTCCCAATATGGCAATCATTGATACCGATTTCCACATGAGTGCTCCAAAAGGCCTCACCGCTGCTTCGGGTATTGATGCTGTAACCCACGCTGTTGAAGCTTACGCTGCAATGCTTGCAACCGACTATACCGACGGTCTCGCATTACAGGCTCTTAAGAACATTTTTAAGTATTTGCCACGTGCTTATGACAACGGTCAAATTGATGTTGAAGCTAGAGAGAAGATGGCTAACGCCGCTACAATGGCAGGTATGGCATTTGCAAATGCTTTCCTTGGCGTATGTCACTCTATGGCACACAAGCTTGGTGCTTTCCACCACCTACCTCACGGCGTTGCTAATGCACTTATGATTGAAGAAGTTTTACGCTTTAACGCCGCAGAGGCTCCCGCAAAGATGGGTACCTTCTCACAGTACGACCACCCACACACCCTTGCACGCTATGCAGAAATTGCTGATTATTTATGTCTTGGTGGTAATACTGACGAAGAGAAACTTGAAAATCTAATTAAAGCTATCAATGACCTTAAAGCTCGCGTTGGAATCAAGGATACCATTAAGGATTACGGTATTGACGAGAAAGACTTCCTTGACCGTCTTGATGATATGGTAGAGCAGGCATTTGACGACCAGTGTACAGGTGCAAACCCCCGTTATCCTCTTATGAGCGAAATCAAGCAGATGTACTTAAACGCTTACTATGGCAAGCATTTTGTAGAAAAAGCTATGCCCACTGCAAAAGCTTAATTTGCAATAAGTAATCGAAGGGAGAAAATATTGTGAAACTTGATAAAATAATTGCAGTAAGAAAAAATAAAACAATCTACCGCGACGGTAATAAGTGTATTAAAGTTTTTAATAAAGACTTTTCCAAGGCCGACGTTCTTAATGAGGCATTAAATCAAGCAAGAATCGAAGAAACAGGCCTTAATATCCCCAAAATTTTAGAGGTTACTACTATTGATGGCAAGTGGGCTATTGTATCTGAGTATATAAGCGGTAAAACCTTAGCTCAGCTTATGGAAGAAGATGCGGAGAAAAAGGATGAATACCTAGAAATGCTTGTTGATTTACAGCTTTCTGTTCACTCTAAGGAATGCCCTCTCCTTAACAAACTTAAGGATAAAATGAATCGTAAAATCAGCGAGTCGAGTCTTGACGCTACAACCCGTTACGATCTTCATACACGTCTTGAGGGCATGCCAAAGCACAACAAGGTTTGCCACGGCGACTTTAACCCCAGTAATATTATCATCTCCGAAGATGGTACTCCCTTTATCCTTGATTGGTCACATGCAACACAGGGTAATGCTTCTGCTGATGCGGCTAGAACCTATCTTTTATTCTGTCTTAACAATGATATTGATGGTGCAAAAGCATATTTAGATATGTTCTGCAAAAAAAGCAATACGGTAAGACAGTATGTTCAAAAGTGGATGCCAATTGTTGCCGCTTCTCAGTCTGTTAAGGGCAACGAAAAAGAACGTGAATTTTTACTTTCTTGGGTAGATGTTGTAGACTATGAATAATACGCTTGGTTTGTCGCAACAAGGCATTGAAATGAAAATTATGCTAAACTTAAAAAGTTTGGCTAAGCCGATTATCAGTTTCTTGTCTTCATGTAAAAAGCAGGCTTTTTTGTAAAATAACACACACGAAGCACTTGAAGGTTTTTATTACGGCAGCATCAGTCCACATGAAAGGTATATTTAACAAATTATTTTCATATAATTAACCAAGTCCTTTTAAGGTGGTTAAAGTATGAGAAATTTTTGCGAAGATAGGGCAATAATGCTTGGAGAATATATAATAGATACCGGTGCTACCGTACGTGCAGCGGCAAAGATTTTTAAAATAAGTAAATCTACCGTACATAAAGACGTGACAGAAAGGCTTATGAGGGAAAATCCTCAAATGTACCGTGAGGTTCAAGCGGTGCTTCAAAAAAACAAGCAAGAGCGGCATATTAGAGGCGGTATGGCGACTCGCAGAAAATACAAAGGTGAATAAAAATATTGTTTGGCGGTCAGTTTTGACCGCCGTTTTTGTTTTATATCAAAAGCTGACAGTCTGCTGTCAGCATTTTTACTTGTAATCTAAAGGTAAATATAGTATAATATATACTGATAAATTATATTATGGAGTGGTATTGCTTGTTATCTACAGTTTTAAGCGGCAATTTTTCATTTGTATCGGTAATAGTTTATTTACTGTCAAGCTTGGCGGTAATATTTTTAACATTGCCTATACACGAGTTTGCACATGGTTATGCTGCAACAAAGCTCGGGGACTATACACCTAGATATCAAGGCAGATTAACCCTTAATCCTTTTGCTCATATCGATTATATCGGTGCTATGTGTATTTTGCTTTTCGGCTTTGGGTGGGCAAAACCCGTACAGGTAAATGCACGCAATTTTAAAAACGCAAAGGTTGGTATGGCAATCACCGCGTTTGCAGGCCCGTTAGCTAATATTGTATTGGCATTCGTTTCTTTAGTGCTTGCTAATGTGTGTCAGGTGATACCTATAAATACAGAAATATTGATATATATCTATATGTTTTTTAATTATATTGCAACTATCAATATTTATCTTGCGGTGTTTAATTTAATACCTATTCCGCCGCTTGACGGCTCGCGGTTGTTGTCGGCTTTTTTACCGAATAAATATTATTACTCACTTATGCGTTATGAAAGATATTTTTCTATAATAATACTTGCACTTCTTTGGATAGGTGTGCTTGATGTACCGCTTGGATTTCTCTCAAATGCAATACGTTCTGCACTTCAGTTTGCGGCAAATCTGCCGTTTGTTTTGATTTTTTAATTTTAGGGGTAGGATATGGAAAAAAATGTACTGTCCTATAAGCTTGAAAGCTTTGAAGGACCGCTTGATTTGCTTTTACAGCTTATAGCAAGAAATAAACTCAATATTTATGATATACAGCTAACTGTGCTTGTAGAACAGTATCTTGAGCAGATGGAGGCTTTTAGAGAAGCTAATCTTGAAATTGCAAGTGAGTTTCTTGAGATGGCGGCGAGACTTATTTATATTAAAACCGCCAGCCTTTTACCAAAGCATGAAGAGGTTGAGCGTTTAAAAGAGGAGCTTACAGGTGAGCTTATTGAATATCAGGTTTGTAAATCTATTGCCGAAAAACTTGGAACAATGACAGACGGCTTTAACCGATTTGTAAGGCAGCCGTCTATGCCTGAACTCAACCAAACCTATGATTTGATTCATACAAGTGATACTCTTTATTTAGCCTATTTAGCGGCCGTTGGCAGAGGACAGAGAAAACTGCCACCGCCTGTAACCCCTTTCACCAAAATTGTAGCAAAAAAAATAGTTGCGGTGTCCACAAAGATTGTGTTTGTTATGCGTAATCTTTTAAAGGGCGGTAGCAGTAAGCTTTCAAATCTGTATAAAACCGCCAAAAGCCGTTCTGAGCTTGTAGCAACCTTTTTGGCGGTGCTTGAGCTTTGTAAGGCAAGCCGTGTAGAAATTTCTGGTGACGGACAGGACGCTAGTATTAAACTTATAAAGGGAAGGAAAAACAATGAAAACTAAAGAACTGATTTCTGCTGTTGAGGCGGTGCTTTTTGCCGCAGGAGAGCCGATAAGCATAGATAGGCTTTCACAGGTGTTTGAAATATCCTCTGAAAAGGTAGAAAATTTAATAGACAAGCTTCAAGATGGCTATAATGAAGACGGTAGGGGAATAGAGATTGTAAGACTTGAAAACACCTATCAGCTAACCACAAAAAAACAATATGCCGAATATATTAAAAAGGCCTTTGATATGAGAAGACGTACTCCACTATCTCCTGCAGCACTCGAAGTTTTAGCTGTTATTTCTTATAATCAGCCTGTAACCAAGGCGTTTATTGAGCAGGTCAGAGGAGTTGATTGTTCGGGAGTAGTATCCACACTTATCGAAAAAGGACTTGTTGAGGAACGCGGAAGACTAGAGCTTCCTGGCAGACCGCTTTTATATGGTACTACTAAAAACTTTTTACGTTGTTTCTCACTTTCGGATTTAAATGAGCTTCCGCCTATAGACAATAATCGTCCCGAAGTAGACGAGGTTGGCGAACAGCTTGCTATTGTTGATGAGGACGAGCATAATGCGGGAGATAGCGAATAAAAATCTTCAAAAACTTTAAAAGGGTAGAGGTGGTTTTTTGACGGCATTAATTGTTATAGGTGTTATTTTGCTGTTGCTTATTCTTATAGGTCTTGTAAGGATAACGGTGCATATCGGCTATAACGAAAGGTTTTCTCTTTTAGTTTCGGTTTTTGGTATAACACTTTATTCAACCGAGCAACCTAAAAAAGAAAATACCGATAAAAAACAAACCGAAAAATCTTCCGATAAGAAAGAAAATACAGTAAAAAAAATATATCAACAAAAGGGATTAAAATATACGATAGATATTTTTGTAAATCTACTTAAAACTGTTGTGAGAAAATTTAAGTGGTTTGTAAAAAAACTTAAAATCCGCAATTTTTTAATGTCACTTTCGGTGGTTGGCAGCGACGCGGCAAATACTGCAATAACATACGGTGCGGTATGTTCTTTAATTTATCCTGCAATAACTTTTATTGATACAAATCTAAATTTCAAGGCAAAAAAAATCGATATATATGCCGATTTTGATAATAAAGACGCAAAATTTTCTATATCCACAGATATAAAAGCTTCAATAAGTGTAATTCTAGTTTTAGCTCTCGGCTGTCTGTGGGAATTTTACAATGTTTATAAAACTGTCAAAACAGATTTAGATAATAAAAATTTAAACAAATAGAAAAACAACTTTACAAGGGATGTGTTTTAAATGTCTGAAAACAATATCAAGGGAATTATGGACACCACAATGGACAAGCTTCACGCTATGGTTGATGCCGATACTATTATTGGTACACCCATTGTGCTGGGTGATACTACTCTTCTTCCTGTATCAAAGGTGGCTTTTGGCTTGGCTACAGGTGGTAGTGATTTCCCAAGTAAGTCGGGTACAGGACTTTTTGGCGGCGGCGGTGGTGCTGGCGTCACCATTACGCCTGTAGCATTTATTTCGGTTACAGGTCAGTCTGTTAAAATGATGCCGATTTATAATGACCTATCAACCGTTGATAAGGCACTTACTATGGCACCCGAATTGCTTGATAAAATAAAGGAACTATTTAAAAAAGAAGACAAGGCAAAAATCGAAGAATAAGCATAAAAAGCACCGATAAAACATAGCATTTATCGGTGATGTATTTGAAAAGGCTGTTTGTTTTTTTGCTTTCGTTAACTACCTTTTTATGTCTTAATGTGGGTGGTTGCGTTAAGGTGTCGGCGGTATCGTCGTCGGCTGTAGCTGCGGCGGTAATATACGCTGATACGGGTGAGATAATCTATTCAAAAAACTGTGAAGAGCGTCTGCCGATGGCAAGCACTACTAAAATAATGTCAGCACTACTGCTTTGCGAATACGGTAATTTAGACCGCGAAATTAAGGTGACGCGTGAAATGGTTACGGTAGAGGGCTCGTCTATGGGACTTCTGCCCGACGACATTGTAACCTTGCGGGGACTTTTGTACGGTATGATGCTGCCGTCCGGTAACGATGCGGCAAATGCTACCGCACATGTGGTTGGTGGCTCGGTTGAAGGCTTCATAGAGCTTATGAACAAAAAAGCTTTAGAGCTAGGGCTTAATAATACCCATTTTGTAACACCTTCAGGGCTTGATGCTGAGGGGCATTATACCACAGCTTATGAGCTTGCTTTACTTGCCGCAAAGGCACTTGAAAACTCGGATTTTTTGGCGGCGGCATCGGCTAAAAGTGCGGTGCTTTATTATGGTAATCCACCCTATAGACGCACCCTTACAAATCATAATAAGCTACTAGGTTCTTATGAGGGTTTAATAGGTGTTAAAACGGGGTTTACCAAAAAATCGGGTAGATGCCTTGTAACTGCCGCAGAGCGTGACGGCAAACGTATAATAGCTGTAACGCTTCATGATTCTAATGATTGGCAGGACCATAAGGTGCTTTTGGATTATGGATTTTCACAGATTAAAAGTCAAGATGTATTACCCGAAACCGAGAGTATAACGCTTTCGGTAGTAGGCGGGGAACAAAATAGTGTAACGGCAAAAATACCCGCCGTTACGGTAAACACTGTTGGCGAAAAGCAGCTTGAAACAACGCTTTTGAGTGAGGACTTTTTATATGCACCCATAAAGGCTGGGCAAAATGTCGGGACGCTGTGCATTTATTCGGACGGTGTGCTTTTAAAAAAGGTTGATATTAAGGCCGATAAAGCGGTGCCTTTAATTAAAAACAGTAAAAAAGAAAAATTTAAAAATATTTTTTTAGATATATTATCCGCAATATAGCGGATTTAGGACGGAGAAAAATAATGACCACTAAAATTCGTTTACAAAAATTTTTATCAGAAAGCGGTGTTGCATCTCGCCGAAAGGCAGAGGATTTAATACTTGCAGGCAAGGTAAAGGTTAACGGTCATATAGCCGAAATAGGCTCAAAGGTAGACCCTAAAAGAGATAAGGTGACTGTTCGCGGCAAGCTTGTTGTAGCTAATACCGAAAAGGTTTACATTATGTTACATAAACCGCGTGGCTATGTTACTACTATGAGTGATGAGTTTGACCGTAAAAACGTTGCCGACCTAGTTAAGAATGTAGGTGTAAAGCTATTTCCTGTAGGAAGACTTGACCGCGATTCTGAGGGACTTTTATTTATGACCAATGACGGTAATTTTGCGAACGAGCTTACACACCCGTCAAAGCACGTTAATAAAACCTATAGAGTTACGGTTGCAGGTGAGGTTGATGATGAAAAATTATTAAAGCTTGCAAACGGTATTGAGATAGAGGGAAGAAAAACCCTGCCTTGCGATGTTTTTGTAATAGAACGTAAAACCGATAGAACGGTGCTTAATTTTATAATACACGAGGGTAGAAACCGTCAGATTAGAAAAATGTGTGAGGCGGTGTCGCTCGATGTGTTACGCCTTAAACGTACCGAAATAGCAGGCGTTAAAATGGGTATGCTTAAAAAAGGCGATTGGCGTCACCTAAACGAGCGTGAAATGCAACGTCTTACTAATATTTCAAGTACCAAGGAGGGAAGATAATGATTACTGTATCTCCCGAAAAGGACAAGCAGAGAATAAAAGAATTATTCCTTGAAAACGACCTTGAATTTTTAGAAAATTCCTGTGCAGTAATAGCCTTGTGTGATGATGAGGTTTTAGGTTGCTGCCTTTATGATTTGTACGAAGAATCAGACCGTAAAATAGTTGTACATAAGGTTTTCCCCGACAGTGATATTATGTTAGCAGACGGAATTCTCCGCTCGGCACTTCACGTTGCGGCAGAGCGTAGTATAATGGATGCTTTTTATTCGGACTCTGCCCCAAAAGAGCTTTTTTTAAAGCTCGGATTTATTAAATCAGAGCCAGAAAAACGTCTTGATATAGACAAGCTTTTTGGCGGATGTAATTGCTCAAAGTAAAGAATTCATCTGACAGTTTAAATGGCTTAAAAAAACACTTGCAAAAAATCTTTTTATGTGGTATAGTATATTGTGCTTAAATTTATGGAGGTATATTTATTATGAGTGCTATTGAAATTATACTTGGAATACTTGTTATTTTAGTTTCTTTGGTTATTATCGCTGCAGTTCTTTTACAGCAGGGTCGCCGTGCAGGTGTTAACGGTGTTATATCCGGTGCTGCTGATACATTCCTTTCTAAAAACAAGGCTCGCACATTCGATGCAATGGTTGCTAGATTAACAAAGTATGTTGCAATTGCTTTCTTTGTACTTGCTATTGTAGCAAATGTAATAGCTTTAAGAGGTTAATTTAATTAAAACTGAAAGACCGCTCTTTAAAGAGCGGTCTTTTTGTCGTTATGTAAATATATTTTATTTATACATCAAATCAAAGTATAGCCATAGTACAGAGTATCTGTCCTTTAAATCCTTTGCAAACCAAATTGCATTTTGTATTTTCTTGTCGCCGTAAAGATTTTTAAAATCATCCATATTAAGTCCGATTTTTTCGACATAACTCTGCATTTCTAAACTAGAGGGTGCTTCGGCTAAAATTTCTTTAATTTTATTCCAGTTTTTCTTATATGTATCGAATTTGCTTGTCTTATACCAACCCATTTTGTCTTGAAGTGCTATTACTTCGTCGGCTACACCGTGATAAATTTCTTTGATTTTTTCTTGATATTCTGCATTTGTAATTTGGTGTGGAGCCTCTAACTCGTCTATCTTTAAAAGCTCTTCTCTTAATTTTTGTGTACAAACCGATGAATATATAACGTCGGTTCCGTGTGCAAAATATTCAGTATTTTCTAAAATTCCTGTAATCTCAAAAAAGTGCGACATATGGTGTTCACTGCCCGACGCGGGTCTTGAAGAGCCAACATAGCTCATCATTATTCCTACAATTACAAGTGCCTCCATAAGTACGCCAACAGTTTTAGCATCGCGGTTTAGAATTCCGTCGGCTAATGTTGCTACGTTTTTTGCACACTCAAGCGTTAAGTCATAAACAGACTTACAAAAGTATTCATCGTTAATTAATGCACTTAACTTCCAGTCATTTAGGCAGGAATATTTACCTATAATGTCGCCGTAACCTGCTTTAAGCATATCAATAGGGGCGTTTTTAAGAACTTCTGTATCGGCTATTATTGCTTTCGGCGGACAGGCGTTTACTGTGACCTTCATTCCGTTTAAAATCATCGCAGCACCTACCGAGGCATAGCCGTCCATTGAGGGAGCGGTAGCAACAATGTAATAGGGAAGATGGTTAAAATAGCTTACGTATTTACATAAATCGTTTATAACGCCTGAGCCGATACCGATTATTAAATCGTTTTTATCGGTAATGGCATTTTCTATAGCGGCAATGCTTTCCTCATTAGGAATAACTACCTTGCCGTTTGATTTTAATATAAGATTTTTTGCTATTTTGTCATTTAAAATTGAAAAAACCTTTTCGCCGCAGACTTCATATGTGTTCTCGTCGGAAACTAGCAATACGTTACTATATGGCTTGCATAATTCTGTAAGACTATTGGTGGCATCTTCACCTATATTAACATAATCAATAGGGCATATATGCTCTAGCTTACAGCTACAGTTTTGAAATTTTGAATTTAATTCCTTAATGTTCATACAAATCACCCAACTATATTGTAGCAGTATTTTTTAAAGATTTATATATCCTAACTTAATCGTTATTTTATCATTTCTTTAAACTCTTCTTCGTTTATAACCTTAACGCCTAGAGAATTTGCTTTATCGAGCTTGCTGCCCGCTTCCTCACCTGCTAAAACGAAAGAAGTTTTCTTTGAAACCGATGATGAGGTTTTACCGCCAAAGCTCTCAATAATTTCGGCGGCGGCACTTCGGGTGTAGGTGGGTAGTGTACCCGTCAGTACAAAGGTAAGCCCTGCAAAACGTGAGTCCTTGACCTCTTTTAAGCTTTTCATATTAACGCCTAAATCTGCCAAGTTTTTAAGTGTTGCCTTGGTTTCGGGTAATGAGAAAAACTCTGCAGCTGATTCGGCTAAAATTTCACCAAAGCCGTCAATTTTAAGGTAATCCTCTACCGAAGCCTCAAGAATTGCGTTAATATCTAAAAAATGCTCAGATAAAAGCTTTGCCGCCTTACTGCCTATATGACGTATACCTAAAGCGAAAATCAGCTTAGAAAGGTCATTTTGCTTGGATTTTTCAATAGCGGATATATAGTTGCCAGCCGATTTTTCGCCCATACGCTCAAGACCCAAAATATCCTCGGTACGAAGTTTGTAGATATCAACTATATTATTTATTAATCCCTCTTTTAAAAGCTGTTCAAGTACAGCGGGGCCCAATCCCTCAATATCCATAGCGTCACGTGAAGTAAAGTGTATTAGGTGACGAAGTAGCTGTGCGGGACATTCGGCGTTTGTACAGCGTATTACGGCTTCTCCCTTTTCGCGATATACTGTGCTTCCGCAAGAGGGACATACTTTAGGCATCTTAAATACAGGATTTTCTCCGCCCTTACGGCTTACAAATAAAACCTCGGGTATAATGTCGCCCGCCTTGCGTACCACTATTGTATCGCCTATGGCAATGCCTTTTTCCAGAATAAAATCCTCATTATGAAGTGTAGCACGGCTGACCGTAGTACCTGCAAGCTGAATGGGTTTAAAATTTGCTATTGGTGTTAAAGCACCTGTTCTGCCTACCTGCACTTCAATGCTTTCGAGTACCGTTTCCTTTTCCTCGGGCGGATATTTATATGCCGCCGCCCATTTTGGATATTTTGCGGTGCTACCAAGCTCGTCACGTAAATAAAGCTCGTTAACCTTAATAACCGCACCGTCAATATCAAAGGGAAGCTCGCCTCGGCTTTTGCCGATTCTTTGAATTTCGGCTATAGCCTCATCTACAGAGTGGCATTTTAAATAAGATGGCAGCACGTGAAAACCTAAATCCTTTAAAAAATCAAGGGTTTCTATATGGGTGCTAAATTCCTTTTCGGTAATTCTTTGAATGTTAAATATAAATATGTCAAGTCCGCGTTCGGCGGTGATTTTTTGATTCTTTTGACGAAGTGAGCCTGCCGCCGCATTTCGCGGATTTTTAGCGGGTGCTTCACCCATAAGTTCTTGTTGCTCTACAAGCCTTAAAAAGCTTGAATGTGGCATATAGACCTCGCCTCTGACCTCAAGCTCGCCTAAAAAATCTATACTTTTAGGTATAGATGAAATCTCTAAAAGGTTGGCGGTTACGTCCTCGCCAACATTTCCGTCACCTCTTGTAGAGCCACGGAAAAACTTGCCGTTCTTATATTCAAGCGAAACAGACAGACCGTCTATTTTAGGTTCAACCGAAAGGGTGGTTTTGCTAAAATCAAGCTTCTGTGCAAAGGTCCTTACCTCTTCAAAGCTAAAAACGTCCTGCAAACTTTCCATTTTAACGCTATGCACAACGGGGGAGAATAGCTTTAATGCCACACCGCCAACCTTTTGCGTGGGCGAATCTTCGGTTATAAGCTCGGGGAATTCAGCCTCTAAAGCTTTGAGTTCACGCGTAAGTGCATCGTACTCAAAATCCGCTATTTCGGGTGCATCTTCGTTATAATATCTGTTATTGTGATAGATTATAACCTCGCGTAATTCGTCTATTCGTTTTTTAGCTTCTTGTAGTTTCATTTTTACTCTCCGTTTGAATCAGATTCTAATTGTCCGTAATCGAAAATATCCCCGACTATTGAGCCACCGCCTGCACCCTCTATAACATTTGTAAAGGCGTCGGGGGTGATACCTACAATTACGGTTTGTGCCGCTATTGCAGTTGTTTCTACTGAAAAACTGTCGGTACAGCCAAGCATAAGTATATTGCCTCTTATTTTTATTGTTATAATTATTTGATGCAATACCTGATTAATTCCTGCACTGTAAAAGTTGCTTTTAAAATCTACTATTGCCGTAGCTGTTGCCTGCATTTTAAAGGTCACACGCGGTCCAAAGCCCGTAGTGTACTCGTTTCCAAGCAAAGTGCCAAACGGTATTTTTAAATCATAGTATTCATTGTTACTTAAATTATTTGACATTTCGTTTGAAATAAGACTTTTAAGCAAATTGATTTTTTCAATGTTAATTTCAAGTGATGTAACGTTGCCCTCGGCTGTTTTTGAAAGTGTGGCAATATCGTTATAGGAAATGTCGTTTGCCTTTAAAATATTAACTACAGCCTTGTTTGCAGAATTTAAAAATAAGGTTTCGGCATGGCTTTTAGCATAGGTAAAAACAAGCGGTTTTATTTTTAAAAAAACTGCTGAAAGCAAAATGCAAATAATCAGAAAAAAGCAAGTGAATGTTAAAAAAATCCTTTTATAATTAATTTTAACTGCCATAACACACCCTCTTTCGTAATATATTTTACGAAAAAAGGCGTTTGTTGTGAATATTTGATTTCTATACTAACTCTGGTGTAAAGCCTAAATCTTCAAGAGTTTGTTTAGCTTTGTTTAGGCAATGCTCGCAACCGTTTATTGTAACGGTTTTATCATCTAGCGATACCGAAAAGTTAACACCTTCGGCATTAAGTGCATTGTTTATACGGTTGACACAATGTTTACAGTGCATATCGGGCACAAGAATTTTAGTTTCCATAATCTTTCTCCTTAAAATTATTTTATTTTTTTGAGTTTAAGCCTTAATGCATTACTTACTACACAAACCGAGCTTAAGGACATTGCAAAGCCTGCAAGCATAGGACTCATAAGAATACCTAAACTGTAAAGTAATCCTGCCGCAACAGGAATACAAACGGTGTTGTAGCAAAACGCCCAAAACAGATTTTGCTTTATGTTTTTAACTGTAACACGGCTTAAATTGATAGCCGCCGCTACATCTAAAACATCACTTTTCATAAGCACTAAATCGGCAGCTTCAATGGCTATGTCACTGCCACTGCCTATAGCACAGCCAACGTCGGCAGAGGATAGGGCAGGGGCATCGTTTATACCGTCACCTACCATCATAACTGTGCCGTGCTTGTGCTTGATTTCAGATATAATTTCAGCTTTTTCTGAGGGTAAAACCTCAGAATAAACCTCGTCAGCAGAAAGCTTGTCTGCTATATGCTTTGCTGAACGGTTGTTATCACCCGAAAGAATTACTGTTTTAATGCCCATGCTTTTAAGCTTTTTAAATGCCTCTATAGATGTAGCTTTTAGCTCGTCTGCTATTGCTATAAGACCTAGCGGATTTTTATCTACCGCCACAAATATCAAAGATTTTCCCTCGCTTGAAAAACGGTCGGCATCACAAAGAAATGAAGATATATCAATTTCGTTTTCTTGCATTAATCTAGTGTTTCCCGCTAGGACTTTTTTGCCGTCAATAGTAGCAATAATGCCCTTACCCGAAATATTAGAAAACTCGGTGGGGGTGTCTGTTATTTCAACACCTTCTATAGCGGCATATTCACAAACTGCTACTGCTAACGGGTGGGTAGAAACCGACTCCAGTGTAGCGGTCAGTTTTAGCAGTTCTCGACGGTTTTCGGTTACTATATCAGTAACCGATGGCTTGCCCTTAGTTACCGTACCCGTTTTATCAAACACACATACTGCCGTTTTACCTATAATTTCAAGTGCCTCACCGTTTCTTATAAGAATACCGTTTTGTGCACCGAGACCTGTACCAACCATAATGGCGGTAGGTGTTGCAAGACCTAATGCACAGGGACAGGCAACTACTAAAACGCTGGTGAATATTTTAAGTGCAAAGGCAATATCACCTTTTGTTATTAACCAAATTAAAGCCGAAAGTGTGGCTATAATTATAACTAGAGGCACAAAAATTCCTGCAACACGGTCTGCAGTTTTTGAAATTGGTGCCTTTTTGCTTTGTGCTTCCTCTACAAATTTAATTATTTTTGAAAGGGTTGTATCGCTACCCGTTCTAGTTACTTCAACACACAAAATGCCGTTTAAATTAAGGCTTCCGCCCGTAACCGTATCGCCAACAGTTTTTTCTATAGGCATACTTTCCCCCGTCAGCATAGACTCGTCCACACTTGAAAAACCCTCTTTGACTATGCCATCAAGCGAAATTTTCTCTCCCGATTTTACAAGCAACAATTCGCCGACCTTAACATCTTTGGTTGGTATTTTAATATGTTCGCCGTTTTTTATAACTATAGAATAGTCGGGGGATAACTCCATCAAAGCAGTAATAGCCCCACGGGTTTTAATGCGACTGCGTTCTTCAAAATATTTACCAAGTCTTACTAAAACAATAACTATTGCGGCAGATTCATAATAAAGATTATGCACTGCGTGTTGGTCTATGGATATTAAAAAGGTCATTATAATACTAAAAACAAGTGACGCTAAAGAGCCTATAGCTACTAAAGTGTCCATATTAGGATGTCCCTTTAAAAGAGTTTTGAAGCCTACGCGAAAGAATTTCCTGCCGGTATAAAGTGCAGGCAGACACAGTATCAACTGTGAAATTGCAAAATTATACGGATTTTTATTTATATCTATAATTTTGGGTATTGGAAGACCGCTTATTAGCATCTGTCCCATAGAGATATAAAGCAATAATACACCTGCAATCCCCGCAACTATTAGGTCAAACGGCACGGTATTCTTTTGGACATCTTTTTTTGAAGCTTCGGATTGTGTGATTGCTTCGTCACTATAAGGTTTAATTCCAAAACCTGCCTTTTCAACCACTCTTATAAAATCTTCTGATGAAAGCTTTTTTTCATCAAAGGTTACTGTCATAATTCCGATAATAAGGTTTACAGTGCATTCACTAACGCCGTCAAGTCGTTTTACTACACGCTCAACCGAAGCGGAGCATGCCGCACACGACATACCGCTTATTTTGTACTGTTCAGTTTTCATTTTTACCTCGCTATTTATTGTAATAAAATATTTATGTTTGAAAATAATATACTTACTTGTGTTCTTTAAAAGTCACTAGAAAGGATAAGACTGTTGAAATGGTAATAATGCTTTCTGATAAAGAAAACAACCTTGATAGGCAAATCGCAGAAATTTTAAGCAGAAAAGGTGCAGATGTTGTTCTAGATAATATGATATCTGATAAAGAGGGTGCTTTTACGGTTGTAAATCACCATAAGCTGTCCGATATAGCCACAAAAAAGGGGATAATAATAGTGACAGACAGCATCGATAATTTAAAAAGCCAACATTTGCCTGAGGGTGTTGTGGGCATTTGCAGTGAGGATAACCTTAATGCCCTTAAATTTTTTAAAGCAAACAACACACCTGTAATTACGTGCGGCAGGGGAAGTAAAAATACCCTTACCGTATCAAGCGTTAGTGAAGACAGTATGCTTTTAAGCTTGCAAAGAAATATAGAAGATATAAACGGCAGACAAATAGAGCCTTGCGAAATCAAGGTGAATATTTTAAAAAATGAAGATATATTTTCGGTGCTTGCCGCAACAGCAGTATTGCTTATGTATAGTATAACCCCATAATTAATTAAAGTCTTGCCGAATTAAAGGTTTAATAGTATAATAATATAAAATATAATTGCTACGGATTACATTTTTTACAGGGCGAGTAACCCTCGTTTAATAATTGGTCACGGCTTTTATTTGTGTCACTTCCGTTTGCCGAGCCACGTTTTGCATATGTACATTCGTATAAATGGAACTTCTTGGTAGAGGTGTTAATAAAATATCCGTCACTAGATGAAGGCTTATAATAATTGTCGCTCTGTTCGGTTAACGGATTTCCCGTTTTATATCCGTTAACACTGTCGTCCTTAGGCATAATAATCTTAAAATCAGAGGCGGTATTTTGCTTTTCGGTATTATTTTCTTTGCAAGAGCAGAGACATATTATAACACCTGTTAATACAAGTAATAATAAAAATTTCTTCATAATACACGTCCAATAATAAACTGAATTTATACATAGTTATTATATTACTTTTGTATATAAAAATCAAGTGAAAGGGGGAATATTTACGAACAGTTTTAATGCATCAGACAAGATAGCAGAACTCAAAAAAAAGGCAAACCGACTGCCTCTTACTGCAGGCGTTTACATTATGAAGGATAAGTCAGGTAAGATTATCTATATCGGCAAAGCAAAGTCACTTAAAAACCGTGTAACACAATACTTCGGTAGCGGTAACAACCACACCGAAAAGGTGCGTCAAATGGTGTCAAATGTAAACGATTTTGAATATATCCTTTGTGATAGCGAGTTTGAAGCTTTAATTCTTGAAAACTCACTTATTAAACAAAACCAACCCAAATACAATATACTTTTAAAGGACGATAAGGGATATCACTATATAAAAATTACTAACGATAAATGGCGTAAAATAGTATCTTCTAAAACTACAGACCAGAAAGCACAGTACATAGGACCTTATAATTCGGGGTATATTGTAAACCAAACGGTTGATGAGGTTCGTAAAATATTCCGTCTGCCCGACTGCAACCGTAGCTTTGATAAACCGACAAAGCCGTGTCTTAATTATCATTTAGGTATTTGTGATGCACCTTGCAGATGCAAAATTTCGCTTGATGACTACAATGCTACTGTAGACGAGGCAGTAAGCTTTATTAAAAAAGGAAACAGTCAAAAGCTTACCGAGCTTTTAACAAAACAGATGAATAGGGCAGCTGAAAGACTTGATTTTGAACAAGCGGCAAAGCTTCGCGACCGCATAAACGCTATAAATAAGCTTCGCGAAAAGCAAAAGGTTGTGCTTATTCCATATGACAGTCAGGATGTTTTTGCATCTGTTTTTCTGGGTGAAAAGGCAAGTATAAGCGTGCTTGTGTTTAGAAATAAACGGCTTTCAGATAAGCAGAATTTTATAATAGACGGCATTAACGATAAAAAAGAACTTTATTCTCAATTTTTGCAACAGTATTATGGAGATAGGCAGGATATTCCCCAAAGAATAGTGCTTGATGAAAACACCGAAAACGATGCTATCATAGAAAGGTGGCTTACCGAAAAAGCAGGTAAAAAGGTGAGCATAATTATTCCCAAAATAGGCGAACAGCTAGATATTGTAAAAATGTGCCGTAACAATGCGGCAGAGAGCATTTCAAAGCTTTCTGACACAGGTGGTAGGGAAATGTATGCTCTTGATGAGCTTGGCAGAATTTTAGGACTATCTTCAATACCACGCTATATTGAAGCCTACGATATATCCAATACGGCGGGTAGCGAAAACGTTGCAGGAATGGTGGTTTTCCGTGACGGCAGACCTTATAAAAAAGCCTATCGGTTGTTTAAAATTAAGTCGTTTTACGGTCAAGACGATTATCGTTCTATGGCAGAGGTTTTAGATAGACGTTTCCTTGAATATAAAAAAGGCGAGGACGAGAGCTTTAGTACACTGCCCGACCTCATATTGCTTGACGGCGGTGAGGGACAGATTTCTGCTGTGTTACCTGTACTCGAAAAGCACAATATTTCAGTATCTTTGTTTGGTATGGTTAAGGATTCCAAGCATAGAACACGTGCGATTGCGTCTAGCGGGGGAGATATAGCTATAAAATCTAACCGAGCGGCATTTACGCTTGTGACCTCTATTCAAGACGAGGTGCACCGTTATGCTATAACATACCATAAAAAACGTAGAACAAAATCGATGCTTGCAAGTGAGCTGTTAGAAATTGAGGGCATAGGCGATACAAGACGCAAGGCACTACTTAAGCATTTTAAAACTCTGACTGCTATAAAAAATGCAAGTATAGATGAGCTATCGTCAGTTAAAGGTATGAACAGAAAATCTGCCGAGGCGATATTTAATTATTATGTTGAAAAATAAAATTAAAAATGTTATATTATTAAGAAGAAATTTATTGAGGTGATTTATATGTCATGTTTACAGTTAAAGGAAATTACTACAGGTGATACCGTTGCAGTAATGCATACTTCTATGGGTGATATTAAAATTAAACTTTTCCCAAAGGAAGCACCAAAAACGGTTGAAAACTTTACTACACATGCTAAAAACGGATATTATAACGGTCTTATTTTCCACCGTGTAATTAAGGATTTTATGATTCAGGGCGGTGACCCCAGAGGTACAGGCACAGGCGGTGAGTCTATTTGGGGCAGAAGCTTTGAGGATGAGTTTTCACCCGAGCTTCACAATCTTCGCGGTGCTTTATCAATGGCTAATTCGGGACCTAACACTAACGGTAGTCAGTTCTTTATTGTACAGGCAAACGAGGCTCCGCAAAATATGATAGAGCAAATGCGTGGTATGACTGCCGAGCAGGGCTTCCCGACCGAGATTACCGATGCTTATGAACAGATGGGCGGTACGCCTTGGCTTGATTTCCGCCATAGCGTTTTCGGTCAGGTAATGGAGGGTATGGAGGTTGTTGATGCTATTGCTAATGTAGCAGTAGGTGCAAGCGATAAACCCCTTGAAGATGTCAAGATAAATAGCATTGATATTATTGAAGCATAAAATTAATTTTGAAAATAAAAACCTGTCACACTTAAATTTTAAGTGTGACAGGTTTACTATTTTTAGAACAGATTAATAGTTGTTATTATTGTTATTATCCTTCTTATTCTGTTCCTTTTTGTTCTGGTCGTTCTTGTTCTGATTGTTTTTGTTCTGGTCGTTTTGGTTCTGCTTGTTCTTATTGTTATCCACAAAAATCACCCGCCTTTCAGAAATATTATCTGTAGGACGGGTGAAAAATATGCAAAACATTTTAAAAATTACTTTTATAAATACTCTCTAATATCTCTAACCAAGCGTTCTTCGATATTTATAAGCCTTTTAGTAATATCCTTCGATTTTTCGTCAGCGGCTTTGTATTTGTTAAGATACTTACTTAAGGATTTAATACCCATATTGTAGCCTTCAGTCATAAGGTCGGCAATAGTGGCGTCTGATTCGTTAAGAGCTAACTTTACATTGGTTTTTATATACGACATACTTTTTGCCATCGGGTTTGGCTCTTTTCCGTCATCGTGGTATCGGTCTAAAAGCTCACCGATTTCGTCTTTAAGCTTGATGTGTTGGTCCTTTGAGCCTGATAGTAAATCTTTAAAATGTTCGTCAGCAACATATTCAATTACATCGTCAATAGACGAAACACCCATTTTAATACCTGCGTCACATTCACGAAGTAGTTTTATTGTGTCTTGTTCTATCATTTTTTAAAAACTCCTTTCGATTTTAGTATAACCTGTGTTTTAAAAATCTTACACTTTCGGTTGATTAATTTGCGTAAATTTGATATAATAAATCAGTTCATAGTAATTCTTGCGAGGTGATAAAGATAGGTATCCATTTTTTTAATAAGAGAAATGATAATAACGACGGTTTTTTTGTTTATGATATAGTTGAAAAAATAGAAAAGGAAGAAAAAGCACAAGCCGAGAAAACGGTTTTTGAGCGTGTGCTTGAACGTCAGCAAAAGCCCGAAAATAATCCTAAAAAACTTTACAGTATTATTTTTGGCGTATGTTTTCTTTTACTGTTAATTATAACCGTTTTGGGATGCTATCTTAACGTTTATAGCAAAAATCTACCTGCCGAATTTTGCGAAGAAATCGTTTCGGCTTATGAAGGTAAAAATACTGACTTGTTTTTAAAGCACTGTACAAATCTTCCCAAAGAATTAAAAAACAAAGCAAATTTGCAGAAATATTTAAATAATTTTTTACCTTCAGATGACTGCGGTTTTTATCAAGTGTCATCAAAATACAATAATTCGCAAAGATATATATTTGAATCAGGCACCAAAAAAATAGGTGAGATTTTGTTTGTTAAAAATAAAAAATCTGCCGCTTTTGGTATTGATTCATATACGGTTGAAAGCTTTGAAATGTATCCGCTTGTAGAGTATAACATAGCTACATATTCAACCTGTACGTTAAAGATAAACGGTAAGGAAATTAATAAAAAATATCTTCAAGGCAGAAACACCGCTTTTGGATACTTTACTTCGTCTTCACACACAATGGTCACACAAGACATTTATGCTATTAATGATTTAAAATTTATAGAAGAAATTTCGGTTGTTGATACTGACGGTAAGGTTTATGAGGTGCCTTTTGATGCTTCTGACTTTAATATAGATACCACCGTTAACAGCGGTGATAAACAAGAAGAGTTACTTGAATTTTTTAAAGGCTTTGTATACAATTATATGTATTATACCGTTGTGGATAATAAAAATCCCGATGTAGTTCTTTACGATGTATATGAGGGGACAAATATCTATAACGCTATTAATAGATATTATAACGATGATACTCTTTTATGTAAAAATTCACGAATTGAAAATCTTAAGGTGGAGGAAATTTTATATTACGGTTCGGGATATTATACCTGTACAGTTTCGGCTGATTATTTGATTGAATTAGAAGAAGAAACCGTCACTAAAAGCTTTCAAAAACAAGTTTCCTTACTTTATAGCGACGGTCGGTATTACGTAATTAATTTGTCAGATGTATTTTAAATCAATAGCCGATTTTCTTAATGCGTGAATAGTGGAATATATATTGTTGTACAATGCCCGCGTAGGGTATTGCACATTCGGGTAAATTTCCGTCAAACAGCATTTCCATAGCACGCTTAATCCAAACGTCTTTAGGGAATGCCTCTATGTGACCGAGGGAGAAAAGCAAAACACAATCGGCAACCTTTGGTCCGACACCGCTTATCTCCATTAGCTTTTCTGCCGCCTGCTCATAGGGTATGGTTCTCAGTTCTTCAAGCTTTACAGTGCCGCTTGCTACCTTTTTTGCGGCGTCTAGTATGTATTTGGCACGAAATCCTGCACGCAAGGGTTCTAAATCCTCAACGTAAAGCGAGGCAAGCTTTTCGGCAGTAGGGAATGAGTAATATCCGCCCATATCGTTACCAAAAGTTTCGCAAAGGCGTTCAATAATACCTTTTATTCTCGGTATATTATTGTTTTGGGATATTATAAACGAGCATAACGCTTCCCAAGGGTCTTGGTTAAGAAGCCGTATACCGCCCGCAAATTCTATAGCATCGGCGATGGTTTTGTTTGAGCTTACCGCTTCTATTATTTTAGAGTAATCTCTGTCTAAATCAAAATAATTTCGCCAAAAGCTTTGAAAATCCTTAAGTGATGTATTTTTGAATATTACGATATCACCGTCGCGGTAAAGCTCAAGATATTTGTCGCCTGCAACACCACGCCAAGTTACACCGTCGTCACATTCCCAGCGGAATGCCTGTCCGCAATCAAGAGTTTGGGCTAAATCAAAATTTTTTGTACCGTATAGGTATAAATCCCCGTTTTTAATTTTTACAGTTAACATATAAAATCCCCAATGTTAAAATTTATATTTATAATTTTACCACTTTATTTTTAAAATGACAATAGGAGAATTATGTATGAGAGATGATATTTGCACCATTCCTGTCACTGAAATTTTTGAAGAAAATGACGGTTGTCCTATTTGCCGTATGTATGCGGAGGTTGACAATAAAATCACCGAATATATTTTGGGCGACGCTTTAATGGAACCAGATGTTCGTATCGAAACAAACCGTTTAGGCTTTTGTGCAGACCATTATGAAAGTATGTATCTGCGTAGGGGCAGATTAGGCTTTGCCTTGATGCTCGAAACCCATTTGAAAAGTCTTAACGATAGTGTTTTTACAAAAAACATTTTAGTTTCTAACAGTAAAAAAGCCAGCAAGGCAAAAAAGGTCAGCGAAAGCTGTTTTATATGCGAAAAGGTAGAATGGGGAATATCCCGAATGATAGATACCATATACCGCACCTATGAAACCGAAAAGGATTTTCGCGATATGTTTAATTCACAACCTATGTTTTGTATGCCTCATTACGAAAGGCTTATAAGCGGAATAGACAAAAAATTTATGAAGAGATACGGCGGAGAATTGGCTGATAATCTGACAAGAATTACCTCGAATTATGCTAAAAGTCTTTCGGAGGATGTTACAAAATACTGTGCTTCTTATAACTATTGCAGAACCGACGGAAAGGTTGATTTTGGCAGCAGTATAGATTCGGTGCAACGCAGTATTGCCTTTTTAAGCGGTAGAAATGTTGAATAATTGATTTTTACTTAGCTTAATGTTTTTACATAATTTTGAATAACAAGACTATAAAACGTCCAAAATATACGTGTAGTAAACAGTTCAAAAAGGGGCGTTTTAATGGTAAAGGGCGTTAACAGAACGGTTATAGAGGTAAATAATACAGGCAGTAAGGTATTTGAAAAAATAGTGTTCTATGTTTCTCCGCAGTACGGAAATTTAAGTGCAAAGGTCTTAAAACGGGCGGCAGGCGAAATATCGTTAGGCCTTAATTCTTATCCTAAAAAGAAAACACTTAGACAACGTATGATAATAAGACGGAGAGTTATTATCGCCTCTATAGTAACGGCGGTTTTATTAGCTGCCGTGGGAATTGTTTGGTTGATTTTGTGAATAGAGTGTAAAAAAGCAGGAAGACTAGCATATCTTCTTGCTTTTTTTAAGCTTTTAAAGTATAATTAATAACGTATATGATGTTTAAAAGGAATATGGTGATTGTTTTGAAAAAAGATTTAAAAACAGTTTTCACGCTGTGTGGTTATCTTATTGTAGCAGGAATTATGTGTGTCGTTTGCTATTCATCAATTAAAATACTTGTTAACTCTGCATTTACCGATGTTAAGGGCTACGGCGTTTACGGTACTTTGGAGGGTTTGGAAGATAAAGAATATCTTTATAGCTTTGTTTATGATAAAGGTGAAACCAATGCAGAAGATGACACTAAGTGGGCGGAATATGAAAAACAAGGCTATACACTTGAAAAATATACCGAACGCACAACACTCTCTAAGAGGGCAAGTGCTATAACATCGGTTGTTTCACAAATTTTGTGTCTTATTTTTGTTGGCTCTTTTATTTTTTCAATACTGCTTAAACGCGGTAGTAAGGAAGGCAATCTTGTCCGTATAGGTGCAATGAAACCCAATGCACTTAAAGGTCTTATAGTTACTTTGCTTGCCTGTTTGCCCGCATTTGTTACTTACATAGTATTTCTTATTTCAGTTGTCGGCAACTATGAGGGATTTTCGGTTAACTTATATGCGTTTTTAAATGTTACGTACTGGCCGATTTTTGATTTAATTTTCAGCTCTGCAAAAACTGTAAGTGACGTAGGTGTATGGCAGTTAATTGCATGCTTCTTGTTACAGACAATAATTCCTTTGATGGGTGCGGTGTCTTACTATATTGGATATAAGGATTATGAGTTTTTAAGTAAACTTTTATATAAAAAGAAGAGGGGTTAAAAACAATGGCATTTAAGTTTTTTAATTACGATAAGGCGGGACCTGGAATTAGCAAAAATGCTCCGCAAAAAAGAAAATTTATAGTTTTTTTTGAAACTTTCTTTAGAAATATATGGAAGTTTATGCCTATTAATTTGGTTTATTTTGGGGTTTCACTTCCGATTATTACGAACGGACTGGCAACTGTAGGTATTACCCACGTTGTAAGAAATACTGCACTTGATAAACACTCCTTTGGTTTGAGTGATTTTTTTGAAACGATTAAAAAGAATTGGAAACAGGCACTTTCAGTAGGTATTATCAACACTATAATCACAATGATTATAGCGTGTGACTTTATGTTCTTTCATAACTATAACGGAAATTCAATTTTTGGCACGGTAGGTTTGGGCTTTTCATTGTTTTTGGCGTTTACCTTTGCTGTTATGAATTTCTACATTTGGACACTTATGATAACCTTTAATTTTACTACAACCCAGCTTTATAAAAACAGTTTTAAATTTGTATTTTTAAACCTTTGGAAAAATGCACTCTGCCTTATACTTGAGGTTTTAATGTATGCAGTTTATGCACTTGTTGGATATATAATTTTACATATGTCAGCAAATATTGTTATGATGCTCTTAGCAGTTACAATGATTGTTTTTGTATTAACATTTCCGTGTTATAGGGCACTTATGATACAGTACTTTGTATTTCCGCCAATAAAGAAGTTTATTATTGAGCCGTATTATAAAGCACATCCTTTTGAGGATATCGAAAAGCGTCGCGATTTAGGCCTTGAAATTGAAGAGCTAAAGCGTTACGATGAAGATGGCAATCTTATTACCGATGATGAAGAACTAGTATTTGATGATACAGTTAATTAATTTAAAATAATTCAAATTAAGTCCGATGGAATTTTGTTCTATCGGACTTTAATTTTGTGAAGATTTTCTGCATATATAATTGTGAGGTGATTATATATGGGTTGTAGAATTGATGAACTCAAAAATAAACAGGTGGTCTGTATAGGTAACGGATGTGTTATAGGATATGTTTCGGACGTTGAGCTTGATATTGATACGGGTGAATTGATTTCAATAATAATATACGGTAGGTCGCGGTTTATGGGCTTTTTCGGCAGGGAGGATATTGTTATACCGTGGCGGGATATTAGGGTCATAGGAAACGAAACTATTTTGGTGTCTACAGACCTACCGTCTCTAAGAGAAATAAGAGGAAAATAATGTAAGGTCTGCTGGGTGATATTCTAGCAGACCATAAAATTTGTCCAAAATGCCTACTGAATGGCAATATGTTCCACTAAAGTTTGGATTATGTTTTGTATTACTGTGTTGACAAGTGTCGAAAATTGGATTACAATAAAGGTCAATGAATTTTAAGGGGTAGGAATTTTAATGGTATTCTCAAGCTTGTTTTTTCTCTATCTGTTTTTGCCATTAAATTTAATATGTTACTTTTTTGCACCTAGTTTGCGTGCAAAAAATATAGTTATGCTTATTTTCTCGCTTGTGTTTTACGCTTGGGGAGAGCCAGTGTATCTGTTTTTGCTTTTAGGTATGGCATTTTTTGATTGGATTATTGCTATTTATATCGGAAAACAGGTACCAAAATCCACTGGTGCAAAGCTTGGTATAGTTATGATGTGTCTGGTAAACCTTGGTCTTTTGTCGGTTTTCAAGTACGGCACATTCTTTCTTTCAAATATTAAGGCAATTACGGGTTTCCCTCAAAGTATACCTAATATTTTGTTACCTATCGGTATTTCTTTTTATACCTTTCAGCTTATGTCTTATGTTATTGATGTTTATAGAAAAGAAACTGAGGCACAAAAGAATTATTTTAAATTATTGCTTTATGTAAGCCTTTTTCATCAGTGTATTGCGGGTCCTATAGTTAGGTATAAGGATGTTGAAAATGCTATTACAGAGCGTAGTGTCAGCTCGGCAGATATAAGCTATGGCGTTTGGCGTTTTACAATTGGTCTTGCTAAAAAATCGGTTTTAGCAAATGTTTGCGGTGCGGTTGCCGATAGCTTTCTTGTAAAAGACAGTGCCGAAAATGCCGCCGCTTTACTTGAGGGACGTTCGGTTGTAGGTGTTTGGGTTGGCGTTTTGGCGTATATGCTTCAAATATATTTAGATTTCTCTGCTTATTCTGATATGGCAATAGGTATGGGTAAGATGATAGGTTTCCATTATATTGAAAACTTTAATTATCCCTATATGTCAAGGTCGGTTTCAGAGTTTTGGCGTAGATGGCATATTTCGCTCGGCTCGTTTTTTAGGGATTATCTGTATATTCCTCTAGGTGGCAACCGTAAGGGTATAGCTCGCACAATTATTAATCTTTTTGTAGTTTGGTTCTTTACGGGTATGTGGCACGGTGCCTCGTGGAATTTTGTGCTTTGGGGCCTCTACTTTTTTGTCTTTATAGCTTTAGAAAGACTGTTTTTATCAAAGCTGCTCGAAAAAAATAAGGTGATATCACATATTTACCTTTTGGTTATTATATATTTCGGTTGGATACTGTTTAGATTCCGCGACATGAATTTAATTTTAGTAACCCTAAAGTCTATGTTCGGACTAAACGGTAACGCGTTTTATAATTTTGAAACAAATTCGGTGCTTTTAAATAATCTGCTTTTACTGTTGGTATCTCTTGTTGCGGCAACTCCGCTTTTAAAGAATATTTGTAACAATGTAAAGTTGATTGCTGTTAAAAGCAGTGTTGTTAGTATAGTCTATTCGGTTGTGCGTATAGCTTGGCCTATTATATTACTATTGCTTTCAACCGCTTCATTGGTCGGAGATTCTTATAATCCGTTTTTGTATTTCCAGTTTTAATTTAAAAATTTTATTAAGAAAGGGGAGGGGTGTATGAAAAAAGCCAAAACCACCAAAGGCTTTAGTTTTTATTTTACTGATGCATTGATGACACGTGTGTTTTTTGCGGTTTTAATTGTAGTTGCCGTTTTGGCACTTATACCTGCTCTCCGTCCAAAATATTCCGAAAGTGAAAAGCGTGAGCTTACAAAATTCCCGAAGTTCAGTTTTGAGGCATTGGCAGACGGTACATATTTTGACAATATAAATTTGTGGTATGCCGATACATTTCCGCTTCGCGATAGCCTTATAAACCTAAACAACGTTTTAAAGGGAAGTCTTAAGGTTGAAAACTCGGTTGAAATTCACGGCGATTTAACGGTGGGTGACGATATTCCTCTAGCAGAAGATAATTCTTCTGATAGCAGTTCCTCACAAGATGTTTCGTCAAGCGAAACTAAAGATAATGTTACTTCGTCCGAAAGCAGTTCAAGTACTGTTACAACCGACCCCCAGACCGTTGAAACTTTAGGTGCTATTATAAGGGTTAAAAATACTGCGTTTGAGTATTATAATTTTAACCAGAGAATTTCGGATTTATATGCCTCTCATATCAGTTATGCCGCCGACAGTCTAAAGGATTATGCAACGGTATATGCGATTGTTCCGCCTACATCAATAGGCGTTATGTTGCCTGATGATATGTATGATAAAATTAATTCATCAGACCAGAAAAAAGCGATTGAATATATATATGAAAAAATGTCGCCAACAGTTCAAAAGGTCAACCCTTATAAAACCTTGAAGGCACGTAACGATGAGTATATATATTTCCGCACCGACCACCATTGGACAGCATTAGGTGCATATTATGCGTATTGTGACTTGATGAAGGTAAAGGGAGTTACACCCCCTTCGCTTGACGTCTTTACGCGACACGAATTTTCGGGATTTTTAGGTTCTTTTTATAGGCAGACAAAGTCACCCTATCTTGCCGAAACACCTGATACTGTTTTAGCATTTGAGCCTGTTTGGACTAATACTATTACAACAACTATGGGTGTTGGTAATGTGGTTGATAAGAAAATTGTTTCGGACGGAAATGCTTTAAGTGAGGCTAATAAGTATCTTTGTTTTATAACGGGCGACCGACCGTACGGAATAATTAACAATCCAAACTTAACCGACGGCTCATCCTGCCTTATTATTAAGGATTCTTTTGGTAATGCAATGGTGCCTTATTTTGTGGCAAACTATCAAATGGTCCACGTAATTGATTATAGACATTTTCCTACTGTGGATGCACGAAAACTAAAACAGTTTGTAACCGAGAATGCTATTCGGGATGTTGTCTTTATAAACAATGTTTCCTCAACCCGTAACGAATCACTTGTAAATCAAATAGGTAATTTTGTAAGATAATATAAAACAGACGTATGGATTTCCATACGTCTGTTTTTTTAGTAAATATGTTTTATTTTAACTCTAATGTTCTTTTATATGCGGCTTTAATAGCATTCATACAGCTAGAGCGGAATGCACCGTCTTCAAGTGCATGGACGCCTGCTATTGTTGTACCGCCGGGACTGCAAACCTCATCCTTTAATGTGGCGGGGTGCTTGCCTGTTTCTATAAGCATTTTTGCGGCACCTAAAAGTGTTTGGTAGGAATAGGATAATGCCTTATCTCGCGGAATACCGCATTCAACTGCACCGTCGGCTAAAGCTTCGGCAAACATATAAACAAAAGCGGGACCGCAACCCGAAAGTGAGCCTGCGGCATCGATAAACTTTTCTTCTATCATATCTATTTTGCCTGCAAATTCTAAAGCGTTCTGAAATGCGTTAATTTCTGCCTCTGTGACGCCGCCGTAGGTAGAGCATAAAATCATACCCTCACCCACAAAAACGGGTGTATTGGGCATTATACGAATTATAGGATAGCTACCGTCGGCGTACAGGGAAATTTTTTCTGCAGATAGTCCTGCCGCCATAGTTACAAGCACAAAACGCTCGTTTCGGTTTTTAAGAATATTCTTAATACCGCTTAATACCGATTCCATAACCTGTGGCTTTACTGCTAAAAATATAAACTTGCATTTTTGGGCTATAGTTTCGTTGTCACTACAGGTGGCGGAAATTTTTTCGGCTAAATTTTTAGCTTTTTCATTGTCGTAGTCTGAAATTAGTAGCTCTTCACCCGAAAATTTACGGCTTATAGCAGTAGCTAATGCACCGCCCATATTACCCGCACCGATAAAACCAAATGTATTACTCATATAAATACCTCTTATCTTATGTGTCCGTTTCCACGGATTATATACTTGTAGGTAGTAAGCTCTTCTATACCCATAGGACCTCTTGCGTGTAGCTTTTGGGTGGAAATACCCATCTCACAGCCAAGACCAAACTCGCCGCCGTCGGTGAAGCGGGTAGAGGCGTTTACATAAACTGCCGCACTGTCAACCGATAAGGTGAATTTTTCCGCAGTAGAGGGATTATTTGTTATTATAGCTTCGCTATGATGTGTTGAATGTTCGGCAATATGCGAAATTGCCGCGTCAACGCTGTCTACAACGCCTATCGCTAACTTGTAGTCTAAAAATTCAGTATCAAAGGAGTTTTCATTTTGTGGGGTGCCGTCAATAATTAGTGAGGCGGCTTTATCTAAAATAAGCTCGGCAGTTTTTGGACGTTCTTTTCCTGTTAATCTTTCCTTCAAAAGCGGTAAAAATTGTTTTGCAATATCTTTATGCACAAGACAAACCTCAGCCGCATTGCAAACAGACGGACGGCTCATTTTTGCGTTTTCAACTATATTAAGTGCCATATTTATGTCGGCTTCACGGTCTACATAAATGTGGCAAATGCCTGTTCCTGTTTGTATGCAGGGAACAGTAGCATTTTGTATGCAGGCGTTTATAAGTCCTGCACCGCCACGGGGGATTAGCATATCAACATAGTCGTTAGCTCGCATAAGCTCGTTTGCACTATCTCTTGAAGTATCTTCAATTAGATTTATAAGGTCGGGATTCTCGCCCGATTTTATAAGTCCCTCACGTAAAGCATCAACAATAGCCTTAGCACTGCGGTAAGCCTCTTTACCGCCTCGAAGCACACAAACATTACCCGATTTAAGAGCAAGTGCTGCCGCGTCAGAGGTCACGTTTGGTCGGCTTTCGTAAATTATTGCAATAACGCCGATTGGTGCGGTTATCTTTTCGATAATCAGTCCGTCATCTCTTGTAGAAGAAGATATAACCTTGCCTATAGGGTCGGGTAGGGAGGCTACCTTTTTAATACCCTCTGCCATATCTAAAATACGGGCGTCTGTAAGGGTTAGGCGGTCTATCATTACGTCAGAAACGCTATTTCTTGCCGCCTCAATATCAAGTGCATTTGCCTTTAGAATTTCAGCTTTTGCTAAAATAAGGCTTTCTGCCATACTAAAGAGAGCTTTTTCTTTACGTTCTTTAGTTAATAAAGAAACGTCGGCAGCCGCACGCTTTGCGGATTTTAAAATATCTATAGTTTTTTTCATTGTTTTTTCACCGCTTTAAATCTTGTGCCTATGTTTTCACCGTTTACTATATCATAAAGCACTTCGGGGTCGTTGCCGTTTGCAATTACCATTTCAATACCGTTTTTGGTAGCAATTTCTGCCGCGTGCAGTTTAGTCTGCATACCGCCTGTACCAAGCTTTGTGACCGCACTGCCTGTCATAGCAATAATTTCAGACGTAATTTCGTCAACCTCACTTAAAAGTGTGGCATTCGGATTTTTGTGTGGGTCTTCGGTATAAAGTCCGTCAATATCGGATAAAAGTATTAATAAATCAGCCTCAGAGGACCTTGCAACAATAGCAGCAAGCGTATCGTTATCACCAATAACAATTTCGTCTGTAGCGATAGTATCATTTTCATTAATAATGGGCAGAGCCTCAAGCTCTAAAAGTCTGTAAAGCGTATTTTGGAAATTTTTATTTCTTTCCTCGTTTTGTATATCGGCACCTGTTATTAGTATCTGTGCTACTGTGTGATTATGCTCAGAAAACAGCTTGTCATATATGTACATAAGCTCACATTGACCTACAGCTGCAGCGGCTTGCTTGGTGGGAATGTCGGTAGGTCTTGTCTTTAAAGACAGTTTTCCAACACCCATACCAATAGCACCCGAGGATACTAAAATTATTTGGTGACCTGCATTTTTTAAATCACTCATAACCTCGCAAAGCTTTTCTACGCGGCGAATATTTAAATGTCCGGTAGCGTGTGTGAGGGTAGAAGTTCCAATTTTTATTACAATACGCATAAATATTCCCCTTTAAGAGATAAAAATCAATTACAGTTTTAGTTATTTATCAGCCATTACAGAGCGTAAATCTTCAACTGCAGTGTCGTCGGTTTCTTCTGCTGATGCGGCACATAATACTTCATCAACGGTATCGCATACATAAAGTAAATCTAAATTGCTGGGAGATACGAAATGCTGTTCGATAGATGCTTTTAGCATATCAATTAGCGGATTAAAATAACCGTTTATATTAAAAATAATAATCTTTTTAGAATGTCTTTTAAGCTGACGCAGAGAATATATCTCAAAAAACTCGTCAAATGTACCTATGCCACCTGGCGTTACAACAAAAGCGTCGGATTTTTCTTCCATAATCTGCTTTCTTTCACGCATGGTTTCGGTATAAATAAACTCGGTGCAATCTTCAAAAAGCACACCGTCAACTAAAAAGAAAGAGGGTGCTACGCCTATAATTTCACCTTTGTTTGAGGCAACACCGCGTGCCACTGCACCCATCATACCGTTTTTACCGCCACCGTAAACAATGCCGTGTCCGCTTTCTGCTAGAGCCTTTCCTAAAGCTTCACCGGCTTCTATATAGCTTTTATCTATATTATTTGATGCGGCACCGTAAATACAAAGCTTCATAAACATTCCCCAATATCTAAAATTTTATCGTTTAAAACAGCCGTTATAAGCTTGTCTCCCACATAGCAAAGCTTTAGTGAGAAAAAAGGCGTTTTGCTGTCTTCAATTAGTCTTAAAAAGATTTTATCGCCTACCCAAATCGGTAAGTTGTATATCTCTTTTATATCAACCCAACAAAGTTCTCCTTCATCACACTCTTTTAACTCACCGTAAAAATCATCGGTTTTAAAAATGTGCATATATTCGGTTTCCCACTTGTCAGATACAAAGGTAACAATTCCGCGATATTCGGCAGAATTAAGGGCAAGTCCTGTTTCTTCAAAGACTTCTCGGCGGTTACATTCTTCGGGACTCTCTTTGTCTTCAAATTTACCGCCTATACCAACCCATTTATCTTCGTTAAGGTCGTTTTTCTTTTTTATTCGGTGCAACATTAAATATTTGCCGTCTTTTTCAATGTGGCAAAGGGTGGTGTTTCTCATTTGATTACGCCCTCACTTTGCGTGTTAGAAGTATCAATTTCGATTTCGGGCATAACGTAGTCGGGCAAATAAAATGTTTCCATATTAATATTTTTGCGGTCGAAAATATTGTTATACTGTATTTTTTCGTATTCGTCTAAAAGCTTTGTATAGGGCGAAGAATCACTCCAACGATAATAGTTACCGTCCTTGTCTATATAACCTACCGTATTAATAACGGGCAGTGTTTCCATAAGATTTAAGAGGTATTTATTGTATTCGGTAAGCTTTACACCTGCAGTTTCAAGCACCAAAGAGGAGAGATAATTGGCACTTAATCTTTCGATCTGCTTTTCTTCAATGTCATAGTTTGCCCAAATAAAGAATGGTGTCATATAACGCTTCTGTTCGTCTTCAACGCTTAAGTTAACAAGATTATTAACACCTAAAACTTCGGAAATAAAATCTGTTTCAACAGAGGGCTGATGGTCACCGAACATACATATAACTGTAGGCTCTTCAACCGTGCTAAAGTATTCTATAAGACCTTTAAATGCGTCATCGCTTTTCTTCACAAGAGAGAGATAACGGTTCGCTTTATTATATGCTTTTGTGGTTGAGGTAGCAAAAATTGTTTCCTCAAAATTTACACAGCTTGTAGTATAACCGCCGTGATTTTGCATAGTTACATTAAATGCGAAGAAGGGTACACTCTTATCACGGTTTTTAAAATCCTCAATTAAAACCTCATAATTGTATGCGTCGCTTACGTATTGGCGTAACAGCATATTTCTGTCTGGATAATACTGTTCCATAAGTGACTGCAAATAATCAGGGTTACTGCCGTTTTGCACATATTCGTCCATAAGTGTTACGTCAAACAAATTTTCAAGACTCTTAAACATATTAAAGCCTAAATTGTTGTAAACCGAAACACGATTCCAACCGCCTGCATAATAGGGGTGGAATGCAAGGGCGGAATATCCCTGACCTTTAAGGGTAGATACTACCGAGCCAATATGGTCTTTAATATAGAGCATATAAGCATTGCTTCCCGATGGCAAAAAGGCGGTTGTGTGACCAGTTAAAAACTCAAATTCTGTATTTGAAGTACCTGCACCTATAACAGGAACAAAAAGATTTCCCTTAATAGTATTTTCGGTAAGACTTCTCATAAAGGGCATATAATCTTCGTTGGTCTCTAGGTTTCCGAGCACCGATAAATCGGAAAGTGATTCATTCATTATACAAATGATGTTTGGTGCGTTTTTGTTAATTACTGTCGGTGGGTCATCATTTTTATCACTAACATTACTGCTTATAATATCGCTTACATCGTCGGGATTATAACCCTCAGGCTCCGACATATAAAGATATTTTGTGTTGCAGAAAAAACTGAAAGCAAAACCGTAGTTTCTATAACCTCTGCTTTGGTTCCAGAAGTCAGGCTTTATACCTAAATCTGCAAAAAACGAGGTAAAGAAGAATACTATCATTAGTGTAAAAGAGAAAAGACCCATTGACAGACGAGTTATTACTTTTGAGACTACACTAAATTTAGGCATATTAAATTTAATGCCTAAGACAATTAAAAACAAAAAGATTTCTGTTGCAATTACCATAATGGGTGTAAAGGAATAATCATAGGTATTTGCAACACCTACAGCTGTTGAAATGCTTAAAAAGTCCATAGGAATAAAGGGTGTACCTCTAAAATCTGAAACATACGCGTGTGCCAAGGCAAAACCGTATAAAACTGCACTGTTAGTGAGAATTGAAACCCTCATACTTCCCGAAAGTGCGTATACAATAAAGTAAAAAATCAAAACAAGTACATAGTTTGCAATAAACCCGAGATAAGTCATATTATAAACAAAAATGTTGTTAAGACATTCGGTCATTGTAATGGAAACTAGCGGCATAAACGCTAATGCCACAAAGGTTAAAACTTTGTGTAGAGTTTCTTTTTTAACACGAATTGTATAAGCAATTTCAACACCTACGACGAGAGGTAAAAACAACGCGATTGCAAGCAAAACCCACTTTGCATTAAAATCCAACGCCGTAAATTTAGGAAGTGTCATCAAAACCAAGGTTTCTAAAACTGCAGTAACAACCAAACCTATAACCTTAATGTTTTTACCGGTGGTGATATAAAAGTTTTCACTAAAAAATGTTGGTACGGTTTTTGTGAAAAAGAATATCAAAAAGTTTATAACCTTATTAAAAACAGACTTTATGCTATTAAGAATTTTTGCACAATTCATCTTTAAAACGTCAAGTCCTTTCAAAGCGTAAAATTACCATTTTAAATATTATACCATAAAAATACGAAAAAACAAGAGTTTTAATGTCCCGACAAAAGAAATGGAGTATGCTCACACAAGTAGCATACTCCATAAAGAACAATTATTATTTATTTCTTATCGTTTTTAGATTTAAGCAGGGCTAAAATCTCGTTGTTTTGGTTGATACTGTGGCCTAAAGCGTATATGAGGAACAATACCATTAATGCAACAACAAGACCAAATGTTACTATTGCAATGCAAACAGAAAGATACAAAGGTCTAAACGCAAAAAGAATATACGCTGCAAGTAGATGCACAGCAATAATTGCAAGGGCAACTATAAAGGCGATGACCTTAACTATATTGCCAAGACTTTTAAAGCCCGTGGTTTTGATTTTTATAGGATTTTTAATGTCTTTGAACTTAAAGTTTATTGGTTTTTTGAAAAACTTATTTGGTTTTTCTGCGACAGCTTCGGGTTCTACTGTCACATTATCCTCTTCGATTACAAATCCTGTGTTGGTAGAGTTAATATCAATGTTTTTATTTTCCATTAAAGTCACTCCTTAAATTTTTTGTACGCCAATAGTTACTGCTTCGCCGTTTATATCCCAATCCTTTTTATAGCCGACAGCATCGCCGTAAACTAGGCTGTCAGCCAAGGTGTCGCCCGAAATATCATTAGCACACTTAAGTGCAATATCTGTAATATTAGAGCTTCCGCAAACGGTAATGTTTATGTGGTCCATAACATTAAAGCCTGCTTCCTTACGCATAGTCTGAATTTTGCTTACAAGCTCACGTACAATGCCTTCTTCTATTAGCTCTTGTGTAAGGGTTGTGTCAATAGCAACGGTGATACCACGGTCGGATACGGTATAAAAACCTTCCTTTTGCTCAGATTCTATAAGCAAATCCTCACTAGCAAGTACCACATTACCCGACGGAAGATTTAGTGTAATAGAACCGTTTTTGTCAAGGTCAGCCTTTGCACTGTTACCGTCAAGGGCGGATAGGGCGTTTCTGATTTCACCTAACTGCTTGCCAAACTTTGGACCTACAGTTTTAAGCTGAGGCTTAAAGATATAGTTGACAAAGCCGTCAACATCATTCGTGAACTTAACTTCCTTAATGTTAAGCTCATCTTTAATAATGTCGGCATAAAATCCGTCAGCAGTAAGCTCGCTCTTAACATACATAACACTAAGTGGCTGTCTGTTCTTTCTTGCAGCACCGTTACGTGCAGCACGGCCAAGAACTACTATTTGAAGTATGTTGTCCATATTAGCCTCAAGCTCTAGGTCAATTAGACTCTCATTAACCTCAGGGAAAGAGCAGAGATGTATACTCTTTATAGCGTCCTTATCAACGCTTCCAACAAGGTTTTGGTAGATGCTTTCAGCCATAAACGGTATCATAGGAGCGGCTGTCTTTGCTGTGGTTACAAGTGCGGTATAAAGGGTCATATATGCACAGATTTTATCCTCTGTCATACCCTGTACCCAATAACGCTCTCTGCCGCGACGAACATACCAGTTACTCATCTGGTCAACAAATTCCTCAATTGCACGTGCGGCTTCGGGAATACGGTAGTTTGAAAGATTTTCATCAACCGCCTTAACCATAGAGTTAAGCTTTGACAAGAGCCATTTATCCATAACGGTAAGCTTATCGAAATCAAGCTTATGCTGCGTCGGGTCGAACTTGTCAATATTAGCATAAAGCACATAGAAAGCGTATGTGTTCCAAAGCGTACCCATAAACTTACGCTGACCCTCAACCACCGCTTTACCGTGGAAACGGTTTGGCAGCCACGGAGCAGAGTTTGTGTAGAAATACCAACGTATAGCATCTGCACCGTAGGTTTCCAGTGCATCAAACGGGTCAACTGCATTACCCTTTGATTTAGACATCTTTTGTCCGTTTTCGTCTTGAACGTGGCCAAGTACAATAACATTCTTATAGGGTGCTTTATTGAATATGAGTGTAGAAATTGCAAGTAGGGAATAGAACCAACCTCTAGTTTGGTCAACTGCCTCCGAAATAAAGTCGGCAGGGAATTGTGACTCAAACAGTTCCTTGTTTTCAAACGGATAGTGGTGTTGAGCAAACGGCATAGCACCCGAATCGAACCAACAGTCAATAACCTCGGGTACGCGGTGCATTTCGCCGCCACACTTAGAACACTTAATAGTTACAGCGTCAATGTGGGGGCGGTGCAGTTCAATCTCATCAGGACAGTTAGAGGACATTGATTTTAATTCCTCAATACTACCGATAGAATGTAAATGTCCGCAGCTACATTGCCAAATGTTTAAGGGAGTACCCCAGTAACGATTACGTGAAATACCCCAATCCTGAACGTTTTGTAGCCAATCGCCGAAACGTCCCTTACCAATGTTTTCGGGTATCCAATTTATTGTGTTGTTATTAGCGATAAGGTCCTCGCGAACAGCGGTCATCTTGATAAACCAAGATTCACGTGCATAGTAGATAAGAGGAGTATCACATCTCCAACAGAAAGGATAATCGTGTTCAAATTTAGGAGCATCAAATAAAAGTCCTGCTTTTTCAAGGTCTGCTAGTACAAGCGGGTCAGCCTTTTTAACAAAAGTTCCCGCATAGGGTGTTTCTTCGGTAAGATTACCTGCACCGTCAACAAACTGTACAAAGGGTAAATCATATTTTCTGCCTACGTTGGCGTCATCCTCACCGAAAGCGGGAGCAATATGAACAATACCCGTACCGTCGGTCATGGTAACGTAGGTGTCACAGGTAATGTAGTGACCCTTTTTGTTCTGCTTTTCGCAGGTGGGCTTTACAAAGTCAAATAACGGCTCATATTCCTTATATTCAAGCTCTGAACCCTTGTATGTTTCTAAAACCTTGTAAGCGGGAGTTTCCTCTGTAGCTAACTTGCCAAGCACCTTGTCAAGCAATGCCTCTGCCATATAGTAGGTGTAACCGTCATTAGCAGATACCTTGCAGTAGGTTTCGTTAGGATTAACGCAAAGTGCAACGTTTGAGGGGAGTGTCCATGGAGTTGTGGTCCAAGCAAGGAAATATGCATCCTCACCTGCAACCTTAAAGCGTACAACGGCACTTCTTTCCTTAACGTTTTTGTAGCCCTGTGCCACTTCGTGTGAGGAAAGCGGAGTTCCGCAACGCGGGCAATAGGGAACAATCTTAAAGCCCTTATATAAAAGACCTTTATCAAAAATCTGCTTTAATGCCCACCATTCAGATTCAATAAAGTTGTTATGGTAGGTAACATACGGGTCATCCATATCAGCCCAAAAGCCAACGGTTTTGGAGAAATCCTCCCACATACCCTTGTATTTCCAAACACTTTCTTTACAGTGGTCAATAAACGGCTCTAAACCGTATTCCTCAATCTGTTCTTTTCCGTCAAGACCTAAAAGCTTTTCAACCTCTAACTCAACAGGCAGACCGTGGGTATCCCAACCGGCTTTTCTAGGTACCATATAACCCTTCATTGTGCGATAACGGGGAATCATATCCTTAATAACTCTAGTAAGCACGTGTCCAATGTGTGGCTTACCGTTAGCGGTAGGAGGACCGTCATAGAAAACATAGGGCTCACAGTTTTCACGTGCCTTTATACTTTCTTCAAAGATTTTTTCCTCTTCCCAAAATTTTTCAATTTTCTTTTCTTCTTCCACAAAATTTAAGTTGGGAGAAATTTCCTTGTACATTAAAAAATGCCCCTTTCAAAAAATAAAGGCTTTGTCCATAATAGGACAAAGCCAAAGCTTTTTAAACCACCTATTACGGCAGACAAAACCAAACCTTTAACTGATATTATCTGCGTTTCCTATAACGGCGAAATACCGGAGGGACTTAATAGCCTAGCGTTAGGTCCTCTGCTCAAGAGTGATAGGACATTTAAACCGTGACTGTCGGGCTTGCACCATACCCCGATTCGCTAAAGCCGTAATTTAAATCCGTTGTCTCTGTCATCGCATTTATACAAACTAATGATAACACAACTTTTTTAAAAAATCAACCATAATTTAATATATATTATAATTTATTGCAGATTGACAAACGGTGCGAAAAATGTTATTGTTACTGTGTTATAATTTGTATTTAAGTGAGTGTGAAAAATGGGAAGATTGTTGGGTAGAATTGCAGACTTTATACGTGAAACCGATAAAATATTGCTAATCCTTTGTACAACCGCATCGCTTTACGGCGTGTTTGCGGTTTTTTCATCAACCCGTTTTGAGTCTTCTGTAAGACCGACCTTTGTACAGGCGTTTTGTTTGTGTGCGGGTATTGGTGCGGCACTGTTTATATCGGCGTTTAATTTTACAAACTATACTAGACGGTGGCTTTTAGCTGCAATATTGGGTGTAGTTCCTGTAATACTTACGTTTTTTATTGGTATTGCTCCTGCAGGTACAGATGACAAGGCGTGGCTTGATTTAGGCTTTACCGCCTTTCAACCGTCCGAGCTTATGAAAATTTGCTTTATAATTACCTTTTCTGCACATTTAAGTTCGGTTAAGGATAAAATTAATAAACCCTCTGTTTTGTTGCCTGCCTGTCTTCACGGCGGTTTTCCTGTTGTGCTAATAATATTACAGGGTGACTTTGGTACTGCACTTGTATTTGCGGCTATGTTTATAATAATGCTGTGGTCTGCGGGTGTTAGTTGGAAGTATTTTGTCGGTGCATTTTCAGCTTTGCTTGTAGCATCGCCGTTTATTTATTTTTTCTTGCTTAATGATGAGCATAGGGCAAGAATTGTTAGTATATTTAACCTTGAAGCCGATATTCAAGGTGACGGTTATCAACAGTATAGGGGAAGAGTAGCCCTTGCTAACGGCGGATTTTTTGGTCAAGGCTATTTAAAGGGAAGTCTTACCCAAGCGGGCGGTGTGCCTGAGGGGCATAATGACTTTATTTTTGTAAGCATAGGCGAAGAGCTTGGATTTTTAGGTTGTATAGCAGTGCTTATATTGCTTGCGGCTATATGTCTTCGTATTTTAAGAATTGCCGCTATTTGCCGAAACGAGAGCGGTAAGCTTATATGTATAGGTATTTTCTCTATGCTTTTTGCACAGATAATAATTAACATAGGAATGTGTATATCTGTGCTTCCGGTTATTGGTATTACACTTCCGTTTTTCAGTGCAGGCGGTACTTCGCTTTTAACACTGTATCTTGGAATAGGTTTGGCGTTAAGCGTTTATAAAAACCGAAATTCAAGAACAATTTATTTGCACGATTAAAGTAAACAAAGAAAAAGGCTGTCGGTTTTCCCGACAGCCTTTTTTGTTTGTTTGCGTTTAGCAACCGCAACCGCAGTTGTTGTCGCAACCGTTACCGCCCCAAGTATTGCCACCACAGCAGCATACAAGGATAAGGATTAAAATAAGAATCCAAGTGCAGTTACCGCCAAAACCGTTGTTACACATTAAAGAAGACCTCCTTTTTGTCTTTGGGCTTAAAGATTTTTTATGTTTTTAAGCCTATCACATACTATGTAGCAGGGTGATATGTGTTACAAAATATTAAAAAATTTTGAATTTTTAATATTTGTTATTGACTTTTTCTGACTTTCGTTTATAATTAAAGTCAAGAAAGGTCAAAAATGGTGATGAAATATGAAAATCAGTGATTTAATAACTGCGGAAATATTAAGACTTATTGAGGAGTCAGAGCAAAATACAGCCGAAATCCAGCGTAACGAACTAGCTTCGGTTTTCGGTTGTGCACCAAGTCAGATAAATTATGTATTATCCTCACGCTTTTCGCCGGAGCATGGCTTTATAATTGAAAGTCAGCGTGGCGGCGGCGGATATGTTAGAATTCGTCGCGTAGTAATGCGACATTCGTCTGCACTTATGCACATAATAAATTCAATAGGCAGCAGCATAGATAATATTAGTGCAAAAATTCTGATAGAAAATTGTCTTCAGTCGGGGTTAATGACAAGGGAAATAGCAACCCTTACCTGTGCGGCAATTTCTAATAATGTTATGCGTGAAATTCCTCTCCATTTGCGTGATCGAATTCGTGCAACCATTTTAAAGGAAATGCTTTTAGCACAGATTTAAGACTTACTTTAGGAGGAAATGAGTATGTTATGTGAAAAATGTGGAAAAAACCACGCAACAACCCATATAAAAACCGTAATTGGCGGTGTAGTACACGAAAAAAATCTTTGCGGATACTGTGCCGCAAGTGAGGGATATAACAGTATAGGCCATAATAGCCTTACCGAGATGCTTTCATCCGTTTTTGGCGATGTTTTAGCTTCAAGTAAAAATGCGGCGGCAACACGTTGTAGCTGTTGCGGTGCTACCTTTTCGGATATTGCCGAGACAGGCAAAGTAGGTTGTTCAGAGTGTTATACAACCTTCTATAGTGAGCTTCTTCCGTATTTAAAAAGGGTGCATGGCAGTACAAAGCATGCAGGCAAGGTGCCTAATAAAGCACCTCTTATTGTAAAACCCCGAGAGGAAACTGTTGAGGATTTGCGTCTTCGTTTAAGCGAACTTGTAAGCAGTGAAATGTTTGAGGAAGCCGCAATAGTGCGTGATAAAATTAAAAAATTGGAGGGCAAGGGCAATGAGTAGTTGGTATATGAAAAAAAGCCTTGATAACGGTATTGCTGTTAGTAGTAGAATACGCCTAGCCCGTAATATTAAGGGTTTAGCTTTTCCGTCACGTATGACAGATAACGACCGCCAAAAGCTTAACGAAACGGTTAAAAATGCTATTTTAGAAAGTAATACACCATTTTCAAAATCTTTAAAGTTTATAGATATGGAGGATGTACCCGAAAACGAAAAGTTTTCAATGGTTGAAAGGCATATTATAAGTCCCGAATTTGCCTCCAGTCAAAAGCGTAGGGCAATAATTATATCAGAAGATGAGAGCATTTGCATAATGATAGGCGAGGAGGACCATCTTCGTATACAGGTAATATACGGGGGATTAGAGCTTGAAAAAGCTTATGATGTCGCCGAAAAACTTGATACACTTCTTTCTGGAAGTTTAAATTTTGCCTTTGACAGTAATCTTGGCTTTTTGACCGAATGTCCTACAAATTTGGGTACAGGTCTTCGTGCCTCGGTTATGCTACACCTGCCAGTAATTGAGGGTGAGGGCGGTATCGCCGATTTGGCACAATCGGTTAATAAAATTGGATTCACGGTACGCGGAATGTACGGCGAGGGTTCAAAGGCTATAGGCTCACTTTATCAAATATCTAATCAAATCACATTGGGTATTAGTGAAAAAAATGCACTTGATAATCTAAAAATCATCACAACACAGCTAATAGAACGCGAACAAAAGGCAAGGGAATCGCTTAATAAAATTAAGGTAGAGGATTTGTGTATGCGAGCCTTCGGTTTACTTTCAAATGCCCGCCTTTTGTCAAGTGAAGAAATGATGAATTTAATTTCAAGGATTAAACTCGGACAGAGTTTGGGCATAATTGACTGTGAGAATATAAATCCTATGGGTATTTTTGTGGAAGCACAACCCTATATGTTAATGCGAAAATTTGGCACTATGTCTGCTGATGAGCGTGATATTTATAGGGCGAATTTCGTAAGAGAGGAAATTGGAAAGGAGAAAATATGAAATATAACTTTAAAGGCTTTTCTGAAAAGGCAAACGAAGCTTTAAATAACGCTATCATATCTGCCGAAGAACTAGGTCATACCTATGTTGGTAGCGAACACATACTTTTAGGCATTTTAAATACTGATGACAGTGTTGCATTGTCGGCACTTAAAAAATTTGATATTACTGCCGAGAAGCTTGAAAGTCAAATGCGTAAAACAATAGGCAGCGGTACGGCTACACGCCTTTCGCCTGATTATTTTACACCGCGTGCAAAAAGGGTGATAGAAACAGCCGTTAAGGGTGCCGCATCGTTAGGTAAAAGTAAAGTTGGCACAGAATATCTGCTAGTAGGTATATTAAGTGAAAGCGATACCTATGCAGTAAGATTTTTAAACGAAATAGGCGTAGATGTTGCGAGTGTTACCCGTAGTGCTTTAGAGGTAGCAGGTATAAGCCTTAATGATATCAGTTCAAGTAAGTCAGCACCTAATATGAAAAAAGGCGGCACAAATAATAACAGTACACTTTCAAAATACGGCAGAGATTTAACCGAGGAGGCAAGAGAGGGTAAAATAGACCCAGTTATTGGCAGAACGGTAGAGGTTGAACGAATTATTCAAATACTTTGCCGCAGAACCAAAAACAACCCTTGTCTTATTGGTGAGCCAGGTGTTGGCAAGACCGCAATTGTTGAGGGGTTGGCACAGAAAATCGTAAGCGGTGAGGTGCCTGAAATTCTAGAAAATAAAAAAGTGTTTATGCTAGACCTTACAGGAATGGTAGCAGGCACTAAATATCGCGGTGATTTTGAGGAGCGTATTAAGGCGGTAATTGACGAGGTTATTAATGACGATAGCATTATCCTCTTTATTGACGAGGTGCATACAATAATCGGTGCAGGATCGGCTGAGGGCTCAACCGATGCGGCTAATATCTTAAAACCGTCACTCGCAAGGGGCGATTTTCAGCTTATCGGTGCCACAACAATAACCGAGTACAGAAAAAATATCGAAAAGGATTCTGCCCTTGAGCGTAGATTTCAGCCTGTAACTGTCGGTGAGCCTAACGAAGAAGATGCTATTTTGATTTTAAAAGGAATCCGCGATAAGTATGAGGCACACCATAAGGTACAGATTACCGATGAAGCAATTGATGCGGCGGTAAAGCTGTCCTCTAGGTATATAAACGATAGGTTTTTGCCCGATAAGGCAATAGATTTAATTGACGAGGCGGCATCAAGAGTTAGACTAAACACATCTGCCGCACCCGATGATTTAAAGGATTTAGAGGAAAAAATTTCTGCTCTCCAGTCCGAAAAGGAAGCGGCTATAGCGTCACAGGACTTCGAGCTTGCCGCACAGCTTCGCGACCGCGAAAAACAGCTAAAGGAAGAACGGGATTCTGTTAAGAATAAGTGGAATGAGGATAACCGTCGTATTTCGGGCAAGGTTACTGCCGAAAATATAGCCGAAATAATTTCACTTTCTACAGGAATTCCCGTGTCTCAACTCACCGAGGAGGAAAGTCGACGTCTGTTAAGGCTTGAAGACGAACTTCATAATAGACTTGTAGGTCAGCACGAAGCCGTAACGGCTGTTGCAAAGGCAATCCGCAGAGGTAGGGTAGGACTTAAAGACCCAAAAAGACCGATAGGTTCGTTTATCTTTTTAGGACCGACGGGTGTTGGTAAAACCGAGCTTTCAAAGGCACTTGCAGAGAGTATGTTTGGCAGTGAAAATATGATAGTACGCTTTGATATGTCAGAATATATGGAAAAGCATACAGTATCACGTCTTGTAGGCTCGCCGCCTGGATATATCGGCTTTGACGAGGGCGGTCAGCTAACCGAAAAGGTAAGGCGTCAGCCATATTCGGTAATACTCTTTGATGAAATTGAAAAAGCACATCCCGATGTATTTAATATTCTTTTGCAGATTTTAGAGGACGGTATTTTAACCGACTCACAAGGTAGACGTGTAGACTTTAAAAACACCGTTATTATAATGACCTCTAACGTAGGTGCCAAACTATTAACAGATAAAAAGGTAAGCTTCGGCTTTGGTGTTAGCGAAAATAACGGCGAGGATGCCTCGGTTAAGGATAAGGTGTTAAATGAGCTTAAATCTGCCTTTAAACCTGAATTTTTAAACCGTGTTGACGATATTATTGTTTTCAATAAGCTAACTCACGAGGAAATAGAGCAGATTGCAGAAAAAATGCTTTCTACACTAACACGTCGACTCGAAGAATTAGGTGTTAAGCTTAATGTTTCTAAAGAGGTTATATCGTTTGTTGCCGATAAAGGCTTCGATGCCGTATACGGTGCACGCCCGCTTCGTAGAGAAATTCAAAGCAGTATAGAAGACGCTTTAAGCGAGCTATTGCTTGAAAAGAAGATAAATAACGGTGATACAGTAAACTGTGTTGTAACCGACGGAAAAATTGATTTTATAGTGGTATAAAGGAAAGACCTGCAATCAAAGATTGCAGGTCTTTTACTAAATGAATTTATCCATTACTTTGTTAAGCTGAATTCGGATTTTGCTTTTTTCTGTAAACAAAAGAATAATAAAAATAATTTCAACTATAGCCATTATCGCGGCTTGTGGTAACCTTGATATAAACACAGCAAAATACGCGTCTAAACTATCGCGATAGAGAATTGTTATCCATAATGAATTAAGCAATAGAGTAGTTGTGATTTTGTTTATAATAACACTTGCGGTAATATTAATAACGCTGGCTTTTTTATAAATGAAAATAGCTGTAATGAGGGCTGCAAGCATATTTGTTATAGTAAAACCTATAAAATATGAGCCAAAGGGGAACAAAATAGCACCGATTAAATCACCTAAAGCACCTACCACCACAGCGTAGGGTATGCCTAAAAACACGGCGGCAAAGGCAATGGTTATAAAAGAAAAGCTTATGCTTTGGTTCCATACGTTGAAAGCGAGAAAACGCTCTATAACCACATTGAGTGCTATAAGCATAGCGGTTAAAATGATTTTGAAAAGCTGACTGTTTTTTGTTTTATCCATAAAAAATCCTCCTTTACCCGTTTTCCGAATAAAAGGAGGCTATAGCTCTTATTTAATCGGCAGCGGGATGCGACACTAAAACCGTGAGATATAAATAACTCTTCGTCCATACGGCAACTCCCCGTCCGTATAGCACTTAACGCAATAGTGTCTACTCTGCAAAAATTTAAAAATAAAACCGCTTATTCAATGAACAAGCGGTTTGTGTTGGCATCTACTTATTTTCCCGGGCAGCTTCCCGCCAAGTATCTTCAGCGCAAATGAGCTTAACTTCTGTGTTCGGGATGGGAACAGGTGGACCCTCACCGCAATCAACACCAACTGTATTGTTTTTCACAACGCTATGTATATTACCACACCTAAAACGATTTGTCAATACTTTTTTTAAAAATTTTTTAAAAATATTTTTGAACACAATTTTTCCTAAATTTATTTATTATTTCTTAACAAATAAAGCACAGACCTGTGTTAAGATAATTATAGAATAGAAAGAAGGATTATATGAACTTTTTATACCGAATTCAAAGATTTATGAGTGGTAGATATGGCATTGATACACTCTTTTATGTAATCGCTGCCTTTTCTGCTGTTTTGGCTTTTTTAAATATATTTGTGCGTTCGGCTGTGTTGCAGATTTTAGTGTACGCTTTAATTATTTTCGCTTTTGTGCGTGTAATGTCAAGAAACTATGCAGCACGGCAAGCGGAAAACCGTTGGTTTATGAAAACCTTTAATAACATAAAGCAAAAAAGGGATACAATACGTCAAAGAAAAGCGGATATAACCCACATATATAAAAAATGTCCAAATTGTAGAGCGACTCTTAGACTTCCTCACAGACCGGGCAAGCATACAACCGTTTGCCCAAAATGCAATACAAGTTTTAAAGTAAATGTAAGAAAGTAGAAAAAACAACATATAATTTTAAAGCATCTTAAAAATATAATTTAGGGTGCTTTTTTGTAATATATAGGTTAAAAATCAAACAAACCCTTGAAAAATGCGTTGTTTTGTGTTATGATATTTGAGTTAAAGTGGGTAATTTTGTTTTGTCGCTCACTAAATTTTGGCAATCGCAAGCCATAATTTGCGAAAAAACCTATGATTAGGGATTTTATATGGTGATAGTATGTTAAATACTGATAGATTATGTTTAGGCTGTATGAACGACTGCGGTGGCGAAAAAGTTTGTGCTATTTGCGGGTATGATTCTGCAACACGCAATCCGTCGGACTGTTTACCTACAAAGCTTTGGCTTAACGACCGTTATCTTGTAGGTAAGGTTTTGGAACGCGACTTTGGATGTATATCTTATATAGGTTGGGATAATGCTGATGATTCTATTGTTACAATACGCGAGTATTTTCCTTTAGATATCGCACGTCGCAATCCCGATAAAACAGTATCTGTTTCTGAAGAGGGTAAGTATCTGTACAATGGCGGACTTATGAGCTTTATGGAAACTAATACAAAGCTTAAGGACGCTAATCTTCCGTCTACTATTCCTTGTAAAGAGATTTTTGAGGAAAACGGTACAGCATATGCTGTTAATGTTAGCTTTACAGGAATAGTTTTAAGTGATTTCTTAAACCGTAATGGTGGCAGTCTTAAATGGGAACAGGCACGTCCTTTGTTTTTACCACTAATGGATACACTAAAAGCAATGCACGAAATGGGTATTGTTCACGGCAATATTTCTCCCGAAACTGTGCTTGTTGGCCGTGACGGAAAGCTTCGTCTTTCAAATATATCCGTTTCCGATATGGACAATGTATCTATAAAGAGAAATCTTACGGACGGTTTTTCGGCTCTTGAACAGTATGATACCGAAAATTATTCTATAACCCCTGCAACCGACGTTTATTCTATTAGTGCTACACTTTTTAATGTTCTTATCGGTACAGTACCTCCTCCTGTAACTGCACGTCTTGAAAACGACAGTCTTTCTGTACCGTCCAAATTTGCTGAAGAATTACCGAGAAATGTGTTGGTGGCTTTGGCTAACGGTATACAGGTGTTGCCTGAAAAAAGAACAGTAGATATCGAAAGCTTCCGTGGTGAGTTGGTTTACGGAAATGCACCAGACGGTAGTGATTTAAATACAACTGCTCAAAAGAAATCCGCTGCCGAGAATGCTGATAGAACCAATAAAAAAACCAAAAAAAGTTTGTCGGGCATTAAATCTGCAATTATAGCTGCGGTTTGTACGGTGCTTGCATTTGGAATATTAGGTGCGGGATTGTACTTTACTGTACTTAAAGATTTATTTCCAAAAGAAAACACAGATAAACCCGTTGCCGAGTCACAGGTTTCTGCACCAAGCTCACAGGTTATAGGCAGTGTTGACGAGGGTGCAGAAATAGCACCTAAGCAGTATGCCGTTCCAAACTTTGTAGGCAAATGGTATTCTGCTATTGCTGACGGTGAAGACAAATCATACGAAAACTTTGTAATAACAGTTAAAAACAAAGTATTTTCTGATAAGTATCCTCGTGGTACAGTTTGTGAGCAGAGTGTCAAAGAAGGCTCAAGTGTGGTTAAAGATACTGAAATTCAATTAACGATAAGTATGGGACCGCTGGAGGTTGAAGTTCCAAGTGTAATTGGCTCAACTGAAAAAGATGCAATAATTGATTTGCTTAAGCGAGGTTTCCTTTACGAGAATATTAAGGTTGAAGAAAAGTATGACGTTGATGCTGCACCAAATGTTGTAATTGACCAAACCCCGAAGGCTAATATAAAGACTAATACCGACATCACGGTTGAAATTTATGTTAATAGCTATAAAGGCGAGGAAAATGAGTCAACTGACGAATAATAATATTTAAATAGTTAATTATGGAGTGACTTTTATGAAAAAAATAGGAATTTTAACTAGCGGCGGCGACGCCCCCGGAATGAATGCTGCTGTTCGTTCTGTTGTAAGAACTGCTGTTTCTTTAGGTATTGAAGTTGTAGGTATAAGAAAGGGATATAACGGTCTTATTGAGGGAGATTTTATTCCTCTTGATTCACGTTCCGTTTCGGATATTATTAATCGTGGCGGCACATTTCTTTTTACTGCCAGAAGTCCTAAGTTTAAAACCGAAGAGGGTATGGCAAGGGCAATAGCCAACTGCAAAGAAGAGGGTATAGAGGGTATTGTTGTTATGGGCGGTGACGGTTCATTCCGCGGTGCACTTGACCTTTCAAACCGTGGTATTCCTTGCGTTGGTATCCCTTGTACAATTGACAACGATATTGCGTCTACCGAATATACAATAGGTTTTGATACTGCACTTAATACCGCTGTCGAAATGATTGACCGTATACGTGATACCGCACAGTCACACGACCGTTGTAGCGTTGTTGAGGTTATGGGTAGAAATGCAGGTTATATCGCACTTTATACAGGTATTGCAGTTGGTGCAACAGCAATTTTAATTCCTGAAGTTAGACCTGACATAACCTCTGTAATTTCAAAAATTAAAAAGACACAGAAAAACGGCAAAAAGCATTTTATAGTAATTTTGGCTGAGGGTGTAGGCGGTATAAAGGATATTGCTGAAAAAATCGAGCGTGAAACAGGTATAGTTACTAAAACCACTATTTTAGGACACGTACAACGTGGCGGTGCACCTACACTTCGTGATAGACTTATTGCTACAAAAATGGGATATAAAGCGGTACATCTTTTAAATCAAGGTGTAGGTAACAGGGTTGTTTGTATGCGTGGCGGAGATATTGTTGATGAAGACATAACAACTGCACTTGAGATGAGAAAGCCTTTTGATTTTGATTTAATTAAAATTGCAGAAGAGGTTTCTATTTAGCCAAAGAATTCAAACCCGAACCAGCCTAAAAGGGCGGTTTTAAGGCGTTTTTTGGCTCTTTGTCGCACATAGGTGACGGATTTGCGAGTATTTTAACAAAGCCACAGCATAAAATCCTTATCCCAAAATCTGATTCGGGTTTAAATGCTTTGGCTAACTAATATAACGGCGAGTTTGTTCTCGCCGTTTTTAATTATTCATTTTATGTTTACATTTTTTTCTATAAGTTTTAATAATATTATGTTAGAATATATTTAATAAGGAGGGTGCTTTATGGATGAAAACCTTAATAATGAATTAAATAATGATTTGGGTCAAATAAGTGGATTTGATTCGGCTGTTTCTAAGGATTTAGAGCATGAGTCAACAGAAGAGAAAAATGACGGTTTTTACACAAAAAGCGGTCAAGATATTATACAAGATAAGCCTTTTTCTGATGTGCATAGTGAAACAAAAAATGAACAACCAAAAAGCACACAAACTAATTATGGCGGTTATAATTCTAATAATAACTACTATAGTAATCCGCAAAATAATTTTTATCAATCTAATAGAAAAAAGGTTAATAGAAAGAAAAAGCATTACGGTATTGGTACAGTAATTGTGGCTGCTGTTTTGGCGGCTGTTGTCGGTGCTGCAAGTAGTATAGGTGTGCTATTATATTTAAACGGTAACATTAATTATAATATTCATAATAACGACCATAGCGGCTCTGTATCTAATGTGAATATTAATATCGATAAAACGGTAGAGTCGGTTGTCGAGGCGGTTTCCGAAAAGGTGTCGCCAAGCGTTGTGGGTATTAGAACTACAACCTCGGTTATGAACTTTTTCGGCGGTAGCAGTGAAGCGACAGGTGAGGGTTCGGGAGTTATATATTCGCAGGACGGATATATCATTACTAACTACCATGTAATTAAAAGCGTTGTGGAATCCTCTGTAAACGCTAAAATAGAGGTTTTTCTTAACAACAGCACTGATAAATCCTACGAAGCGAAAATTATAGGCTATCATATTTCTTCTGACTTGGCGGTAATAAAAATAAATGCTACAGGTCTGCCCGCTGTAACAATAGCCGATTCTGATAAACTTAACAAAGGACAATATGTAATTGCAATCGGCAGTCCGGGCGGTCTTGAGTTTATGGGTAGCGTCACCTACGGTGTTATTAGCGGACTTAATAGAGAGGTATCAACCAGTAGCGGTATTACTCTTATACAAACAGATGCTGCTATTAATCCGGGTAATTCGGGCGGTGCATTGCTTAATACTAGCGGTGAGCTTATAGGCATAAATAGCTCTAAAATAGTGTCCGAGGAATTTGAGGGTATGGGATTCGCTATACCGTCAAACACTGCTATAGAAAAATGCAAAAAGATAATTGAGCGTAAAGATATGGCAGAGGCGTATGTGGGAATTACTATAAGTGAGAGATATACACCCGAGGTGTTAAACTATTACGGTTTCCCGATAGGTGCCGTTGTTTTAAGTGTGGATAGCGAAAGCCCTGCCGATAAAGCTAAAATCCGTAAGGGTGATATTATTACCGAATTTGACGGAAAAGCAATAAGTGATTACACCTTGTTTGAGGAATATTTGCATGATTCTGAACCTAACTCTACAGTTAAAATAAAACTATACCGTTCGGGCAAATATTATACTACCGAAATTAAAATTGGCTCAAATAATGCGATTCAAAAATAAACACAAAAATTATAAGGGCGAGCATTTATGCTCGCCCTTATAATTTATACATTAAATTTTAAAAAATAATTATACCACATATCCGCCGTTTACACCAAGCACTTGTCCTGTTATGTAATCAGCATCGCTTGAAGCTAAAAATAGAATTGCGGCGGCAACCTCATTAGCATTGCCCATACGTCCAAGCGGAATTTCCTCAACAAAAGCATTTAAGTCCTCAACACTAATGTTTTGATTCATTGAGGTTTCAATAAGTCCCGGGGCAATAGCGTTTACTGTGATACCGCTAGGTGCTAATTCCTTTGAAAGTGCCTTTGTAAGACCGATTACACCTGCCTTTGCGGCAGAATATGCAACCTCACAAGAGGCACCAACCTGTCCCCACATAGAAGAAATATTTATAATTTTACCCGATTTTTGCTCAACCATAACGGGAGTTACTGCACGGCAGCAGTTAAACACACCCTTTAAATTTACATCAAAAATCTTTGCGGCATCATATTCATCGGTGTCGGTAATAAGGCCCTGAAAAGCAATACCTGCATTGTTTACAAGCACATCAACACTTCCGTATTTGTAAACCGTTTCCTTTATAAGTAGGTCAACCTCAAGCTTATTTGTAACATTAGCTTTAAGAGCAGTTACAGAATATCCGTTAGAATTAAGTGAGCGTGCAAGCAAATTTGCCGACTCAAACGAATCGTTGTAATTTATAACAACGTTGTATCCCTTTTGTGCAAAGAGTATGGCTGTAGCGGCACCGATACCTTTTGATGCACCTGTGATAATAGCGGTTTTTTTCATAGTTTTACCTCCGCAAAAACAAAAAATTCAGTATAATTACTATACCATAAATCTTAAAAAAAGCAAATACATTTTTGCATATTAATACGAAATGGGTAAAAAATAGAATTGAAAAATGAATTAGGAGTGTTATTGATGCGTCCGTCGAACAAAGAATATAACAAAATGACAAAAAAGGTGTCACCTCCGTCACCTAAAATCAAAGACTTTACACTCGCCTTTATAGTAGGCGGATTTATATGTATGTTAGGTCAGATTTTTATGAAAATGTATGAAACGGTAGGACTTCCTGAAAAAGCTGTAAAAATGGCAGTTCCCGTAACACTCATATTTATAGCTGCACTCCTTACAGGATTAAAGCTTTTTAACCGTATAGCCAAGTATGCAGGTGCTGGGACTTTGGTGCCTATTACAGGCTTCGCAAACGCTGTGGTATCTCCTGCAATTGAATTTAAAAATGAGGGTTGGATATTGGGCCTTGGGGCAAATGTTTTTAAAATTGCGGGTCCTGTAATCGCCTACGGCACAATTGCAAGTGTAGTTTATGGGGTTATTTATTGGGTAACAAAATTATTTTAAAATAAAAGGCTTGACCTAATCGGTCAAGCCTTTTTTTAAATTACATTATATTCGAAACCGTCATTTGCAACTACGAAGTGGAAGGGAAGATTGATGTCTAATGTTTCTAATTTTTCAATGTTGTATTTACCTAAATGAGAGAAAATGAGCATATCGGTCTTAACATCAGCCATAGTTTCATTTATTGTATCTATTGGAGATATGTGAACAAGTTCAGATACGATAAGATTAAATTGTGTTTCCTTTGCGATTTTTGGGAAATCCGTATGGTTACGGGCAAGGTCGCCTGTAAATAAAACTCTTTTTCCGTCATCGGTTTCAACCATATATGCAAAACTAGGTACATCCTTTGAAATGTGTTCAGTTCTAATTGCTGTGACCTTTATACCGAACTTATCATAAATCAATCCGGAGTGTACAATATTGATTTTCAAACGTTCATATACGTTATTGCTTAAATGTATAGCATTTGCCCAATTTTTTAACGGCTCAACGGCATTTTCATCGGGTAAAAATAATTCTGCGGTTGATTTTTTGTTATAAACGTCATAATCTTTAATAATGGTTGGCAAATCTGCAACATGATCCGCGTGCATATGGGTTATAAAATAAGCTTCAACGGCATCAAAGTCTACATTTTTAGTAGTCATTAAATACTCGACTGGTGCTCCCAAATCAATAAAAAATATGTGGCCGTTATGCTCAAAAGCAACAGATGTGCAGTATCTGTTAGGCTCGCTATGACCATGGCTTGTGCCGAAAAACGTTAGTTTCATATTAATTTTCCTCGAATTAGTAAAGAAACACGTTATTTAATCACAATCAAAAGTAAAAACATTTTTAAGCAGAGGTTGTGCACCTGTTTCGGGGTCTTTTTCCATAATTAGAATATCAGCCATATATTCATCCCAACGGGCAACAACTTCGCTCTCGTTTTGAGTTTTTGCGGCAAAATCAATGCCGTGTTTGCACTCATAGTAGCCAAACAACTCATTGCCAACATTCCATATAGTGTAATTGCAAATACCTGCCTTGCGGAGTAGTTCTTTCATATCGTCGGGTAGATTGTCGTGGCGACGGATGTATTCTTCAATACAACCCTCTTTAACAGTAGCTTTCCATGCGTATTTTTCCATAATATCAACTCCAAAGTTAATTTTTATTTAGTATAGCATTAAATAAGTAAAAAAGCAATTTAAAAGTATAATTTTTTGTGTTTATATACTAAACTATATGTTTTTTAGTTGTTGCAGGATTTTTTGTTGAAAAATTTTAATGCATAAATAATACCGTAATGTAAAATCAGTCCTACTGCAATAGCTACTACAAGGTCGAACACAACCGTTAAAATACAGGTTGCGATAAGCACTAGAATATCGTTTTTAGGTGAGTTTTTAATTGTTGATACAAATGTACGCCAACCGCACATATTGCAGGCAACACTAATTAGTATGGCGGCGATTGTTGGCATTGGTATTAGAGAAGCATACGGCATTAAAACCACTAAAACTACCAATAAAACACACGAATGTACCATTGCAGAAACAGGTGTAGATCCACCGTTTTTAATGTTTGCGGCGGTACGGGCAATTGCACCCGTTGCGGGAATTCCGCCAAACATAACTGAGCATATATTTGCTGCACCTTGTGCTATAAGTTCGGTGTTAGAACGGTGTTGTTTATCAATCATTTTGTCTGCAACTACACAGGAAAGTAAGGATTCAATACCCGCTAGAACAGCAATTGTTACGGCATTTGGAAAGAGCTTTATTATTGCAGAAAATGAAAATTCAGGTATTTGTACGGTTGGTAGTTTTCCGCTTACCGAAAACAATGTACCTATGGTGTTGACCTTCATATCAAAAATCATAACCAAAACAGAAGATATTATAACCGCTAAAAGCGAAGCTGGTATTTTATCAAAAATCTTTGGCCAAACAATAAGAATCAGTAAAGAAACGGCACCGATAAGTATAGCAGAAAAATTAACGGTTGATATGTTTTTTATAAAAGCGATAGCCTTTTCCATAGTTTCGATGGGTGACTCGCTATTCTTATATGTAACGCCAAAAAAATCTTTAAGTTGGCCGATAAGCAGTGTAATAGCAATTCCCGAAGTAAAGCCTGTGGTAATGGTAAACGGTATAAAACGTATTAAATTACCCAGCTTTAAAAATCCCATAATTATAAGAATAATACCTGCCATAATGGTGGCAATCATAAGACCTTCCATACCGTTTTTAGCAACAATTCCTGCTACTATGGTTGCAAAAGCGGCAGTCGGACCTGCAATTTGAACATTGCTTCCGCCAAGCAGAGCTACAATAAAGCCGGCAAAAATTGCGGTGTAAATACCCGCTTCAGGCGTTACACCTGAAGCAATAGCTAGAGCAATAGATAACGGTAGGGCAATTACAGCTACAATAATGCCTGCAATTAGGTCTGAAACGAATTGTTTGCAGGTGTAGCTTTTAAGGTCGGCAAACAACATGGGATTAAAGGTTTTCAAAACAAGTCTTCCTTTCAAAAATACTAAAGATACATATTTAAAAAACTATCTGTACTAAAAGCATATAGCATACTGTACCGCAAATGATGCTTATAAGTGTACTTCTTTTCCAAACGTAAAGAAGTCCTACTACCGTGCAAGCAATCAGTGCTGGCATAAAGCCCGAAATGCTGGTAAAGCTAACACCTTTTAAGCAGTATACAACAAGCATACCCATAACGGAATAGGGAAGAATTCTGCCTAGTTTTTCAACAATTTTCGGTGCTTTCTTGTTGCTGTTAAAAATTATAAAAGGTAAAAAGCGAAGAGCCGCCGTTATCAAAGCAATTACGGCTACAGTACCCCAAGTATGTAGCTCAGACATCGTTCGGTTCCTCCTTACATAAACAGAGTAACAGCGTAATAATAAGCATTGTCGGAATCAGAAAGTTTTCTTTGCCGAAGATAATTAAGCAAAGAATCGATGCCACCACTCCAATAATAGCTGAAGAGTGCTTTTTAGCGGTCAACCACTGCTCTAAAAACACCGTAAGAAACAATGCTGTAAGAGCAAAATCAATTCCTTCGCTGTTGAATTTAATAAGTGTTCCTGCAAGGGCACCAATAACAGAGCCGAGTATCCAATAAATTTGATTAAACAAAGAAACAAAAAAGTAGTAGTTTGTTCGTTGTTCAGGCTTAATATTAGGATTATCGTTGCATACAAGAGAATAGGTTTCGTCGGTGAGTGCAAATATTAAATAAGGCTTGAGTTTTCCTGTGTCTTTATACTTAGAAAGCATAGAAATTCCGTAAAACAAATGCCTTGCATTTACTATAAGCGTAGTAAGTGCAGTTGTGATAAGTGAGACACCGCCTGTAAGTAATCCCACGGCAACATATTGCATAGAACCTGCATATATTAAAAGGCTCATAGCAAATGCCAAAAAAATCCCGTATCCAGCAGACTTTATAACAATGCCAAATCCAAAGCCAAGAACTAAATATCCTGTTAGCACAGGGATTGTAGCTATAAATGCAGATTTTATTATTTGTTTCATAGTTGTTCCTCGTATTAGGTAGTTTCTGCCAAACAATTTAACCGATACAATGTTACGCTTTAAATTTTTATAGGTTGAATTATAACATACATTTGCCCGAAGTGCAACAATGTTTGCGACTTGTGGATACAAACACAAAAACCACCCGCATAGCAGGTGGTTTTTTATTACACTTTAAAATAGGCCTTTAGTTTACGGCAATTAAGTACCTTTTCAATGCACATCTGCGGTGTGTAAACATAGTGGTTTGATGCTTCGTAGCCTACCATAGGCTGACGAAGAGTAATATTATAAAGACTTAAAGCTAGTTTCTACAACTGCTGATATTAGTGTTTGTTTAGAATCTGAAAAAACTCTGTTTGCGGATAATAGCAATGCTAAAGATAGAATATTTGATATTCTCTTACATTCACAAATGAGCTATCAAAATAAAACGGCAATTTGGGATTGTATTCTGAATAGTAAAAACGAAATGTACACCGTTTGTTGTGAACAGGAATACAAAACATTGCTTGGTGCTATTGATGAAATGTTAGATATCGCTATATAAAAACATTTATATATAGATAATTTTAATCATATCTAATGGGGATTATGGTTGGTTAAAATTTGTACCTCAAGTGAGTTAAAGTGACGAGGTGATTGTAAAAATAAAAAAGTTTATTTTTTTATCAAATGCGATAGAAGTTAATTTAAACTTCTATCGCATTATTATATAAGGGAAACTGCTTATCGTGCAGTAAGGTTGATGATATGTCATTGCTTTTGCAGTTACCAACTATTATGATGCCAACTTAAACTTGTTCTTTAGTGACAATAATTTCTAAACGCACGTATGCTTGTGGTTGTTATATTAATTTGCTTCAAATTCTCCCGATTCTGATCCGACTGTAACTGTATAGGTTTCGCCCTTTTTGATATCGGGACTTGAGAGAATAACCACTGCGAAGTTAAGTTCGGGTGAATGCTCGATAATTGTTTTTTCGCTTTTATCTTTCAGCACAATCTTTGTTCCTGCACTTTGATTACCAACGCTTATAGCTATAACACCTTGTTCGGAATCACTAAAGGTTTGTGCCATACCTTGAGCACCAGTGCCAATGAACGTTCCTCCTGTAATGGTAGCACTCTTATCATAATCAAGGGTGGCAGTATCACCTTGTGTTGGACCGACAACTGTTGTGTAACCACCCGAAATTTCCAAAGTGCCGTTAGCATCCAAGCCGTCACCGGAAGAGTTGATATAGAGTGTGCCACCCGATATTTTAATGCTGCCGTTGGAGTTAGAGGACATACCGCCGTGATCACCCATACCTCCGGTTTTTCCGCCGCCTCCGAACATTCCATCACGACCTCCGGTAGTTCCGCTTTGGTCTGTACCGCCTGCGGCGTTCAGTCCGTCATCACTTGCCTTGAGTTTAATATCTCCGTCTTGTATGTCAATGTGCAGAGCTTCAAGTCCTTCGTAACTTTCGGAAATATGAATCTTGCCGGCAGTAACGGTCAAAGTGTCTTCGGCGTGAATGGCATCATCACCCGATGCGATAGTAAAAGTACCGCCGTTGATAATAACCGAAACATCTGAGTGTACCGAATCATCTGCAGAATTAATATTAAAATTACCGCCTGAAATAAGCAAACTGTTTGTCGCTTTTAATCCCTTCATACTTGTGCTGTTTTCATCGGTGGTTGTAGTATTATTACCGGTATCATTTGGTCGCATTTCACTGGGTCTGCCACCGCCATGTCCTCCGCCCATAAATCCACCAAAGTTATCTGAATGCTCTTTGCTTCCGTTTTCACTACCGCCGCCAACAAGAAGCTCTATTGTACCGTCTGCAATTTGCATATAAGCACCGGCGGCTATGCCGTCACCTTCGGCTTCCGCCTTAATCGTTCCGCTTGAAATGTAAACGAAACCAAGAGATGTGTCATCGGTATTCTCGGCGTGTATAGCATCCTTGCCGGCATCAATGTTAAGCGTGGCATTTGTAATTCTTACGCTATCGTTGGCATCTAAACCGTGAGAGGCGGAATTGACTGTATAGGTTCCGCCTGTAATTACTAAATCATCTTTGCAGACAACACCGTACCCTGCAGGAGATGTAACCGTCAAAGAACCTGTTCCGTTGAGTGTCAAATCTTGTTTTGCAAATAATGCACCGTCAATATTATTATTGTCTATAGCAGTAAAACTACTGCCGCCCGAAAGTTTGTTCGTGGTTCCATCAGCAAGTGTCAAAAACACCTTATCAGCTTCAAGAATATAAAGTGCTGCTGAGGTTTTGCTTGTAATATTTGCGTCATTCAAAACTATCTGCAATTTTGCTGTATCAGGCGTATCGACAATTATCATACCGTCAGTCAGCTCGCCAGAAACAACATAGGTCGCTTCTTCTGTGATAGTAATTTTCGAGCCGGATATTTTTACACTGTCGGAACTTGCGGTAGCTGTTGTTCCATTTAGCTTAATTGCAACTGCCTTGCTCTCATCATACTCAGTTTCATTATCTCGCTCGGTAAACATATCCGCATCGGTTTTTGAAAAATCAACTTCTACAGGAGTAGCAGTGGAGGATGTACCATCTTGACTTTGGTTCAGTGTGTTACTATCCATATCTTTTCCGCAACCTGCGAGAATAGAAAGCATCAATGTTAAAACCAATAAAATAGATACTATCTTTTTCATATCAATCACCATTATAATTCTGTTCCAACCGTTTCCTGTTTAGACACCGCAATTTCAAGATTACCATTACGGCAACGGATTTTATCGATCATCTCTTTTTCACGGGTAACGTCACGGAGCATCACATTGTACGTAAGCTTGAACATACTTCCCATATTGGTGCTCTTAACACGGACAAGGTCGTGAGAGGTTGTAAATTCAGAGAAAATATCATCAAAAATGCCTGAATAATCCAAATCTTCGGGAATGGTGATGGTAAGGGCCTTAAATGTGGCGGCATTCTTCTTAGTTCCAAAATCCAAGCGGTTATAAAGTACAAACATAATGCACATAACCGCCGTGAACAGCAACGCAAATCCAAGGTATCCCATACCTGCTATAAGACCTGCACCCATTGCTAAAAACAGGGTGCAAATTTCTTTTGCCGTGCCGGGAACAGAGCGAAAACGCACAAGGCTAAATGCACCTGCCACCGCAACACCTGTTCCTACATTACCGTTTACCATCATAATAACAACGCAAACTACCGCAGGAAGCAGTGCCAATGTCACAACAAAGCTCTTGGTATAGCGTGTACGGTACATATAGGCAAATGCCATTAAAATACCAATAACGAGAGAAGCACCAAGGCACAGCAAAAAGTCAATCACGCTGATGACCGTCGTTAAATCTGTGTCAAATAATCCTTTAAATAAATTTTCAAGCATTCCGAGTTACCTCCAACATATTATATGAGTTCATCTTATGGTTTTGCGAAAAAATCAGCGTTCTGTACGCTGTTCCGTATTTTGAAAAGGATGTTTTATATATTTTTTCTTTGGATAACACCTCTGTCATCCAAAGTGGAATACCGCCATTGCATTTGATTTCCATCAGCACCTTACCTTCGGGCAAAATCGGTGTGCCGTAGGTATCAGCCTGCAAAGACAGACCCTCCTGTCTGCAAAGTATATTATCGTCAAAGGTTACACGGAAGTCGTTACCATCATTTGAGTAATATGCTTCTCGCTCATAGGAAAGAAATACCGTAGGATGAAGTGTGCCGTAAAGTCCCATAAAATAATCAATTTCGTTTGATATTTGTGTATATTTGTCGGTATGCTTTTCTCCTGATAGCCATTTCACAGCTTCGGCTTCTGGCAAGGATATTCTTCGCTTATATACCACGTGTTTAAATTTCTTTTTCAGTTCCACAAAAACTGTGCTATCGGCATCGGCTTTGCCATAACTTCGTATACGCAGTTTTTCTTTATAAGTCGGTTTCTCAATGGAACGGCGAATTAAAAGATAGGTATCCGTATCAAAATAAAGGTTTCGGATGGTGGTTCTTCCGTATTTATCAAGCTTCATATACTGTTCCATCGCTGCAAGAACTCGTTTTTTTTGCTCGGTTGTGAGCATATATTTCAGTTCGTATCTCTTAAATACGGTTTGAAATGCCATAAAAAACCTCCTGTAGCAGACGGCAAAGAAGTTACGGCAGAGGAAATATTCCGAACCGCCGCCAACAAAAACATTTCCCAGCGCACCGTAAATGAAGCCAAGAAAAACATTGACGGTATTAAAAGCCGAAAGGTTGGTAA
>SVPV01000008.1 GCA_015065725.1 Oscillospiraceae bacterium
TGTGTTTAGTGGCTAAAATTTAAAGATGCCTTAATAGCTCAGTCGGTAGAGCATGCGGCTGTTAACCGCAGGGTCGTAGGTTCGAGTCCTACTTAAGGCGCCAGAAAAAGAAAGACAAGTCGAAAGACTTGTCTTTTTTTTTCAACTAAATCCGTCTTGATGGACGGGATAAAGCCATCTTTGATGGATGAAATCGCTTTGCGATGAAATCCGACTGCGTCGGGTTAGGGGACGGATTTAATTTCATCTGCGTAGCAGATTTCATCCAAGCGTTGCTTGGATTTCATCGTGAGCAAGAGAACGATTTCATTACCCCCTGCTTCCTCATCGCTTTTATGTTATAAGAAAAAGCCGTGAAATCCACGGCTTTTTATATTTCTTCGTCCTCTATATATTGCATAATATCTTCAACATTACATTTTAAAATTTTGCAAAACATCTCTATTGTATGAGTGCTTACACTTTCATTTCTCTTTAATCGTGTAATCTGTGCAGGGCTGATATTATGTTTTTTTATGAGTGTATACTGGGTTATACCTTTTTCTTTCATAGTCTGCCATAAATTATCATAGGAAATCATAATTTTATCAATCCTCCCTATTGACATATTAACCGAATAAGGTGTATAATTATATTAACCAAAATCGGTTAATAAAGATACGGTTTGGATTTGGCATAGCGGTTATATTTTGAATCTTAAATAGAGCTTTTAAAGTATAATTTTGTATTGACATAGTAGAATTATTATAATATCATAAAATATAAGAGGTGAGCAAAATGAAAAAATTTTTATGTTTAACAATTTCACTCGTTTTAATTATTTGTGGTTTCTCTGCTTGTCAAGCAAATTCTAAAAAACCCGTTTTAGATAATGCAGAAAAATCGCAAGTTTTAGATGCAAACAGTGCTGTTTCCGAAGAAAGTAACTCTGACAAAGAAAAAACTTCTTCCGATTTAGCACAAAATAACAAGAAAAACGAAAAAAACACAAATACATCAACAACAAGCAACTCTTCTGAAAATAAGTCAAGCACTTCTACTAATACAACAAGCCAATCGACACAAAACAATTCATCCACAGTCAATACCACAACATTTTCCGACGGTACACCGAATAATAATCAAACCATCGAAAATATAGATAATGGTATTTTGCAAGAGGCAACAGTTCAAGAAATGAATGTGCCTGAAAATATAAAGTTATTAGGAACTGACGATATAAATGAAGAAAATAATTCAAAAAACATCAAGGCTACGGTTGCTGCTTATAAACTTGACGGAGATGCTGTAAGCTGGAAGACCGAAAATGATTATCTTTATATTATAACATCGGGTAATAACCGATTAGTTATTATAAATTCAAAAGATATGATGCCGGTTGCGAATGTTCCACTTGCGGGGAAACCTGCTGAACTCAATATTATTGGTGCCGAAATTTATATTTCGTTGCCGGATTTATGCAGAATAGATGTTTTTTCAAAATCAAATTATACCAAAACAACTTCACTTAATTTTGAGCATGAGGTTTCATCTTTTTGTATAGACAACGAATATATTTATTATTCCGAGCACGACCAACATTGTGATGTATATAAAAAGAATATGACCACAAACGAATTGACAAAAATTCTCCCTGACAGTGGTTGGACATTTTATCAACCAAAACTGTATTTGAATAAGCAAGACAATATTTTATATATCGGCGAAACCGGTTCTAGCGGAAATACACTATTTTATTACGATGCAACAACTCTACAGCTCAAGAGTTTATTTAGAAAGAACAATTATGGATTATTTAATCACACTAGAGATATCTTCCATATAGGAAATGAAATTTTTTGGGCTAGTTATCGCTTATCGGATACAAATGCAAAAGAAATTGTTGGTAGATACGGTGAAGGAGAAGATTACGGCAGCGTTAACTTTGCATCAGAAGAGTTAGTTTCAACTTTTGAAGGTCTTTTCTTGACAGATACCTATGAATGTATCGTAAATTATTTTGATGCAGGATTTAGATTTGAATATATACTTGTAACAGAATCGAGCAATATTTTCTTTAGAGCAAGAAGTATTGATAGAAATATAATCTTAGGCGTTAATTTTAGTATGCAATAATTTTTTTATGAATCTATAAATCCATAAAGTTGGGTTTTCTCAGGTTTTTTTGGAAGTAAGAAGTAATAGTGAAGAGGTTCGGTGTAGCTTCGCCACGGATTATAACCACAATGCTTCGCATTGATTTCTCACCTCTTTTATGCTATACTACACCCAAGGCGGTGACGATATATGAGAAAGATACTCGATAAAATGTTTAGAAACAAGAAACTGTCTATTCTGATACCTATACTTGTTTCAGCACTTCTATATTTGTTATTTATAATGTTTGGTGTGTCAGAAGATAAAATGAATATCATAATTGCTACTCCGATAGCTTCTGTCTTCTGGTTTTTTGGTGCATTTCTCGTTGTTTATGTTCAAGTAAAGAATCGTAATTGCCCCGAAGTCTTTCTGAATTTTTTTGAATTTTTGACCACATTATTCTTTGGGATTTATTCAATTGTCGGTGCAATATCCGTTGTGATAAGCGGATTTCAAAACTTTACTCCGATAACAACTGCCGGTTTGCTTACGTATGCATCTATAGCTTGGGCACATAGTAAAAGAACATAATAATTAAAGAAAATCAAGTTTTCAGACCGGTTCCATTTTGAGTGTAGGTCCCAAACGAAAATCCGTTCACGAAAGTGGATGGATTTTTTGTTTGTATTACTTATTATTCATTAAATAAAGAACGGATTTTCAAATGAATAATTATTGCACGGCTACCTCTTTTATGCTATACTACACCCAAGGCGGTGATAAAATGAAAGCTGTTGAGACTTTACCTGAAGGTTATCGTCCAATATATGATATTGACCTTCAAAAAAACAAAAAAATTGCATTGCTTATAAATCTATTAGCTATAGTTATTGCGGTTGGGTTAGTGGTTACTATGCACTTCGTTGTGCCAATTTTTTCGTTGTTTAGTATGGAAAACGGCATACAAAATTATATACTCAGATTTGGAATTCTGCTTATCCTTATAATTCTATATATGGTTCTTCATGAACTTGTTCACGGTATTGCGATGAAAATTTGCGGAACGAAAAAAGTGAAGTACGGCTTTACCGGAATGTATGCTTTTGCAGGAAGCAAGGATTATTATGACAAGAAAGCTTATATTTTCATTGCTTTAGCACCGGTTGTTCTTTGGGGAATTGTTCTTGCTATCGTCAATCTGTTTGTTTCTGTTGAATGGTTTTGGGTTGTTTATCTCATACAAATTAATAATTTATCAGGTGCTGCGGGTGATTTATTTGTAACCGTTAAGTTTTCGCGATTACCAAAGGATATTCTAATACAGGATTACGGTGTGGGCATGACGGTTTTTTCTAAAAAACAACCGTGATTTTGGATTTTAGTGGGGACACAGAAAAGATATGTTGTGAAAACTGTTGTCTAAAAAGTGGTGGAACACTTGAATGTCTATTATAAGCATGGTACAATTTTGTTGAAAAGACCATGCTATGAGGAGAGATATTTATGAAAAATATAGCAGACAATACTATTAACGACGATAAAAAGGTATCCGTTAAGGAGAGTCTTTCAAACGATGAGTACGCTAATGAGAAGTTTTTTGTAGAAACTTCAATTACAGAATATAAAGAACTAAGAACGGAATTGCGGGAGGTTATGTCAAGACAAAGCTCTGTTTTGCTTTCAACTATTACACAATTCGTTGCTTTGGGAAGTTTAGGAACAGCTGTTTTATCTGTTTCTGAAGAAATTATTAAAAATTCTAAATTATGGGTAGGGGGACTCTTTTACTTTGTAATCCCCTGTCTTACCATTCTGCTGGGAATAATATGGATGGACTTAGCTTATAGACAAGTTTCCATAGCTTCTTATATTTATTTGATTGAGGAGCAAATAATCGACATAATACATAATGAAGATTCAGATTATTTAAACAGAAAAGTTTTATATTGGGAGCATTTCATAGACAAGAAAAACAAAATAAATCCGTTTACAAATATAAATATGTGGTCATATATATGTAGTGTAATAGTGTATATAGTTTTACCTGTGGCATTAGTCCTTATTACATGTTTTAACGATTTATGTACATGGAATAATTGGTATTATATAACTGTAGCATTTTTTAGTATATTTATTTTCTTTATAATTTGGTATTGTATAAAAATGGTCAAAACATATAAAGAGTATAAAACGAAATAAGCCGTGAAACTCACAACTTTTTACATTCTATAACCATTATAAGAACTTTTGGAGGAATACATATGGAACTGAGAAAACTAGACAAGAGCGTACTTAAATTATGGTACATTCGTGCGGCAATTGTTTCGCTGGTGCTGGTGGGTGTTTTTACAAGCACGGCTGTAATTCTGAACGCAACGGGAGCATCAAGCAATGTAACGCTTTCTGTTTTGTTGGGAGTAGGAATACCTGTCGCTTTACTTCTTGCCATTACTTTAATTATGCCGGCACTGTGCTATAAGATGTATGCTTGGGGATACGATGATAAAAGAATCATTGTAAAAAAAGGTGTGATTTTTAAGAGAAGAGTAGTAATTCCCGTATGTCAGATTCAGGATCTTCACAGAACACAAGGTCCGCTTATGATGATGTTAAAGCTTAGCGGTGTTACTATCTCGACTGCAGGTTCAAATTTTGATATTTCCACCCTTACAACCGAAGAGGCAGACCGTATGATCGACGAGCTTGAGAGTAACCTTGAGACGAGAATTGAGGAACTAAAAAATGAAGAGATTTGACAAAGGATATATTTATTCCAGCTTGTTGTCGGATTTGTTCGGCAGTCTTGTAGTGGTGTTTATTTTTCTTAAAGATTTCTTCCTTGACGATGAATCAAACCCAGAAGATATTATCGCGGCAATCCCATTTTTTGTGGTTGCGTTTATTGTGATTTATCTCTGCTTTATTGCTTACAGAATTTTGTATTATAAGACTTCCGGCTACGAACTGACGGAAAATGAGATCAAATGTAACAGAGGTGTACTTTTTAGAAAACGTTCCGTTTTGGAGTATAAAAAAGTACATGCCATCAATAAAAAGCAAAACATTTTTCATAGAATTTTCGGTATTGCAGTTCTGACGGTTGACAGTGGCTCTACAAACACCTCACATCAGGCTGAGATTACCATTATTGAAAAAGAAAAAAACGTTGATGCCCTGCTGAACGAACTGAACGAACTTAAAGAGGGCGGTGTACGAAATGCGGAGAGCAAACAGCCGAAGGATGAGCTGCTTCTTTCGGATGAAGATAGTCTTTACCGCTTTACTTCCGGAAAGAAAATGCTATACACTCTCATAAACATTGCTTCTACAGCATTTTTTACGGCATTGTTTGCAGTGCTTACAATTATTGTTCTCGGCATTTGCAAGCTGATGGTTCAGCAGAGTTTCCTTGGTACTTGGGGGCAATATTTCCTATACGCCTTTTTGATTACAGTAGGTGCTATGCTGTTGTTTTCAATCTTTTCCCTTATTGGATGCCTGATCCATTCCTTTGTGGGATACTACAAGTTCAAAATCACTAGGCGTGGAAATGATATTCAGATCTCCTACGGACTTTTGGAAAAGCATACCAACACCTTCAGCTATGACAGAATCAAGGCCGTTAAGATTACCCAAGGTGTTGTGCAAAGGATGCTCGGTTTTGCATCTATCAGACTTGAGGTGATTGGCTATTTGAACAACACCGGCGACGATAACAAAAACGCTGACCTTGGTGTGCTAGTACCGTTTTGCAAGTATGATGAAATAGGCGAAATTTTAGGCAAGGTATTACCTGATTATGTTCCGGACAAAAAGCAGACAAATGCCGTTTCCTATTTTTCATTTATATCGTGGTTTGCTTTAATCCTTGGTATTATACTGGGTGTAGTGTTGTTGCAAGCGACGATACCTATGCTGATATTTAATGTGTCATACACTGTTATTAAAACAGTTGCTTTTGCAGTAGCAGGGGCGGGAGCCACAATACTTGTTGTAAAAGCGGTGAGTGCTGCTCTCGGTTATCAAAACAATGGTATTGCCATCAACAACGGTAAAATAACTGCGTATTACGGTGGATTTACTAAAAATGTTACTGTGTTTATGGCTCGAAATCTTATCGCAGCAGAAAATGTAACTACACCGCTTCGCAAAAAGAGAGGCATTACAAGTCTTGTTATGCACCTTAAAACAAATGCACTGTCCAATGAAGTGAAAGTTCATATTCAAAACGGTGTGCTTTCAGAAGAATTGGAAAAACTATTGGTATTATAATAATAAAAACATCTGCAGAAAATTGAATCTTCTGCAGATGTTTTTTATTTATGATAAATAAGATTTTTGTAAACTTCAACATTCATATCTCTCACATGGAGGTAACAAGGCTTGTATATAACGGTAATTTGATAATTCTACTGAGCCGAGAGTCGCAAAAAAGCACTCTACTGATACAGTTTTAGCGGGTAGATAATCTTCTATGTTGCGTAGGTTTACTTGTAAATGATGCATAGTATATAATTAACAAAAGTGTTCAAACTCTATGATAAGGAAAGAGTTGGAAGGCTTTTACTACATGATAGGAGTATTATTATGAGAAGAATAAAAATTGTAGCAGACACCTCCTGTGATTTGTTAGAGCTAAAACATACCGAATTTGCAACTGCACCGATGAAGATTATTACAAACGTTAAAGAATTTGTTGATAATAAATCCCTTGATGTAAACGAAATGGTTGATTTTATGGATAGGTACAAAGGGGAGTCGAAATCGTCTTGTCCTAACACAAACGATTGGATAAATGCTTTTGGTGATGCTGATGATATTTTTTGCGTTACCATCACAAGCGGTCTGTCGGGAAGCTATAATTCTGCCTGTGTTGCTAAAGAGGTATATGAAACGGAAAACAAGGGAAAGCGGGTATTCGTAATTGATACACTTTCCGCAGGTCCCGAAATAACTCTGGTAATTAAAAAGCTTGAAGAATATATTGAAAACAAAATGTCTTACGAGGAAATTTGCGATAAGATTACTGCATACATCAAAAAAACAGGGCTTTTGTTTATGTTAAAGTCATTAAAGACCTTTGCAAACAACGGACGGGTTTCTCCGGTTGTGGCAAGACTGGTTGGAATAGCAGGCATTTGCATCGTTGGTAAAGCCAGTAATGAAGGAACGCTGGAACCTATGCACAAGTGCAGAGGCGAAAAACGTTCTCTTGAAACTCTTCTAAATGACCTTGAAACAGAAGGCTTTAAGTCGGGGAAAATCAGCATTGGCCACTGTCAGAATGAGGCGGCAGCCTTACGCCTTAAAGAAATGATACTTGCCAAATTCAAGAACGCCTCAATTGAGATACACAAGCTTAGAGGTTTATGTAGCTTCTACGCTGAAAAAGGCGGTGTGCTGGTAGGCTTCGAAAAGGCATAACCGAGGCATAAATGTTTTATTATATCGGCACTTATGCGGTCGACGCTCGCGACAATTCATTTTACTTTCCTGTATTTAAAAATCAATGCTTCGCTTATTTGTCTGTTGGGAGTTGTAGGACAATTTGTAATAGTTCCATGTTCCTATATTAACAAGCTAAAAATCAAACAATTATAGTATTAAACGCTCTGTTTCGTTTGAAAACAGGGCGTTTTTTGCTTTTTCTACGGAACGGAGAGTCGTAGAAAACGAATTCTACTGCACAAAAATCCAACCGTAGAAACGCTTCTCGCACACATAGGTTTACTAAAACTATTAAAAAAATATAATAATTCTTGATGATTAAAATTAACACCAAAGGAGTAAAAAAATGAGCAAAGAAATTCCGATTTTCTTTTCAACGGATGATAATTACATCCCGTATCTTGATGTTGCTATTACTTCACTTATTACCAATGCTTCTAAAGACTATGATTACAGAATTATTATTTTGAACACAGGTCTTAAGTCCGAAAATATTGCCAAAGTTAAATTAAACCAGTGTGACAGGTTTATAATAGACTTTGTTGACATTTCTGATAACGTGGAAAATATAAAATCACACCTAAAGAATGTATATCATTTTTCAATTGTTACATATTACCGGCTTTTTATTGCCTCGCTTTTTCCGCAATATGATAAAATACTCTATCTTGATTGTGATTTAGTTGTGCTGGATGATATATCAAAGCTTTATAACACCGAGCTTGGTCAAAACATATTAGGTGCGGTTTCTGACCAATATGTTTCTAACACAAAAGAGTTCAGACGATATGTCGAAAAGGCAATCGGTGTTGACCCCGACACTTATTTCAATGCCGGTGTTTTAGTGATAAACCTTAAGGAGTTCAGAAGAAACAAAATTGAAGAAAAATTTATTAAGCTTATTACCGAATACGATTTTGATTTGCTGGACCCAGACCAAGCGTATTTGAATTATCTCTGCTTCGATAAAACACTTCTTTTGCCTAACGGTTGGAATAAATCGCCTACAGATATTGCTTGTGAGGGAGATAAAAATATTGTTCACTATAACCTTTACAAAAAGCCGTGGCAATATGATGATGTAATAGACGGAGAATATTTTTGGAGCTATGCGGAGAAATCTCCATTTTATTCGCAAATAATCGAAGACAAGGCTTCATTTGGAGATGAAGAAAAGGCGAAAAAGGATGCCGCCGCAAGAGAGATTATCGAACATGCAAAGATAATCACCAAATCGGATTACACGTTTTCTAAAAAGATTAAGGGAGATAAAAATTATGGAAAAGTCAGCTCATAAGTTAGAACTGCTCAGAAGAATTGCCGAGCTTGAGAAAAAAGAATTATGGTTTCAAGATGTTGAGGACGACCCGGAAACCTATCCGCTTATGCCGGATAAGATGGATTATATGAATGAAAAACTCTCTAGTAAAATTAAAAACATAATCGCTAATATTTTCGGTGCAAGGTTTTTCGATAAAATGATTGCAGACAAGCAACTGATTATAAAAGAAGTTCGCGGAATTGAAAATTTCACGGCGGTCAAGGGAGGTAAAATAGTTACCTGTAACCATTTTAGTATTACTGATAATTATGCCGTGTGGGTAGCACTTCGTGATTATATGGACGGCAAAATGCTTTATAAGGTGATTCGCGAAGGCAACTATACCAATCCACCCAAGCCTTTTGGACTTTTTATGAAGCACTGTAACACTCTACCGCTATCAAGCCAAAAGGCAACAATGATAAAGTTTATGAAGGCTTTTGCCGAGTTATTAAAGCGTGGGGAGACAATACTTATCTATCCCGAACAGAGTATGTGGTGGAACTATAAAAAACCGCGTCCTATGAAAGACGGTGCATTTTCTCTTGCGGTTCGCAATAAAGCACCTATTGTGCCGATATTTATTACTATGGAGGATAGCGATGTGCTTGATGCCGACGGTTTTTTTGTGCAGGAATATACACTTCACATACTACCCGCAATTTATCCCGACCAAAAGCTTTCGCATAGGGACGCAAAAGAAGATATGAAAAACAAAAATTACGAGGCTTGGGTTAAAATTTATGAAGAATTTTACGGAAAGCCTCTTAGGTATGGTGAATTATGAAATTATATCTTTCTGTAATCGGTATAGCAATGCTGATAATATCTGTTTTTAATATTGTATTTAATACAGCTTCTTGGTATAATGTGCTTATATTGGTTGTTGTGTGTACGGCTCTGCAATTCGCCCTTGACGCTCTAGTTGCCGGCGTAATCAATAAAATGCCAGACAGTTTTTTCGGTGTGAATAATCGGTTATACAAGGTGTCGGAAACCGAAAAAAAGCTTTACAGAAAAATAAAGGTGCGAAGCTGGAAGGATAAGGTTTGGGAGCTTGGCGGTCTTGGTGGATTTAGCAAGAAAAATTTAGCAAGTCCAAACAGCCCCGAGTACATAGAAAAGTTCATTATCGAATGTAACAAGGGCGTGCTTACCCATAGACTGTCCTATCCAATAGGCTTTTTACCAATGCTGTTCATACCGAATATTTGTGCCTTTTCTATTGCTTTTCCTGTTGCAGTTGTTAATTTGTTCTTGAATGTTTTGCCGACACTGGCACTACGGTATAACACACCAAAGCTTCAGGCAATGTTAAAAAGAATGAATAGGAAATCAAAGTGCATAGAAACATATACGTGAGGAGGATAAAATGAAAGATAATAAGAAACAAATATGGCAGGCAGTAAAGTTTACATTGTTTTCTGCTTCTGCAGGTGTAATTCAGGTAGGCTCGTTTGCACTGCTTGAAATTTTTATAAAGGATTATTGGATTCCTTATTTAATTTCACTTGTGTTTTCAATCCTTTGGAATTTTACGCTCAATCGCCGTTACACCTTTAAGTCGGCGGCGAATGTTCCTGTGGCAATGGCAAAGGTGTTTGGATTTTATCTCGTGTTCACACCGTTATCTACATATCTTGGTAATACTGTGGAGGGTTACGGTGTAAATGATTTTATTATTTTAATTGTAACAATGCTTGCAAACTTTGTGTTGGAATTTCTTTTCTGCAAGCTTGTAGTGTATCGCGGTAAAGAGGATACATTAAAAAATTAAAAAAGTTTTTTCAGTCTTGCTATTTGAAATTAGAGTGTAGTATAATTTGGGTATTACTAGGCAAAGGGAGTAAAAAATGAAAAATTCATTTTACGGAAATATAAACGGTAAAGAGGTCAAAAAACACACCCTAACAAACGGGAAAATGGAGGCAGACATTATAACCTACGGTGCAACACTTACTGCACTTCGGGTAAACAAGGACAAAAAGGTTATAAACACTGTTCTTGGCTACGATAGTTTAGAGGACTATCAAAACGGCACCGCGTATTACGGTGCGATAATAGGCAGATTTGGCAACCGTATTCAAAACGCAAGCTTTGTTTTAAATGGTAAAGAATACAAGGTGGGTGCAAACGAGGGTAAAAACTCTCTGCACGGTGGTTTTAAAGGCTTTGATAAACAGATTTGGTCGGCAAAACCCATTTCCGACAACTGTTTAGAACTTTCTTATTTAAGCGTTGACGGGGAGGAGGGCTTCCCAGGTAATTTAAATGTTACTGTTACCTATTCGATAACCGACGATAATGCGTTGTCAATAGAATACAGTGCCGTATCGGATGCCGATACGGTAATTAACCTTACAAACCACGCTTATTTTAATACAAATGGTATTGAAGATACTGTTGAGGGATTGAAGCTTCAAATTTTAGCAGATAAAATTACCCCTGTAGGTAAGGATTTAATTCCGCATGGTGATTTTAGAGAGGTTTTGGGTACGCGGTTTGATTTTAGAACACCGCGTGAGTTTATATGCGACCTATCAGCCGAGCCGATTTTAAAAGATAGAGGCTGTTTTGATGAAAACTTTGTTTTAAACGGCAGCGGTGAAAGATTAGTAGCAACGCTTTTCTCAGAAAAGACAGGTCTTAATATGGAGGTTTACACCGACCAAGCAGGACTTCAAATTTATACGGATAATAAGTATGGAATAGCGTTAGAAACCCAAAACTTCCCAAACGCTGTAAACTGCTCTGAATATCCGTCGGCAATACTTCGCAAGGGTGAGGAATACCATACAGTAACAAAATATAAGTTTAAATTATAATATTTTTCGTCTGATTAAAAAATGATAAATTTTAGGTTAAAAAATGGTATTTACAAAGTAGAATAAAACTGTTATCATAAGGCTAACAATATTTTGTTAGCCTTATTCTTTAAAATCTTTTAAAAATATGAGATTTGGAGTGTTTGTTATGAAAAAGCCATTGTTAAGCGAACTTACCTTGCGTGAGAAAATCGGTCAAACCGCTTTAGGCAGAGCGAGAAACCAAGACCTTTTAGATTTAAAAAAGCATCCTTACGGCTTTATTTGGTCACTTGGTAACATTGAGATGGGTGTTATCAACATGGATGATAAAAAAGCAGATGTTGAGATAACCAACCGTAAAAAATGGAATCAGTTTTTAAAGGATATGTGGAAAGAAATCCGCGTACCCGTTATGGCGGCTATGGATTCTACCAACGGTATTATGAACAGCTTTAGCGAATTTCCAATGATTATGGACCCTGTTACTATGGGTGCTACCGACTCGGACGAGCTGGCATATGAGGCAGGCGTGCTTCGTGCAGAGCATTTAAAGTTTGTCGGTACAAACTGGCTTTGGTCGCCTGAGGTTGATTTGCCTAACCGTTTAAGCACAATTTGTCTTGGTCGCAGATATTCTGACGACCCCGAAAGACTGACCCGCATGGCGATTGCCGATATGAAGGGTATTCAGTCAAAGCGTTGTGCGGCTACCGCAAAGCATTTCCCCGGTGCCGACCCGTTTGAGTACCGTGATGCTCACACCGCACTAAATGTTAACATACTTACCAAGGCTGATTGGCAGGCAACTCAGGGCAAGACCTTTAAGGATATGTTTGATGCAGGTGTAGATTCGGTTATGATTTCTCATACATCGTTCCCATCGATAGACAACAGTAAGATTAACGGTACATACCGTCCTGCGTCTGTATCATATAAAATTATTACCGAGCTTTTAAAAGAGGAAATGGGCTTTAAGGGTGTTGTTATTACAGACGGCATTACCATGAAAGGTCTGTTATCACTCTTCCACGGCGACCTAAATCGCGTTTATGTTGAGGCGATTAAGGCGGGTAACGATGTTGTTTTGGCTTGCGGCGACGGTTACTTTGATGCTATTGAAGAAGCTGTGCTTTCGGGTGAGATTCCAATGTCGCGTATTGATGATGCTTGTCAGCGTGTGCTTGATATGAAAGAACGTTACGGATTATTTGATGACGACTATGTGATTTCTAACGATAGCGACGAGGAGTTAGCCGACTGCATACGTCGCACAAACGAGTTTAATAAAAAGGTTGCCGAAAGGGCAGTATCGCTTGTTTGTGATAATAACAGCCTATTCCCGCTAAAAGCAGAAAAAATTAAGAATGTTGCGGTTATATATAGCGGCCGTTCTGACGAGGCTTATGAAAATCTTTCTTTTATGAAAGAGGCATTCGCAAAACGCGGTGCAAATTTAACATTCCAGCGTGGTCTAAAGGACCATATTCTGCCTGATGAAATTATAGAAATCGCTAAGGAAAATGACCTAATTATTTATGCAGGACATATTTTACGTACAGGCGGTTTCCCGACGTTCTACGGAGACGAGCTTAACGTTTTCCACCAAGCATTAGTTGCAGGTGCTGAAAAATCGGTAGGTTTAGGTCTCGGTTCGCCCTTTATGTACTATGATTTTTATGCGGCATTTCCTGCCTTTATAAATGCGTATAATCCGAGTGAGTTTACAATGGAGGCGGTTGTCGCTGCCATGTATGGCGAAATAGAGTTTTCAAAAATTCATCCGTATGCAATCTATCCGCCAGAGATTACAGATTACTTAAAGAAGAACAACATAGAGTTGTAAGAAAACCGCACAAAAAATTCAATTTCGTTGTTTACAAATTTGAAAAAACTGTTATAATAAGGCTAACAATATATGGTTAGCCTTATTTTTTAGGGTTAACAAGAACGGAGTGTTTGTTTTGAAAAAGCCATTGTTAAGCGAGCTTACCCTACGCGAGAAAATCGGTCAAACGGCACTTGGACGCCTTTCAAACCCTGGTTTTAAGGATTTAAAGAGGTATCCTTACGGTGCTTTGTGGGCACTTGGCAATATTGAAATGGAAATCATTAATATGAATGAAACCTTTGCCAAAACCGCCACGAGTGCTAGTGAATGGGTACAAACAATTAAAGAATTCGACAAACAGCTCAAAATTCCGCTTTTACCCGCTACCGATTGTACAATGCGTGTTCCTTTTAAGGAATATGAGACACTTCATGATGCCGTGGCACTTGGTGCTACCGATTCCGAAGAGTTGGCTTATGAGAGCGGTGTAATGCGAGCTAGAATGATGAAAAATTACGGCACACGTTGGATGTGGGTGCAAGAGGTTGACCTGCCTAACAGAAATCAGGCTGTTATGCACGGACGTCTTTTCTCCGACAACCCCGATAAAGCACTTAAAATGAACATTGCTTCTATGAGAGGTGCACAGGATAACGGTGTTGCCGCTACAGCAAAGCACTTCCCAGGCAGTGACGGAATAGAATACCGCGATTCACACTGTGCCGATAATATGATGATGCTCCCCTTTGATGAGTGGAAAGAAACTCAGGGCAAAATGTTCCAAGGCATGATTGATGCGGGCGTTTATACCATAATGATTGGTCACGGCTCATTCCCGTTTTATGACAACACAAAAAGAAACGGCCGTTATGTACCAAGCACACTGTCTAAAAAGGTTATTACCGACCTGCTTAAAGGCGAAATGGGCTTTAAGGGCGTTGTAGTTACCGACGGTATTACTATGCGTAGTGCTATGACATATTGCGGTGATGATTTAGCTGAGCTTTACATAACAGCAATTAATGCGGGTAATGATGTTATTTTACCTGTAAAAGACTGCTACTTTGATATTATTGAAGAGGCTGTTTTAAACGGTACAATTCCCGAGTCGCGTATAGATGACGCTTGTCAGCGGGTTTTGGATTTAAAAGAAAAGCTTGGTATGTTCGAGGACGATTTCCAAGAAAAAGTAGGCGATATGGATGAGATTAACGCCGAAGCTAGAGCTTTCAACAAAAAAGTTGCAGAAAAGGCATTGTCCTTGGTTTGCGATAAAAACAATATGTTACCCGTTAATGCAGATAAGGTAAAGAATGTCAGCATTATCTATTCGGGACACGACAAAGAGGGTACTGACCGTGCTTTTGACCACCTTAAATATATGAAGGCGGCATTTGAGGAGAGAGGGGCTAGCGTCAGCATATATAGAGGTCTTGACAGCGACCGACAGATTAAAGAAATTGACGAAAAATCTGACTTGATAGTTTATGTTGGCTTCCTTATGCGTTATGCACCCGAGGGCTTTAGTGCGTTTTATAATGAGGAGAAGCTGACCTTCCACCGAGCACTTATGTACGGTGCCGAAAAGTCGGTGGCTGTAGGTCTGGGTTCGCCCTTTATGTATTTCGATTTCTATTATTGTTTCCCGACCTTTATTAATGCTTACAATGATATGAAGGAAACGCAAGAAGCCTTTGTTGCGGCTCTTTACGGTGAAATAGGTTTCGAGGGCGGCGAGCCGTTCCAGCTTGTTCCACCACAAATCAAGCATTATTTAAAAATGCTTGAAGAACAAAACAAATAATTTTCCAAAAGGGGAGAGCTTTATGCCCTTAAAAAACCGTTTTTTTCACGCTAATACCGAATATAATACCTTTAAAAAGCACGTTTCGGCACCTATACTCCGAAAAGCGTTCAGCTACACTTCGGGCAAGGTGAATGTAAAGGTAATAGGTCTTGGTTTTTACCGTCTGTTTGTAAACGGTAAGGATATTACAAAGGGGGAATTAGCACCCTTTATTGCTAACCCCGACCATATAGTTTATCTTGATGAATACGATATAACCGAGCATTTGTCTGAGGGCGAGAATGTTGTAGGCCTTATGCTTGGCAACGGTATGCAAAGCACCGATGTAAAATATTGGGGGTTTTGTGAAAACGTTTTTCGTTCGGCACCTAAGTTCAGCTTTAGCCTTACGGTTGACGACGAAGAGCTGTTTGATGCGGGCGACTTTTTGTGGAGTGAATCGCCATATTATTTCGACGATTTAAGAAGCGGAGTCTTTTATGATGCCAGACTTGAACAAAAAGGCTGGTGCGAAAAAGGCTTTGACGATTCCAACTGGAAAAAGGTAACCAAGGCAGAGTCGGCAAGGGGAGAAGTACGCACAAAGGTATCGCCTGATGTGGTGGTTTATGATGAGGTAGCACCCGTTTCGGTAAAACCCTCAAACCTAAAGCCCGAATATGTAGACGCGGGCCAGCACGATTTGGGCGGTCCGTATCTTGAAACGGCACAAGACCGTACAGGCGGATATCTTTATGATTTCGGTGTTAATACTGCGGCTATTTTCCGCCTTAAAGTAAAGGGCGACCGAGGACAAAAGATATCTTTGCAGTTTTGCGAGGTTTTGGATAGCGACGGCAGACCCTCATACGACAATTTGGGTTATTTCCCCGACGGATATGTTCAGCGTGATATTTATATCTTAAAGGGTGAGGGCGAGGAGGTATTTGTTCCTGCCTTTACTTATCACGGCTACCGTTATTGCTATGTTACAGGTATAACCGAGGCACAGGCTACAAAAGAGCTTGTTACTATGCTAAAGGTATCGGACGACTTTGTAAAACTCGGCGAATTCTCTTGCTCGGATAAAGATATAAACACTTTACAGGAAATGGTGGTTAATTCAAACCTTTCAAACTTCGTACATTTCCCAACCGACTGTCCGCATAGAGAAAAAAACGGTTGGACAGGCGACGCTACCGTTTCTGCAGAGCAGATGCTTTTGAATCACGATGTAACAGGCGGCTGGCGTGAGTGGCTTTGTAATATTCGTGCCGCACAAAAGGAAAGCGGACAAATTCCTTGTATAGTACCGACTGAATCTTGGGGCTACGAATGGGGCACAGGTCCTATTTGGGATAATGTTCTCTTCGAGCTTCCCTATATGGCATACATTTATCGAGGTAATGACACCTTAATAAAGGAAAACGCTACGGCAATGTTCCGCTATCTTCATTATGTTGACAAAAAACGCCGTGATGACGGAATGGTTTGCTATGGACTAGGCGACTGGTCGGAAACCGATATGCGTTTCGGTACGCCGACTTGGGATTTTAGTTTACCTAAAGCTCCGCTTGAGTTTGTTGATACTGCTGCTATATATGATGCTTCTAAAAAAGCCGCATTTATGTTTGATGTTATAGGCTATAAAAAAGAAAAAGCCTATGCCGAAGCATTGGCTGAAGAGCTTTTAACCCTTTTACGTAAAAGGTGTATAAATCACGGCACCGCTACCGCTATAGGAAGATGCCAAACCACACAGGCTGTGGCTATAGCCCTTGGAATATTTGAAGACTGTGAGCTTTATAACGCAGGACGGGTGCTTGAAGAAATCATAGCTGATGACGGCGGCCGCTTTGACGGCGGTTTTTACGGTATGCGTTATTTATTCCATGCACTCTCAATTACAGGCAGAAGTGATTTGGCGTATAAGCTTATTATGCGTGAGGAATACCCATCTTACAAATGGACTATTAACGAGGGTATGACCGCTTTGCCTGAGGGCTTTAAGACTAAAGAAAGCTTTTCCTATAATCACCACTTCTTTGGGGATATTTCGCATTGGTTCTATAGATGGCTTGGCGGTATAAATGTTAATCCTTATGGCGATAATGCGAATTATGTCGAAATCTGTCCGCGTTTTATAGATGCACTGTCTGATGTAAAGGCAAGCTACGTTTTGTCGGGCGGTAAGGTTTCTGTTAAGTGGGAAAAACATTCACACGGCAAGGTTTCTGTCTTTGTTGAGGCTGACGAAGACGTAAAGGTACGCTTTTTAGCACCTGAGGGATATGCTGTAACCTGCCCCGAAGACAAAGAATTTGACGGAATGAGGATTCTCGATAACATTCCAGAGGAAATTTTGCTTAAAAAGGTTAATTCTTAAATTTAATGATTTAAAAGAGCCGTTTCGCATTTGCGAAACGGCTCTTTTTTAAAATTAAACATTAGTATATCGTAGGGACCGCCGTCCCCGACGGTCCTTTATTTTATATGCGGTTAAAAGGACCGTCGAGACGTCGGTCCCTACAATGTGAAAATGTTGATTATTGTAAATTAAAATTTTTACAATGGTTGAAAAAACAAATTAAATGTGGTAGAATAATTTTGCTACACGAATTTAATAATCTCTACGCGGGGAAAATACCTTGGTAAAAGGTGTTGTCCTCAAATCCCGTGTGGAGATATTCGTGTAGCAACGACTGAGGGTGAACACTTTTTCGGCGTACCTCTCGGGGTACGCTTTTTTTGTGTTGATTTTTATTTTTACTTATGGTAGAATTTACTTGCAACGCAAACTGAATAAATGACTCTAGCGTAGGGAAAATACCTTGGTAAAAGGTGTTTTCCTCATCCCTCGTTAGAGTCGGTTTGCGTTGCAACAAACCGAGGGAAGCACTTTTTCGGCACACTCTTCGGGGTGTGCTTTTTTAATTGGGGTTGATATTATTGTTTAAAAAAGTATTGCCAACAAAAAGAGTTGTAATTGCAGGGTGCAGGAATTACAACAATTATGATGAGGCAAAAGTATATATAGATTTTTGTTTGTCGAATGTTCGAAAGGAAAACGATATTATTATTGTTTCGGGCGGGGCAAGCGGTGCTGATAAAATGGGCGAACGCTACGCTAAAGAAAACGGATTCGAGGTCGAACAATATCCTGCCGACTGGGAAAAATACGGCAGAAGTGCGGGACCGATACGAAATCGGCAAATGGCAGAGGTCTGCGACTATGTTATTTGCTTTTGGGACGGAAAAAGCCGAGGCACAAGGTCGATGATTGAATTAGCAAAGAAATATGGCAAACCTGTTAAAATCAAAAGAATATAAAAAGCACAATCGGTCCATACAATTTTAAAAATTGAATAATCGTTTACCACAAAATACAGATGTGTTTTTCTTCCAAAATACCACCTGTTGTGGCGTTGTTTTATTTGTTAAAAAAGAGGAATAAAATTTGTCTAAAAAACAAATTGTGAAACTTGACAATAAAAATTAAACTTACCAAGAAAAAATCCTTATCTTTACAAATTAAGTTCGAAAAAATTAAAGTTTTTAGCAAAAAAGCATTTACAAAATAAACAAAATGTGATATAGTATGTTTGTATATAATTGGCGTTTTTATCTGCGGGTTGAAAACGTCTGTATTCAAGTATCGTTTTTTAAACGAAAATAGGGCAAAATTTAGTGCATTTTAAACACATATGTGAAAAATGTACAACGGTTTTCAAAAATCGGTAAAACATTGTTCCGAAAGAACGATTTTACATAAACGCTTTTAGCGTGACAGGACTTGAACCTGTCACACTGATTTTGAAAGGATGGTAATGATGGTAAAAAACAAAATCAAATCCCCAATTGCGTTATTGGTGGTGTTTGCCATTATCCTGTCTACAATTATTGTAGGCGTTGTGGCAACTGAACCGCCGGCTAACGTGCTTACAGACCCTAGTGTTGTAGGCGACCTTTTTCGTATCGATTTAGCAACAAAGCTAACACAAGAGGGACAGTTCAATGATACCGAAAAGGCTAAGCTTGTGTACGACAATCTTACAAGAACTACTGGTAACAGTGATGTTCGTTTTCGTGGGGTAGACGTTAATGACTATGATAATGACGGTAATGTTACAGAGTCATTTTACGCCTCACAGTATAACCTTACAAATGACCAAGTAATTGACGGTCAGATTTTATCTAATGAGTTAAGCGGTTTTACAATCAATAACGATTATTTTGGTGACAACCGTAACAAGATTCGTGTGGCTATCGGCTTTGAGTTGGGTGCAGATTATAAGCTTGACGATTTTGTTGTAACCCAAGACGTTACAAATAGTGATTATAACAGAAGAATAATACAAAGCTCGGTGTATGTAGGCGATGCTTTGGATGAAACCATCTTCCAAAATAAAGCTTATACCGTTAGCACCCCTGATTATGATGAAGATACTATAACCTTTAACTTTGACGAGGGTACAACTGCTAGCTGCATATTATTTGTATTTGACTGTGTGTATGCAACAGACAATGGCTTTATAAATATGCACGCGTACACAGATTTCTGCGTAACAAATATGGAGCTTCACGGTGAAAAGCAAGCTCCCGTAGCTAACAACATACTTAAGGAAGCAGAAGTTGTAGGCGATATTTATAAAATCAATTTGCCAACTGCTTTAGCAGAGAATAAAACTTATGCTGAAATCGAAAGCTCTTTGGTATATAACAATATTCAAGTAGCTGCCAATGCTAGCGATTTCGTGTTTATGAAAAAAGACATAAACGACGAGGATAACGACGGTAATACCGACGAAAACGTATCTGCTACAGATTTAGGTCTTACCGACGACCAAGTAATCGACCAAAAGATTTTAACAAACGGTGCGGCTAATGACTTAAAGCTTGAGCATATCAGCGGCGGCACAAATTGTATGAGTGCCCGTTCAGCTTTAGGCTTTGATTTAGGCGGAAAGTATGACCTTACTAATTTTAAGCTCTCTCAAACTAGCGATAGAGGTGCTCTTAATATCTCGGTATATGCCGGAAATGCTATTGATGCAACCATCTTCCAAAATAAAGTAGGCGTAGGCACAGTAAGCCAGGCAACTGACATATTTGATATAGCATTAACAGGTGCTACTTCTGTTAGATATTTATTGGTTGTTTTTGACCATTGTGGTGAGTTTAGCACAAAGGAAACAAGTCCGCATACATACTATCCTACATTAACAGGTCTTGAGCTTTACGGTGAGCTTGTAACTCCAGCTCCTACAAGCATACTTACCGAAACAGATGTAGTAGGCGACCTTTACCGTATTGAGCTGGAAAACGCTTTAACAGACGGTGCAAGTATCGACGATGCTGCTGAACAGGCTAAACTTTCTGCTGAAAATTATATCAGCCTTAACAACGGCGACAACACAAAAATGAACTTTGTCAATGGCCAAGGTACAGCATCTGAAGATTTAGATCCTGCACTTACAGATAATGATGTAATTTTAGGTCAAATGGTTTCTGGCGAGCTTGAAGGCTTTAGAATCTACTATGACACAGCGGGTCAAACACGCCTTGAGAACCGTGCTGCTATAGGCTTTGATTTAGGCACGTATTATACCCTTGACGAGATTGTCTTAACAAAAGATGTTGCGTTGACTTGTAGAATAGTTCAGGCATCCGTTTATGTAGGGGATACTTTAGATACAACTATCTTTAACAACAAGGTAGGTACAGCAAGGGTAGATTTTGCTGATGCTACTATGAAGATTGAATTCCCCGAAAACACAGCAGGCAAATGCATAGTAATAGTATTTGACCATGTTCTAGACCCCTATAATGGTGAAGTTATCGGTATGTGGAATCATACTGATTTCTCTCTAACAAATATAGAGCTTTACGGCGAAAAACAACCTGTTGTAGCTACTAATATACTTACCGAAACAAATGTAGTAGGTGACCTTTATAAGATTGAATTGCCCGAAGCTATAACAGATAATGTTGCTTTCAACGCTACCGAGCAGGCAAAGCTTGTTTACGGTGAGAATCACCTGCTTTCTGTATGCGGTGATGAAAGCGGATTTATATTTAAAGGAAAAGACGGAAATAACAACCTTGTTTCTGCTGCTTCTTTAGGTCTTACCGATGACCAAGTAATTGACGATAAGATTATAGCAAACAATAATGCCGAAAAGTTTGCAATTGTGTCTCAAAACAGCAATATCCCTCTTGGGAACCGTGCGGCATTAGGTTTCGATTTAGGTGCTTACTACGATTTAGATGAGCTTGTTTTAACCCAAAACTTCTACGAAGGCAGAAAGATTTATAACTTCTCGGTTTACGTAGGAAACGAAATGGATGAAACCATCTACCAAAACCAAGTAGCTACAGGCGGCAGTGCTACCGAAGCCACATTGACTTCTACATTTGCTGACGGTGTAAACGGCAGATATGTTTTAGTTGTATTTGACCATGTTGGAACAGACGGTACAACAAACAGATATGCGTATGAGCAATTCTCTATAGGTAACATTGAGCTTCACGGTGAAAAGACAGGCGAGCTTCCAACGCCTACACCTCCGCCAACACCCACACCTAAAGAAAACGTACTTACTAACGAGTCTGTAGTGGGTGACCTTTACAAGATTGTATTGCCTGAAGCTATAACAGATAATGTTGCTTTCAACGCTACCGAGCAGGCAAAGCTTGTTTACGGTGAGAATCACGCTCTTGCGGCATGCGGTGATGCAAGCGGATTTATATTTAAACGAAAAGACCTTAATGACGAAAATAGCAACGGCAAGACAGACGACTTTATTTCTGCTACAGAGTTAGGTCTTACCGACGAGCAAATTATCGACGATAAAATTATAGCAAACAATAATACCGAAAAATTTGCAATTGTATCTCAAAACAGCAATATCCCTCTTGGGAACCGTGCGGCATTAGGCTTTGATTTGGGTGCTTACTACGATTTAGATGAGCTTGTTATAACCCAAAACTTCTACGAAGGCAGAAAGATTTACAACTTCTCGGTTTACGTAGGAAACGAAATGGATGAAACCATCTTCCAAAACAAAGTAGCTACAGGTGGCAGTACTACCGAAGAAGCTACATTGACTGCTACCTTTAATGGTACAGTAAACGGCAGATATGTTTTAGTTGTATTTGACCATGTTGGAACAGACGGTACAACAAACAAATATGCTTATGAGGTATTCTCTATAGGTAACATTGAGCTTCACGGTGAAAAGACAGGCGAGCTTCCGCCTCCTCCAACACCGCCCGCAAACATACTTAAAGATAGCAATGTAACAGGTGACCTTTATAAGATTATCTTACCAGAAGCTATAACACACGATGTTGAGTTTGATGCTACAGAGCAGGCAAAACTTGTTTACGGCGATAACCACGTGCTTTCCGTATGTTCAGACGACAGCGACTTCCGCTTTATGAAGCCTGCGGGAGAAGACCTAAACGGTAACGGCACCACTTCCGACGACTATGTTTCTGCTAAAGAAGCAGGCTTTACCGATGACCAGATTATTGACCAAAAAATCCTTTCGGGTAATAACCCCGAGCCGTTTATAATTAGAGCAGCAACTTCTAGTTTCGCTAACCAAAACCGTGCGGCAATCGGCTTTGATTTGGGTGCTTACTATGATATGGATGAGCTTGTTTTAACCCAAAGCTTCTACGCTGAGAGAAGTGTTTACAACTTCTCGGTTTACGTAGGAAACGAGATGGATGGAACAATATTCCAAAACAAAGTGGCTACAGGCGGCAGTGCTACAAAAGAGACCTTGACCGCTACCTTTAGCGAGACTGTAAACGGCAGATATGTTTTGGTTGTATTTGACCACGTTTCAACAACAGAAGGCAAAACAAACAAATATGCTTATGAGATATTCTCTATAGCTAATGTTGAGGTTTACGGCGAAAAGACAGGCGAGCTTCCTGCACCGCCTAAAAACGTGCTTTTGGACGCTAACGTAAAGGGCGACCTTTACAAAATTGAATTGCCTGAGGCTATAACACACGATGTAGACTTTAATGCTACAGAGCAGGCAAAGCTTGTTTACGGCGACAAACACTCACTATCCTTATGTTCAACCTCGGGCGACTTTAGGTTTATGAAGCCTGCGGGCGAAGACCTAAACGGTGACGGTAAATTAAACAATGACTTCCGTTCCGCTAAAGATTTGAACCTTACAAATGACCAAGTTATCGATAAATACATGCTCACAGGTAACAATTCTGAAAACTTTACTATAAGAGCAAGATCTTCTAATTTTGCTAATGAAAACCGTGTAGCAATAGGCTTCGATATGGGTGCTTACTATGATATGGATGAGCTTGTTATAACTCAAGGCTTTGAAGAAAGCAGAAAGATTTATAACTACTCGGTTTATGTAGGCAATAAGATGGATGAATCCATCTATAAGAACAAGGTAGCCTCGGGTGCTAATCCGTACAAGGTTGACCTCACCTCTACCTTTGCTGACGGCGTAAACGGCAGATACATTTTAATTGTATTCGACTTCGTTGCAACCGAAGGCAAAACAAATAAATATGCTTACGAAGTTTTCTGGGTAAAAAATATTGCCCTTTACGGTGAAAAGACAGGCGAGCTTCCCATAGTTGATAAGGGTACAAACGTACTTCTCGGCAATACTTCGGGTAGAGTACATCAGGTAAATTCTCCGTTCATTGAGAATCTTTCTCTTTACGTACCCAATTATGACAATCTTACATATACAAAGCTTTACGATAACGATTCAAGTAACCGTTTCAGGACTGAGCTTTACGATCCTAAGACTCAAAAGCTTATAAAAATGGACCAATCTACAGACGAAGAACCTAATCCCGATGCAATAAATGACCCAAGCCTTAAGTATATAACCGACGGCACTTTAGACGAAGAGGTTCTTATCAGATATACCGGAAACCATACTAACGGATTCGTTGAAAACAGGCGTTCGGCAATTATGTACGACCTTGGTGCCTGGTATGACCTTAATGAAGTGGTTATTACACAGAATGTTGATAGCCGTTCAATAAGAAACTATTCGGTATATGCAGGTGCGTTTACCGATTCAAGATTGTTATCAAGCCGTGTAGGTGTAGGCGGCGGTACCAGTGAGGTTATTCCTGCTGAGCTTACCGATGCAAAGAATGTAAGATACCTACTTATAGTATTTGATAACATCACCGAAACTACAATCAAAGAGGCTAACGTTTGGGCATATCAACCTTATCTGTTACAGATTGAAGCATACGGCAAAAAGCTTACCAATCCTATTATACCGTTCGATTATAAGTCAAACGATATTTTAGAAAACAACGAAAACATTAAGTTTAGCATGGCACTTATAGAGCATGAATTCAGTTGGACGGACAGCTTTGAAAAGGGCAGTTACGACTATGCTGTGGAAGACTTTAGCCTACAGTCTGAAATGGATGTGTCGGTATACGGTAAGTGGGTTGACGGCAAAGCAGATACCACAGCATACTGGGCACACGGTATAAGCTCTAAACAGAATATTACTCATCGTAGAGCCTTAATGATTGACCTTGGCGGTTTCTATGATGTAAACGAGCTTGTAATGGACGCTATGACATCTACGGGCAGATACATTTATGACTTTACCGTATATGGCGGTATGGTTGCAGATGCTTCTATTATGAATAACCGTATCGGTCACGGCGGTGACGACGGCGAATTTGTTTCTTCTATTTTAGACTCCAAGAAATCGGTTCGTTACATACTTATTGTATTTAACAAGCAAGGTACGGACCCCGGTAACCTTGATGACGACGGAAGAAGTCTTCGCGACCAGATAGACACAACAGGTGCTTTAAAGGGCTGTACTTGGGCAGACGCAGGTGTTTACATAGGTGATATTTCACTTTACGGTAAAGAGGGTGTTGATACCACCGAAACCTTAACCTACACTGACCCCGATACAGGCATTAAGGTAGAGGTTATTACCTATGATAACCCCGTTTCTATAGCCAGCATAGCAATTAAACGCACACCGATTAGTGATATTCATAAAGGTATGATTACGCTTGATGCTATGTATCCTCTTGGTGACGGATATCGCATTGAATTCTACGACAAACAAGGAAACCTTGTTACCGATATGTCGGGTAGACAGTTTAAGGTATCCTTCCCGATGGAATACGGCGACGAGGTTGCCTATACAATCGATGAAGACGGTTCGTTAAGACTCCTCAATTTGGCTCTTGATATGGACGAAGGCACCCTTGTATATGCGTCTTCACCTAATGACATCATCTTTGATTTCATCATTGCATCCTATACCGAACCCGAAACAGAGGACGATGGTGATAAATCCGAAACCGACAAGAAGGACGGCGGAGGATTAAGCACTACGGCGTTGCTTGCAATAGTAATTGCGGGTGCAGTAGTTATTATCGCTGGTGCAATCACAGTATTATTAATTGTGCTAAAACGCAGAAAAAATAATAATTAATTAATTTGGAGGAAAATCGTTATGAAAATTAAAGCATTATTTAGTTTGTTACTCGTAGCAGTAATGTTATTCTCCCTTTGCGGCTGTTCAGGCGGCAAAGGCGGCAGTAAGGAAGGTGGCGAATCCGCTAAAGTTGACCTTAACGCTTTGGTTAAAGAGGGCAGCACTCCCGTAGAGGAGGGCTTAGACCTTGAAGGCAAAACAATTACTTATGCAATCGGCTTGCAGCTTAACAGTAATATGCAAAGACAGTTATTGGCTTTTGAAAAGAAGTATAAGTGCGAAGTAGAAACCGACCTTTTAGGTTACGAAGACTATGTTCAGCTTTTAGCTTCCCGTATGGCAGGCGGCAAGTCTTATGATATTGTTCAGATAGAGGGTGTTCGCTTTCCTTCTATGGCAATCTCTAACCTTGCAGAGCCGCTAGAGAATGTTATTACCTCAGCTGACTGGGCTGGTGAGGACTATACAAAGGGCGGTCTTGCAAAGGACGACACCTTAGCAATGGTTTGGGGTGACCACCTTTATGCAGTAGTTCCTGTACAAGGTGAGTTCTCCGCTAAAGTTGGATTTATAGTTTATAACAAAAAGATTTTTGAAGCAGCAGGTGCTGATGATCCACGTGAGCTTTATGAAGCTGGCAAATGGAATTGGGATGCATTTAAAGCAGCAGGTGAGAAGATTAAGAAGAATACCGACGCTTATATAACAGGTTACCGTCATCTTAACACTATACTCGGTTATAACCGCGAAAAGCCGTTTGACCCGTATAATCCAACCTCAGGTCTTTCTGACCCAGGTAATATCGAAAAGTATAATATTATGCAGGAATTGTGCGTGGGCGGTAATCCTATAGTTGGTACTAAAGATGTCGGCGACCACACTGCAGGTGCTTTCTATGAAGGTAAAATTGCAATGTTCCCTGCTAATGTTTATGACCTTAGCGATAACAACAAGCTTGGTGAGGGTGTTGAAGGCTCAAACGCTTTTGATAAGAATCTTGCTAATATGGGTATTGTTCCTCATTTACAAGGTCCTAACAATAAGGAAGAAATTTACCAGTGCGGTTGGACATACGGTATAGGTGCAGGTAAGGGTACTTCTGACCCAAGAATAGCAATGGCATTTGCTAAACACGGTGCTAACTATGCTACTATTGACAAGGCAGGCCAATATAAGTTCAATGCAGAAGACACCGAGCTTATCAACAAGTTACAGCAATGCAAAAAGTACAGTGATTCACACTGTTTCTCCGACGGTTCAAATATAGATTATACTCTAAAACACCAATTTACTTGGAGAATAGTTTCTGGTGATGACGTAGCACAGGCAGTTGCTACCTACGACGCACAAATCCAAAACTGTATTGATGTAATGATGGCACAAGAACAGTAATTATTAAATTTAAGGTAATGCACCGACTTGTCGGTGCATTACCTAGTGTGACAGGATTTGAATCCGTCACACTAGTGTACTTTAAATTACAACGAAAGGGTGCAGCAAATGAAATTTGTAAAAAGAGCTCTCGCTTTGCTGGTGTGTTTTTCTTGCTTGGTTACAGCCTTGAGTGCTGCCACATATAGTGCAGAAAACGTTGCTAATGATGGCAGTGTTGACGATTTAGCCAAAGTAGAGGAAGCATCAAAAGCGGGTAGTTACTTTAAGTACTACGAAAAATATTCTAAAGAAACACACCCTGATGAAACAATTACTTTAGCAAGCATAGCACAAATCGGAACCGCCAAAGTTTCCGAAGCTGATGGTGATAGCGGATTAGAGCTTGGCGGTAATAGCGATTATGCCGAATGGAATTTTACGGTAGATAAAACGGGTGTTTATTCGCTTTATTCTACCTATTATCCCTTAGAAGCTACCGGAAAGGATATTCAACTTTCGGTAGAACTTGACGGAAAAATACCCTATACAGAAGCAGAAGAGCTTTCGCTTCCTCGTGTATGGGCCGATAAAAAGGAAACTGAAGACGGCACTTTTGCTAAAGATAATAACGGCAATGAACTTCGTCCCGAACAGATAGAGGCACCTAGGTGGAACACACGTGCTTTCAGCGATGTTTTGGGTATGTATAGCAAACCATATTTGTTTTATCTGGAAGCCGGTGTACACACTATTAAGGTTGAGTGTACACACGAAGCACTGCTTTTAAAAGAGCTTGTGTTTAAGAATGAAGAAAAACCAGTTTCTTATAAAGAATATGTTAAGAAATATGAAGATAAAGAGGTAAAGGGCGAAGCCATTCGTCAAGAGGCAGAAAAGGCTTTTGAAAAATCAACGGCTACACTTTATCCTATATACGACCGCTCTAATGCGGCAACATTTCCTAACGACGCATACAATACGTTCCTCAATACAATCGGTGGAGCCAGCTGGAGTTCTTCGGGTTCATCTATCAGTTGGAAGGTTGATATTAAGGAAGCCGGTTTATATAATTTAAGCTTTAGAGTTAGACAGAATTTCAGCGATGGTCTTAATGCCTACCGTAAGCTTTACATCAACGGTGAAATTCCTTTTTCTGAAGTTGAAACAATAGTGTTCCCTTATAGCCAAGGCTGGTATTTAAAAACAGTAGGCGACGAAAATCCCTACCTGTTCTATTTGGAGCCGGGCGACGTAATTACACTTGAGTGTACTTCTGGCTCGCTTGACTATCCGCTTAGAGAAATACAGCAGGCAATTCTTGATTTGAACGAAGCTTACCGTGACGTAATTACCATCACAGGTAGCTCACCTAGTATTTATCAGGATTATTCGCTTGATGCACAGCTTCCCGACTTGGCTGACAATTTAATGGACATCTGTAAAAGACTTAATAAAGCAGTGAAAACTATGGAGGAAGAGCTTGGTGCTTCCTCTGCGGCAATTGCGACTATTCAAAAGTCGGTTTTGATTTTTGAAGAATTAGCAGAGGATACATACTTTATACCCGACCGTTTAACTAGCTTTAAGGGCGGTATTGAGAGTCTTTCATCACTGCTTTTATCCTTGGGTGGACAGGGAATAGAACTTGACTGTATCTATTTCCTACCAAAAGATGCCGAACAACCTTCAATTAAGGTCGGCTTCTTTACAAGTATGTGGTTCCATATAAGAAGATTTTTTGCAACCTTTACCAATGATTATAATTCTATAGGCGGTAGTAACGGCGAAAGCGATAAGGAACCGATATTGGTTTGGGCAGGCGTAGGTCGTGACCAAGCACAGATTATTAACCGTTTAATAGAAGAAGAATTTACACAAAAGACAGGCATACCGGTAACGTTAAATCTTGTTAACGGTGACTTAACCCTTATAAAAGCCGTATTGGCAGGCAAGGGTCCTGATGTTTCACTTAATATTGCCCAAGGTACACCTGTAAACCTTGCAGCAAGAGGTGCTTTGGTGGATTTGAGTAAATACGACACCTCAAAGCTTAAGGAGGAAATTTACCCATCCGCTTGGACACCGTTTGAATATAACGGCGGACTTTATGCAATCCCCGAAGCAATGGCGGCAGAGCTATTGTTCTACCGTACAGATATTTTTGAGAGTTTGGGAATTGAAGCACCAAACACCTGGGATGATTTCTACCACGCACTTGAAGTTATTCAAAGTAATAACTTAGGTATAGGTTGGCCCGAAATCAACTCTGCTGACCAGGGTAACTCTTTGGCAATTTCTGTTTTTGATAAGTTCTTAATACAGAACGGCGGACGTTATTATAACGATGATTTGACAGCTACCGAGTTTGATACCGAGGTGGCATATCAGGCATTTGAGAGAACCGTAGAGCTTTACCGTGTTTACGGTGTTAGCCGTGAAATGAGCTTCTTTAACCGTTTTAGAAGCGGTGAGGCACCGATGGGTGTATCGGGTTATACCCTTTATACACAGCTTGTTTCTTCAGCACCCGAAATCAGAGGTCTTTGGGATATGGTTGAAATACCTGGTACTGTAATGGAAGACGGCACCTTAAATCGCAGTGAAACAGCTAGTGTTACAGGCTGTGTAATGCTTAGTGCTGCCGTTGACCGTGGTGTTGATAAGGATGCTTTCGAGTTTATGAATTGGTGGGCTGGAAGCGAAACTCAAACCCAGTACGCTAAAGAGGTTGAAGGCGTTTTAGGTGTTATCGGACGTATAGCCGTTGCTAACAGAAAAACTTTAGCAGAACTTGGTTGGAGTGAGGAAGAGTTTGAACTTATAGACAGACAGCTTTCATGCACTATAAATCAACCGCAGGTAATTGGTAACTATACCATTACACGTTCTATTACCAGTGCTTTGCGTGGTGCTATAAACGATAAAAACACACCACGTCGTTCTTTATCAATTTACAACAAGGATATTAATGATGAGATTACGCGTAAGCGTATAGAATTCGGTTTAGATGTGGGAGGTCAGAAATAATGAAAAAACCATCAGGTTTAACTAGGGCAGAACTTAAGAAAAACGCTCCGTTTTATGTTTTGCTTGCTCCCTTCTTTGTGGTTTTTGTGGTGTTTATGTTGATACCCGTTCTGGCCACTATGCTTTTAAGTCTTACAGATTTTAACTCTGTACAGATGCCGAATATCGTAGGCTTTAGCAATTACATCCGTATTTTTACTGACGATGAGGTGTTTATGATAGCACTTCGTAACACCTTGGTGTTCGCAGTTGTAACAGGTCCTGTGGGCTTTATTTTAAGCTTCGTAGTAGCTTGGCTTATCAACGAAATGAGCCGACCTGTAAGAACAACCTTAACGGTGTTGTTTTACGCACCTGCCCTTGCCGGTAACGTTTATTTCATTTGGCAGTACATCTTCTCGTCAGACAGTGCCGGATTTTTGAATAATATACTTATTCAGCTAGGTATAAAAAGCGAACCGATTTCGTGGCTTGCCGATACGAAATATAATTTCGGTGTACTTATGATAATTATAATTTGGCTTAGCTTCGGAACAGGCTTTTTATCCTTCCTTTCGGGACTTCAGGCACTTGATAGAACCTTCTATGAGGCAGCAGCCCTTGACGGACTTAAAAACCGTTGGCAAGAGCTTTATTACGTTACCTTCCCGCAGATGGGACCGCAGCTTATGTTCGGTGCGGTTACTTCTATTTCAAGTGCGTTTGCGGTAGGTTACCACAATAGAGTACTTACCGGTTTCCCAAGTACCGAATATTCAACACATACACTCTTATTACACGCAATTGATTACGCCGATATAAGATACGAACTAGGATATTCGTCTGCAATATCTGTAGTATTGTTTGCAATGATGATATTATCCTGGGTAGTTATTCAAGGCGTGCTCAAAAAGTTTAATGACTAATTAAGAAGTGACAGTTTAGATTACATAAAGGTGGTTAATTATGACAACTTTGATAAGTGCGTGTAGACGAATGTATATGAACCATAAGGATAAAAAACGCGTTAGTCTATCACGCTCAAAGGGTGGTACGTTTTCTATCTTCCTGTTTATGTTAATAATGGGTGCTTTTATGGCTTTACCGCTTTTCTATTCGGTTATTCAGTCATTTAAGCCGTTGGAAGAAATCTTTGCTTATCCACCTCGATTTTTTGTAAGAAACCCAACCTTTGACAACTTCCGTCAGGTGTTGGTATTAAGTGATAACTTGTGGGTACCTTTCACAAGATATCTGTTTAACAGTGTTTTTATTACTGTAATTGGTACGATTCTTTATGTATCAATTTCTTCTGCTGCGGCATATCCGCTTGCAAAAGTACGTTTTTACGGCAGTAAAACCTTTAATATTATGATACAGTGGACATTGCTCTTTACTTCCGAAGTAACAGCAATACCAAAGTATTTAATAGTTGCAAAGCTTGGTTTTGTAGATACATATTGGGCAATAATTTTGCCGTATCTTTCCTCAACAATGGGCGTCTTTTTGGTACGTCAGTTTATTGTGGCTTCAATTCCCGACTCAATTCTTGAGGCTGCGAGAATTGACGGTGCAAGCGAATACAGCATATTCTTTAAAATTGTTTTGCCAAGTATAAAACCTGCTTTGATGACACTTACCATATTTGCTTTTAAAGATTTGTGGAATACAGGTCTTGCAGGCGAATATATCTATAGCGAGAACCTCAAAGGTCTGAATGCCGTAATGACACAGATTTCAACAGGCGGTCTTGGACGTACGGGTCCTGCCTGTGCGGTGGCAGTTTTAATGATGATTCCTCCGTTGATTGTGTTTATTTTCACACAGAGTTCCGTTATGGAAACAATGACACATTCAGGACTTAAGTGAGGTGCATACAATGAAGAGAATAATTGCAATATTAGTGTGTGTATTGCTTATATCTGCAATACCGTTTACTGCGAGTGCAAAATCTGTTAGCTATGCACCTTATCAGGGTTACGAGTATAATGAATACGACGAATCTACCGCAGCACCCATTGCTTATTTGGCAGACAAAATATATGACGGCGGATTAATGGGATTAGACACCGAGTTGAGTGCTCCTTCCGATATGCTTTATAGAGGTAATTCGCTTTATGTTTTGGATAGCGGAAACGGACGTATCGTTGAATTGGATGCTACGACTCTTAAATCTAAAAACATATATACAGGCTTTAAAACCGCCGATGGCGAAGAGAAGTCTATTGAAGGTGCTATGGGCTTTGCACTGGACGCCAGCGGTGAACACTTTTACATTGCCAATACCGCAGACTGTGAAGTTTTAAAGGTGACAAGAGACGGCTTGGTAACACAGGTGCTTGAACGCCCCGATTCAGCCCTTCTTGATACCGATGCACAGTTTTTGGTAGAAAAGATTGTTATAGACAATAAAAACAGAGTATATGTACTTGCAAAAAGTATAAACCTTGGTGCCTTTGTTTTTGATGAAGACGGTAATTTTATGCGATTCTTCGGTAGTAACCCAATCGTTGCAACAGCAGAGGTTGTTCGTGACTACATTTTAAAACAGTTTATGACCAAGGAACAGCGTAAAGGTCTTGAGCGTATTACACCGACAATCTTTAGTAACTTTGATGTTGATGAATACGGTTTCCTTTATACAGTTACTGCAAACACAAAGAATACTGCACAAAAAGGTATGGTTAGACGTCTTAACTATACCGGTAACGACATATTAGCCGAAGATATAATTTTCGGTGACTTGGAGTGGGACCGTGTTTACTCTACCGGTTCGCTTACCACCTCGTTCTGTGATGTTGATATTGATAGCGACGGCTTTATAAATCTTTTGGATTCAGGCCGTGGACGTGTTTTCCAATACAACACCGAAGGACAGCTGCTCGGCGAATTTGGTTCATTCTCCGAACAAATTGGTGGATTTGAAACCGTAAGTGCTATTGAAACTATAGGAAGCACAGTTTTTGTGTTAGACTCCAGCAACAATAATCTTACCGTTTTCAAACCAACAGAATACGGTAGCAAGCTACGTGAAGCATTTTTAATGATGGGTAGTACCGAAACAGAAAAATCTTACGAGCTTTGGACAGATATTCTAAAAATGAACACCAACAGTAAGTATCCTTATTATGGTATCGGAATGGTAATGGATGCCAGAGGCGAATATAAGGAAGCTATGAATTATTTCAAGCTGGCAGGTGCAAGGGAAGAATACTCGAAAGCACTTCGTGAGTATAGGCAGGAATACATAAGTAATAATGCCTTGCTTTTAGTTTTGTGTATAGTAGCAATAATTGCAGTAATCGTCGTTATTGCTAGATTCATTAAAAAGAAATCTGTTTTGGTTGAGGGAACAGCCTTTTCAGCACTTGAGACAAAGTATATGTTCCCAATTTATACCTGTATTCATCCCGCAGACGGATTTGACCAATTTAAAACGCGAAAAATTGCTTCTTTACGTATGTCGGCAATATTAGTGGCACTTTGGTTTTTCCTTAATACTGCGAAGTTCTTCTATACGGGTTATACCTTTAACAAAAACCGTTCTATAGATTACGAGCTAGTTGTTACTCTGTTTTCTACGGTAGGTTTATTTGTGCTTTTTGTAGTAGCAAACTGGTCGGTATGTACAATTATGAACGGTAAGGGTACCTTTAAGGATATTATTGCCACTTGTGCGTATGCCTTGGTGCCGTATCTCATTGCAACCTTCATAAACATACTGCTTTCAAACGTTTTAACAATGGAGGAAGCTGCCTTCTTGGGCATCTTCACAACCATCGGCCTTATTTGGAGTGCAATGTTACTACTGGTTGGATTGCAGTCCATACACCAATATAGTTTCTGGGGAACAATAGGTTCAATTTTGCTTACCATTTTAGGTATGCTTATAATCTGCTTCATAGGCGTATTATTCTACACCTTGATACAGCAGGCTGTAGCCTTTATCCAGTCTATAATCACAGAATTATCATTGCGATAGGAGGATATAAAGTGAAAAAAATATTATCGTTTATTCTAGTTTTTTCAATTATACTATCTGTCGCAGGAATAGTTTGTTTTGCCGAAGACACTCTACAGAAACCCAGTGTTGTGGCACCTATAGAAGAGGATGAGAGCTTTTATCCAGTAGAGTATGTAGAGGTAGCTTCTAATAGTGAAAGCATTTTGTATGCTGATATGAAATATGGCTTTTTCGCATTGCAAAACCGAGAAACAGGCCATATTTGGTATAGCACACCGAATGATGTAGCAACCGATACAACAACAAAGGGTGCAGACAAGTGGAATTTACGTTCACATTTAACTGTAAACTACATTTATGAGGAAGACATATTGTCTGCGGTAGCAGTTTCTTCCACCAACAGTCAACAAGGCTGTGTGGAAAACGGCTCGGTAAATGTAAAAACAATTGCTGACGGTATCCGTGTTGAATACAACTTCGGCGATATCGGCGTAATGATACCTGTTGAATACGTTATTAAGGGTGCATCTCTTATAGCGAAGATTGATGTTGCTAAAATAGATGAAGGCAAAAAAGCCTTAATTACAGACATTAATCTTTTGCCGGCATTTGGTGCCGGAAACAGCTCAACCGACGGACAGCTCTTTGTGCCTGACGGATGCGGTGCATTGATTGATTTTAATAACGGTGTGGTTAATCAGACGTATGAGAAAAAAATATACGGTGATGACCTTATAGTTATACCCGAGCTTGACCGTACAGTTGACGAGGAAATCAGACTTCCTGTTTTTGCCACAATGGTAGAAAACAATGCCTTAATGGGTGTTGTAACAGCTGGTGACGGCAGTGCTTCAATTAAAGCATTAAACGGCCACGAAACCCGTGCTTATAATGCTATAAGCTCTGTTTTCAATGTGCGTTCGCTTGAAAATTTGGTTATGTTTGAAACCAAAGGTCGCCGAGTTATCGGAAGACTTACAAGCTTACCTAAAGAAGTAGATACATACGAGGTTAGGTATACTATGCTTTCGGGCGATAAGGCAGATTACGTAGGCGTAGCCGAGTGCTACCGTAATTATCTTATCGAAGAAAAGGGACTTAAAAAGTCAACTGCTAAGCCGTCACTTTCCCTTGAACTTTACGGTGCAATTGATGTAAAGGCAGCTTTTTTAGGTTTTGAGTACAGTAAGATAAAAGCACTTACCACATTTTCACAAGCAGAAAAGATTGTAAAGTCGATAACCGAGAAAACCGATGCACCTGTAGCTGTACGTTATCTTGGATTCAGTAATTACGGTCTTTTAAACAAAAAAACACCCACTAACGCTAACGCAATGTCAAGTCTTGGCGGAAATAAAGGCTTTAAATCTTTACAAAAGCTTTTAGATGAACAAGACAGTGTATTGTATGCGGATTTTGATATTGTCCGTTATAGAAAAGGCAGCAAAAACAAGGCTGTAAAGGACGTATTTAATCAGCCGGTAGAGCATACCGAGCGTTTAAGGTCTGTGTATGCTACAAAGCTTGATTTGGACCCCGTGATGCTTTTAGCACCCGATAAACTGTATGGGGCAGCAAATAAGATTTTGAAGGCTGCAGACAAAAAGGATATTTCCGCAATTTCACTCTCTACTCTTGGCAATATGATTTATTCTAACAGCAGTGAAAAGGCTCGTTTCCATAGATATAGCTTCCCAAGTGAAGCAGAAAAGATTTTTGCTGCTTATAAAAAGGCAGGTATAAATCTTTCTGTAGAGGGTGGTAATGCCTATGCTTTACCTTATGTAAGCAGAGTATATAATTCACCCACAGTTTCGAGTGGATACAATATATTCAATAAGGAAATTCCTTTCTATCAGATTGTTTTACACGGATATGTAGCACTTACGACTACCCCGATGGCACAGTCGATTGAAAGTAATACAAATCTGCTTCAAACGGTTGAGAGCGGTAGTGAGTTTTTATACGGTGGTATGTATAGAGAATCGTCTGAAGTTACAAACACCAGATATGACCACCTATACGCTACCGAATACACCCTTTGGATTGATAAGGCTATAGAAAATATAAACCGTTATTATCCAACACTTAAGGCTATTGCTGATAGCGTTATTACTGACCATTACGAATATCTACCCGACGTTATGGTTACAGAATACGGCGAGGGTAGTACAAAGATAGTAGTGAATTATACTAATGAAGATGTGGTTTTTGACGGCCAAACCGTAAAAGCACAGGATTATGAAGTTTTAGAATATGTAGGGGGAGGCAATTAACTATGAAACGTTCAAGACTTAGTCTAACAGCACGTCAAGGCCTTACAGGTTTTTGCTTCTGCATCCCCTTTGTTTTAGGCTTTTTAATGTTCTTTTTAAAACCGCTCATACAGTCATTAATATTTGCTTTCAGTAAGGTGTCTGTTTCTTTGGACGGTTACAGTTCACAACCGATTGGTTTTGAAAACTTTCAGTATATCTTTACAAAGGACGCCACATTCAGCGTTAACCTAATGGACAGTTTTACAAACCTTTTGTGGCAGGTACCCGTAATTGTTGTGTTCTCACTTTTCTTTGCAATAATACTAAACCAAAAATTTACAGGTAGAACCATGGTAAGAGCAATATTTTTCTTACCCGTTATTGTAGCCTCGGGTCTTGTAATGGATATTATTCAAAGCGACGCTGCTGCAAGCTCGGCACTTTCGGGCTCGGTAGTAGCCGCAGGCTCTACAACACAAACCGATGTTTTAAGAGAAATACTTGTAAATTCGGGCCTTAGCAGTAAGTTTGTAAATGCAATTACAACGGTTGTTGATAGCCTGTTTTCACTAACTTGGAAAACAGGTATACAAACAATCATTTTCCTAGCAGGTCTTCAAAGCGTACCGAGTTCTCTTTATGAAGCGGCTTACGTTGAGGGCTGCTCGGGTTGGGAAAGCTTTTGGAAGATTACCCTGCCTATGCTTATGCCCATTATGCAGCTTAACTTGGTTTATAGTATAGTAGATAACTTTACGGATACTAAAAACAAGGTTATGGTACAGGTTATGAACAACGCACGTCTTGTGCGTTATGGTTGGACATCGGCAATGTCATGGACCTATTTTGTAATAATTGCGGTTGTCTTAGCAGTAGTATTTATTGTGTTCCATTATATGCAGCGTGAACGCAAAACGGTTATAGATTAAGAGAGGAGGTAGCGTATTGAGTATTTTAACAAAAAACGGCAATCGCCTTGAAGGAAAAACAGTTTTAAACAAAACCACAAAGGCGACTGTCTGGACACTTCGTTGGGTTTTTATATTAGCCCTTTCATATTTGTTTGTTTATCCTATAATATTTATGCTATCCACCTCTCTCCAAACACCTGAGTCTGTTAATGACCCCAGTGTTATAATGATACCTAAAGAGGTATCATTGGAAAGTATAACAAAAATGGCAGAGCTGCTTCATTATTGGGATTCAGCCCTACTAACCCTTAGTATAGCTGTTTTCAGTACATTAGCGGCACTTGTTTCCTGTTCTATGGTAGGCTACGGTATTTCCCGTTTTGAATTTAAGGGTAAGAACATATTGTTTATGCTTGTAGTACTTACAATTATTGTTCCCCCTCAGACAATTTTGCCAACCATGACGCTTAACTTCCAGTTCTTTGACTTTGGTGGCATACTCGCCCCGTTTGGTGTGTATATAAACCTAGTCAACACTATTTGGACCTTTGTGTTACCCTCTATGTTCGCAACAGGACTTAGGGCAGGCGTATTTATCTTTATATTCCGTCAGTTCTTTTTAGGACTACCAAAGGACCTTGAGGAAGCGGCACGAATAGACGGTTGCGGGGCTTTCCGTACATATGTACAAATCATAACTCCGCTTACAATTCCTGCCTTTATTACGGTAATGCTTTTCTCGTTTATCTGGCATTGGAATGACGTTTATTCTTCAACGATGTACTTTACATCGGATATTAAACCCCTTATGGCACTTTTACGTGACCTATCAACAATTCTTGAACGTGGTGCAGGCGTTTCGGCGTATGCGGCACGTACATATAACGCAGCAGCGTTATTGCTTACAGTTTTACCACCGCTTATTCTATACATATTTACGCAAAAATACTTTACTGAGGGTATTGAACGTACCGGTATAGTAGGTTAAATTTTGTCCTTAACATACGGCGAGTATGTAAAAATATAAAAATGGAGGTATTTCTATGAAAAAAGCAACCCTTAAAAAATTATCGGCAATATTTATGTCGGTAGTTATGTTACTAACGCTTTTTAGCACAAGCATAGTAACAATGGCAGAAGGTACAGGAGAAGCTTCTGTTAACATTCTTGCAGATGAAGCTGTAGTAGGCGACATCTATAGAGTTAATTTGGCAACTCCTGTGGAGAGTGGCAAAACCTATGCCGAGTTTAAAGACCAATTGGTTTATGATAACCTTTCGGTTGCAGCTGACAGTAGCGACTATGTTTTCCGTAAAACAGACGCTGATACTAAAGCAGATATTACTGCTACAGAATTAGGTCTTACCGACGACCAAGTAATCGACACAAAGATTATAGCGGAAGGTAACACCGAAGGCTTTAAGCTTGAGCATAACAGCGGCGGCACAAAATGTCTTGAAGGCCGTTCGGCTTTAGGTTTTGATTTGGGTGGACGTTATGATCTTGACAACTTCACCCTTGCACAAAACGGCACAAAGGATGGCGGCAGAGGTGTACTTAACCTTTCTGTTTATGCAGGCGACACAATGGATGCTTCTATCTTTGATAATAAGGTAGGTAGCGGCAGAGCTAATTCAGAAGAAGACGTAATTGACGTAACATTAATAGGTGCTACAGGCGTTAGATATGTATTGGTTGTATTTGACCATATGGGACTCTTCAGCACAAGAGCTGCATCAGAGCACACATATTATGCTACTATTACTTCTCTTACTCTCGGCGGAGAAAAGACTACAAACCTTATTAATAACGAGGGCACTGTAGTTGACATAGCAACTATTACTCTACCCGAAGCTATTACTCACGATGTAGACTTCGATGAAACAGAGCAGGCTAAGCTTAACTATGGCGAAAACCATCTTTTAACAGTTGGTACACATAAGATGTATCTTAAACGTCAGGACATTAATGACGCTGACGGCGACGGAGATACAAACGAAATGTTGTCTGCTACTAAATTAGGTCTTACTAATGACCAGGTTGTAGACAGCGTTTTAGCAGGCGAGGCAAACGAGTTTATAATCCAGGCACCCGAAGCCGGTACCGCTAACCAGTGGCGTTCTGCACTTGCAGTAGATTTAGGTGCAACCTATAATCTTGAAACTTTATCATTTACAAATTCCTACTACGGAGGCAGAAAGGTATATAACTACTCTGTATATGTAGGCGACACTTTAGACGAAAGCATTTATGCTAATAAGGTAGCAGTTGGAGGTAGTGGTGACGAAAACAACCAAACCTTTGAAAACCTTTTAGGCGACAACGCTTGCGGTAGATACGTTTTAGTTGTGTTTGACCTTGTTTCTACCTACTCTAAAACTAATGTTTATGCTTACGAATTTTTCGGTATTTCTGATATTGTACTTTACGGTGAAGCAAACGAAATACTACCAGCACGCCAAAACATTTTAACAAATGAAGCTGTAGTAGGCGACATTTACCGCATAAACTTACCTGGAAGTTTAGATTACGGTAACGGTTGGGAAGTGGCTGTAGACACAACTAGGGCACAAACCAACTTGGTTTACACAAACCTTACAGCCGAGGCACATGTCAACGGTACAATTGCCTTTAAGAAGGACAATATGTTTATCGGTGATTACGGTATCACTGATGACGATGTAATCGACGGTCAGATTTTGTCTGACGAGCTGGAAGGCTTTGTAATCAACTATAATGCAGGTTCTTCAACACGCGTTAATAACCGTGGTGCTATAGGCTTCGATTTAGGTGCAAATTATGACCTTGATGAGCTTGTTTTAACAAAAGACCTTGCTTTAGAATATAGAATAGTTCAGGCATCTGTATACGTAGGAGATACTTTGGACGAGAGCATATTTGAAAACAAAGTAACTACAGCAAGAGTAGGTTATGTTAATGATACTATAAAGGTTGGCTTCCCCAAAGGCACAACCGCCAAATGCGTAGTAATTGTATTTGACCACGTAGTTCATACCGAAGCATGCTGGGTAAACCCAAGCACCTATACCGATTTTATGGTAACAAGTATGGAACTTTACGGTGAAGAAGTAGAAGAAGTAGAGGAAGTAGTACCTGAAAACATTCTAACAAACAAAAAGGTAGTAGGCGACCTTTACCGTATCGATTTAGCGGAAGCTTTAACACAGACAACCGATCATACAACTCCAACAATATTTGACGAAGCAGAACAGGCTAAGCTTGTATACGACAACCTTACAAAAACTACAGGTAACAGCGACGTTCGTTTCCGTAAGATAGATGTTGAGGACTTTGACGGTGACGGTGATGTTACAGAATCCCTTTATCCCTCACAGTACGGTATTACAAACGACGATGTAATCGACGGTCAGCTTTTGTCTGATGAGTTAAGCGGTTTCATAATCAACAACGATTCATTCGGTAATGACCGTAATAAGATTCGTGCCGCTATAGGCTTCGAGCTAGGTTCAAAATATGCTCTTGATGAGATGATTATCGGTCAAGATTTCACAAACGGTAGATACGTTAGCCAATATTCTGTATATGTAGGCGATACTTTAGATGCCAGCATATTTGAAAACAAGGTAACTACCGGATATGCAGCTACAAATGCCGACACTACAATGAAGGTAACCTTCCCCGAAGGCACTGTGGCAAAATGCGTACTGTTCGTATTTGACCACGTAGCAGCCAACCAACAGGGAACAGTTAATATGTATGCCTACTCAGATTTCTGCGTATCAAGTATGGCACTTTACGGTGAAACCGCCAATGTTTTAGCAGACGAGGCTGTAGCAGGCGACCTTTACCGTATTGAGTTGGAAAACGCTTTAACAGACGGTGTAAGCATTGACGACGCTGCTGAACAGGCTAAGCTTAATGCTGAAAATTATATCAGCCTTAACAACGGCGACAACACCAAAATGAACTTTGTAAATGGCGACGGTACAGCCGCTGGTGATTTAGGCCTAACAGATGATGATGTAATTTTAGGTCAGATGGTTTCTGACGAACTTGAAGGCTTTAATATCTACTATAATACAGCGGGTGAAACACGCCTTAAGAACCGTGCTGCCATAGGCTTTGATTTAGGCACGTATTATACCCTTGACGAGATTGTTTTAACAAAAGATGTTGCATTGAACTGCAGAATAGTTCAGGCATCTGTATATGTAGGCGATGCTTTAGATGCCAGCATATTTGAAAATAAGGTAGGTACAGCAAGGGTAGATTTTGCTGATGCTACTATGAAGATTGAATTCCCCGAAAACACAGCAGGCAAATGTATAGTAATAGTATTTGACCATGTTATAGACCGCTATAATGGTGAAGTTATCGGTATGTACAATCATACTGATTTCTCTCTAACAAATATCGAGCTTTATGGCGAAGTAAATGAAGAATTAGTAAATAGAAGAAACACCAATGTTTTAACAGATGAAAGAGTTATTGGTGACCTTTTCCGTATCGATTTGGATGAAGCCTTAACACAAGATGGCGTGTTTGATGAAAATGAACAGGCTAAGCTTATGTACGACAACCTTAAGCGTTGTGCAATTAATAAAGATGTAATCTTTAGAGATGGCAACAGCAACTCTGCAAGCTATAATGACTATACTAACGACGACGTAATCGACGGTCAGATTTTAGCTGATGAAATAACAGGCTTCACAATTAACACAGACGCGTATGGTGATGGACGTAATCAGATTCGTGCAGCTATAGGTTTTGAGCTTGGTGCAAACTATACTCTTGACGATTTAGTTATAACCCAAGATCTTACCGGCGACAGAAGAATTTCTCAGGCATCTGTATATGTAGGCGATGCTTTGGATGCAAGCATATTTGCGAACAAGGCATATACAGTTACTGTGGCTGAAGATGAGGATACTATACGCTTTGAGTTTGATGAAAATACAACAGCAAGCTGTGTACTGTTTGTGTTTGACCATGTATATTCAAAGAATAGCGGAAATATTATCAACAAGTATGCCTATTCAGGTTTCTGTGTGGAAAACATTGAGCTTCACGGTAGTGAAATAATAGAAATTGAGACGGTTTACGGTGATATTAACAGCGACACTAACGTAAACGTTCTTGACTATATTGCATTGTCAAAGGTAATTGACGGTCAAATGACTGTTGATACTGCTGTTGCAGATCTTAACGGTGACGGAGCCGTAGACCTGAATGACTTAATTGTTCTTAAGAAGATGTTGTTAGGCGTTGAAGTTACACAACTTGTAACTTATGAAGTTAATCTAGACCCAGACGGTGTAGATGGCGTAGATGCCTTTTAAAAACCTTTTATAAAACAGTTTAAACTTAATACTTCTGCCGCCCTTAATATTGGGCGGCAGAAGAGAAACAAAAAGGAGAAAACAATGTTTAGAATTAAAACAATTAAAAACAAAGCACTTGCAATTCTGCTGGCTGTACTTATGATTGCAGGTGTAGTAGCGGTTGCTAATGTTAATGTTTTTGCAAACACAGGCACAACCTACTATGTTGCAGCAGATGGTCTTGATACCAATGACGGTTTAACCAAAGAAACCCCACTATCCCTTGAGGGTATTAATAAAATCAAATTAGAAGGTGGAGACACCGTTCTATTAAAACGCGGCGACACCTTTTACGGTAGACTTGAACCCACAGTGGATTTAGATACCGTTTCCGAAACCGTAAGGGTAACTGTAGATGCTTACGGTGAGGGAGCAAAGCCGATAATTTCCGGTGCAAAAACAGTAAGTAAGGCGTGGGAAGACTGCGGCAACGGATTTTACAAAATTGATTTGTCTAACCCCGAAAACTTCACAGGTTTAGATAATGAGTATACCAAAGGTAATAACGGAAATTATTTCTATGCAAACGTAAGCTTTATAGAAGCAGAAGACGGTACCATTTACGGTCAGCTTAAGGCAAATGCAGAAAAATGTACTGAAAAATATCAATTTTATTGTGACGACACCTGTGTTTACCTTAAAACAGATGTCGAGCCATATAGCGATTTAGGCACCTGTACATTACCGGTATTTGCACCCTTTAAACCTTTGATGCGTGCAAGACGCGGTATGATTATAAAAAATATGCATTTTATGTACGGTGGCTACGGTGTAACGATAGGCAGTAACGACCAAACACAATATGTTAATATTGAGGATTGTATTTTTGAAAAAATCGGCGGTGCTGATATTGATGCTCATAAAGACTACTTTACCCGTGGCGGTAACGGTATCGAGTTTGGTAGCTACGGCTTTGATATTGTTGTAAAAAACAATATTTTCCGTGATGTATATGATGTTGGTGTCTCTCCACAGGGCAGAGGTGATTTCGAGTCACCTTCACGTTGGGAAAATATTACCATAACCAATAATATTTTTGCCTTTAATACACAGGCGTTTGAAACCTGGGCAGGCTATCCTATGAATACCGAATTGAGCGTAGATACAAACGAAAACGGTAAGATAGATGTCGATGAAGCAGTATATTACTCTGCTGATGACTATAAGGACTCAACTCTTGATTTTGGTATAAGAAACCTTAACTTCACCAACAACCTTTGTATAGGTCAGGGTGAAGGTTGGACAAAGTTCAGAGAAGAAGAGGAAGAAGCAATTAATCGCCACCATGGTCTTGTTGATATTCTTTCTTACGATTACGAGAGACCTACTTGGTCAATGACCGAGACAGGTAATACCTATTTCCACTTAAGTGATAGCTCTGCAGTTTACGGTCTTACTGTTACAAGTGATGAAAAATATTTAGCTAAAGACGAGAACTACAATATAGTAGCTGACTATAACTATATATATGTTAAAAAAGCTACCAGCACAGTTTTCAGAACACACCAACATAAAAACGTGGCTGATTTCAAAGAATGGCAGGCTCTCGGTCAAGACGAAAACTCTACTTTGTTTACAACATACGGCAAGGATGCTCAGTATGCAGGTATGTACGAAGTTGCTGCAACCTCTAACGACTTTGATGAGATTGCAGAGGCAGCAGAGAGTGCAGGAGTTCAGTTCAACCTAGAATATGCCAAGACTACTGCTAGTGAAGCTCTTGAGGGCAATATAACTGCTAACGGTGCTACTGTTAGTGCAGCTAAAGCTTCTAACACACAAAGCCTTGTAACTGTAACCCTTGATATTCCCGAAGGCAAGGTGCTCAAAACAGGCGGCCTTACCTACACCTACGGCGGTAAGACTTATCCAATAGTAACACGTACCGATGCAGCTGACGGAAACGGTGATTTTAATGCCGACAGCGAGGCTCAAATTACAAAATATGAATTCCTAATAGACTCTGCTGCTACAAATGTTACAGTAAATGCTGAGTTTGTAGATAAAGGCACTAAAAACCTTGGCGTTATAGGTACCAGCGTAAACGAAGCAAATTACAAATTACGCTTCCGTTCACGCGTAGACCGTACATACAACAATGACGGTACAGAGTATCAACTAGCTTCTTGCGGAACACTTCTCTTTAAAGAAGCACAGACCGACTTGGCTGCTGCTATGGCAGGAATCGAGGACGGCACCGCTAATGGCAAGGTAGTACCCACAACCAAGCTTTATGACCGTACTGATAATTATTATGAGTATGTTTGCTTTATAGACTATGGTACTTCCGAAAATGAGCATTTAGGCGATAACTACTATGCATATACTTATGCTACATATGTATCCCCAACAGGCAATGCGTTAACGGTTTATTCTGATAATGCGGCTGTACACAGCTATAACAGTGTGGCTGCAGCAATATCCTAAAAAGTTTTAAAAGCATTAGTGTCACCCTAAATTTAGGGTGACACTAATGTGAGTATAATGATTATCGAATGTCGAAACGCTTTCTAGCGTTTCGACAAGCCGATACAATCGAATTTCTATAACCGTTATATAATACTTTTGTTTTGTTGAAAAAATGTTTTTTCGACAAAACAAAGATATTATATATTTTTAAAAGTGGAGAAAAATATGAAAAAAGCAACTAAAAATCTAGCGAATATTTTAATTTTACTCACTGTGATTGTTATGGCTTTTTCAGTAGTACCTGTGGGTAGTGTCTTGGCGTCTTCTACAGCTGAATCACAGGTTGGTGAGGAAAAATCAACCGCAAAAACCTACTATGTTGCAGCAGACGGGCTTGATACTAACGACGGTTTAAGTAAAGATACACCAATATCGCTTAAAGGTATTAATCAAATCATTTTAAATGGCGGAGATACGGTCCTTTTAAAGCGTGGCGATACCTTTTACGGAGCTTTTTTATGTCAAGTGGCAAACACCTCTAAGGAAAAGCGTGTGTTTATAGATGCCTACGGCGAGGGCGAATTGCCAACTTTTTCCTTTAATAAGCGGGTAGATATGCCTTGGACTAATTGTGGTAACGGTTTTTATAAAATTGATTTATCCAACGAAGCTAATTATGAGGGTGTAAAAAACGAGTTTTTGGAAAGTAGCTGGGACCATAAGATTTATGTGGCTAACGTGAATTTTATAGAAGACTCAAACGGTAAATTTTACGGTAATGTAAAAAAGCGTGCTGAAGACTGTCTAGAGAAATACGATATGTACTCTGACGACACCTGTGTTTACATAAAAACCAACGTTGACCCGTATAAAGAAATGGGTGCTGTTAATATCGCTATACACCCGCCCGGCACACCCTTGATGAGAGCCAGAAAGGGTATGTACATTAAAAATATTCGTTTTATGTATTGCGGTTACGGTATTTGCGGCGGTAGCGGCAAGGAAACAAAATCAATCAACATAGAAAACTGCGTTTTTGATAAAATCGGTGGTGCAAATATAAGCTCAAACCCCGATAATTTTGTACGCGGCGGTAACGGTATTGAGTTTGGTAACCATGGTAGTCTGGTTGTTATAAAAAACAATATTTTTAGAAATATTTACGACGTCGGCTATACCTGTCAGGGTAGCAGTCCGGGCTACTGGCGTAATTTTCTGGTGACCGACAATGTCTTTACTTATTGTACACAAGCAGTTGAATTCTGGTGCGGTAATGACACTACGGCAGGCGGTTTATATACAATTAAAATCAATAATAATCTGTGTATAAAAAACGGCGAAGGCTGGGCAACACATACCGACGGCGGCAGACGAAATTCTACCGACTTTCTCCTTTATTCGTATTCTGCACCTGCTTTTGATGTAAGTATGGAGCATAATACCTTTTATCATTCGGCAGGCTATCTCGAGGTAGTATATTATAGCCACGTAAAGAGTATAGAAAAGTTTTTAAAACTTGTAAGGTCTAATAATAATTACATATATATGCCAAATGAAGATTCTCAAATCTTTAAAACCGATACAGACGATAAGCCTACTAAAGAATACCCGAATGTTACTCCTAACTTTAAAGAATGGCAGGAAATGTCGGGATTTGATAAGGACAGTACCTTTACGGCTATAGGTAACGAGCTTGATAAGTATAAACAAATGGAGCAAATAGCTTACACCTCTAACAACTATCACGAAATAGTAAAGGCGGCAGTAGATGCAGGGCTTACTGTAAAGGCAGAATATGACGAGGGTCTCGCAACGGGTGGTACTGCCACAGGCGAAAGGGACAAAAACAAGGTTGACAACCAAGCTGATAGTACAAACCAACAAGTAATAAAAAAGTATATCATTATAGCGGCGGCAGTAGTTGTGACAGTAATTGTTGTAGTGATTATTGTTATTATAATTGCAACCTCTAAAAATAAAAAAGGGGCTGTTTAAAACGAAAACTTTAGTGAATAAAACAAAAAAAGCGTTAGTGTTTTTTTTAGCTTTTGTTTTAGCACTTTCCATAACATCGGCAGGTGTACTTGCGACAACTGTAAACGTTGGAAAAACATATTATGTTGCGGCTGATGGACTTGATACGAACAGTGGTCTTAAAGAAAGTGAGCCAATGTCGCTTGCAAAAGCAAACACCGTGTTATTATTTGGCGGAGATAAGATTTTATTTAAACGCGGCGATACCTTTTACGGTATGTTCTCCGCCAATGTAAATTCTACCAGCAACAAAAACCGTGTAGATGTTGATGCCTACGGCGAGGGTGAATTACCTACCTTTTCGCTTGCGAAAATTGTAGATAAGCCTTGGACCGATTGTAAAAACGGATTTTATAAAATAGATTTATCCAATCCCGAAAATTATACGGGCGTATCTGACGATTGGCTAGTAGGCTCAAAGGGTAAGGTGTTTTATGCAAATGTATGTTTTATAGAAGCACAAGACGGAACTATCTACGGTGAGGTTATGCCTGATGCTGAGTCCTGCGTTAAGCCGTATATGATGTATAGTGACGACACAAGCGTTTATATAAAGTGTGATGAGGACCCCCATAAAGCACTTGGTAAAATCATAATTACATTACAGATTCCGTCAAAAACAGCAATGCGTGCCTATAAAGGTATGAATTTTAGAAATCTCCGTTTTAAGTATTGCGGTGAAGCCCTTTATGGCGGCGGCGGTAAAGAGACAATGTTTATAAACATTGAAAACTGTATCTTTGATAAAATCGGCGGTGCCGATATTAATTCCTCCGAAGAGACGTTCACACGTGGCGGTAATGCAATCCAATTTTATAATTACGGCAGCAATATTGTAGTGAAAAACAATATTTTCCGTGACGTTTTTGATGTTGGCTTTACCTGCCAAGGCGGCGGTTCATACGAGTCCCCTGCAAAATGGACAAATATTACTGTAGAAAATAATATTTTTGCTTTTAACACCCAAGCGTTTGAGATTTGGTGTAGCTCTGATATGGCGGGTGCAGGCGTTAGGAATCTTAATTTCACAAACAACCTGTGTATAGGTCAGGGTGAGGGCTGGACCTCTTTTAGAGGTCGTAGCCATGCGGTTGCGGATATCCTTGCATACCAGTATGCCGCACCCATGTGGCAAATGAATCAGACGGGTAACACCTATTTCCATTTAGCCGATCACCCCACAATTTACGGTCTTAGCGTTACAAGCGATGATAGATATTTATCTGCTGATAAATCGAAATATAATATAGTGGCTGACAACAATTATATTTACGTAAAATCCGAAACCAGCACGGTGTACAGGACCAACACCGATAAGGATATGGCTGATTTTGCAGGCTGGCAGGCACTCGGTCAAGATAAAAATTCTACTATGTTTACAACAGGCGGCAAGACGGAAGAATACAGCAATATGTATAAGGTTGCCGCAACCTCTGACGATTTTAATGAAATTGTAAAAGCAGCAAAGAGTGCAGGGGTTAAAACAAACATTATCTATGATAAGGTGTCGGAAAAAGAGACCGCTGATAATGATGACTCGAAGCAAGATGCCGCAAAGGAAAACGAGGAGTTTCCGATAATTTATGTTGTAATAGCTGCTGCTATAGTTTTGATTGTTATAGTGGTTGTTATAATTATTTTAAACAGCAAAAAGGAGAATAAGGGAAATGAAAAAAATTAAGTTCAGCAAAATTTTTGTGCTGCTAATAGCCGTTATTATGGTTTTATCTGCAGTACCGACAGGTATGCTCACTGCATCTGCAGCAACAGGCAAAACCTATTATGTATCGGTAGACGGCAAAGACAAAAGTAAGGGTTTAAGCCCTGATGAGCCTATGTCGCTTTTAAAGGCAAACAGTACTGTTTTAAAAGGCGGCGATAAAATGTTGTTTAAACGCGGCGATTTGTTTTACGGAAACTTCATTCCGATTGTTAGAAGTACAACCGATAAAAACCGCGTAGAAATAGATGCTTACGGCGAAGGTCCGTTGCCTACCTTAAGTTATGCTAAAATTGTATCTGACGGTTGGGTTGACTGTGGCAACGGTTTTTATAAATTCGACTTCTCAAAAACGGATAAATATGAGGGCGTTAAAGACAGAAACGGCAACGTAGGCTTCTTTAGGGATAAAGACGGTAAATATTACGGCGGTCTTTATGCAAATGCTGAAGAATGTAAAGAAAAGTACGATTTTTATTGCGAAGAAACTACTATATATGTAAAAACCGATAAGGACCCATATAAAGAGCTTGGCACTTTAAAGATGGCAGTTAGCGGTAACGACGGTTCTCTTATCCGTGTGGATAAAGGTGTTAATGTTAGCAATATTAAAATGGAATACTGCGGCTATGGTATTACTTGGAACAGCACCGCTAAAGCAGACCGAAGAAAATTCAGCAAAATCACAGGTTGTGTATTTGATAATTTAGGCGGTACTAATATCCATTTCGGTTATGGTGACGGTCAAGTTATTCGTGGTGGTAACGGTGTTGAGTGGTTTAATGCGGGCTCTAACACAGAAATCACCAACTGTATTTTTCGTAATATTTTTGACGTTGGTTTTACATGTCAAGGTAGAGACCCAAGTGACTGGAAAAACAACCTACTTAAAGATAACGTTTTTGCATTTAACACACAGGCAATAGAATTCTGGAGCACCAACACTGCCGGAAATGCTGGTATATTTAATCTTGACTTTACAAACAATCTTTGTGTAAACAACGGTGAAAGCTGGGCAATTCCGTGGCGTCCAGGTGCAATAAACACCACCGACCTTCTTATATATAGTTACACATCTCCTGTTTGGGACGTTTCTATGGAGGGTAACACCTTCTATCATACCTATGAGGGTAATAACGTAGCATATTACTGTCACGGTAACTCGGTTGAAAAATTCTTTAAGAGCTTTAAAATAGATAATAACCATCTTTATTTCTTAAACGAAAACTCTAATGTTTTCCAAACCGATGACCAGGGCCCTGAACAATACCGAAATCTTACTCCTAACTTTAAGGATTGGCAGGCCATGACAGGTTATGATAAGAACTCAACCTTTATGGCAATTGGTGATAACCTTGATAAATATGCCGAGTTTGAAAAAATTGCTTACACCTCTGACAATTATCACGAAATAGTTAAGGCTGCAGTAGATGCAGGTCTTAAAGTAAATGCAAAATACGATGAGGAATTAGCTAAGAAAAATGTAAGTTCTGGAAACAGCAGTGATAGTGACAGTAATTCTAACGCAAGCGAAGAGTTGCCGATTACCATCATTATTATTGCCATAGCAGCAGTTGTTGTGGTTGTTATAATTGTTGTAATTATTATAATTGTAGTAACAGGCAAAAAGAGCAACAACACGGTTGTAGCGGAGGTTTCGGACAGTAAAGCGGTTAAAGAGACTTCGGAAACTTCAGAACAAGATAACAACGATGCAGAATAATTAAAGTTTTCTAAAAATGGGCGGTAGAGATATCGCCCATTTGTTAAAATTTAGGGTGATATTATGAGTAATTTTAAGGGTGCATACACACTTGACCAAAACAAACAAAAGGTTTATAGAGGTAAAAGCGACAAAGTTTTTGAAATTCCGCAAAACGCTAAAGGATATAAGGATTATATAGATGCCCTCTACGAAAGCAGCAAGGAGCTTTCGCCCTATGCGGTGGCTTGCGGAGCAGATACCGTTGCAGAGAAAATGATCAGTGATATAATCAATTCGCCCGATACTATTAAGGCGACAGGAAAAACCTATTATATTTCAAATTCGGGCGACGATAACGCCGATGGTCTCTCACCCGAAACTGCTTGGGCTAGTATAGATAAGTTAAGGGCAGAAACAGAAAATTTGAAAGCGGGCGACGCGGTACTTTTTGAACGCGGCGGCGAGTGGCGAAAAACAGACGAGTGGAAAGGTGTTCAAAAGAATTACAACTGGACCCAGTTGGCTATGTTTGAAGCTAAAAAGGGCGTAAGCTATGGTGCCTACGGTATAGGACCGAAGCCTATTCTTAACGGCTCCGAACGTAACTATGCCGACCCAAATCTTTGGATTGAGACCGACATTCCGAACGTTTATGTTTGCACCGAAGAATTTTGGAATACAAGCGTGGTGCTTTTAGACGATACAAAAGAAATCGGCAATTATCACGAAAAGGTATCGCTAAAAGAGGTGTACGGTCTTCGCGGATTTGAGGACCTTACCGATTTTAACGGCGACACAAATCATTACCTTGATGTCGATGAGCATAAGCTTTATATGTACTCCCTAAAAGGAAATCCTGGCGAACGTTTTAAAAGCATTGAAATTGCGGGAAGAATTAAACTAATAGCAAACGCAAATGCCGCACTTATTGAGAATTTCCATATAAAAATTGCAGGATACGGAATTACAAGCGGCACAAGTATGAATGTTAAAAACTGTATTTTCTCATATATAGGCGGTTGCCAAGGTTCTCCCGAAAAAACCCAAACGGTACATTGCGGTAATGCAATAGAAATTTACGGTGACTGCGACGGCTTTTATGTAGAAAGCTGCTGGATGTACCAAATGTGCGATACGGGCGTTAGCCATCAGATTTGGTTATCGGAAGGCGAATGCCATCAAAAAAACATTGCCTTTAAGGGCAATGTTATTGAACACTACACTTGGGGTATTGAGTTTAACTGTCCGCCCTCTAAAGACGGTAGCGAGCGTATTGCGGAAAATTATGACCATTCGTACAATGTGTTCCGAGCAGGAGGAGAGAGTTGGATTAGCGATTGGTTAGGTAGAGATTTCTCAACCCCTTATAACTGCTTTGGCACTGCAAAAACCGTAAACGGACTGTGCGAGAAAAATATATTCAGACAGAATAAGCATTATATCTACAAGGTTCGTCTTGAGGGTGATAAAGCAATTAAGTTTAAGGACAACATAAACATTCAGTTTGAAGACCAGAAGCTTGGTTGTTTCTATGATGATAATAATGAATATCCTTACGACGAAAATGTTGACGATGTAATAAGCAAGCACAACGAATGCGAAGGTCAGGTATATATTTATTTGGAAAAATATTAATGCGAGTGTCGACATAGTCGCCACTCTTTTGGACGGGGATGCCGTTCGCTTGAAAATCAAAGCTTTTCAGACTGCACTCTATCCCCGCCAATACCACCCCTGCGTTCTTAAAAACTCGCTTATACAGCGAGTTTTCGCTAAATAGGTGTTTTTTCGCTGCACATGTCACCGAAAAAACAATAAATAATGTTTATCTATAAACTAAGGCGAAGATACATTTGTGTATCTTCGCCTTTAAAATTAGTTTTATAATGTTTTGTCAGCCTATGCGTTACATTCCTCGACTACAAAAGCGACGCCATTGATTTTTTCAATCTCTAAAACTTTCTCCTCGGGTATAGCAAAGGTTTTTACAAGAAGTAAAACGCCCAAATGCTCGGCACAATTGCTCTTTGGCGAGGTAACGTTTACGGTTACATCATAGTTTAAAAGAGCTCGAATTTCGCGAACAATAGAACCTGTATCAGAAGTGTTTGAAATTTCAAGATACAAATTGGTTACGCTTTTTTTCTTTTCCTCAATATGACCAAGCACGGTGAATACCGCAACACAAAGTACTGCGGATATGATTGCACCCGCATAAAACCCGTAGCCGACCGCTATACCAATTGTGGCAGTGGCCCAAAGACCTGCGGCTGTAGTAAGACCGGTAATAAGGGTGCGGTTGCGAACAAGTATCATACCAACGCCTAAAAAACCTATGCCCGATACTACCTGTGCCGAAATACGAAACGGGTCGCCACCGCCTAAAGCTTCAGCACCAAAAACTCCTGTAAGTGCGGTCATAGCCGAACCCACACAAACAAGAATGTGGGTACGTAGCCCCGCAGCACGACCGTGACGTCCGCGTTCAAAGCCGATAAGTCCGCCCAAAATCATAGCCATTAAAATTCTAATCAAAACGGGTAAAGTGAATTGTGATAAAAAATCAGAAGTAACCATAAAAAACCCACCTCTATAAAAAATATGCAATAGCTCTAAAAAATAATGCCAATTTATTAAAGCTAAAGCCTATAAAATATTTTATAAAGAGTATATTACCACAAACACCAATAAAAGTCAAGTTGACAAAATAGTATGTATTTCCCAAAAACAAATCGTTGCGGTTGACAAATTAAATTTTGTGTGATAAAGTTAAAAGGCGTTGTTATATGGAGGTTTTATTATGAAAAGAATCGTATTTTGGGGAGACTCAATAACAGACTGTTGTAGGGAAAGGGAAAATTTATATTCTTTAGGTCAAGGCTATGCTTATCTTGTTAGTGCGGCTTTGGGAAAAGAAAATCCTAACGACTATGAATTTATAAACAAAGGTATTAGCGGAAATAGAATAGTTGACCTATACGCCAGAATGAAGATAGATTTTATTAACCTAAAACCCGACTATGCAAGTATTTTTATAGGTGTTAACGATACTTGGCACGAAGTAAATGATGATAACGGCGTTGATACTGAAAAGTTTGAAAAGATATATACTATGATGTTAGAAGAAATATTTGAAGCTCTGCCTAATTTAAAGCTTTTCTTAATAACTCCTTATGTGCTTGATGGTGCGGCTACACAAAACAGCGAGGACAAGCCGAACAGAGATGTGCTTTTCAAAACCGACGTTGCCGAAAAGGCAGAGGCAGTAAAACGAATTGCAAAGAAATTTAACCTGCCCGTTATAGAAACACAGCCTGTTTTTAATGCTGCGGCTAAAACTGCACCAAACGAATATTGGGCATTCGATGGGGTGCATCCAACACCCTATGGTCATGAAATTCTTAAAGAATTATGGCTTGAAACCTTCCAAAAAATCAAATAAACTATTAAAAAAGACTGTTTCTTTGTTTTAAAGAAACAGTCTTTATATTTTAGTTTAACAATTATTTATTAAAGTATTTTTTAGCCTCGGCAATTACTATTTGGGTGATTCTGTCAATCTCCTGAGGACTTATAGAGGTATTGCCTAAATCAGCCTTGCCGTTACTGCCGAACAATTCCATCTTCTTAGCACTCTCTTGCTTGATGGCTTCAACTGCGGCAGGAATAAGGTCAATAATACCCTTATTCATATCGGTAAATTTGCTGAATTCTGCCTTAACAGCGGCAACGTTGATGTCTGTAAATATGTTAACCTTGCTAATACCCTCTTTAATAGCCTGCTTAAAGTCGTTGTCGGTAAGGCCTGAACCGCCGTGAAGAACGAGCGGAACGTCAACCGTCTTTGCGATGGTGCGAATTCTCTCAAAGTCAAGCTTAGGTGGAAGCTTGTAAGCACCGTGTGCATTACCTACCGCGATTGCAAGAGCATCTACGCCTGTTTTATCTACAAAGTCGCGAGCAAGCGTGGGGTCTGTAAAGAATTTGGACGGGTCTGCAAGATGTGAGCTACCCTCGGCAGAGCCTTCGTTGTCACCAACGTGACCAAGCTCACCCTCAATAGTAGCACCGTAAGAGTGTGCTAAATCTGCCATTTCTTTAACCTTGCGAACATTTTCTTCATAAGAATCGGTAGAGCAGTCATACATAACCGAGCTAAAGCCAAGCTTTAATGCCTTAACGCAGGTTTCATAATTAAGACCGTGGTCAAGGTGTACAACTACAGGTACAGAAGCCTTTTTAGCCATAGGAATAAGGTAGTAAGAAACCTCCTCCAAAGGACCATAGGGCAACAATACCTCAGCAGTACCCATAATAACGGGTGAACGTGTAGATTCTGCTGCGGCAATAATACCACGTGCCAATTCGAGATTTACTGCATTAAAAAGACCAACAGCATATTTGTTCTTTTTAGCAGGAAGCAGCACTTCATTCATATTAACTAACATTGCTTTTCCTCCTTGGTAAAACAACTTTATATATTACAAACCAATTATACAATAATTTGTCAAAAAGTCAATAACAAACGAACAGTTTTAATTTTTAAAATATTAACGGTGCCAGAAAAAACAAATTAACTTGTACATGTAGTTATAAAGTGGTATAATATTTTAGAAGTAATTTTGTTTTGGGGGTAATTATGCGTACCTTAGCTGTAGGTGATGTTTGTGGCTCTATCGGTGTAAAAATGTTAGCACGCGTATTGCCGCGTATTCGCCGTGAGAAAAATATAGATTTTGTAATAGTAAACGGTGAAAATTCTGCCGACGGCAACGGCATTACACAGGAGAGTGCAGAGGCGTTATTTTTAGCGGGTGCCGATGTTATAACGGGCGGCAATCATTCCTTTAGGCGTAAAGAGGTCTATTCTATGCTAGAAAGCCATCCGTTTTTGCTCTGCCCGAACAATATTCCGTCAGAGTACGGTAAGGGTTACTGCCTTTTTGATATGGGGCGTACCGTTTTAGCGGTTATAAATCTTTCGGGTAAAATATATCTCGATTTACTAAAGGCCGAAAATCCTTTTTATGCTGCCGACAGCTTGGTTGAGCGTGCAAAAAGTGAGGGTGCTACACATATTTTTGTGGATTTTCACGCTGAAGCCACAAGTGAAAAGCGTGCATTAGGGCTTTATCTTGACGGCAAAATTACTGCTTTTTTTGGCACACACACCCACGTGCAGACTGCCGATTTACAGATTTTAGAAAAGGGTACGGGCTACATTACCGACCTTGGTATGACAGGACCTATAAATTCTGTTTTGGGTGTTGAAAGTTCTATAATAATTAATCGCCTAAAGGACGGCGATGCTACAAAATTTACATTAGCCGAGGGCAAGTGTATGCTTTGCGGCTGTATTTTTGAATCTGATTCGTCGGGCAGAACTGTCGGCACAGAGCTAGTATGTATTAAGGAGGGCGAAGCTTGAAAAACATAATAAGACTTATAAGCTTTTTATTGGCGGCGGTTATGTTTTTATCGCTTTCGTCCTGTAAAAAAGCTCAAGACGGCAACGCGTCGAATGAAAAGCCTTTAGAGGCAACAACTGCAAGCACGCGTGCATTAAGACTTTTGTATAGTGCTTCGGACACCTTAAATCCATATACGGCACAAACCGACCTTAACAGAAAATTAAGTCTTTTGATTTTCGACCCGTTAGTACGGCTTAACAATGATTTTGAGCCTCAATATATAATAGCCGATAGCGTGGTGCTTGAAAACGGTCTTTGCACCGTAAAGCTAAAGAATGTATATTTTACCGACGGCACACCTCTTACTGCAGATGATGTTGTTTATTCCTTTAATACTGCAAAAGGTTCGGCTAGTGAGTATGCTTATCAGCTTTATGAGGTGCAATCGGCAACCGCTGTAGACAGTAGTACGGTAAGCTTTAAGCTTGACCGCAACGATATTTATTTTGAAAGACTGCTCGTGTTTCCTATAATTAAGTCGGGCAGTGATAAAACTACCGATGTTGACGGCAGACAGATAACGCCTATAGGCTCGGGCAGATATATCCCGAACGCCGAGGGCGATAAGCTTGTTGCAAATAAAGATTATTCCTACGGCAAAATAAATGTCGGTGAAATATCTTTAATAAATGCACCCGACGGCGAAGCGGTGTCGCACTATGTTGAAATCGGTGCCGTTGATATGTATTATACCGATACTGCAGACCTAAATATTGTGCGAATGAGCGGTAAAAAAAGTACCGTAAATATGAATAGTTTGGTATATATCGGAATAAATCATAGTTACGGTCAGTTAGGCAGCCGAGAGCTTCGCCACGCTATTTCCTCTGCCCTTGACAGAGCGGCTGTTTGCAAGGAAGCCTACCACAATAATGCGGTAGCCGCAACGGGATTTTATAACCCCGCAATAAAGCTTACTGAAGCTGTGCAAAACATTCAAACTTCTGCCAATACCCAAATAAGTATTGAAAATTTGGAAGAAATAGGGTATAATGGATTGGATAACAGTGGAATGAGGATAAATTCCTCGGGCAACCGCATAAGGCTTACCCTTATGGTAAACGGTGAAAATGCGGCACGTGTTGCGGCGGCAAAGCTCGTAGCACGTCAGCTTTCTCAAGTAGGAATAGAAATTACTGTTATAGAACGTAGCTTTGCTGAATATAGTGCCGCGTTAGCATCGGGTAGCTTTCAGCTATATTTAGGTGAGGTTAAAACACTTGCTAATATGGATTTGGCTCCGCTTACGGTGGCAGGCGGCAGTTGTGCGTACGGTCTGGTTGCGGCAGAACCTTCGGCGGAGGAAACAACCGAGGAGAAACCTGCTGAGGACGGTACGGCAGCTACAGCATCTATAGCCGATATAATAAACGGCTTTTATAGCGGTGCAAATACTATTACCGATATCGCCGTTGCACTTCAAACCGAGCTTCCGGTTATTCCCCTCTGCTTTAGACAGGGACTTTTGTTCTGTGGCGAGGATGTAGCCAATGTAGGTGAAGCGTCGGAGAGTGACATATATTTTTCTATAGGCGATTACACTGTTAAAAAATAGTAATTATTTGAAAGGATAAGGTGATTTTATGATAGCTTATGAAACCAGAATAGGTACCATTAGTATAAGCGAGGCTTATTTATCCAAGCTTATCGGTCAAGAGGTAACTTCATGCTTTGGCGTGGTAGGTATGGTTGCAGGCAATCAAAAGCAAAAGCTTTTCAATCTTTTTTCTAAAGAGAATACGGTTGATACAGGTATATGCGTTACCGGTAATACCGATTCTATTGATGTTGAGCTTCACATCGTAGTAACCTACGGTATGAATATAAACGCTATCGCCGAAAGTATAACCGAAAAGGTTAAATATGTTGTGGGCGAAGCAACAGGAATTACCGTCGGCAGAGTGGTTGTCAAGGTTGACGGCATTAAGGAATAATTATTTTCTTTTCGTTATAAGGAGTGTTATATTTGTTTAAGGGAGATATTTTGCGTGATGCCATTATATCGGCAGCCAATAATCTTTACAATAACAGAAAACAGGTTGATGACCTGAACGTATTTCCTGTTCCCGACGGCGATACAGGTACAAATATGTCTATGACTCTTGCAAATTCCGCAAGAGAACTTGAAAAGCTTTCGGGCGAGACAGCAGGCAAGGTAGCGTCTGTTAATGCTTCTGCTCTTTTAAGAGGTGCTAGAGGTAATTCGGGTGTTATAACCTCGCTTTTGTTCCGTGGCTTTGCTAAGGGTATAGGCGACGGCGAAATGCTTACGGCTGAAAATCTGGCAAACGCTTTCACTCTAGGTGTTGAGGCGGCTTATAAAGCTGTTATGAAGCCTACTGAGGGTACAATTTTAACCGTTGCCCGCGTTGCAGGTGAATATGCAAACAAGGCTTTAGAAGAGGGTAAGGATACTTTAGGCGTTTTTGAAGCAGCTCTAGAGGGTGCTAAAACCGCTTTGGCGGAAACACCCGAAATATTGCCCGTACTTAAAAAGGCAGGCGTGGTTGATGCGGGCGGTAAGGGCTTTGTTGTAATACTTGAGGGTATGCTTTCTGTTCTTCGCGACGGTAAGATGATTACCTCTGTTGCTTCGGCAAATGATGCCGAGGAGGAAGAGGACGATAGCTCTCGCAACGCCGCAGGCGAGTTTGAGGGTGAAATCACCTTTACCTACTGTACCGAGTTTATAGTTAATAGAAACAACGAGTGTGAAAAAGAGCCTAATGAATTACGTCTTTTCCTTGAAACCATAGGCGACTGTGTTGTTGTGGTTGACGATGAGGAAATTATAAAGGTACACGTTCATACCGACCATCCGGGTAATGCAATTGAAAATGCACTTACCTTTGGCTCACTTGTTCACCTAAAGATAGAGAATATGCGTGACCAACACGAAAAGGCAAAGCACGATGCCGAGAATGCCAAGAAAAAACCGGCTAAAAGTGCTGACAGACAGGAAACCTTTATTCCTGTAGAGCCTACCGAGCCTGTTGGCTTTGTATCGGTTTGTGCGGGTGACGGTGTTGCAGAGCTGTTCCGCGACCTTGGTGTAAACACCATTGTAAGCGGCGGTCAGACAATGAACCCGAGTACCGACAATATTTTAAAGGCTATTGAGGCAACACCTGCCGAGACGGTTTACGTTCTTCCTAACAATAAAAATATCATTATGGCAGCAGAGCAGGCTATACCGATAAGCACCCGTAAGGTAATAGTGCTTCATACACGTACTATTCCGCAGGGAATTTCGGCAATGCTGGCATTTGACCCCGAAACAGATTGTGATAAAAACGCTATTGAAATGCAAAAGGCTGCCGAAAAAGTGGCTACAGGTCAAATTACCTTTGCCGCAAGGGATTCTGATTATGACGGTCACAAGATTAAAAAGGGAGAGCTTTTAGCTCTTAATAACGGCAAGGTTTCCTTTACCGATACCGACCTTAATAAGACAACGCTTCGCCTCACTAAGCAGCTTATAAGCAAAGACAGCGAGTTTATGACCGTCATTTACGGTGAAGACGTTTCGGACGCAAAAGCTCAGGAAATTGAGGCAGAGTTACAGGAAAAATTCGGTGACAAGGTTGAGATTACCTTAATAAAGGGCGGTCAACCTATTTACTATTTCATTATTTCTGTTGAATAAAATTATTTCTGGTTTATAATGATTATAGTTAGTCGAAACACAGAAAAGTGTTTCGACTAGCCGATTTCATCGGCTTTAGGCAATTAAAATTTTTAAAAATTTAATTGCCTACTATACTCATTGCAATGGATTTAGTCAAATTTTTTTAAAAAATTTGACAACAAATCAAAGATTTGTCGTCGAAACAGTAATATAATTTACTGTTTCGACTAACTAAAACCATTATTGGAGTGTTGGTTATGACAACAAACACGACAGACATTAAATATTTAAAGGGCGTAGGCGAAAAAAAAGCCGAATGCTTTAAAAAATTGGGCATCGATACCGTCGGTGCCCTTTTGCGTTTTTTTCCAAGAACCTATGAGGATTGGAGTAATCCCGTAAAGGCGTATGACTGTCAGATGGACAGCACCGTTTGCATAAAAGCTAAAATAGTCACCCCTATAACCGAGCAAAAGGTAAGGGCAAATATGACTATTTATAAGTTTGCTATCTCGGACGGTAGCGGAGAGGTCTTTGTTACCATTTTTAATAACAAATTTTTAGCCTCAAGACTTCACTTTGGCAGTGAGTATCTTTTTTACGGCAAGCTCACAGGCGGAAATTGGGCAAGGCAGATGTCTTCACCCGAAATCAGTGAGGTATCATCGGGTGGAATAAGACCTATTTATAGGGCGGTTAGGGGGCTTCCGTCAAAGACCATTGAGCGTATTGTGAAAAACGCCCTTGTTGCCAATATTGGCGAGGACCCTATTCCCGAAGAAATAAGGGCAAAGCACAAGCTTTGCGATTTGCGTTTTGCGATTGAGAATATACATTTTCCGAGAAGCTATGATGCCTTAAAACGTGCAAGAGAAAGATTGGTGTTTGAAGAATTATTTATTTTTCAAACCGCATTTATGCTTATCAAAGAACGTAATAAAAAAGAAACCGAATATATAATAACCAATAACTGCAAGGATGAGTTTTTAAAGCAGCTGCCCTTTAGTCTTACTTCGGCACAGAATAGGGTTATTGACGAATGTCTTGCTGATATGACAAACGGCAGACTTATGAACCGTCTTGTACAGGGTGATGTGGGTAGCGGTAAAACTGCGGTAGCGGCGGCACTTTGCTTTATTGCGGCTAGAAACGGTTACCAAGCGGCTCTCATGGCACCAACCGAAATTTTGGCAGTACAGCATTATAAAACCTTAAGCGGATTGCTTGAGCCGCTAGGCATTTCCTGCGGATTGCTTACAGGCTCTACTAGTAAAAAAGAGAAAAAGGAAATATCTTTTACCGTTTCTAGCGGTGAAACAAGCGTGCTTATAGGCACCCATGCACTCTTGTCTGACAATGTTGAATTTAAAAATTTAGCACTTGTTATAACCGATGAACAGCACCGTTTCGGCGTGGCACAAAGGGCAAGACTTTCCGAAAAAGGTCAGTCGGTGCATACCCTTGTTATGTCGGCAACGCCGATTCCAAGAACCTTAGGGCTTGTAATTTACGGTGACCTTGATGTAAGCATTATAGACGAATATCCAAAAGGCAGACAGCAGATAGAAAGCTTTTGTGTTACGGGAAAACTTCGTCAAAGGGTATATAATTACATTAAAAAGCATTTGGACGAGGGCAGACAAGGATATATTGTTTGTCCGCTTGTAGAGGAAAGTGAAACTGCCGATATTGCCTCGGCGGTAGAATACTGCGAAAGGCTTAAAACCAAGGATTTTAAAAACTATACGGTTGATATTTTACACGGCAAGCAAACAGCCAAGCAAAAGGACGAGGTAATGGGTCGCTTTAACAAGGGCGAACTGCAACTGCTTGTGTGTACCACTGTGGTTGAGGTTGGTATAGACGTACCTAATGCTACCATAATGGTTATTGAAAATGCTGAGCGGTTCGGTCTTTCACAACTGCATCAGCTACGCGGCAGAATAGGCAGAGGTGAGCATAAATCAAGCTGTATTCTGATTTCGGATATTGAGGACGGCAAAACCAAGGAACGCCTTGACGTTATAAAAAACAACACCGACGGCTTTAAAATTGCCGATGAGGACTTAAGACTTCGCGGTCCGGGTGATTTTCTAGGCAATCGTCAACACGGTTTGCCACGCTTTAATATTGCCGATATATATTCGGATTTAAGCGTACTTAAAACGGCAGGCGACGAGGCAAGAAATTTAATATCTAATAATTTTAATTTAAATGATGACAAATATAAGGCTTTAAGGCTTGAGATAGCCGAGCTTTACAAAAAGCTTTAAATTTCAAAACAAAAAACACCCCAAGCAATCAAAAAAACGATTGCTTGGGGTGTTTTATTTGCGAAAACGGACCGTCGGGGACGCCGGTCCCTATAATACAACAATAAATTTTGTGAAAACAAAACGGGCAACCGATGGCCGCCCGTATATTTTGATTTTGCGAAAAACTATATTATTTTGAATTTGTATTAAACGCTTCACAGTCAAAGGTTATTACGGTGAAGTATTTTTTGTCGCCTCTGTCATTAAGTCGGCGGTCAAGCTCTGCTTTTACGGTTTTTTCGTCAAGGTCAAAGGGTAGAGCTACGTCAAAAATCAGGTTGGTATAATCGGCACCGTCTACAATTCTAAAATCATGAAAGGTTAGGCGTTTGTCGATTTCGCTTAAGTACTCAAAAACTGCCGATTTTAACTCGTCTAATCTTTTGTCACCTCTAACAATGGGGTCATAGTGTATAACCAAATTTACACCGTGGTTTTTTAGGCACTGACGCTCTAGCTCGTCAATAATACCGTGGCAAAGCATAGGGTCTTCCTTTGAATCCATCTCAACATGAAGACTTGCAAAGCGTTGGTTAGGACCATAGTCATGCACCATTAAATCGTGAAAGCCCAGCACCTTTTCGTGAGCCGTTACGGTTGAAATTATGGCGGCTTTAATTTCGGGTGAGGCATTCTCGCCAAGCAAGGGACTTATAGTTTCTTTAGCAAGTGAAATTCCGCTAAACAAAATAAACAATGCAACAAAAAGACCAGATACACCGTCGGCGTGAAAGCCTGTTTTATGTTCTAGAAAAGCCGAAATTAAAACTGCCGAGGTTGCAATAACATCGTTACGGCTGTCCGCCGCAGTGGCAGCAAGGGTAGCAGAATCTATAATATGGGACAGCTTTTTATTAAACAGGTAAAGCCAAAGCTTTGCTAAAATTGAAAGCACCAAAACCACCAACAAAGGCACCGAAAACCGAACGGGTGTGGGATTAATTATTTTTAAAACAGAGCTTTTTGCAAGCTCAAACCCGATAAGAATAATAAGTGCCGCAACACCAAGACCTGAAAGGTATTCAAACCTTGCATGACCGTAAGGGTGGTCAGGGTCAGCAGGCTTTTCTGCAAGCTTAAAGCCTAAAAAGGTAACAACCGAGCCTGAAGCGTCGGATAAATTGTTCATAGCGTCAGCGGTTATTGATATACTACCCGAAAAGCTACCTACAATAAGTTTAAAAACACACAAAAGAATGTTAAAAACAATGCCTACCGCACCCGAAAGCTTACCGACGGTTGAACGAGAGTCATTGTTATCTACAGGCTTATTTTTCAAAAAAAGCTTTAAAAGCAGTTTGGTCATAAAAGTTATACCTCTAAACTTAAAAATTGCATAAACAGTTTATGCGGAACAAATGGCAAAAATAACACGAAATTTTTATTCGGCCTGCTCCTTCATACCATTTAGCTTTTCAATACAGTTTACGCAAACATTGTGACCGCTTAAATTAACCGTGTCAATAAGACTGTCACAGAAAATGCAGGCAGGGGCAAACTTGCGAAGAACAATTTTATCTCCGTCCATATAAATTTCAAAGCTGTCCTTACCGTTTTCAATTTTTAGTTGGCGGCGGATTTCCTTTGGAATTACCACTCTGCCCATATTATCTACCTGACGTACAATACCTGTTGAACGCATAAAAAAATCACTCCTAAAAAATCTTTCAAGAGTGATTTTACCACAAAATGCAATAAATGTCAATTAATGTAATTATTCTGAAAGCTGCCAATCGATAGGAGTAATACCTGATGATGAGAGTATTTCATTAGTGCGGCTAAAGTGCTTAGAGCCGAAAAATCCTCCATAAGCCGAAAGTGGACTAGGGTGTACTGTTATCAGTTTTTTATGTATGGGATTCGTAATTATATCAGCCTTTTTTCTGGCATTAGCCCCCCAAAGCAAGAAAACTACAGGGGTGGTTTTGCGGTTTAACTCATCAATAATTCGGTCGGTAAAGGTTTCCCAACCCATACCTTTATGGCTGTTAGGACACGCTTCTCTCACAGTTAAAACATTGTTAAGCAAAAGCACGCCCTCGTCCGCCCATTTGGTAAGCTCACCGTGGCTGACAGGCTTAATTCCTAAGTCGTCCTCTAACTCTTTATAAATGTTCTTGAGCGACGGAGGCGGTGTTACACCTTTTTTAACCGAAAAGCAAAGTCCGTGTGCCTGACCCTCGCCGTGATAGGGGTCCTGACCTATAATTACCGCCTTAACGTCCTTGAATGCGGTATGCTTTAGGGCATTAAAAATATCGTGCATATTAGGGTAAACCTTTTGTGTGGAATATTCTTTTTTTAAAAACTCACGTAACTTTAAATAGTAGGGTTTTTGCCATTCGTCCTTTAAAATTTCGTCCCAATCGTTACCAATATGTACCATAAATTCACGCCCTATATAATATCGTAAACCTCAATAATTCCGCTACTGTGGTAAAGTGACGGCGTTACCATTACCGAATAACCCCTGCCTGCATCACTTGTCCATTCAACAGTCTGGCGTCTAGGTACTGCCGATGCCGACAAAAGCATCATAATAGCACCGCCGTGCATAATTACACCCGAGTTAGTAATGCCGTTTTCCATCATATCGCGTACAATTTCATTAAAGCCTAGACAAACACGTTTAATAAAGTCTCTGTTGCTCTCTCCGTTAGGGGTAGAGTCTATTTTACCCGATGCCCAATCCCTAAAGCTTTCTAAAATTTCAAGACTTTCGGCGGTTTTTCCCTCAAAATCTCCAAAGTCATATTCCTTTAAATTATCCACCGTATGAATTTCCATATCGGGATAAATTACTGCACCTGTCTGTCTGCAACGAAGCAGAGGGCTTGAATAAAGTCTTTCGATTTCGGGGTACTCTACCGAATTTTTTAAAAGCTCTAATTCCTTTACGCCCGATGCCGAAAGGGGCAGGTCGGTGCGGCAACCGATATAACGTCCAAGTGTGTTTGCATCGGTAAGTCCGTGTCTGATAAGGTGAATTTTATAAGTTTTCATTTCATTCTCTCCAAAAGCTCGGTTATTATAGTGTTTGAAAGCAGCATACCCCTATCTGTAAGGGAAATACGCTCATTATCTGTTTTAACTAGACCTTCTTTTTCGAGCAGGTCACAAAAGCTGAAAAATTCGGGTGTTAGTAGGTCGCCGTAGATGTCGGTAAATTCTTTTAGGTCAACCCCGTCCGAAAGCCTTAGCTTTAGCATAAAGTATTCGCTAGAGTCTCCGCCCGTACCATCAAAAACAATCTCGGGATTTTTAATAAAGCCTTTAATATCGGGCTTATAATAAAAACGTTTGCCGAGAAAATAAGAGTGTGCCGAGGGTCCTATTCCTAAATATTCTTCCAAATTCCAATATTTCAGGTTATGTTGGCTTTGGTACCCGCTTTTTGCAAAGTTTGAGATTTCATAATGCTCATACCCAAGTTTTTCAAGATAACTAGAGGCGAGCAAATACTGTTTAGCCTGTGTTTCCTCGTCGGCAAAGCGAAGCTTTTTGTTCGCTTTAAGAGCGGTCTTGTCTTCAAGCTTTAAAATATAAGCCGAAATATGTTCGGGCGATAGCTCGGTTATAAATTCAAGACTTTTTAAGAGGGAGGCGTTATCACTTTCGGGCAAGGCTAGCATTAAGTCAAGCGAAATGTTAGAAAACCCTAAATTTCTTGCCTTTTCCACAGAGCGTCTTGTGTCATAGGCGGTGTGGGTGCGGCCTAAAAGCAACAGCTCGCTGTCGTTTCCGCTTTGGACCCCTATTGACAGTCTATTAACACCTACCGACCTTGCGGCAGTTAAAAACTCTGCCGAATTTTCACTCGGATTCATCTCTACCGTAATTTCGGGGTCGTCGGTAAGGTTAAAACATTTCTTTATTTTGGATATAAGCGGTGCTATTTTTGCCCCTAGCACACTTGGTGTGCCGCCGCCAATGTATAAAGTCTCAATAGGGCGGCCACAAGAGCCGCCCCATTTTTCAATTTCTTTTTCTAAAGCCCGCAGATAATTATCCACCACCGAAGCTTCGGTACAGGCAGAATAGAAATTACAGTATGCACATTTTTTTTGGCAAAAGGGGATATGTATATAAAGCCCTGCCACTAATCTAAAATAATGCCTGTGCAGCTACCCGGAACGGCTGCTGCATTAGCCTCGTCTGTGTCAATATGCATTGCAAGAGCATAGCTGTCGCTAACACGTGCTACAACATCGTCGAAAACAAGAGCTCTACCCTCGGTAGGAATTTTAACAGACACAATCTGCTTGTCCACAATACCGTATTTTTCACCGTCAGCAACGGTCATATGTATGTGACGCTTTGCTGCAATAACACCCTCGGTAAGCTCAACCTCACCGCAAGGGCCTACTAGCTTGCAAGCACCCGAACCCTTAACATCGCCCGACTCACGAATAGGAGCCTTAACGCCGATAGCACGGGCATCGGTTAAAGAAATCTCAACCTGGTCAGCAGGACGTGTGGGTCCTAAAATAGAGGCGGTAAGCTGGGACTTGGGTCCTACTATAGTAACCTTTTCTTCGCAAGCGAACTGTCCTGGCTGTGATAAATCCTTTTTGTTTGTAAGGGTGTGGCCCTTGCCGAAAAGAATTTCAAGAGTTTCGTCTGTTACATGCACGTGGCGTGCGGAAATTTCAACTAATACTGTTTTTTCCATAAATATACATTCCTTTAAATTAAGTTTTCTTTTATTTTAACACATTTTTCTAGCTTTTCAAGGGGATATTAAAATATTTTAATTTGTAAGAAGACTCGAAACTGCGTACACCGTCTGTCCGTTCCAAACAAGACGGGAATATCCATTTGTACTAACACCTGTACGAGTTACATACTCACCGTTTTTAAGGGTATAAACTATCTCGGAGTTTTTGACCGACGGCAGAGTTCTAAGGTTGGTTTCGCTTTTTGCGGTTACCTGTTCATTTACGGTGGTAAATTCGGTATTAATTCCGTCGTTAGTCGGTGCTTCTGTTGTTGGCGGTTTGTATGTAAGGTCATCGGTTAAATAGCTTGAAACAGCATACACCGTTTGTCCGCCATATAAAAGCCTTGTCCAACCCTTGTCGCTCGTTGCGGTACGCTCTAGCACCTCACCGTTTTTAACGCTCGCAACAATTTGTGACGAGGTTGTGGGAAGACTTCTTAAATTTACCAACTCTTTAGGTGTTACCTTGCCACTGCTTGCAGTAAATGTATTGCCCTCAACTATATCGTCAGGGGCGGGTGCAGTGTATGTTAAATCGTCGGTAAGATAGCTTGTTATTGCATAAACGGGTTGACCGCCGTATGAAAGCCTTGACCAACCGTTTTTGCCAACACCTGTACGGGAAAGCACTGTTCCGTTTTTAAGGGTGCCTACAATATCAAAATTAGTGCCTGCACCCGAACGCAAATTAACCTCACTTTTAGCGGTTACCTTGTCATTTACGTCGGTGTATAAAAGCTCTGCTTGGGTTTTTGGAGGCTCTGCTGACGGGGGAGTTTGTGATTCGTCTTTGGGTTTTTCTTGAGCTTTTGTAAAGTAGGAAACTATTAAATCTACATTACCCTCAACTCCCGAAACACTGCCCTTGTTGGTGTATTGCCACATATCGTACTTGCCCGAATATTCGGGATTTTCAACCGTAGGATAGGTGGGTGTTGAATAATGTGCCAACCAAATTTTATAACTGCTTGAAATTTTTTCTGTATTAAATGAGGTGTTATCCGTAAGGTCGGATTTCGAGCCGTAAAACATACCCTCATAGCCAGCACTTTTTACGATGGATAAAAAGGCAAGGGCATTTTGGGTGCGTTGCTCGGCGTTAAGGCTGTACATACGGCTGTCGGTATTCTTAAAGCCCTCACAGTCATAAACTACAGGGTATGAGATGGAATAGCCCTTTATAGCTGAAACAGTCCACTCGGCTTCCTCTTTGGCTTCGGTTGTGTTTATGGCGGTAGAGAAGAAATAAACGCCCACAAGAAGTCCCGATTTTGTAGCTTGCTGAATGTTATAATCAGCGTTGCTGTCACGGTACAGCTTGCCGTTTTCACCTCGGTAGCCTATGCGTATAATGGCAAAGTCAATTCCGCTTTGCTTTACCTTTTTCCAGTCGATTTTGCCCTGCCATTTTGAAACATCAATTCCGTTAGCAGCACCTTTGCGAACTTCAAGCTTTTGAACTTCAACCCTGTCGCCCTCGATACTGCTTTCGGTGTTTTCGGGGTCGGCGGTGTCATCAGCCTCATTTACAGTTATGTTGTTAGGGTTAACTTCGGTATTGTTTACGGTTGATGAATTGTCGGCGGGAATACTTTTTGGGTCTTTATTATCCTTTTTACAACCACAGACTGATAAAATTATTAAAAAAGCTAGAAGTAACACAAAAAATCTTTTAATAAAACTAGACATAAATTTAACCTCCGTTAAAAGCTTATATTTCCCCACGCTCGCGGAGAATTTTTACTTTTAATATCGCGGCTTGGGTTTTGGCGTCCTTAATTTCACCCGAAAGTATTTTTTCTACCGATTCTTCCAAAGTATAGGCTTTTATGTTTAAAAATTCGTCTTCATCGGGCTGCTGTTCACCAAAGGTAAGACCTGTTGCGGCGTACATCCATATAATCTCACCGCAATATCCAGGGGTTGGATAAAGCTCACCTAAAAAGGTCATTTTTTGAGCGGTGGCTCCCGTTTCCTCTTTGAGCTCGCGTATGCCTGTTTTAAGCGGTTCCTCGTCTAGAGAATCGCGTTTGCCTGCAGGAATTTCCAACACTACCTCGCTATAAGGATAACGGTACTGCTCAACAAAAATAATTTTTCCGTCATTTGTTAGCGGTACTACACACACGCCTCCGTTATGCTCAACCACCTCACGCGTTGCGGTGGTGCCATTGGGTAATAGAGCAATATCACGGCGGAGTTTTATTATTTTACCCTTGTAAATATATTCGGCTTCTAACTGTTTTTCGTAAAGATTCATTTTCGGTCGCTTCCTTTAATATAAATATAGTAATTGATTTTATAGTTAGCAAAGAGGTTTTTGATATGAAAAAAATTATTGATGCGATAGAATACGACTACCTAAAATACAAAAAGGCAATAGACAAATTATGTGACAAATACAGCATACTAAACAGGTCAATTATAGGAAAAAGCTGTGCGGGGCGGGATATTTATGCCCTAAAGCTTGGAAAATCGACCGATTATTCGTTAATTACTGCTGCCTTTCACGGTAGTGAGCATATAACCACAAATATTCTGCTTTATTTTATTGAGGATTTATGCGAAGCCCTTACAAACGCCGAATGTTTGGCGGGTGTAGACACCAGAAAGGCACTTGTAGGCAGAGGCATAATATTTGTACCGAGGGTTAATCCCGACGGGTGCGAAATTTCAATTCACGGAGCGTCTGCTTGCGGCAGTTTGAGTGAAAGTATGTCGCGTATTTGTAAGGGTGATTTCACCCATTGGAATGCAAATTTCAGGGGTGTGGATATAAACCACAATTTTGATGCGGGGTGGCGTGAGCTTCGCTCTCTTGAGCGTCAGTCGGGCATATACGGTCCGTCGCCTACACGCTACGGCGGTATAAAACCCGAAAGTGAGCCTGAAACCCTAGCCATTACCAAGCTTTGCCGAAGCGGCAGAATCCGTCACGCCTTAGCACTTCACACACAAGGTGAGGTTATATATTGGAACTACGGTGATGAAAAGCCGCCGAGAAGTGAAAAGATGGCGGAGATTATGGCAACCTCTACAGGCTACGCCCTTGATTTTCCCGTAGGGCTGAGCATGGGTGGCGGCTTTAAGGATTGGTTTATAAGCGAACTCAAAAAACCTGCCTTCACCGTAGAGCTTGGAAAGGGGGAGAATCCGCTACCGATAGACGAGGCACCCAAAATATACTCACGTGTAAAAGAAATGCTTATGCTTTTTTCAATAATGTAATTTTAACATTTTTTATAGATTTTTGCAACGTAAATAATATTAAAAAATAAGGGTAAAATAATCCCACAAGGGAGGGATTATTAATGGCTAACGGGACAATGTCTTTTTTAAAGGGAGTAGGAGCCGGAATGATAGCAGGAGCTGCAGCCGTTACGGTTGGTAAAATAATGCTTAAAGAACAGAAAAATATTTCAAAAGGCTCAAATAAAATGATAAAGGCTGTCGGTGAATTTGTAGACGGCGTGCAGACAATATTTAATTAATTGTATGGGCGGATAGCCAAAACATTCAAACCCGAAACAGATTCGGTTTTAAATGCTTTGGCTAAAAATATCCGCCCGAAATATTTTTTACATATCAAAGTACTTTTTTTGGGACAGTGAAAAAATTATAATAAATTTTAGAAAAACCACTTGACAAATGTGGAGTGGGTGAGTATAATAAAATTACAGACACCGAACAAATGTTCGGCAGGAGGAAAAGCTATGACAATATCTATTATTTTTTCAACAGTTTTTGAAACGGCTTTAGTAGGCTTCGGTCTTTGGGCATTGTTTAATGAGGATAAATTTATAGCCTTTGAAGAAAGGTTGTTGTCTTTTGTTCGCAGACGTCGTTTAAAGGTAAGAACGGCACAACCGGTTAAGATAACCAAGTCAAAAGTTTTAAGAGTTACCGATTTTGATTAATTCTCTTTCTGATTCTTCTTTCTTGTATCAAGTCCTGTTTTTCGGCATTCTTTATTGTTAGGGTGTGCCGAAGAACAGGGCTTGATGCGTTTTTGTTCTAAAAGTCAAAAAAATAATTTGAACACTTGAAATGTAGAATGAAATAATATATAATATCATGGTTACAATAAAATTTTGAGAACGGAGCTTAATATGGCAGATTATTTGAGGATGAACAGCGATGAACTAAAAAAGGAATTTAGTTCTGTCAAAGCAAAATATGACGAGCTGCTTTCATTAAAGCTTTCGCTTGATATGTCAAGGGGAAAGCCTAATTTTGATAATATGGATTTATGTGACGATGCTCTTTGTGCCGTAAACCGCGAAAAAGGATTTAAGGATTTATCGGGTACAGACTGTAGAAATTACGGCGGTATGGACGGAATTGCCGAACTCAAGTCCCTTTTCGGTGAGGTTTTAGGCGTGCCGGCAGAGCAGGTAATAGTTGGCGGAAATTCGTCACTTAATATGATGTTTGACACTGTAGCACAGGGTATGACACACGGCTTCGGTGCAGGACCTTGGGGTTTACAAAAGAACATTAAATTTTTATGTCCCGCACCCGGCTATGACCGACATTTTGGTATAACCGAGCATTTTGGTTTTGAACTAATACCTGTTTATATGACAGCCGAGGGTCCCGACATGGATGCAGTCGAAGAGCTTGTAAAGGATGAGACTGTAAAGGGTATTTGGTGTGTGCCTAAATATTCTAATCCCGAGGGTATGACCTATTCGGACAATGTTGTACGTCGTATGGCGGCATTAAAACCGGCGGCTTGTGACTTTAGAATTTTCTGGGATAACGCGTATGCCGTGCATGACCTTTATGACGAGGGCGACTGTCTTTTAAATATATATGATGAATGTTTAAAGAACGGTAATGAAGATTTGGTGTTTATGTTCACCTCTACCTCTAAAATAACATTCCCAGGTGCAGGAGTTGCAGCACAGGCGGCTAGTCCTAACAACCTAAAAATGCTTAAAAACAGAATTAAGTATCAAACTATAGGTCCCGATAAGGTTAACCAGCTTCGCCACGCAAGGTTTTTGCCCGATATGGCGGCATTAAAGCTACAAATGAAAAAGCACGCCGAAATTTTGCGTCCTAAATTCGAAAGTGTTCTTTCAGAGCTTAATAATCAGCTTGGTGATAAAAATATAGCAAGCTGGTCAAAGCCACGCGGCGGATATTTTATTAGTCTTTACGTCTATGAGGGTACAGCCAAGCGTGTTTGTGAGCTTTGCTCGAAAGCGGGAATGGTTTTAACCCCTGCGGGTGCCCCTTTCCCTTACGGCAAGGACCCCAAAGACAGCAATATTCGTATAGCACCCTCGTATCCAAGCGTTGAGGAGATTAAAAAGGCGGCAGAACTTCTTTGTATTGCTGTAAGATACGCCGCACTTGAAAAGTTATTATAATGATTGACTTTAGGACAATTATTATGTATAATTAATAAATAATTATGAAAAAATGGAGGCTTTGCCTATGAAATCCAAAAAGACAGGCAAACCGGTATTTTTTGTAATTTTAGCACTTATTTTGGCACTTACTTATCTTGCCTTTTTCGGTGTTCAAAATTACTATGGAGATACCAGACAGGTTTATATTAAGGGAGCAAGCGATATCCGCTGGGGTATTGATATCAGCGGCGGTGTTGAGGCTGTTTTCTCTCCCGATAAGGCGGGCGTAGATATTACCGATGAGGATATGGATTCCGCAAAGGCGATTATTGAAACCAGACTTGTAAACAACAATATTACAGACTATGAGGTTTATACCGATAACAGTAACCATCAGGTTATTGTTCGTTTCCCTTGGGCTGCAGGCGAGAGCGATTTTGACGCTCAGGCAGCAGTACAGGAGTTAGGGGAGACCGCACTTCTGACCTTCTGTGACGGCACAACTAAGGACACCGTTTTATTAAGCGGTGCTGAGGATATTGCAAGTGCACAGGCAGGTGTTGATGAAAACGGAAGCTATGTGGTTTACCTAAACTTTACCGAGGGCGGTAAGGCTAAATTTGCTAAAGCTACTGCCGAAAGGGTAGGCAAGCAGATTTCTATTTGGATGGACGATACCATGCTTTCAGCCCCCACAGTTCAAACAGCAATTACTGAGGGCCAAGCTTACATAAACGGTATGGAGGATGCTGAAGCCGCAAAGGATTTAGCAGATAAAATTAATGCAGGCTCGCTTCCGTTCGCTTTAACTGTTGACGACAGCAAGCTGCAGATAATTTCTCCAACACTTGGTTCCGATGCACTTGACGTTATGGTTATTGCAGGTGCAATCGCATTCTTAATGGTTTGCATTATTATGATTGTACGCTACCGCTTAAACGGTGTGGTTGCAGCTATAGCTTTACTTGGTCAAATGGCAGGAACTATCGCTTGTATTTCGGGCTTCTTTGGCGATGCCGCAAGCTTTACACTTACCGTTCCGGGTATAGCAGGTATTATACTTTCTGTCGGCGTAGGCGTTGACTGTAACGTTATTGCGGCAGAGCGTATTCGTGACGAGTTCAAAAAAGGCAAGACCATTGACGGTGCTATTGACAGCGGCTTTAGAAACAGCTTAAGTGCAGTTATCGACGGTAACGTTACAGTTGTTATAGTATCGGTAGTGCTTATGGGTGCTTTCGGTACACCTGATAGCCTAATTGCTAAGCTGTTCTCACCTCTTATGGCGTTATTCGGCTCATCAATAACAGGCTCTATATACTCTTTCGGCTATACACTTTTAGTCGGCGTTGTATTCAATCTTATAATGGGTATACTCGCTTCAAAGTATATGCTTAAGAGCATTTCTCAGCTTAAGTTCTTGAGAAAACCTTGGCTTTATGGAGGTAAGAACAATGGCTAAACAGTTTGATTTTAATAAACATTATAAAAAGTTCATTATAGTTTATTTGGCAATATTTGTAGTGGGTGCCGTTGTGGCAGGCATTTTCGGTGTTGACCTTGATATAAACTTCAGCGGCGGTACAAGAATCACCTATTCTTATGAGGGTGACATTAAAGAGGCTGATGTTAATAAGGCGTTAGACGGCGTTATTAAGGAAAAGTACACCGTTGGAATGAGCACATCTATTGCAGGTGACACAAAGACTGTTTCTTTAAGTCTTGTTGGTAATAAGTCTTTAGATGCCGAGTCGCAGGAAAAGATTACAGAAGCTTTAGAAAAGGCTTTCAAGGATAATAAAATTGAGCTTTATGATTCTAACTCTGTAAGTCCTAGCATAGCAGGCTCGTTCTTCCTAAAGAGCTTGGTTGCAGTAGCTATTGCGGCAGCACTTGTTGTGGTTTACGTAAGTGTACGTTTCCGCAAAATCGGCGGTTTTTCGGCAGGTATATCTGCACTTATCGCATTAATACTTGACGTACTTGTAACCTTCTTTGTATGTGTATTCTTCAGATTACAGATTGACTCAAACTATATAGCTGTTGTTTTAACAATTCTCGGTTATTCGCTTAACGATACCATCGTTGCTTTTGACCGTATCCGTGAAAACAGAAAGCTTTATCCCGAAGACAGTATCGACACATTGGTTAACAAGAGTCTTAATATGGTAATGGTAAGAAATATTGTAACCTCTGTTACAACCTTTGCTGCAGTTCTTACCGTTGTTGGTGTTTCCGAGCTGTTCGGTCTTACATCACTTCGCACCTTTGGTATTCCTATGGCATTTGGTGTTATTTCGGGTGCGATTTCTTCGATATTCGTTTCAGGACCTATCTGGGTTGTATGGCAGAATAAAAAGAAAGCTAAAAAGAAATAATAAAATAAGCAATTTAAAAAGCCACCTAAAAAGGTGGCTTTTTTTATATATTAAAACAAATTTATTTGACTGTTTTTTTGTATACCATTGTGGCGACAAACAAGGCAGAAACACCTGAAATTAATTTAGAAACAATTACAGCCGCTACATAATCGGCATCAAAGGCCATTGTAAATGCCAAGTGACCTCCAAACAGGAATGCGGCCGACACTATAAATGCACCGTTTAGTACGATACCTTTTTTATCCATATCATTCATCATTTCGATAGTGGTTGTATTTGTAACTAAATTTGAAATAAGACCTAATGCAGAAACACGTTCGATTTCAAGCTTTTTTGCTAACGCTGTAATTGGGCGTTTAAGAATTCTTGAAACAATGTGCATAAAGGGGAAAGCACCTGCCAGCACCATTGAGGCGTTAAAGCATATATTAGATGCCTCAAAAACATCGCCAAGACCTTTGATTAGTGTTTTGCCTGTAAGTGCTTCTAAAATTCCTAAAATCAGACCTACTGTAATTAAGGCTTTCAAGGTAACAGCTATAAAAGAGAAAAACTTTACGGCGATATTTGGGGCAAATAATATTCCAAGACCGACAATAATCGAAAATATTATTAAAGGCAACAAATTAAATAAGAGAGAAATAAGCGGTATTTTCAGCATTAAGCCACCCACAAAACAGCCTGCAGGAATGGTCATAATTCCGCAAAGAATACCTAAAAAAAGCTCATTATGATGCCTCTTTTTTACAATCGTAAGGGATAACGGAAGAGTAAAGGAAATAGTAGCACCCATCATAGAGGAAACCACCAAAGCGTTAAACAAACCTATGGCTTCGTTTTTGGCAATTTCTTTTGCGAGGGGAGCACCGCCCATATCGTTAGCGAAAAGAACAGCAGGTACAACCGATGGGTCAATGCCGGTAATTCTATATAAAAGATTAAAAAACGGTGACAAAAGGTCTGCAATTATTGGGGATATGACTATCATACCCACCATTGAAAGAGCCATTGTTCCCAAAAGTAAAAAACCTTTTTCAAATTCCTTGCCAAGACCGAAACGGTTGCCTATTATACGGTCTATGGCACCCAAAACAGCAAAGACTAGCATTATAATTGAAAGAATGTTCATTTGAGCATTTATCCTTTCCGCTAAAGTTCTACGGGTTTAAAACCGTTGGCGGTTAAAATATATCTTTCCTTGAAACCGCTTTCTATTAAAAGTTCACGTGCATCACTAAAACCGCAATCAAGAAATTCGCCGTTATGACAGTCCGAGCTTATAATTGCACCAAACCCCAAACGCTTTAATTCTTTAAGCAAAAAGATGTCGGGGTAGGGGGTTGTTCGGTAGCCACGTGCAATAGCACCTGTATTAACCTCAAAAAGCGGAATTTTGCCCGCAAGTGCCTCAGCGGCAGAAATGGCATAGTGGCGGTAAAGCTTTGACTCGGTATCAAAAAAGTTTTCCTTTTCGCTGTGCTTGGTTACAAGGTCAAAGTGGGCAACAACGTCGGCGTCACAGTATTCGGGCAACAAAGAAAGGGTTTCATAATAGGCTCTAGCGTAAGAAAGCCCATCACCGCCGAAATAGGTGTCAATAACCGTCTTTACTTCCTTTGCCGAACGGTCAAAGCCTACCATTTCATCACCTATTTTCAAATAATGCACAGCACCTAATATGTAGTCAAATCCCGACAAATCAATACCGCTAAACATATCAAATTCAATACCGCAAAAAATTTCTATTTTGTCACGGTATTCCTTTTCTAAACGGTTTATGTGGCGGATATATTCATCTGTTCCTATCATTGACATTGAATAGGAGGGGGAATACGCCATATACGAATGACCCGAAAATCCAAGCGAGGAAAAACCTTTTTTAATTGCAATCTCGAGCATTTCTTCGGGAGTATTTACCCCGTCGCAATAGGTGGTATGGGTGTGCAGGTTTTGCAAATTTTTAATACTATTCATTAATTTCACCGCTAACTAGATAGATTATCAAATTACAGTTATTATAGCACCTCAAAAATTAAAAGGCAAGGTGGTATTAAAAAATCTCATAACGGTTTACCCGTTATGAGATTTAACTATTGTGTAATAGTTAGAAAAAATCATTTGATTTCCTGTTCTAAGTCTTCAAATACTTTTGATGTAAAGAAGTCTATTATTGAAATATTTAGACCGTCACAAAGTTTTTTAATAGTAGATATAGTTGTACTGTTGTTACGACCGCTGATTATATTATTAATAGTGGATTGCGTGACGCCGCTTAATGTTCCAAGTTTATTAATGGTAATATTGCGTTCAGAACATAACTCTATGATTCTGTTTTTAACTGCAATTCCAATGTTCATAAAACTTCTCCGATTCTATAGGTTGAGTTTATTCTAACCATTTTAGGTTAAAAAGATTACCTCAATTGAGTTGACTTTGGGAGGAAAATGGTTTAAAATTAACTCAATAAAGTTAAACGGAGGGGTTCTATGAAAATTGGCGTTGTTGGCTCGAGAAGTTTATGGGTAAATGATTTGGATAAATATTTACCTAAATATGTTAATGAAATAGTATCAGGCGGTGCTAAAGGAATAGATACTTGTGCCAAAGAATATGCTTTGCAGAAAGGCCTTAAATTAAAAGAATTTTTGCCTGAATATGATAAATACGGCAGAGCAGCTCCGCTTAAACGAAATATCTTAATTATAGATTATGCAGATGAAGTTTTAGTCTTTTGGGACGGTCGGTCAAAGGGAACAAAATACGTAATAGAACAATGCAAGTTAAGAAATAAAAAAGTAACGGTAATAAATCTCTAAAGTATTACAAACAAAAAGCAAAGCATCAACCTTTACGATTAATGCTTTGCTTTTGTTATACTTCTTTAAAATTTGTTATTGTATTATCATTTAGTCATTTTTTCCTGTTTAACCTTGTGGTCAATTACGTGGCGAGAGGCAAGCTCTTTATGAATATCCTCAAGAGAAATGCCCATTTCAATCATAAGCACCATCACGTGATAAGCAAGGTCGGCAATTTCATAAATAGTTTCATTTTTATCCTCTGCCTTTGCGGCAATTATAACCTCGGTGCTTTCTTCGCCCACCTTTTTAAGAATTTTATCAATTCCTTTTTCAAAAAGATAGGTGGTGTAAGAGCCATCTTTCTTTTCGGTCTTTCTGCCCTCAATTAGCTTCATTAGACCCTCGTAGGAAAACTCTTTGCGGTCACTACTCTCAAAAACAGGATTATTAAAGCAAGAAAAATCACCCTTATGACAAGCAGGACCGTCAGGCTCAACCACAACTACCAAAGCATCGTTATCGCAGTCTGCAGTTATAGAAACTATATGCTGATAATTTCCGCTGGTTTCTCCTTTAAGCCACAATTCTTGACGTGAGCGGCTGTAAAAACAGGTAAGCTCTTTTTCCATAGAAATTTTAAGGCTTTCTTCATTCATATATGCTACGGTTAAAACCTTTTTAGTTACCGAATCCACAACAACTGCCGGAATAAGACCGTTTTTATCAAAATCTAAACTCTTAATATCAATCATAATATACTCTCCTGTCACACTAAAAACCACTGTTTCTTGTTGGTATGTTATTCTTCGCCATTTGTTCCTTGAGGTCGGAAATCTTAACCTCACCGAAATGGAAAATCGACGCGGCAAGACCTGCATCAACCTTTGGCAAGGTTTTAAAAAGGGTGATAAAATCATCAATTTTACCCGCTCCGCCCGATGCGATAACAGGAACATTGACCGCATTACAAACGGCATCAAGCATACTAAGGTCAAAGCCTTGCTTTACGCCGTCGGTATCTATTGAATTAACAACAACTTCGCCCGCACCGTTTTCCACACAACGCTTTATCCACTCGATTGCTTCCATACCCGTGTTTTCTCTGCCGCCTTTAGCAAAGACACGGAAAACGCCGTCCACACGCTTTACGTCTACCGATAACACAACACATTGGTCTCCGTAAAGCTTGGCAGCTTCGTTTATAAGCTGTGGGTTTTTTATAGCACCCGAATTAACACTAACCTTATCTGCACCGCATTTTAAAACGCGGTCAAAATCGGCAACCGTGTTGATTCCGCCACCGACTGTCAAGGGGATAAACACTTCCTTTGCGGTTTCGGTGAGTATCTCGGTGAAAAGCTTTCTGCCGTCGCTTGAAGCTGTAATATCGTAAAATACAAGCTCGTCTGCACCGCAGTTACTATAAAACTTTGCAAGCTCTACGGGTGAAGATACGTCCCGAAGTCCTTCAAAATTTACGCCCTTGACAACCCGTCCGTCCCTAACATCGAGGCAAGGTATTATTCTTTTTGTTATCATTTTGCCACCTCAATCGCTTCTTTAAGACTAACTGCACCTGTATAATAGGCTTTGCCGACTATTGCACCGTAAAGCTTTAATTCGGCTAGCTTTTTAATATCCTCAATGCTTGAAACACCGCCCGAGGCTATTATATTAAGGCTGAATTTATTAGAAAGCTCGCGATATAGCTGATGGTTGGTGCCTTGCATTGCACCGTCCTTTGAAATGTCGGTACAGATAACCGTTTTAACACCGATTTTTTGCATTTTCTCACAAAAGGCAAAAGCGTCAATATCACTCGTTTCGGTCCAACCCTTTATGGCAACAAGACCGTCTTTAATATCTATGCCAACGGCTATTTTTTCGCCGTATTTTTGTACTGCTGTTTCTACAAAGCCTTCGTTTGTCACTGCGGCAGTTCCTAAAATAACACGGTCAACACCTGCCGAAATATAGCGGTCAATAACCTCCATTGAGCGTATTCCGCCGCCGATTTCACAAAAAAGCCCCGTCGATTTTTTAATTTTCATAACCGTTTCAATGTTAGGGGTTTCGCCGCTTTTAGCACCCTCTAAATCGACAAGGTGAATATGGGTAGCACCGCTTTTTAAAAAATCAAGTGCTACTTCTTCGGGATTATCGTTATAAACGGTCATCTGTGCATAGTCGCCCTTGAAAAGACGCACCGCTTTGCTAGAAAAAATATCTATAGCAGGATAAATTATCATATTTCGTTCTCCTTCATTTCGGCAAAAGCCTTTAAAATATTAAGGCCGACTTTACCGCTTTTTTCGGGGTGAAACTGACATCCGAAAACATTTTTGTTTTGCACTGCCGCCGTAAGCTCGGCACCGTACTCTGATACTGCAATAACCGAATTTTCACAGTCTGTCGCATAAAAAGAATGAACAAAATAAACACAGTCACCATCGTTTATGTAAGAAAAAAGGGGACTTTTCTTTTTATATATAAGCCCATTCCAACCAATGTGCGGAATTTTAAGTTCACTCGGTATAACATCTTTTATGGGCTTAACAGAGCCTTTAATAAGGCCTAGTCCTTTATGCTCGCCGTATTCGTAGCTTTTTTCAAACAGCAACTGCATTCCAAGACAAATGCCAAGTATGTGCTTACCTTCTGCCGCCAACTGAGTCAAAACCTTGTCAAGACCGCTGTTTCTTAGCTTCTTTGCCGCATCCTCAAATGCACCGACACCCGGTAAAACAATGCCGTCTGCATTTTTTAAAACCTCGGGGTCGGCGGTGATTTTCACGTCAACACCTATTGCCGCAAATGAGCTTTTAAGCGAAAAAAGGTTACCGACACCGTAATCAACTATAGCTACCATTATAAAACACCCTTTGTGGATAAAACTTCATTTTCTATTTCTGGGTCAATTTTAACGGCGTTTCTAATGCTATGAGCCGCCGATTTAAATGCCCCCTCAATTATGTGGTGAGAGTTACTTCCGTCAATTTCCTTAATGTGAAGCGTACACTCTGCATTACGTACAAAGCCGTACCAAAATTCCTCGACAAGCTCGGTATCAAAGGTTCCAACCTTTTCGCTGGGAATATCCATATCAAAGCCTAGATACGCTCTGCCCGAAAAATCTATTGCCGTTAAAATTAGTGCCTCGTCCATAGGTAAAACCATATAACCGTAACGGGTAACACCCTTTTTGTCAGCCAAAGCCTCTTTAAAGGCAAGACCTAACGAAATGCCGATATCCTCGGTTGTATGATGGTCGTCAACCTCGGTATCGCCTTTGCAACTAAGCGTCAAATCAAATCTGCCGTGTTTTGCAAAAAGGGTTAACATATGGTCTAGAAAACCGCAACCGCTGTTAATTTCACTTTTGCCTGTTCCGTCAATATTAAGGGTTAAAGAAATATCGGTTTCTTTTGTTTTTCTGTTTACTTTAGCTGTTCTCATAATAACTCCTTTATGATTTCCTTTAACTTATCAATTAAAACCTCTAACTGTTCTTTACTGCCGATGGTTATACGGGTATAATCCTTTAACCGTTCCTTGTCGAAGTAGCGTACTAAAACGCCCTTTTCCTTTAATCTTAAATAGATGTCTTTACCACTTATACTGCTGTGTTTGGCAAAGATAAAATTGGCAGTAGAATCTGTCATGGTAAAGTCGAGCTTTTTTAGTTCTTTTACAAGATACTCTCGGTTTTCTTTAATCTTTTCGCAGTTAGCCCTAATATATTCGTCATCAATAAGCGAGCCGATACCTGCCGCCGCAGTCATCGAGTTAACGTTATACGGATTAGTCGAATACTTAATTGTATTAAGGTCGCGAATAAGTGCTTTTGAGCCGATTCCAAAGCCCAATCTTCCGCCTGCCAACGACCGCGATTTTGAAAAGGTTTGGGTAACCAGCAGGTTGTCGTATTTGTTAATAAGCGATATAGCACTCTCTGCACCGAAATCAACATACGCTTCATCAATAACCACTACATTGTTTGGGTTCGATTTAACAATTTTTTCGATATCGTCAAGACCTAGTGCAATACCTGTCGGGGCATTGGGATTTGCCAAAAAGACCGTTTTATTAACACCCATATAATCGTTTATATCAACCGAAAAATCTTGTTTTAAGGGTATTTCTTTAAAGTCCACTCCGTTAAGCTTGGCAAAAACCGAATAAAAACCGTAGGTTATATCGGGAAAAACCGCACCGTTTTCACAAAATGCCATAAACGCGAAGTTTAAAACCTCGTCCGAGCCGTTTGTAAAAATAATCTGGTCGGTGCTGACACCAAAATACTCTGCCGCCGTGTTTACAAGGTCACGGCACTCAGGGTCGGAATAAAGCTGTAGGTTTGAAGCCGCCTCTAACGCCAGCCTTTGTGCCGTTTCTGACGTCGGGAAGGGCGACTCATTAGTGTTAAGCTTTATATATTTCATATCTTTAGGCTGTTCACCCGGTGTATAGGGTACTAAATGATCTAATTTAGAAGTTAAAAATGAACTCACTTAATTTTCCTCCGTACTGTCCGTACTACGAATAACCGCACTTTTAGCGTGTGCAGTAAGTCCCTCTTTTTCGGCAAAGTATGCAACATCATAAGCTACCTTGTCAAGAGCTTCTTTTGTATAATAAGTGTACTGTGTTTTCTTAATAAAATCATCAACCGACAAGGGACTTGAGAATTTAGCAGTACCGCTTGTAGGTAGGGTATGGTTAGGACCTGTATAATAATCCCCTAGAGCTTCGGGACAGAACCTTCCCATAAAAACAGAACCCGCGTGACGAATTAAATCAAGATATTTAAATGGCTCGTCAAGCAGTAACTCTAAATGCTCGGGTGCGATTTCGTTTGAAATTTCAATTACCTTTTCTAAGCTGTCTGCCACGATGATTTTGCCGTTGTTATCAATCGAACAGCGTGCAATTTCACTTCTTGACAAAAGCGGAATTTGCTTTTCAAGCTCTTCGCTTACGGCGAGGGCTAACTCCTCTGAATTGGTAACAAGCACAGCACTAGCCATTTTATCATGTTCGGCTTGAGAAAGCAAATCTGCCGCCGCGTGTGCGGGGTTGGTTTTTTCGTCGGCAATAATTAAAATCTCGCTCGGTCCTGCTATCATATCAATGGAAACCTGACCGAAAACCTGTTTTTTAGCCTCTGCCACAAAGGCATTGCCGGGACCTACAATTTTATCAACCTTAGGAACACTCTCGGTGCCGTAAGCCAGAGCGGCTATTGCCTGAGCACCGCCAACCTTAAAGATTTTATCAACCCCTGCAACAAAAGCCGCCGCAAGAATAACAGGGTTTACCTTGCCGTTTTTAGAGGGCGGTGTCACCATAACTACCTCTTTACAGCCTGCAATTTTTGCGGGAATAGAGTCCATAAGAACGGTCGAAGGGTAAGCTGCTGTGCCACCGGGTACATAAAGACCTGCTTTATCGACAGGAATAATTTTTTGACCGATTATTACACCGTCGGCTTTTTTAATTTCAAAACCGCTTCTTACTTGATTTTTATGATACTCACGGATATTTTCGGCGGCGGTTTTTAAAATTTCTAAAAATTCAGGCTCTACTGAATCTACCGCCTCTTTAATTTCTTCTTCACTTACTGCCAAGCTGTCAAGCCTAGCCTTATCAAACTTTTCTGAATACTCAAAAAGAGCTTTATCGCCGTTTTTCTTGACATTTTCAATAATTTCGCTGACAACGGCTTCAACGTTTACGGCAGGCTCTGTACGGGCAAAAATATCATTTGCCGAAACCTCGCCGAATTTTAAAATTTTAATCATTATTTAGCCTCCGTTTTATCCCTTTGATGCCATTTGCTTAACAATTTTATCAATGGCGTCCGATTTGAATTTATAGCTTGTTTTATTGACTATAAAGCGTGCACTAATCGGCACAATTTCTTCAATAACCTCTAAATCGTTTTCTTTAAGTGTGGTGCCTGTTTCAACAATATCAACAATAACGTCTGAAAGGTCTAAAATCGGTGCTATCTCTATAGAACCGTTAAGATGGATAATATCAATATCCATACCCTTTGACAGATAGTAAGCACTTGCAATGTTTTTGAATTTTGTTGCAACCCTCAAAGTACGGCTCATATCGTATCTGAAGTCTTTTTTGGCGGCAACTGCCATTCGGCATTTGCCAATATTAAGGTCTAAAAGCTCATAAACATCGGGGGTGTATTCAAGCAAAATATCCTTGCCCGCAACACCAACGTCTGCCGCACCGCGTTCAACATAAATTGCAACGTCAGAGGGCTTTACCCAGAAATAACGAACACCGACCTCTTTGTTTTCAAAAATAAGCTTACGGTTATTTTCCTTTATTGAGGGACATTCAAAACCTGCTTTTTCAAACATTGAATAAACCTTTTCTCCCAGCCTTCCTTTAGGAAGAGCTACGTTAAGCATCGATTTCACTTGTTCGCCACCTCGCTGTCAAAATTTATAAGCCTACGGTACTTAATATCTTTAGATATTTTCTTTAGGACTAAAACCCTCTCTCCGTTTTGTGTCAGCTCATCTGCAAATTTGTTTAGGGCAGAAAGATTGGTTTTTTCGGAATAGGTCAATAAAACATCAAAGTCATACTCGTTTTTAACGTTATTAAACCGCTCAAGCATATCAAGATAAACAGCAAAACCTATTGCTGAAGAACGGCGATTCATTTTCTGCATAAGCTTATCGTACTGACCGCCTGACAAAACGCTTGACGGGATACCCTCTATAAAGCCCTTAAAGACAATTCCGTTATAGTATTTAATATCATTCACAACCGAAAAATCTATTCTAAGCATCGGCTTTAGTGCAGGGTCAACCGCTGCCAATATAACCTGCATATCTTCAAGAGGCTTAATGTCCGTCTTGCCCTTTAATTCATTTATAAGTGCGGGAACAACCTCGTCAGGATTACCCGATGCCGACACTAAAAATTTAATGGTGTCTATATTCTTAGGCTCAACACCCAGTCCTTCGCAATATTTGCCTAGGTCGTGAATGTTTTTTTCGCCTATAAACTTAATTATTTGAGTTCTATGCAATTTAGGAATATTAAAGCTGTCAAAAATATTCTCCAAAAGTCCTAAATGAGAAATATCTAAAACACAGGAATCACTTATGGTTTTAAGACTTTTTGCCGCAAGGGTTATAACCTCGCAAATGCTATAGGAATCAATATTACCAAAGCACTCAAGTCCTGCCTGCATTATCTCTTTATAGGTGTGCGAGCCTCCCGAAATCCTATACACGTTTTCATTGTAAAAAACTTTATTAAGCAAATAAGGCTCGTCCTTAATATTCTTTATAATGGAAAGAGTTACGTCGGGCTTTAAAGCCATCAGCTTACCGCCTATGTCGGTAAAGGTTATAACACTATCCGAAATCAAAAAATCTTTGTTTGCAGCATACAGGTCATATTCTTCAAACTTGCTCATTTTATATTGAGAATATCCGCGAGAAGAATAAAGTGAACGCAAGGAAAAAATTACATTTTCATTAAAGCTTAAAAGTAAATCTGAGTTTTTCATTATTTGTTCTCCTTGTCGGCTAATTTATCAATAGCATTGCGGTAGCCACCGCTACCGTAATTAAGGCATTTGCTAACCCTACCGATAGTGGCACTGCTTACATCTATTTGCTCTATAATCTTCTGATAACTCAGTCCCTCGTTTAAAAGAATGGCGGTATCAAGCCTTTGTGCCATATCCTGTACCTCTTTTATAGTGCACAGGTCGGCAAAATACTCATAACATTCTTCAATGCTCTCTAAGTTTAATATAGTTTGAAATAATCTGTCAACCGATTCGGAACGAAATCTTAACATAATTCTACCTCACCAATTTAGTATGCTACTATGCTACCACATCACTGTACTAAAGTCAAGAGGCAAAAACAAAGCACCAACCATAAGGGTTGATGCTTTGTTTTTGTTCTATCAGTATACTTGTCAGTTGAATTCAAAGTCAACTTTTGACATACCATTGGAAAACAAATATAAAACATTATGTACTCCCTTAATGCTTGTTTCTGTACTTATTCTTATATGCTTATTAAGGTGTAACCGTATGTAGCGACTGTGCCGATGAAGTTTCCTTTTTTCATTCGTTCTTGATAACTCCATCGCATGTTGTTGCCGTGAGATACTGATTCATCTTGAGCTTGTGTTCCTGACAT
>SVPV01000009.1 GCA_015065725.1 Oscillospiraceae bacterium
TTTTGGTGTAGGGGATATTATGTAGATACAGTCGGTCGAAATAAAAAAGTAATAGCTGAATATATAAGAAATCAGTTAGAAGAAGATTTTGCAGCAGAACAAATGAGCATAAAAGAATATATTGACACGTTTACGGGTGACAAGAGAAAGTAGGCAAAAAAAGACAGCCGCACGTGAGCGGCTGCCCGAGATGGTAATGCGTTGCCAAACTTTCGAGGTCCCTTTTAGGGACCTGGCCAGTAGGCACTCCTTATAGGGGCTGTGCATACCACTAGTTTACTAGTGGTTATGATTTGCTAATAAAAAACTTGTGTATTTATAAAATCTGTTACATAATTGCTTGTTTTTCTTTAATTTAGGTGTACAAATAATTGACTTTTAGGGTTGGTAAGTATATAATATCTGTGTATGTTTAATTAATTTGTTAAGGATGTTGAAATTATGAAATGGACTTCTTTAAACGACCTTCGTGAAAAATATCTTTCATTCTTTGAAAGCAAGGGACATTTAAGGCTAAATAGCTTTTCACTGGTGCCGCAGGGCGATAAATCCCTTTTGCTTATAAATTCGGGAATGGCACCTATGAAAAAGTATTTCACAGGTGAGGTTACACCACCTCGCAATAGGGTTACAACCTGTCAAAAGTGTATTCGTACACCCGACCTTGAGCGTGTTGGTATAACTGCACGTCACGGTACTTATTTTGAAATGCTGGGTAACTTCTCTTTTGGTGATTATTTCAAAAACGAGGCTATAGAGTGGGCGTGGGAGTTTTTGACCAAAACTCTAGAGATACCCGAAAATCTTTTGTGGCCCTCTGTTTATGAGGAAGACGATGAAGCATACGCTATTTGGCGTGATGTTATAGGCGTACCCGAGGAGCATATTGTAAAGCTTGGCAAGGCTGATAATTTCTGGGAGCATGGTACAGGTCCTTGCGGTCCTTGCAGTGAGATTTATTTTGATCGCGGCGAAAAATACGGATGCGGTTCACCCGACTGTAAGCCTGGTTGTGATTGCGATAGATATATGGAAATTTGGAATAATGTTTTCTCGCAATTCAATAATATGGGTGACGGCACCTATACCGAGCTTGAAAATAAGAATATTGATACAGGTATGGGACTTGAGCGTCTTGCTTGCATAATGCAGGATGTTGACAATATGTTTGAGGTTGATACCGTACGTAATATTTTGAATAAGGTTTGTGCAATTTCGGGTGCAGAATACGGCAAGGGCGGTAAAACAGACGTTTCTATACGTGCCATTACCGACCACGCGAGAGCATCTACCTTTATGATAAGCGACGGTATTATTCCGTCTAACGAGGGCAGAGGATATGTTTTACGCCGTCTTATTAGAAGAGCTGCCCGTCACGGTAAGCTTATAGGCATTAACCGTCCTTTCCTAGTAGAGCTTTGTGAAGCAGTTATAAACGAGAACAAATCGGGTTATCCTGAGCTTGTTGAAAAGCAGGAGCTTATAAAAAAGGTAATCTCTAATGAAGAGGCTAACTTTGCAAAAACCATTGACCAAGGTCTTGGCATTTTAAATGAGCTTTGTGAAAAGGGTGGCACACTTTCGGGTGCAGATGCATTCCGACTTTATGATACCTACGGTTTCCCGCTTGACCTTACAAAAGATATTCTCGCAGAAAAGGGAATGAATGTTGACGAGGACGGCTTTAATGAGCTTATGACAAAACAGCGTGAGCTTGCTCGTTCTTCAAGAAAAGCATCTGACTCTGAGAGCTGGAAGAGTGACGGAATTTCTTTTGATAATGCACCAAAGACAGAATTTTTAGGTTATACCGAAAATTATACAGAGGCTACAGTTGTTGATATTGTTTCTGAAGGCGAGCATGTAGACTCGGTAACTGCAGGCGATAAGGCTGTTATAGTTCTTGATAAAACCGTACTTTACGGTGAAAGCGGCGGTCAGGTAGGCGATATCGGCTCAATTACTGCCGATGGAGTGGGCTTCGAGGTTGTGGACACCAAAAAGACCGCAGGCGGTGTATTTACTCACTTTGGTACAGTAATTGGCGGTACTATAAAGGTTGGCGATAAGGTTTTTGCTAAATATGATATAGACCGTAGAGAAGCTATACGCCGTAATCATACAGCAGCACACCTTTTGCAAGCAGGTCTTCGCAGTGTTTTAGGTACTCACGTTGAGCAGGCAGGTCAGCTTGTAAATGAAAACAGTGTTCGATTTGACTTTACACACTTCTCTGCTTTAACAGACGAAGAAATTAAAAGTGTTGAGGATTATGTAAATAATATAATTCTTTCGGGTGTCGAGGTATTAAGCCGTGAAATGCCTATTGAAGAGGCTAAAAAGCTAGGTGCTATGGCACTCTTCGGCGAAAAGTACGGCGATACTGTTCGCGTTGTTTCTGCAGAGGATTATTCTGTTGAATTCTGTGGCGGTACACACGTTGATAATGCAGGCAAAATCGGTCTTTTCCGTATCGTTTCGGAAAGCGGTATTGCCGCAGGTACAAGACGTATCGAGGCTGTTACAGGTAAAAAGGTTATGGAGCTTTTGGCACATTATAAACAGCTCACAACCGATACGGCGGCAATTTTAAAATCACAGAGTGTCGAAGATTTAACTGCAAAAGCCACACAGGTGATGGCTCAAATTAAAGAAAACGAGCGTAAGATAGAAGCACTTGAGGATAAGCTTGCCGCAGGCAAAATGGATAATATTATGGCAAACGCTACCCTTGTTGGCGATGTTAAGGTTATAAGTGAGAAAATTAGCGGTACTCCCGATGCACTTCGCAAGATGGCAGACACAGTAAAGGCGGCAGAAAAGACTGCGGTAGCAGTATTTGCGGCTGTTAACGGCGACAAGGTTACTTTCTGTGCGGCTTGCGGTGAGGACGCTATTAAAATGGGTGCCCATGCAGGCAATCTTGTACGCGAGGTAGCAAAGCTTGCGGGCGGTAACGGCGGCGGTAAGCCTGATAGTGCTATGGCAGGCGGTAAGGATGCTTCAAAGGTAGCTGAGGCACTAGCGGCTGTTGCAGATTTGGTAAAATCACAACTTAAATAAAAACGCTTTAGTAGGGTGATTATATGAAATTAAAGTATCTTGGTACTGCCGCGGCAGAGGCAATTCCGGCACTTTACTGTGGCTGTGATAACTGCAAAAGGGCAACAGTGCTTGGCGGTAAAAACATTCGTACAAGAAGTCAGGCAATAATTGACGGTGATTTGCTTATTGATTATCCGCCCGATACATATTGGCACTTCATAGCTAACAATATTGATATGTTAGGTATTAAAAATCTTCTTATCACCCACACACACGAGGACCATTTTTATAGTCTTGATTTACAGTTTACCAAAACGGGTTTTTCAAAACCGCCTTTGGATTGGCACGGTTTTACCGTTTGGGGCAGTTATGACCTAAACCCCTTTTTAAGTGATTTTGTAAAAAGCTCTAACGGTTTTTTACGTTATAGCGAAATAGTAGCATTTAACACCTATACGGTAGGCGACTATATGGTTACACCGTTAAAAGCGTATCACGGTACTGAAAATCCATTTATCTATATTGTTGAAAAACAGGGCAAAAGTATTCTTTATGCACATGATACAGGTGAATTTCCTAAAGAAACCCTTGAGTATTTGAAAAAGTCTAATATAAAGCTAAATGCAGTATCGCTTGACTGTTGCTTTGCAAATTATGAGGGTTTTGATACCTACGGTCACCAAGGAATTGGTGTTAACAAGCTTACACGCGAAAAACTTATAGAAATCGGTGTAGCCGACCAAAACACTAAATTTATACTTAACCATTTTTCGCATAACGGTAAGGATGTTGTTTATGAAGACTTTTTACCGATTGCCCAAAAAGCAGGTTTTTTAGTTTCTTATGACGGTATGGAGGTAGAAATATGAGCGACTGTTTGTTTTGTAAAATAGCGGCAGGGGAAATACCCAGCACTAAAATTTATGAGGATGAATATGTATATGCTTTTGCGGATATAGCACCGCAGGCACCTTTTCACGCGATAATAATTCCTAAAGAGCATATTGCATCTGCTGACGAAATAACCGCAGAAAATAGTATACTTGTAGCAAAGGTTTTTGAGGCTGTTGCAAAAATCGCAAAGAGTGAAAATCTAGAAAAAGGTTACCGCGTTGTAAATAACTGCGGTGAAGAGGGCGGACAGACGGTAGGTCATATCCACTTTCATTTACTTGCACGCCGTAATCTTGCTTGGCCTCCAGGCTGATTTGCAATATAAAAATTAAAAGGGGAAATATATATGTCTGAATTTTATAAAATGAAAATTGCGGGGCTTGAGCGTGAGCTTGAAAAATTCCCTGTTAACGATAAGCTTGATATTGCCGCATTTATTATATTCGGTGACGTTGAACTTACTATTGCGGGTTGTAAGGAGCTATTAAGCCGTGTTCCCGAGTTTGATGTTGTACTTACACCTGAGGCTAAGAGTATTCCTATGGCTTACGAAATGGCACGTCAGTCAGGCAAACCTTATGTTATTGTACGTAAGGGCGTTAAGGTTTATATGCGTAATCCCTTGGAAGTAGCCGTTAAATCAATAACTACTGCTAATACCCAAAAGCTTTTCCTTGGGGAGACCGAGGTAAACAAGATAAAGGGCAAGCGTGTACTTATTATTGACGATGTTATAAGCACAGGTGAATCTCTTGCAGCTGTAAGAGAGCTTGTTAAAAAAGCAGGCGGAATAGAGGTTGCAGCCTGTGCCTTTTTGGCAGAGGGCGATGCCGCCGACCGTGATGATATAATTTTTCTTGAAAAATTACCGTTGTTTTTTAAATAATATCAATTTAAATGCAAGCGAAGGGTTTTGTTTCAAATCCTTCGCTTAAATTCTGCATTTAGAGTGTTAAAATTCATAAAATATTAATAGTTTTTCGCTTGACAGAGCTGAATTTAATAAGTATAATTATGTTAGCTATCTAACAAATGTAAAATGAGGTAGATTATGAAAGAGAATGAAATAGGCTTTCAACTGCGTACTGTAAGCAATTTGATTAGGCGTAATTTTGAAAAACTATCATCATTTAAAAAAAGCCAATGCCTTACGGGTGCTCACGGTTGGGTTATTGGCTATCTTTATGATAATAGACATAGGGATGTTTATCAGCGTGATTTTGAGGCAGAGTTTCAAATTCGCCGTTCTACCATTACAAATATGCTAAAGCTAATGGAAAAAAACGGTCTTATTTTAAGGGTGGGCGTCGAGGGGGACGCCAGACTTAAAAAGATTGTATTAACAAAAAAGGCAGTAGAAATGCAAGCGGAAATTTCTAATGATATTTTTGCACTAGAGCAAAAAATGGCAAAAGGAATAACCGAGAAAGAAAAGGAAGTTTTCTTTCGGACACTAAAAAAAATAAAAGCAAATTTGGAGGACACAAATGATTAAGACCCTTGCAAAAAGTATAAGAGAATACAAGCTACCTTCAATTTTAACACTTATATTTATAATAGGTGAGGTACTCATAGAGGTTGCCATTCCCTTTATAACAGCAAATCTTGTAAACAATATTAAGGACGGGGTACCTATTGAAGAGGTTATTAAAACGGGTTTATGGCTTGTTTTAATGGCACTTATATCCTTGTGCTGCGGCGGTATTGCGGCACTTACCTGTGCTAAAGCCTCGGCAGGCTTTGCAAAAAATCTCCGCCATGATATGTTTAGTAAAATTCAAAGCTATTCCTTTTCTAATATTGATAAGTTTTCGTCTACATCGCTTGTAACCCGTCTTACTACCGACGTAACACACGTGCAGATGTCTTATATGATGATTATACGTACAGCTATCAGAAGCCCCATGATGTTTGTCTTCTCGATTATAATGGCGTATACAATGGGCGGTGCGTTGGCTACTACCTTTGTTGTTGTAGTACCTGTTCTTATTATAGGTCTTTTATTTGTTGCAAAAAAGGCTATGCCCGCTTTTAGACGTGTTTTTAAAAAGTACGATAAGCTTAATGAATCTATTGAGGAAAACGTACGTGGAATGCGTGTGGTTAAGGGCTTTTCGCGTGAGGAATTTGAAAAGCAGAAATTCAGTGCCGCTTCGGATGATATCTGTGGTGATTTCACAAAGGCAGAACGTGTAGTAGCATTAAACACGCCTATTATGCAGTTTTGTATGTATTTTAATACGGTTGGTATTTTACTGCTTGGTGCCTTTTTAGTAATAACCACGGGCGGAACAAAGGTTGATGTCGGTCAAATTTCCGCAATGCTTACCTACGGCGTACAGATTTTGATGTCGCTTATGATGCTTTCAATGATATATGTAATGATTACAATGTCTATTGAATCAATGAAGCGTATATGTGAGGTGCTTAACGAAGAACCTTCAATATCTAATCCGCAAAACCCTGTAAAAGAGGTTAAGGACGGCTCTATAATATTTGAAAATGTAAGCTTTAAATATTCCGAAAAGGCACAAAGATATGCTCTTGAATCGGTAAATCTTAATATTAAATCGGGTATGACGGTTGGCGTCATCGGCGGTACAGGCTCTAGTAAATCGTCCCTTGTACAGCTAATTCCTAGGCTTTATGATGTATCAGAGGGCAGGGTGTTAGTAGGCGGTGTAGACGTCAAAGATTATGACCTTAATGCACTTCGCGATTCTGTTGCAATGGTGCTTCAAAAGAATGAACTTTTCTCAGGAACTATAAAGGAAAATCTTCGTTGGGGTAACGAGAATGCTACCGATGAAGAAATTAAGTATGTCTGTCGGCTTGCACAAGCAGATGAGTTTATAGAAAGCTTCCCTGACGGATACGATACTTATATTGAACAGGGCGGTACTAATGTTTCGGGCGGACAAAAGCAAAGGCTTTGTATCGCAAGGGCACTTCTTAAAAATCCAAAAATATTAATTCTTGATGACTCTACAAGTGCGGTTGATACGAAAACAGATGCACTTATCCGTAGGGGATTTCGTGAGTTTATTCCCGAAACCACAAAAATTATTATTGCACAACGTATAGCCTCTGTTGAAGATGCAGATGTTATTATAGTTATGGAAAACGGTAAGGTTTCGGCAATCGGCACACATAACGAGTTGATTGCAAGCAGTGAAATTTACCGCGATGTTTATGAACAGCAGAGAAACGGAGGCGACAGTGATGAGTAAACCAAACGGTATGCCTATGGGTAAAGGTCCTATGATGCGTGGCCCCCGACCAAAATTCAACAGTAACTCTTTAAAAAGAGTTTTAAAAATGTTGTTTGAAAGCTATCCCGTGTTGTTGCCAGTCACCCTTGTCTGTATAGCTTTTTCTGCAATTGTAAACACCCTTCCTGCTATTTTTAATCAGCAGATTATAGCACTTATCGAAGAATGGTATTTAAGTCGTGATTGGGCATCGGCAAAGCTCGAAATAATACCTAAAGTTGTAACTCTTGCTGTACTTTACGGAATTTCTCTTCTTTCATTTTTCGCACATACACAGCTTATGGCGTATATCACACAGGGATTTTTGAGTAAAACCCGTAAAAGAATGTTTGCGGGTATGCAGAACCTACCTATTAAGTATTTTGATACACATAAGCATGGCGATATTATGAGCCATTATACAAACGATATTGATACACTACGTCAGCTTGTGTCACAGGCAATACCTGCTATTTTGCAAGCAGGACTAATTGTTATATCGGTTTTCTTTATAATGCTTTGGTACAGTGTTTGGATGACCTTGGTTGTAATAGCGGGCGTATTTATGCTTATGGCTATTACAAAAACTGTAGGCGGTGGGTCTGCTAAGTATTTTATTCGTCAGCAAAAGTCTGTGGGAAAAACAGAAGGCTTTATTCAGGAAATGATGAACGGACAAAAGGTTATAAAGGTTTTTTGTCACGAGAAGAATAGCCAAAAGGATTTTGACGATATAAACAACGCTCTTTATGAGGATAGTAGAAAGGCTCACAGCTATGCAAACATTTTAGGTCCTATAAATATGAACATAGGCAATATACTCTATGTAATTATTGCTACGGTAGGCGGTTTGTTCCTTTTGTCTGACGGCTTTACCAATATAAGCCTTTCAAAAGCTTTTGGCAGAGAGGTTGTTTTTGGTATCAGCGTTGTAATACCGTTTCTTAATATGACCAAACAGTTTACAGGTAATATAAATCAGGTGTCTCACCAGATAAATGCAATTGTTATGGGTCTTGCAGGTGCAGAGCGTATGCTAAATCTTATGGATTCAAAGCCTGAAACCGATGACGGTTATGTAACCCTTGTTAATGCAGTGATTGACGAAAACGGCAACATTACCGAAAGCGAGAAACGTACAGGAAAATGGGCGTGGAAGCATCCTCACCATGACGGAACAACCACCTATACTGAACTAAAAGGTGATGTAAGACTACTGGACGTTGATTTCGGTTATACAGACGAAAAGTTGGTGCTTCATAATATTGATGTCTATGCAGAACCCGGTCAAAAGGTAGCGTTTGTAGGTGCTACGGGTGCAGGTAAGACCACAATTACAAATCTTATAAACCGCTTTTATGATATCGCTGACGGAAAAATCCGTTATGATGGCATTAACATTAACAAGATTAAAAAGAGTGACCTAAGGCGGTCGCTTGGTATAGTTTTACAGGATACCAACCTGTTTACAGGTACTGTTATGGAGAATATCCGCTACGGCAGACTTGATGCTACAGATGACGAGTGTATCGAGGCGGCAAAGCTTTCGGGTGCGGATGATTTTATTACACGTTTGCCCGACGGCTATAATACCGAGCTTACCAATAACGGTGCTAATCTTTCCCAAGGTCAGCGTCAGTTAATATCTATTGCACGTGCCGCTGTTGCTGACCCACCGGTTATGATTCTTGACGAGGCGACCTCGTCTATTGATACTCGTACCGAGGCAATAGTACAAAAAGGTATGGATAGACTAATGCATGGCAGAACGGTATTTGTAATCGCTCATAGACTTTCAACTATTAAAAATTCCGATGTTATTATGGTGTTAGAGCAGGGTAGAATTATTGAACGCGGTAACCACGAGAAATTGGTTAGTGAAAAGGGTAAATACTATCAGCTTTATACAGGTGCATTTGAATTGGAATAACTGATTAAATAAAAAAATTCGCTTAAGGGATAAAACCTTAAGCGAATTTTTTGTATATATGTCATTGTAATCGTTATTAGTGTGACAGGTTCAAGTCCTGTCACACTAGGAATACGCGTGTTGTGACGAGCCACCCATAATATTTACAAAGAACATTGTAATTATTACGCCGAAAAAACCTAAGACAACAAAAATTTTAGAATATTTTTGAAGTGCTTTATGGCGACGGAAGTGAAGATATATAGCTAACATAAGCCAAGTGACAAGCGACCAATTTTCTTTAGCATCAAACGACCAGAAATTGCCCCAAACCTCGTTAGCCCACATAGCACCAAATAGCATACCAGAGGTCATAAAAGGATATGCGATGCAAATAAGAGTATAAATTCCCGAATCTAAAAGATTGCTTTTCGATTTGTTAAATATGCTTTCAACAGTCAGTATAAAAGCAACGGCTACTAAAGTGTAACTAATCATATAAACTAAAACGTGAGGTACAAACCAAGGGGATTGAAGTGCTGGGGGGAAATGCCACTTTTCACCAATACCCATAAAACAAACACCTGTTAAGCAGACTGCAGGAAGCAAGCAAAAGTATTTGTCCATCCATCCGCCGTTATGTAAATACTTAACGTAAACAAACATAAGCGAAAAGGTTAGTGCAACAAAGGTTAAGACTTGATACATACTTACAAATGGTACATATCCGTTAATAATCCAGTTATTACCAACTAGAACTATGTTTCCAACAATCGCTAAAATCCAAGCAATCAGACCTACTTTTTTGAACTTTTCAATCGACCTTAGAACTGTTGAAACACCGTAAAGAACAGCAGAAATAATTGCAACGTATAAAATTAATTTGGTATTCATACTTTTTCACCTGCACCTTTCTTTTTAAATAGGCACATAACAAAGGTACCAATAATAAGCATCCAAATACCTGTTAGTGTAATATATTCACCTGGGTCATATTTAAGCATTAACTGAACGCTACTTTCGGTGATTTTATCATAATTCATAAGATAAATTTTCCATCCGTTTTGATGGTGGGGGTAATTTACAATAAGAGGTATTTCTTTAGGAGTACGTTCTCCGTCAGATAAAATCATTAAGGTGGCTTCATAGTATTTATCAGTACCCTCTACACCGTCTTCGGCGGTGTATTTTTCTACAACAAAATCTGACACACCGATACCGAAATCAAGCTTTAGCATATCATTTCCTTTACTGTCGGGCTCGGTACGCTTTATTTCGCTGTATATTGCTTTTTCGTTAACGGGTACTGTAACCGTTACAACATCGCCCGAGATATAATATATAAAGCAACCCGTAAGTAATAGAACTATTCCTATGTGAAGAACATAAAAACCGCACTTATAAAGGGTAAAAGACGGTTTCATCAAAAATATACATATAACCTGAATCAGCACATATGCCGCAAGAATAAACACTACCCAAACGCTTTTTAGCAGACTGTCCTCTGTACCGGAATTACCCTTTAGAGAATCAATTACAGTGAAAACAGTAAGCACGGTTGAAAGAATTAAAAATATTATGTATAAAGTTTTACGCAATATATCACAACCTTTCTAAAATGTAATTTTATTATAAAATATATATAGCAGAAAAGCAACACTAAAAAGTGTTGCTTTTCTAAAAGTTATGCTATTAAGTTTAATTGATTAAAGAAATTATTCATTAATAGACATAAGTGCGTAAATATCAAAGTTTACACAACGGCTATCGGTTGCATTTGTACCAACACCTCCAGCTTTAATACGTATGGTGTGGGTAGTGTTTGCAAGTCCGCTTGCTAGGCATCTTGGGTTTTGTCCACCAGAGCCCATAGCTTTGAATTCTCCGCCATCAATAGAAATCTGATAAAGGTAATCTGTCTCGTCATAAGGTACAAATGAGCTATACATATAAAGATTTGTACCTGTAAATGTGATAACAAGCTCATTATTAATATCACTTGTTGTAATATAATTATCAAGTTTTAATGATGTGTTGTTCACCTTTGTGCCATATTCCCAACCTGTAGAAGCGGATAAATCAAAGTCTTTTGTAGTAGTAAATGTAGTATCCATCAAAAGATTACTGTTTTTAGCTGTCGGTAGAACTTTAGCGGCAGAAGCATCACCATTTGTTCTTGCGATATCAAATGCAGACCTTAGTAGATAGGTAACTGTATTTGCATATTCCTTGTGACCTACATCGGTTGGGTGAACGCTATCGGCGTAATAGGTCTGCCAATCTTCAGTATAAGTACCGTCAGCGTTTTTAGGTTCAGCGAGACCTTTGTCTATACGAAGCTTTCTGCCTACGTTAGCAGAAGGTATTCCGTAATATGTGGCTATCTCGTTTTGTGCGATTGATTCGTCAAAATAATAATCGTCTGACGCTAAAACAGTATCGTTTGTAGTGTAAACCGAAACTATATCGCAATTGGGGTTAGATTCTAAAATTTTGCGGATAAGCGTTTCGTAGTGGGTAGATACATCCTCGCCATATTGTGTACGCAGAAGCTTATCGTTAATTGCGGTTTCAATAAACACTAAATCGGGTGACTTTGGTAATACATAGTCATCGGCATAGAATACAGGTAAAAGTGTACCTACAGAGCCAATAGCTGTGTTAACTTCGGTAATTTCAGCATTGGGGAACTCTTTTCTCAGCCAAGAGGTTGTAAGGGGTCTCCAAGCAGTAGCACTTGGGTTAGAAGCAGCGGAACCTGCGGTGATAGAGCCTCCGATATATGCTACTGTTAATTTCTGTTCGGTCATTAACTTGTTATAAGTATTGGTAAGACCGTTTCTAAGGGTTACATTATCTGTATCATAATTCTTTTCTTGGTCAGAATTTATAAGTACTGCTGCAATTTTCAAATCTTTGCCTTCTTGAAGACCTGTAAATTTAATCTTAATGTTATGGGTTGTATCCTCAAGGCCTTTGACAACTGGTTGCGGGTGAGAGTTTAATGCGGCACATTTTACCCAATCACCGCCGTCGAGTGAGTACTCAAACGCAACGTCGACGAAACCTAAAACACCAAACGTGTGGCCGTTAAATGTGTAGGAGAATACGCTTTCGGGTGAAGTTGTGTAATAATAAGAATCATAGAGTACCCAGTTGCCCTCATAATAGGTAAAGCCTGTGCTGTCATCATCAAGCTCAAAGCTATCGGCGTGAAGATATGTAGTGTTCATTAATAGCTTATCATTCATTTGAGGTGCATCTGTAATAACTTCATCCTGTACCTTAGCCTCGTTAGATTTAAATGTAGCGTTTAATGCATTAATAATAGTATCGGCATAAGCTTTGTTACCGTTGGTGTTTGTATGACAAATGTCATTAAAATATGTGTACCAATCAGGACTGTTAAGACCAGCAGTAAGGTTTTTATTCTTAAGTAAAGCGTAACCTATATTAATGGTTGGAATACCGTAGTTTTCAGCAACCTCCTCGTGAACTGCTGCCCATTCACATAAAGGTGTATCTACAGAGCAACCTGCGTCGGTTGTGTAAAGGAATGCAATATCACAGTTGGGGTTAGCTTTCTTAATCTTTTTAACGATGGTTTCCATTTGGATGGAAATATCTTCGTTAGTATATTTGCTTCGTGCATATTTATCGTTCATTGCATATTCAATAAATACAATGTCAGGGTCTTTAGACATAATATCCTTGTCAATACCGTACGCACCTGTTGCAGAAGCAGCACTAGGATTAGCAGCATTAATTCCTGTAACGCCGATATCGTATGTGTTTTCAAGCCAGGTTTCAGTTAAAACACGGAAAGATTTTTCTAAACCGTCGGGTGCCTGAATACCAATACCGTAGGTGATAGAACCACCAAGGAAACCGATTCTAATATCTTTACCTGCTTTTATTTTCTTATAAGCATTCGTAAAGCCGTTACGAATTGTGAAAAATTCATTTTCAAAATCTTTATTATACATAGAAACTCCCAATAAAAGCTTACGAATTATAACTAAATCCTCCGAGCCTACAACACCGTTACCGTTAAGGTCAGCAGTAAAGGTATCTATAGTCGGGTTATCAATATCCTTCATAAGTGCAATAAAGTCAAGTACGTTAACTTCTTTATCACCTGTCATATCACTGTAGGTAGGACGTTCAATCGGTGCAGAAGCTGTGCCGTACGCTTCAATGCCCTTAATACGTGGATTGTAAGCGTAAACACTTCTTGTGGCTCCATCAGCTGCTAGACAAACGTCATCAAACACAATAAGCAAGCATCTAATATTAGTTGCTTCAACGTCTAGTGTCATTGTTTCGGCTGTCAAGCTACCGCCTGTACCAAGACAATTTTCAAATATAGTATCATCAAACTTTTGACCGCCGTAAACCGAGAATCTGTTAACTCTACGTCTATCGCCGGAAGCAGAAACATCCTGTGTAAGAACTATTTGTTCAATATCATAATTACCGTCAAGTCTATAACCTATAGCAGAACGGTAACTAAATTCAAATAGGTTGGTTTCAGCATTTTTAGTTGCATTTAAATAGAATTCATAGGAATCAGATTTATCAGTGTCAGCTATATTCTTATAAACATCATCTTTGGTAAGGTTAACTAATGAATTGTCAAGTGCTAATGTATCTATTACGCTGCCGTCACCGTCAAGGTCGTTGCTGTCAACCATAGTTACGCTAATAGCAGTAGAAGGTTCGAGTGTAGTGTATGTTAATTTTTCGGGTACAGCATACATAGCATATGAATTGGCAACTAAAGTGTCAATAGGTAATCTGTAAGTATCAGCAGATACGCCGCTATGTGTGAGAATGCTTGCAGGGGGAGGGGTAAGGCTACCGTAAGCTGCAATGCCGGTAATATGCGGGTCATAAGCATAAACGTTTACAGGCAGTTCTGCTATAAGACCTGTTGAGAGGCCGTCGCTATCCTTTTGGTTAGGATCATATTCAGCAACGTGGTCAAGAACTATTACTAAGTATCTAACCGCTACGGCACCTGTAAGATTTGTAGTCATATCGGCTTCAGCTATGTTACTGCCGCCTGTACCTACACAGTTTTCAAAAATAGAGTCATTTAGTACATTGCCTGCATATACAGAATAATTATAAACTGTTCGTCTATCAAATCCAGGGAACTGCGAAAGAACAAATCTGTCTAGGTCATATTCTGTACCTAAATCGTAAACTATAGCAGTTCTCTTGTTGTGACGGTATACACCGTTGTCGTCTTTAGTGGCGTTTAAATAAATTTCGTATGTGTTAGTGTTAGTTAACGATTCAAGATTATCAAAAGCTACATTTCTGTCATAGGCAGACGTATAGTATGTTTTCTCTGAGAAAATATTGTCATCATCAGTGTCTTTAGTATCACAAATAGAAAAATCAATATTCTTTTCGGTTAGATTTTTGTAAACTAATAGGTCTTTAAAGCTATCATAAGTGGCACCGGTATAGATATCAGTATCAATATCTACAGTGTATGTTTTAACGGTTGCATTAGCATTTGCAAGCACGTTTTCTTCGGGTGCAGCAACCTTTTTACCGTAGGCAGCAATTCCCTTAATTGTGGGGTTGTTAGCATACATTTCAACATTGTCGTTACCTACCTGTGCAACATGGTCCAAAACAACAACAACATATTTAACGGCAGTTGCATTCTCTAGTCTTGCAACGATAGTCTCATCCCTACCGTCACCTACGCCTTCGCCTACACAATTTTCCTCATCAAGTATTGAACTATCAAGTGTGTTGCCTGCATAAACAGAGTAATTGTAAATAGCACGGTTTGCATTGGTTAAAGGTGAAAATTCTTGAGTGATTGAGAATTTAGTTAAATCATAATAACCGCCCAGTCTGTAAACAAAGGCTATACGGTTTGAGTTTTGTTTAATAGCACTGTTACCGTTAAGTTCAAGGCGTACTTGGAAATATTTTTCATTACCTTCAGATGCAAGGGTTTTAAGCACTTCATTCTTTGACATATATGAAGTTTTAGTGCTGTCTTTAAATTGGTCAGTGGTAATTAGTTGTTCTGTAATACCGTCATCATTATAATCGCCATCATCTAAAGTGTAAAATTGAGCAATATCATTGATTGCGTGTTTGTTGTGTCTAGCCTCATTTAAATATAAATATTCTGATTTTTCGGTGTATTCAGCACCCTGAACTAGCGGTGTAGCCATAGGTACAGATGCTAGATTAGCATATACATTATCATCGTTGAGTATATTAACTTCATCCGGTGCAAGCTTTCCGTAAGCTGCAAGACCTGTTATGTTTGCAAAATAAGAGTACATGTTGGTTGTTCCGTCTACACTATTAGTCATTTGGTCAAGAACAACTAGCAAATATCTTACATTTTTAGCACCTTCAAGGTCTACAACCATATCCTTGTCGATTGAGCTACCGCCAATGCCTACGCAGTTGTTAAATATTGTAGCATTAAGTGCATCACCTGCGTATACCGAAAATCTGTTAATCATACGGTCGTCTGGGTCAACATTGTTTAGATTTTGGGTAAGTGTAAACGTATCAAGGTCATACTCGTCACCTAAATCATAACCAATAGCATAGCGATATTTAAAGCCAACGCCGGTGGTATAGCCTATCTCAAAACGGAAGGGCCTTAAATTTGTGGTGTCCTCAAGCATATCAAAAGCTGTTGCTTTGTCAAGATTTACATCAGCAAGGCTCTTTGTCTCATATATACTTCTGCCTTCTTCGGTTCCGTTAAAACCTGAAACATATTTAATTGAGCCTGAATAGGATGATAAATTATCATAATTTAATTTTCCTATAACGGTTTCAAGTGAGTCGCCATTGATTATAGGGTCTGCAAGCTCGATTCTGTACTCACCTACAACAGCGTTTTCGTTTGCCAGTATATTTTCTACAGGTGCCTGAGCCTTTTCACCGTAGGCGGCAAAACCTTTTATGTAGCTATTGTTATAACCATCTTCTGCCCATATGGTATTCATACTTGGGGGCATAACAACATCAAGAACCACTACCAAATATTTTACAGCGTTAGCACCGTTTAGTGTAACTACCATTTCATCCTCGGTATTGCTGCCGCCTGTACCTACAGGGTTTTGCCAGATGGAACCGTTAAGCTCGTTGCCTGCATAAACAGTAAATTTTTGTATAGCACGGTTACAGCTACAAGAATCATTTATACATTGTGTTAATTTAAAGGTATCAACATTATAATAATCGCCAAGTCTGAAGACAAAGGCGGTACGATAATTTGGGGAATCGTTAGTATAAAAACGATAAATGGAATCTGTGTTTTCATCAACCAAATCCCTCATAGCGTCTTCATCATACATTCCATCGTTGTATATGCGTACATATGTTGCGTCTTCGGTTTCGGTTTTATGGGAATGTTTTTCAATAAAACCAACGCTACTAGCGGCGGGTTTTTGTGCGTAGTCTTGAAACAAAGACTCAGTGGGTGCCGCGTTGGCAAGCTCAAAATGAGCATCCGCAATGTTGCCTGATTGGGCATCACCGTCCAACAACCTTTGTGCAAGGGGTGCCCTCGCAAAAGAAGCATAGGCTTTTTCATCTTCAAGAATGTTGGTAGGAGTAGTTTCGGTAGTTGCCGAAGCTACTATAGCACCGCTAAACATTGTTAGCAGCATTACTACCGACATAGTTATTGCCGATAGCCTACGTAAAAAGTTTGTCTTTTTCATAAAAAACCTCCATTTTTTTATTTGTATAATAAAATATTTGAAATTTAATGTGTTATTGTACAAGATAACACATATTTTACATATTGTAACACATTTTTCACAAAAAGTAAATAGAGCTTTTGATTATTTTTGTAAAAATACAGATAAAAAATATAAAATTAACCACCAAGCGAAAACTTTTCATTTGGTGGTTAATTGTGGACTAATTAAAATCCGTATATTAAGCGGGTACGCCTAATAAAATTTTACGTAGAACAACTAAATCATTTACGTCAATTTCACCGTCTTTGTTAAGGTCGGCAACCTCTACACTAAGGGTTAATTGACCGTCAATGGCCTTTGAAAGACTAATATAGTCGAGTATATTAACCTTGTCATCACCTGTTGTATCTCCGTAAACAACATCGCTTGGAGCTTCAGTCTCTGTACCGTAGCAGGCAATGCCAGTAATTTTTGGATTATAGGCGTATTTTTCCACACGTGTATTATTCTGCATTGCAACATGGTCAAATACAATTACTAGATATCTTGCTGCGGTTGTTTGATTTAGTGTAACCTCCATAGCAGTATCGGTAGCACTACCGCCTCTGCCGATTTGGTTGTTAAAGATACTTAAATCTAAAGTGTTGCCCGCATATACCGAGAAACGATGAATTGCACGGTCATCACTGCCTTGGAAATACTGGGTTAATACTAAAGAATCAAGCTTATAATACTTACCTAAGTCATAAACAATAGCTGCACGGTAGGTGAGAGGTGCATCGCCACCGGTGCTGTGTTGAATTTCGTAGTACTTATTGTTTGTACCCGAAGCTAATGTTTTAAGAATCTGGTCATCTTCTAACTTAAGGGTATATGCCGCAACAAGTGTACCTTCATCATTTAATGTATAGAATCTGTTACTTCCGGTATCTTTGCCCGCTTCCATTGCGGTATAGCTATGTTCGCCAACCTCAGTAGCATGCTGTACAAGCGGGGTAGAGAGGGTTAGATTATAAAGGTCACCCGTAACATCAGCACCCGACAGAATGTTCGGCTGTTGCTTACCGTAAATTTTAATTCCCGAAAGCAATGGCTGATACGCATACACATTAATAAGACCAGGCGAAACAGAAACGTGGTCGAAAACTATAAGTACACAGCTATAATATTCATCCGAATTAAGCTCTGCAGTCAAGGTTTCTTGTGAATCACTTCCGCCTTTACCTATACAGTTACTAAATATAGTAGCGTCAAGCGTATCGCCCGCATATACAGAGAAATTATAAATTCTTCTGCTATCCGAGAAACTGTGTTGTAAGACGATATCCTCTAGTTTATATTTTGCACCTAAATTATAGCCGATAGCTGCACGGTAGCTTAACGGTGCATCACCACCGCTATAGTTTTCAATCTTAACAAGTGTCTCATTACCTTCAGTTGCAAGTAGGTCAAATACTTGGTCGTTTGTATAGCGAAGATCTACTGAATTAACATAAGCACCTGTACTGTCTTGTAACTTAAATATATGGTTTAAGCTTTTGTTTTCAGCTTCGGTTAAATTGTCATACACCAAATTATCAACAAATTCGCCCTCATGAGTTAAAGGTGTATCAAGAGCAATATTGTAAAGCTTACCTACAACATTTTCGTTAGAAACAATGTTTTTAACCTTACTTCCGTAAGCCGCAATGTTTGTTATAATAGGCATATAACTATATTGGCTTGCGTTGCCGTTATCGTATGATGCGGTAACACTGTCAAATACAACTACAACATATCTCGAGTTTTCGGCATTATTAAGTGTAACGCTCATAGTTGATGTTGTATTAGTTGTAATACCGCCTCGGCCCACACAGTTTTTAAATATTGTAGCATCAAGGGTATTTCCTGTATATACTGAGAAATCGTGTACAATAATATAACTTGTGTTGGATAGTTGTGTTAGTTCAAGGGTATTAATATCATAATTTGTACCCAAATCAAAGGCAAGTGCCATACGGCGTTGAAGCGTTAAGGTTGAATTGTTTGTTATCTTTAATTGAACGGCTTCGGTGTTTTCGGTATCGGTTAAAAGATTAATGATATCCTCATCGGTTTTGCCGAGTGTTGATGATTCAACCCAAGCCGAAGTGTCATCTAGTGAATAGAAAGCAAAATCAGCTTGCGTTGGGTCAACAGGGTTTATATTGTTATAAACAAGACTGTTTACATCAACAACTTTTCCTTGAGTTACATAATTATCTTCGGATAAATCAATACGGTACAAACCGCCCGTTACGGCATTGTGTGCGAGAATATTACCCGACTCATCATCCTCAGGAACTTCAGGTTCAACAGGTATTTCGGGTGCTACAGGCGTACCGTCGTTATAAATCTCAAACTCGGTAATACCGCCCCAAGTAGCAGTTTCATCAAACTTAACAATGTTTGTAAACTTAACATAAGAAGTTTTAACCGTATCAAAGGTTGCAACCTGCTTATCCAAGCTCTCTTCAAAGGTGACATCCTGTGTACTGCCGTCAGAGAATTCTAAAGTAGCACTCTTGTAGAAGGTGTGACCTGATGAATTATTATTGCGTAGATATACACCGATTTCACTGACACGAATTTCTTCACCGAAATTAATTTGCAACCAATGTTCACCCGTAGAGGCAGGTCCCCAAGACTGATACGGCCAACCGTTATGGCTTTCGTTTTTGGTTACACCGTCTATAGCATTACGCGGTGCAAAAGCCGGGGCATTAGCATGCCAATCGCTTGCAGTAGCGTGGGGGAATGCAGAGCTTGCGTCATCTAAATCGTAAGGATTTAGTGCTATGTTTCTGCGTGAATTCCACTCAAGGTTGCTTACAATACGAGCAGTAATGGTATTAGATGTATTAGAAGCAAATGTAGGCTCAAAAGCAGCAGACATAGTATATGCTGATGGTACTTTATAAGTGAAAGTACCACTCGGAATATAAAGTAGTGCTTCGCCAACATTTTTGTTAAGTGTAACACCTAAATAATGTTCACCTTCGGGTAATGTGATAGTAATAGTATCACCCGCTGTATATGCTTTAGGAACGGAAAGTGTAGCACCAGAAACATCAATATCAGGATTATTATATACTGTACTGCCCGATTTATATTCCATAGTTATGTTGAAGTCGGGTTCAGCCTTTTCTTCGGTACCGTAAACGGAAATTTCGCTTATACCCGCTAAAGCATTAGTTTCGTCTGCCTTAACTAATGATTTTAGTTTTACATAGCTTGTAGCAACAGGGGAGTCAAGAGTAACGGTTTGAACCTCGGCGGTCTTTTCAAAGGTTACTTCTTTTGTTGAACCGTCAGAGAATTCCAATACACCGCTTAACCAATAGGTGTCACCGCCGCTGAAATCTGCACGAAGCTTAATATCGATTTCTTCAACCTTTACTTCACGTGCAAAGTCAACTGCCATCCAGTCCCCGCCTGAATTACTGCCGCCCCAAGAATGACTTGGATATGCACCGTAATCCTTATTAGCTAATACACCGTCAATGGCGTTGCGTACGGCATTAGTATCAGAATTTTCATAACTGCCGTTTGCAGTAGCGTGCGGATATGCAGTCTTGTTATTTGCAGTATCATACGGATTAACAGAAAGATTATGGCGTTCTCCTAGCTCATCGCTGTCAATTACGCGAGCAGTAATTGTATTAAATGTGTTTTGATAGAATGTAGGTGTATAAATATCCGATAGGGTACTATCAGGCACTGTGAATGTGTATGTACCGCTTGGAACATATAGAATAGACTCACCCATACGGCTATTAAGGGTTAGACCTAAATAATATTCGCCTTCGGGTAGTGTTACAGTTACTGTATCACCTGCAGCGTATTTTTTAGGTATTTCTAGACGCTTTGTAGTAGCAAAGTCATATACTTTGTCATATACGGTACTACCTGACGTATATGAAATACTAATGTCAGGTGCAGCATCCGAACCGCCTGCTGCTCTAGCTGCACGTGCTAGGTCATTGAGCTTTGTATAGAAATCACGTTTGTTTTGACTCTCATTAGCCCAACGGATTTGATTATCGTTCCAAAGATTATTTTCTAAATAATCACCGCAACAGGGAACAGCTAAATCAATCCAAGCTTCAATAGTACGGATTTCCTTTTCGGTAAGTCTAACACCGCTATGGTTTTCACGTAGCATAGTGATGAGTTTACTCTTTGCCGAGCCTGCGTTATATGGCTTTAGCATTTCGGCATCGGACATAGTATTATTCCAATTTATATAATTTGAAGAAGCGTCGTAATTTCTAAATCCGCTTTCATTACCTACCAATACTAAGTAAGAAATCGGGAAGGCTTTACCTATATAATTACTGTTTTCATCAGGAGCTATACCGAAACGGTAGGAGCCGAGTGAAAATTCACTGCCCGAATATTCTTTAGCGGCTAGCTCAACATCTATGCTTGAACCCCAATTTCCAAGGTTATCGGCACGTACGGCTAACACGTTTTTGCCCACGCGTAAAAGCGACGTTGAACTAAGGTTTAAATCACGTACTTCATAAGCAGTAGTGTGTCCGCTTGTAGAGAAGACTAGTGTACCGTTTAAATATACCTGCGGACTTTCATCGTAGAAGGTATTAAGGAATAGCTGTTTTCCTGATAAATTATTGATATCCTCTTGTGTTAGAGTAAATTCACGGCGTAGCCAAATATAGCTACCGTCGCCTTTCCAAGTAGTATTGCATACAGCTGCATTGTTACCGAACATAGCTTGACCTGTAGACCAAGCACTATCGTCAAAATCAAAGCTATACCAGTCATCAGCAGGGGCAGTGTCTATAACATATTGCCATGTAGACTCTCTTGGAGAAATTATGGTTGATTCGGTAGAAACGTTAGTGCTGCTATCTGTTGTTGGAACCTTATCAACAGAAGATAAGCTTGAAACAGCGGCCTTGCTTTTAGCGGCACTTATATCGTTATGGCAGCTGACACAGCTTTCGTCTAAAATAGGCTGTACTTCTTCAAGATAGCTAAAGCCCTTTGATTCTGTATAGGGGTCATAATCCTCGTCCTGCCAAAAATCAGGTTGAAGTTCCCGAACACCGTTCTTCATAGCAATAGTGGTGGTTGATGAGGCGGGGGGTACGGTGTTTTTATCCTCGTGGCAACCTACACAGGAGAAGGTTTCACCCGGCATTAATGTTGACCAGCTACGCATGGTTTGTATCATACAACCGTTTTCGTCTAACACTTGGAAGAAAACAGGTGTTTCAGATGGAACTTTAAAGAGTGCTGAACCGTCTTCTTCAATAGGTACAATACCAAGCACTCGTTTTACGTCCCACGAACCGTTACCTATTGAAACAGGACCAAATTGCTGACCGCCGTTTTTGGAGTCGATAGTGGTGTCGGATGTACCAACATTACCTGTAGTATAGGCACGGTAGTCAAGTGCTACAACACGTAAATATTTAGCAGCTCCGAAAGGAACGTCTTTTAATCCATCGCCCTCATAAATATTGCCTATATAATATGTACCTGTGTCGGAGCCGTAGTTTACCATGCTTGCACGCTCAAATAAAGTATGCTTCTTTATAGGTATAATCTGGCTTGCACCTATTGTTCCGCTACCGCCTACAAGCTCAACCTTGTCACCCTCGGTGTTCATAATATATATTCTGTAGTCGGCAGTGCGTCCCCAACCGTTGTTAGCCCAGTTGGTTATTTCGGGTTCGTATGAGCCGTTTAGATAACCTATGTCGGCACTCGAAACCAAAAAGGTATCTTCGGTTACAGAGTAGGGATATTTATAAACAACACCCCACTGACCGTATATGTCGTGATATTCGTCGTCGGCACTTTGTATGTTAGGAAGTTCGTCCTCGTCGCCTTTAGCTACTATAAATTTAAGGGTATCGTTAACAGACTCGGTAGAGTTTCTGCCTTTACTTGTATCTATAATACAAAGCTTACCTGTTTGATAACAGTGGTGTCCCGAGGCAATAGAGATATATTTATCGGTAGTGCCTACAACTTCTCTTGAATGTAAGAGTGAGGGAGGGAAGTTAGTATTATTTCCGTAAACTTCGGTTTGGTTTGTTCCGTCGGGGAACATTTGGAAAATTGCCTGTGTATATACTTGTGTACGATCGTTATAATCCCAACGTGTATATAAAACACGTCCGTCAGATGTAACGGTTGGGTAGGTTGTATGTACCTGATCATAGCCTAAACGTACAATGTTTTCGCCGTTAGGGCCACAGGTATAAAGATTAGAAACAGGAGTATAAAAACAGTCAATAATCTGTGTCATTCTTGTAGAACTGAATACTATATCGCCGTTAGGCATATAGCGTGGCTCGGTATCGGCAACGCCTACACCAAAGGTTAATTGACGGTATTTGTTTGTAAGTAAATCATACTCATACAAATGGTAATCATCATCTTTATATATCTTGTTCCAAGAAAACAAGAATTTAGTTCCGTCTTCTGATACATCGGGGTCGCGAATAACACCGTCGCCATCACTAATAAGTACGGTTTCAGTTTTTGTGACGGTATCGCCATCTCTGTTAAGCTCAACCAAAACAAGCTCAGAGCCAGGACGCCAAGGTGTTTCTTCATTGTTAGGAGAAGACTCTTTTTCAATAACGGTGTCAGATGGAGCTTCGGTATAAGCATAGTGCGAGCCGCCTAATTGGCGTTGGCGAACTACAACAAAAGAGGTGTAGTTTTCCATTAGTGTGTCAAGCAACTCGGAATTCTCCATAGTTGTAACAGTAGGAGTTTTCGGTGTTACGGATATCCATTCGGATGAATCTTCCACTGTAGTAGCAGAAGCGTTAAACGGTATAATAGGTGCACTTAAAACACAACCAAGGAGAATAGCAACAGATAAAACAACGGAAAATAGTTTTTTCATAATGTAGTCCTCCTTAATATGTAATTACATAGGGCGAGGCTATCTGCTCACCCGAGGTGTTTTTGATTGTGATTGTCAATTTTACACCCTTTGTGTTTTCTGTCGGTATATCAAAACCGCTTCCAAGCTCAATAGCAGTGGCAGTGTTATATGCCAAATTGGAAACTGCGGTTTCTTTAGATTTTATTACATTACCGTTAGCGTCGGTAAGAGTTGATATTACAGTTATATCGGTATCAGCATCTTTTTGCTGTCTGCGTAGCGTAAAGCCTATTATGTTTCCATCCGGAACTAATGCAGAAATTGTCGTTTTGTCGCCTTTGGTTACAAAGACCTGTTCAACGCCATACTGTTCGTCTTGGTTGCCTATAGACATTACAAAATTAGCAAGGTCTTTAATTTCACTGTCGGTAAGGTCGGGTGCAAAATAACGTACAACATCCTCCATGTTATTGTATCTGCCATCATGCATCCAAGCACCTGTACGCCAAACTTCAATAAGTGTTGGTGTATCAAAATCACGGTTTTCCCAATTGCCGTCATCGTTCTCAGTAGTACCTACATTGTGAAGCTTCATATCTGTATAAAGCGGGGCAGGGTGACAGCTAGCACAGCCTTGGCTTTCAAATAAAGCCTTACCACGTTCTGCCGATTCAGTAAGCGTACCGTCTTTATTTAAGTATGGGCTTTGCTCTGGCTGTAATGACATAAGATACTTATCTATACAGTCAAGCTGTGATTCTTCCATAACGTTAAATTGAATGTACTTCATACCGGCCCTTACTGCAATCTCTGCATCGGCACGAATACCGGTCACCATAACAGGCGGTGTTCTGTGTGCATAGAGCATACTCTTTGCACTCTTGGGGTTTCCTAAACCATCGTTCATATTGTCCCAATTAAGTCCGTCTGCTAAAGCATCGGGGTGACAGCTTAAACAGCTTTGCCATTTTTGATAGCAAAGATTAGCATCGCTAAACAAAATTTCACCTTGGCGAACAGCATCGTTTTCGGGTTGCTCTGCTACCGTAACGGTTGCTGACTGCTTTTTGGTGCTGATATCAACAACGGCTATATCGGCAGTGAAATATTGACCGACATATACTTTGCCATCCGCTATGGTTAAGGCACGGGCACCCTTACCATTTAATGAAATACGGGTGCGGCAGTCGTCAAGGAAGGGAAGATAGTCCACAATTTTTTCTGTTGATTTTACAACGCCGCTACCATTTTTAACAGCGTTAATTTTAGCGTTCATCGAATTTATGTCTACAAGCATAATTTCGTCTGTACCTGAAAGAGAAACCGCAAGGGATTCACCGTCATCACTTACAGCAATACCCCAAGGGTTAGCAGCACCTAGCTCAACCTCGTCGAGCATAACTGCAAGTGCTGTATCATCGGCTGTATTTATTATAGAAAATCCGTTGGTGTTTATCCAACCGCGATCAAGCTGTGTTGTAGGATATGTATAACGTGCAATTATGTGAGATACATATACAGTACTACCGTCGGGCGAGGCGGTAATACCTTTAACGCCACCGCCACCGTTAACTAGCTCAATGCTTTTTATTTGTGTATCGGTTAGAGTATCAATAACAGCTACGTTTGAAGAAACGGTCTGTTCGTTAGAAGCATTTTCTGGCAAGTGGCAAGCAACATACACCTTGCCGTTTGCTAGTGCTAAATCGATAGCCTCACGTCCGTCAATAGCAATTGTATTTGTTATGGAGTTTGCATTAAGGTCAACTACTGATACGGAATTATCAAAACGGTTTGCAACATAACCCTTGTTGCCGCTTACCACCATAGCTGATGGTGTATGACCTACACTTAGGGTTTCATTAGCTTTGAGTGAGGTATCAAGTATAATAACTTTGCCGTCTGCACCGCCTGTAAGTGCGTAAACAGTATTTTTGTTTACAAAAACACCGTTTACCTGTGCATCGGCTTGGTAGGTAGCAACAACCTCACCGTCTGTGGTTGATTTATACACCTTCATACCTGTTTTGTCTGCCGAGTAAATAAATCCGTCACTCACACAAACATCGGTAATAGAGGTGTATTGCTCAGCGGGAATAACATCTTGTGCTACCGCGTTGTTTAGCAGTAGCATATTTTCCGATTCACCGCTTAACAGCTCTACCACATTGCTTAATAGCGGAACATTTGATACATTAATTTTATCAGTCGCCGCCAATACTACGGTTACGGTTAAAAAGAATACTATAGCTACGCAAACCGTAAGTATTATCTTCCACTTTCTACATAACTGTTTCATAAAGACCTCCATATTAATTAAATGATTTAACTAATTAACCTAATTATACAACTTTTGACGAGGTTTGTCAATGTATATATTGCAAATTCACACACCTATTAAAAAATGTTTTTTAATATTTTGCATTTTTATTGTGCATAGTGAATATTTTACATTACAATTTTATCATATTTTATTAAATTTGTATATATCATTTTTTAATCAAAAACTTAACATTTTATACTTTTGAAAAACAATAGAGTGACCTGTTGTATAAATATTGATTATTGAAAAAACGGTGTAGGTATATTATAATATCACTGGTAATGCTCGCATATATTTTTTGTATGGGAGTGGTAGTGTGAATTTTTTAAAACGAATTTCGCCGCAACTTATTATATTGCTGGTTTTATGCCTGATTTCATCTGTTGGAATTATAACAGAAAAGGTTATAAGCAGTTCAAGTAGTTCGGTAGTGAATCAAAAAACAATAATAATCGACGCCGGCCACGGCGGGTTTGATGGCGGTGCGGTAGCGGCTGATGGCACTGTTGAAAAGGATATTAATTTAAATATATCATCTAAACTTGAAAAAATGCTTAAGCTGTATGGATTTAACGTTGTTATGACGCGTACGGAGGATATTGGCACAGATGATATAAATAGCGATAAAGTTGCCTCACGTAAAAAGAGTGACCTTCAAAATAGGCTGTTGCTTATGAAGAAATATCCTGATTCGATTTATGTTAGTGTTCACCTTAATAAGTTTACAACTACTGCCGCAAGCGGTGCACAGGTTTTTTATACAAAAAACTATGAAGAAGCAAGGGTGCTGGGCCAATCTATTCAAGAAAGCATTGTAAATACGCTTGAGCCTACTAACCAAAGGGTAATTAAGCAGGGAACAAGTGCCACATATTTGCTTCATAATGCAAAAGTTCCTGCTGTTATTGTGGAATGTGGATTTTTAAGTAATAAAAATGATTTAAAAAAATTAAAGAACGATGAATACCGTTCGCAAATGGCCTTTGCAATCTTGGGCGGTATTTTAAAATATTATGAAATGTAGTGATAAAAATGGCATCAAAAATTAAAACGGCTTTTGTATGCAGTGATTGCGGATTTGAATCTTCAAAATGGACTGGGCAGTGTGCTGCTTGCGGTGCTTGGAACACTATGGAAGAGTGTGTTTCTTCAGCGACAGGCAAAGGCTTATCTGCACAAGGCATTGTACGTTGTGCTGCTGCAAAACCGCTTTCACAGATTGATTCCAAAAGTGAAATTCGTTTTGTTACAGGTATAAGCGAGCTTGACAGAGTGCTTGGCGGCGGTCTTGTAAAAGGCTCGGTTGTGTTGCTAAGCGGTGACCCAGGTATAGGTAAATCCACAATACTTTTACAGGTATGTGCGGCACTTCAAGAAAAGAATAATATACTTTATGTTTCGGGCGAGGAATCCTCGCTGCAGATTAAAATGCGTGCAAACCGCCTTGGTGTTACGGGTGACGGTATTTCTGTAATGACAGAAACCGATGTACAGTCTGTTTGCGAATATATTAAAACCCAAAAACCCGACATAGTTATGGTAGACTCAATACAAACTATGCAGATTTCTGAGCTTTCCTCCTCGGCGGGCAGTATTGTACAGGTTAGGGAAAGTACCAATATGCTGCTTCGCACAGGAAAAAGTCTTGGAATACCTATATTGATTGTAGGTCACGTAAACAAAGGCGGAGATATTGCGGGTCCTAAGGTTATGGAGCATATTGTGGATACCGTTCTTTATTTTGAGGGAGAACGTAATCAGTCCTACCGAATTTTAAGGGCTATTAAAAACCGTTTCGGTTCTACTAATGAAATCGGCGTTTTTGAAATGACAGAGCAGGGACTACAGATTGTTGAAAACCCCTCTGCAATGTTACTTTCGGGTAGAATGCCAAATGTTTCGGGTAGCAGCATTACCTGTATTATGCAAGGTACAAGACCTATTTTGGCAGAAATACAAGCACTTGTTACCACAACGGGATTTGGTAATCCCCGCAGAATGTCAACAGGCTTTGACTACAATAGGTTAAATTTGATTTTAGCGGTGCTTGAAAAGCGTATCGGCATTTATTTTTCCAATTTAGATGTTTATTTAAATGTTATAGGCGGTATGCGTATTGACGGACCCGCGTCAGATTTAGCGGTATGTATGGCGTTGGTTTCCGCTATCAGAGATGTGCCGATTAGTGAAAAAATGATAGCCTTCGGCGAAATCGGTCTTTCGGGTGAAACAAGAGCAGTACCCGATGTCAATAGAAGAATAAATGAGGCGGCAAGACTTGGCTTTACCGAATGTGTGCTACCAAAAAGTTGCTTAAAACAAATAACCAATGCACCTAATTCATTAAAAATCATCGGTGTTAGAAGTATCGGTGAAATGCTCGATATTATTAGATAAGCTCGGGCTATAGTGTGGACAGGAGCTGAGTATAGTGTTTACGGGTGCTACCGCTTCAAGCGAACAGTAGCCGTCTTTTTGAAATTTACAGTTTAATGCACATTGAATTAAGTTCATAAATTCACCTTATTTTCTTTTAATATTATTTTTAAAAAGTTTTATAATATACAAAAATGCTGACACTACTGTGTCAGCATTTTTTAACATATTAAATATAAAATTATTTAAAGCTTTCAACCTCACTTAAGGTAGGAATTGATACCGATGCACCTTTTCTTGAAACGGCAAGGGTAGAGGCTTTGGTTGCAAACAAAAGTGCATCTTCTTCGCTTTTGCCGTCCATTATAGCGGCTAATAAAAAGCCTGTAAATGTATCGCCCGCGGCGGTAGTATCAACAACAGGGATTTGGAATATCGGCTGTATAAATTCCTTTTGCTTTGATTTAAACATAGCACCGTTTTTTCCAAGAGTAAGCACTAAATTTGAATTTGGGTATTTATTTATCATAGCCTCGGCTATTTTAGATGGCTCATTTTCACCCGTTAACTCTTGTCCCTCTATTTCATTTACAAGCCACCATTTTACATAATGTAGAGGTAAAGCTTTAATGTTTTCTTTAAAAGGTGAGGGATTAAAGGCGATTTCTAGCCCGAGTTTATTTGCTTTTTCAAAAATAATATCAAGAGCGTTAATTTCATTTTGTAGAAGGATTAAATCACCTTTTTCGGCGTCATATAGAACACTGTCTATATATTCTTCATCAAACATTTGGTTTGCACCGCCAAAAAGTAGAATACAGTTTTGTCCCGATTTATCAACCTGAATTATAGCATGTCCCGATGCACCGTCAATGTGTTTAAGGCGAGAAATATCAACGCCCGAATTTTTAAGAGTATCGGTCAAAATTTCAGAATTATTGCCTACAATTCCGCCATGCAAAACATTAGCACCTGCACGCGAGAGTGCTACGGATTGATTGAGTCCCTTACCACCGGGAAAGACGCTATAGTTGGTTGAAGAAATAGTCTCACCAGGTCTTACAAAATTTTTAACGTTATATACATAATCAATATTAAGTGAGCCTAAATTGTATATTTTCATAATTTTTCCTCCAATAAATATTTATACAAACTTATTCATTTGGCTATCGTAAATCATAGTACGCGTAATTTGGTAGCTGGAATAGATTGTAGCACACCTTTCGAAAAATGCCTTTATTAGAAGTTCAGGATTTAGATTGTCCTCACTTCCTGCAGGTAGGGTGATTTTAAGTGTTGTATCACCATCGTCAGTTATAGTGTAGGATTTGATTTTTGGTGCTAAATCTATCTCGTTTATTTTGCCCTTTTTAGTCTTTTTTTCAACAATTATTTCTGTTGAATTTAAAAATGCTTTAAGACTGTCATTTAATTCACCATTATCCGAAAAGGTAACTGTGAAGTCGGCAAATCCTATTTTACCAACCTTAGTAATAGGCTCTGCTACAGAAAAAGCACGCACGTATTCGGGAAAGACGCTATTTAATTCCTCAACAATTTTCTCCAGAGGATAACTGTCGTCGGTAAGACGAATATCCAGAATTTCATATTCACTTTCAAAACCTAAAGAAAGGGGGAGTGCAAAGGCAATATAGGGGTGTGGGTGAAACCCCTCGGTATGCCATATCGGTATATCGGTTTTCTTTATCATTCTTGACATAAAACGATTCATATCAAGGTGGGATACGAATTTCATACGTCCTTTTTTAGTATAAAAAATTCTAACGTTTTTCAAAGCAAACACCCTCCCCGTATTTATTTGCACCGCAACCTGCACATTTTTCGCGGCAGTTGGGTGTGGTAAGTCCTTTATGTGCTAACTTATTTTGGCAAATAAGGAACTGTTTGTCAACGCCGTAATCAAGCATATCCCAAGGATTAGTTTCTTCGTATGAACGTTGTCTGTTTGCATAGAAAGATGGCTCAATACCGCAATCAGAAAAGGCTTCTAACCATTTATCAAATTGGAAGCATTCGTCCCATCCGTCAAAGCGGCAACCTTTTTCTAAAGCCGCTTCAAGAACTCTGCCAAGACGGCGGTCACCGCGTGCAAACACACCCTCTAAAAAGCTGGTAGAGCTATCGTGCCAGCTTAAAGATATCTTTTTAGTAGTTATTTGACTGCGTAGATATTCTTGTTTTCTTAATATTTCGTCTTTAGTTATTTGCGGTTCAAACTCGAAAGGTGTAAAGGGCTTTGGAACAAAGGTAGAAACACTAATAGACACAGAAACAGATTTGCCTTTAGGTCTAGTATCGGTTTTATAATATTCGTTTACAATACGCTGACCAAGCTCTGCAATGCCTTTTAAATCCTCGTCGGTTTCTGTGGGCAAACCTAACATAAAGTAAAGCTTAACAGCCGTATATCCACCCTCAAAGGCGGTACGGCAGGTTTTAATAATTTCTTCTTCGGTAATATTTTTGTTTATAACATCACGAAGTCTTTGTGTGCCGGCTTCTGGAGCAAAGGTAAGACCGCTTTTTCTAACGTGACTGATTTTATCAAGCAATTCCTTTGAAAAATTATCAATTCTAAGTGAGGGCAGAGCCAAACTTACATTATCCTTTTCGGACCAATCAAGCATATTGTTTAAAAGCGGCTCTAGCTCACGGTAATCGCTTGTGCTTAAAGAGGAAAGGGATAATTCATCATAGCCTGTACTGTCGCAAAGTGCTTTTGCTTGACGGTTGTTGGTTTCCATACTTTTTTCACGTACAGGTCGGTATATAAAGCCTGCCTGACAGAAACGGCAACCGCGAATACAACCTCTGTAAAGTTCTTGAACAGCTCTATCGTGTACTATGTCAATATACGGCACTACAAACTGCTCTGGATAATGCGAATTATTAAGGTCCTTTATAATTCTTTTAGAAACGGTTTTAGGTGCATTTTCAAGCGGTGTATATTCCTTAACAGTTCCGTCAGAATTATACTTAACCTCATAAAGAGAGGGAACATAAACGCCCTCTATCTGTGCGGCGGCTGCAAGAAACTCGGCTTTTGTACGGTTTTCTGCCTTATACTTTTTATAAAGGTCTATAACCTCTAAATCTACTTCCTCGCCCTCGCCTACAAAGAATAAATCAATAAAATCGGCTAGAGGCTCAGCGTTGCAAACACAAGGACCACCCGCTACAACTAACGGTGAAAGGTCTTTTCTATCGGCACTTTTAAGGGGTACGCCTGCTAAATCAAGCATATTCAGTACATTAGAATACGAAAGCTCGTACTGAAGAGTAAAGCCTATGAAATCAAAATCCTTAATACTGTCGCGGCTCTCAATCGCAAACAAAGGAATATTATTGTCACGCATAACCTTTTCAAAATCGGTCCAAGGTGCAAAAACACGCTCGCACCAAATATCATCACGTGAATTAAACTGTGAGTAAAGAATTTTCATACCTAGATGCGACATACCTATTTCGTATGTATCAGGAAAACAAAACGCAAAACGCACATCTACTTTAGCTTTATCTTTTAAAACACTGCCGATTTCACCGCCCGAATATCTACCTGGTTTTTGAACGGTTAATAACAGCTCTTCAAATTTCTTAGTATCCATAAAAGCAACTCCAAAAGATTATTAAGCTTATTTTACAATAAATATTATACATTTTCAACCTAATTTTACAAGGGGAGTAATTAATAAATAAATTGCGATTATAAAAAGTGAGGGGTTAAAATTTCCGTTTATAAGAACGTAAAATCCAAAGGTTAAAATCGAAAAACCGGCTATTATTGTTAAAATAGCAACGGTTTTTGTAGCCTTTTCAATCCCAAACCGTTTTGCTACTATATTGAATACTATTGTTCCGCCGTCTAAGTTCGTTAGCGGTAACAAATTAAAAATCGCTATGATTAGATTTAAAAGCGAAAAGGTAAGCAGTATGCTTTGTTTAAAATATAAATAGTTTAGATAAAAAACTCCAAATAAAACTAAATTAACAAGCGGTCCCATAAAAGCGATTACCGTTTCCCCATAAGGCTTTTTAGAAAAACCTCTGGTTATTTCAATAGAATGCGGTACTAGCTTTATTCTTTTAGGACTGCATTCAAATAGCCACATTGCAAATAAATGCCCTAATTCATGTAATATAACAAAAATGCCTGTAGGGATAACGTAACCTGTCCTATCAATAGCTATCATAAAGGTTATTAGGCAAATAAATAAAAAAGAAATATATATTTCGGTATTTAGAAGTTTTAATTTAATGTTTAACACCTCTTTTAAAGATTTTATAGTGAGTTTCGCTTGTATAACAAATCTTAATATGGTATACTGTTTAAGTATATTTGTGTGCGAGGTGTAATTATGCCGTTTTTACCGATATCCCTTAAAGAAATGCAAGAATACGGTTGGGAATGTCCTGATTTTATTATAGTAACGGGTGACTCTTATGTAGACCACCCAAGCTTTGGCACCGCTATAATTTCGAGAGTTCTTGAAGCCGAGGGCTACCGCGTTTGTATTATACCTCAACCAAGGTGTGATGCCGATTATATGCGTTTTGGAAAACCGCGTTTAGCATTTCTTATAAACGGCGGAAATATAGATTCTATGGTAGCACACTATACTGCCGCTAAAAAGCGACGCAGTGACGATGCCTATACCGCAGGCGGCAAAAGCGGCAGTCGCCCTGACAGAGCTGTTATAGTATATTCAAATGCTATCCGCCGTCTTTTCGGTGATGTAAATATTGCTATCGGCGGTCTTGAAGCCTCGCTTCGCCGTTTTGCACACTACGATTATTGGGATGACACGGTACGCCCGTCGATACTAGTAGATTCAAAAGCCGATATCTTGATGTACGGTATGGGTGAAAAGCATATTGTAGAAATAGCAAACCGTTTAAATAACGGTGAAAAAATTTCCGAGCTTACAGATATTAAGGGTACCTGCTATCTTGTTAAAAAGAGTGATTATGTTCCAACAAGTGTTAGAGAATGTCCGTCTTTTGAGGCGGTTTCCCAAAAGAGTGAAAAGGGCAGGGAAAAGTATGCCGAGGCTTGCCGTATACAAATGCTGGAGCAGGACGCTGTACGCGGAAAGCGTGTTATACAACAACACGGGGATATGATATTGGTGCAAAACCCGCCAATGCCACCCCTTACAGAAGCCGAAATGGATAGGGTGTATTCATTACCGTTTATGCGTGACTATCACCCGAAGTATGAGGCTTTGGGCGGTGTACCCGGTATAGAAGAGGTCAAGTTTTCGATAATACATAATAGAGGTTGCTTTGGTGCATGTAATTTTTGTTCACTAGCCTTTCATCAAGGCAGACAGATTTCTTGCCGTAGCCATAAATCCGTAATTGAAGAGGCTAAAAAGATTACCCAAATGCCCGATTTTAAGGGGTATATACACGATGTTGGCGGTCCCACCGCTAACTTTAGAATGCCATCTTGCAAAGCACAGCTTAAAAAGGGATTATGTGCTGATAAAAAGTGTTTAGCACCTAAAATGTGTCCCGCGGTGGAAGTAGACCATAGCGATTATTTAGAGCTTCTTCGTGAACTTCGACGACTTCCAAAGGTGAAAAAGGTATTTGTAAGGTCGGGCATACGTTTTGATTATTTAATTGCTGACAAGAATGAGGAATTTTTTAAAGAACTGGTCGAGCATCATGTAAGCGGTCAGCTAAAGGTAGCACCCGAGCATTGCTCATCTGCGGTTTTAAAGCGTATGGGCAAGCCGAATTTCGAGGTGTATGAACGCTTTAGAAAGCGTTTTTATGAGCTTTCAAAATCTGCTAATAAAAAACAGTTTTTAGTACCGTATCTTATGTCCTCACACCCAGGCAGTACACTTAAAGATGCTATTGAACTCTCGCTTTTTTTGAAAAAAGAAAACTTACACCCTGAGCAAGTGCAGGACTTTTATCCCACACCTGGTACGGCTTCAACATGTATGTTTTATACGGGTATAGACCCTACTACAATGGAAAAGGTATATGTACCTAGAACTCCCGAAGAAAAAGCAGAGCAGAGAGCGTTACTTCAATATTATAAGCCTGAAAATAAAAAAATAGTGCTTACAGCACTTAGAAAAGCGGGTAGAAGTGATTTGATTGGCACAGGTAAAAACTGCCTTGCTAAACCCGAAAATTCCTTTAAGGCTCAAAAGCCTAAAAAGAAAACTATAAGGAATATTCATAAACCCAAAAAGAAATAAGGAGATTTTTTTAAAAATGGTAGATGCAAAGCTCTTATTAATATCGGTTATAACATTGTTTTGCTACTTGTTTGTAGGCTACATTTTAAGAAAAACAAAGCTTGTTGACACCTCGTTTTCAAGGCTTTTGTCGGTTTACGTACTTTATGTAGCACAGGCGGCACTTTTCGTGCATGGCTTTTTTGTTGATTTTGATGCTAAAATTTTAAAAGGTGTAGCGTGGGTATTTGGTATTGCAGTTATAATACATTTTGTTTCCTATCTGTTTGTTCTTAAACTTTTCAAAAATGCACCCGAAAAAATACGCTGTGTTTTAAGATATGCAATTATATTTTCCAATGCGGGCTATATGGGTATTCCCGTTATAAGCGATATTTTAGGTGAAAAATACGTCATCTATGCCACCTTTTATATTTTCGTATTTAACATATTTAATTTTTCTATAGGCAGACTTATTTATACCAACGATAAAAAGTACATAAAAATTAAAGAAATAGTTATTAATCCTGCAGTTGTTCCGCTTACAATCGGTTTTATAATATTTATAACGGGAGCTGGCGGTTGGGTGACGGACTGTGTAGCTGTAGGCAACACTAATCTAGTTACTACAGGCGTGAATGTTTTTTATAGCGTGCTTACTACGCTCAAAAATACTGTGGCACCTGCATCTATGATTGTAATAGGCTGTCGCTTGGCTGAAATAGAGTTTAGGGGAGTATTTAAAGATAAGTATCTTTACCCATTTCTCTTTATACGTCATTTCGGTGTTCCTTTTATTAGTTGGTTAATTATGAAACTTTTAAGCCTAATAGGAATTTTAAGTGCTGATGTTGCGGTTGTTGTAATGTCAATAGTGCTTGTGCTAAACTCTACACCGAGTGCGGCATCTACAACAATGTTTGCTGAAATTTATAACGGTGATGCAAGATATTCGGGAAAACTTGTGGCTATCAGTACACTTTTGTCGGTAGTAACAATGCCTATAGTCGCATTGCTTTTAAAAGTATAGAAAAACGGGTTATCTCAAAAAAGAGATAACCCGTAAAATTTTATTTAAAAAATACTGTTTCCGTTTGAATCAATACCCACTATTAGCGGAAAATCTTTAAACTTTAATTTTTTTACAGATTCACAACCTAAATCCTCAAATGCAATAACATCACACTCTGTAACGGATAGGGCAGATAATGCACCCGCACCGCCGATAGCACATAAATAAACCGCACCGTTTCGCTTAATGGCGTTTATAACCTCGCTTGAACGCTCACCTTTACCTATGGTAGCAACAACCCCTAAATCATAAAGCTTTGGTGTATATGGGTCCATACGGCAAGAGGTTGTAGGTCCGCAACTGCCGATAGGTAAATTTTTAGGCGTCGGCGTTGGCCCTGCATAGTAAATTGTCGCATTTTTAAGGTCGTAGGGTAGTGGTTTTCCGCTTTCTAGCAATTCAAAAATACGTTTGTGTGCCGCATCTCGTGATGTGTAAACCGTTCCCGATAAATAAACCTTGTCGCCAACACTTAATTCGGCTATATGCTCTTTTAAATTTTCACTGTTTAAATAAAATTCTTTCATTTCAGTTTTTTTCAACGCTTGCGGATAATTTGGTTTTTGCATCGTTAAAGGTTTCAAAAAGACGGTCAAGCTCGCTAGAAAAACTGTTTACCGAAGAAAGAAACTCGCTTTTAACTGTGCCGAGCGACTCGTGCATTTCCTCTATAGTTTTAATATTTGACTCTAACTCTTGGTCGATAATTTCTTTATCCTCAAGAGATTTCTCAACTATTTCTTTAGCGTTTGTTTGTGCAGTAAGATAAAGCTTACCGATTTCCTCTGAAAGCTTTTCAAGCTCATTGTAACGCTTTATGTATTCGTCTTGAATATTTTCAATACGCGTTTTTTCCTCATTTAATGCAGAAATGTCGTCTTTTAGAGCAGAGTTTTCATTTTTTAAATTTTCAATTTGGGCTAAAAGCTCGGCTTCCTTTTCAGAACTGTTTTTGTGAGATTGTTCAATATAATTAATAACATCAGTCTTTTTAAAACCAAAAAGACTGTTTTTAAATCCCTTTGACATAAAAATCATCCCCGCAAAAAAATAAAATTTTTAAATATATACATTAGTATAGCATTTTCGACAAATAAAGTCAAACATTAAGAATACAAGCTTTTGTTTGACAATGGTTTAATTATATTATATAATTATTTAGTTAAAAAAATTTAGGAGCTTTTGTATGGCAGAAGTTAAAAGAGAAAATTTAAGAAATATAGCAATTATTGCCCACGTTGACCACGGTAAAACAACCTTGGTTGACCAACTTTTAAAGCAAAGCGGAACTTTCCGTACCAACGAAAATGTAAATGAGCGTGTTATGGACTCTAACGATTTAGAGAGGGAAAGAGGCATTACAATTCTTTCTAAAAACACAAGCGTAATGTATGGAGATATTAAAATTAATATCGTGGACACCCCAGGACACGCCGATTTCGGTGGCGAGGTTGAACGTATTTTACAAATGGTAGATGGCGTACTGTTGTTAGTTGACGCTTTCGAGGGTTGTATGCCACAAACTAGATTTGTGCTTAAAAAGGCTTTGGCACTAGGTAAAAAAGCAGTAGTTGTAATTAATAAAATTGACAGACCTATGGCTAGACCTCACGAGGTTGTTGATGAGGTGCTTGATTTATTTATTGAGCTTGGTGCAGATGACGACCAAATAGAATTTCCTGTTATTTTCGCATCGGGACGTGACGGCTTTGCTACCTATTCACCCGACGTACAGGGTGAGAATATGAAGCCGTTGTTTGAGGCTATTGTTAAAGAAATTGATGCACCGTCGGGGGACAGTGAGGGACCCACACAGATTTTGTTTACAAATATTGAGTATGACGATTATCTCGGCAGAATTGGCGTTGGCAGGGTAGAGCGTGGCTCTGTAAAATCGGGACAAACATTAGCCCTTTGCCATAAAGACGGCACACATACTAATGTTAAAATTGCAAAGCTGTTTATGTATAGCGGTCTTAAACGAGTTGAGGTCGAGAGTGCTACCTACGGTGATATTATTCAGGTGGCGGGCTTTAGCGGTCTTGAAATAGGCGAAACGGCTTGCGATGTGAATTGTATCGAACCGTTGCCCTTTATTAAAATTGATGAGCCGACTCTTTCTATGAACTTTATGGTTAACAACTCGCCCTTTGCAGGTAAGGACGGTAAATATGTAACTTCTAGAAATCTCCGTGACCGACTTTTTAAAGAGGTTATGACAAACGTTAGTCTTCGTGTTGAGGAAACCGAGAGTGCCGATACCTTTAAGGTTTCGGGTAGAGGAGAACTACATCTTTCTATCTTAATTGAAACAATGCGACGCCAAGGCTATGAATTCCAAGTATCTCCGCCGACTGTTATTTATAAGAGGGATGAGGACGGTACGCTTTTAGAGCCTATTGAGCTTTTAATGATTGAAGTACCCGAAGAATATGTGGGTGCGGTTATGGAACGTCTTGGTACACGTAAGGCAGAAATTAAAAATATGGGTAGCCGTGAGGGCGGTAGCTCGCATCTTGAGTTTTTAATTCCTGCACGTGGTCTCCTCGGTTACCGTTCGCAATTTATGACCGATACTAACGGTAACGGAATTATGAATCATATTTTTGATAGCTATCAAGCCTATAAAGGTGATATCGAACAGCGTCTTACAGGCTCTATTATAGCACACGAAACAGGCGAGGCTACAGGCTACGGACTCTTTAACACACAAAGCCGCGGCAGACTGTTTATTGGTGCAGGCACTCCTGTTTATGAGGGAATGATTGTAGGCGAAAATCCAAAGAATGAGGATATTGTTTGTAACGTTTGCAAGAAAAAACAGATGACAAATACACGTGCATCTGGCTCTGACGATGCATTACGTTTAGTACCGCATTCGGTATTAAGCCTTGAACAGTCGCTTGAATTTATTAAGGATGATGAGCTTGTTGAAATCACACCTAATAACATAAGACTTCGCAAGCGTATTCTTGATAAAGAACAGCGTATGAAATATGAGTCAAAGCGTAAATAGTTTTACAGGAGAAAATTATGAATTTCAATGAAATTGCAAACGCAAGATATTCTTGCCGAAAATATGATATAAACCGTGCTGTTGAAGACGAAAAAATAGAAGCTATACTTAATTCGGCAATATTATCACCGTCAGCCTGTAACGGTCAGCCATATCATATAACTGTATGTAAGGGTGATACTGCTAAAGCAGTGGCACTTACTACTAAAGATTTAAAAATCAATACTTTTGTTCACGAGGCTCCTGTTCTTTTTGTGATTTCCGAGAAACCGTATTCGAAAATGGCGGCTTTGGGGGCTAAAATAAAGAATAATGATTACCGTTCAATTGATATTGGTATTTTATCGGCTTATATCACCGCAGAAGCTACTGCACAAGGTCTTGGCAGTTGCATAATAGGTTGGTTGGATAGTGACAAAATTCAAAAAATATGCGGTATTAATGAGACCGTTCGTTTAGTGGTCTCGCTCGGATATCCATTGGATGAAGCAACATCTAAAAAGCGTAAAGATATGAATGAAATAGTAAGTTTTATTGGATAAAGAAAAAGCAGTTCTATGGTTACTTCTCATAAGGATGTTTAAGAGCAACAGTTTCAATGTCTGTTGCTCTTATTTTTTCTAAACACTTTACATCGAAAACGAATTGTGATATAATGTGTTCACCACACAAAAATCGAATATATGTCATCTTTTTTATAGGAGTGGGCATTTTACTATTGGTAAAAGTGCTGACTTCAGTTTTTCCATTTCTATATGGATGACATTTCGATTTTGTGTGGTAGCAAATCGAAGTCGAGCATTTTTCGGTGTGTGCGATTTCGATTGCACACACTTTTTTTATTAAACGGAGGGGTTAGAATGGCAAAAATATGTCCTGTTTGCAACCAAAAAATCGGTTTACTAATGAAATCAAAAGTAAGTGATGGGGAAATATGTTCTTCTTGTGCCTCAATTTGTTCGGCACACGCTACAAAAACGCTGAATGATATTCACACTTATTGGAACACCAACAAAGAAAGAGAAAATATATTTTCACCCACACAAAAACTAAAATCACTTATGAGCGAAGTGATAACTATTGATTCAACAAACAATCTGTTTATTTTTGGTGATATAGATAAAATAAAGACTAAGCCGATTTTTTATGCTTTTAACGAAGTAGACAGTTATGAGTTTGAAATTGTCGGTCAAAAAACGGTTACTAAGAAAAAGGGCGGTATATCACGTGCCATTGTAGGTGGTGTTGTTGCAGGTCCTGTTGGAGCTTTGGTAGGTAGTGGAACTGCAAAAGAAGAAACCAAAACAACAGGCGGAACAACTATTCTAAAAGTTAATTTCATTACTCATACAGGGAAAAATCAACGAGTTTGTGCTAATGCTCCCACAGGGTTCGTTAACTTTTTAGACGACTGTATAACTATTGAAGAAACGGTCAATAACACAACTCAAACCAGCATTTCAACCGATGAAATTATAAAATTCAAAGCATTACTCGACCAAGGAATTATTACGCAAGAAGAATTCAATAAAAAGAAAAAAGAGTTGCTTGGATTATGATAAAATTGCTCACACAGATTTAGTGTGAGCAATTTTTGTTTGTAAAGAATAATTAAATTATCGTTTAGAACCAGCATCGCATTTATATGCACAAACGCTTTGTTGGACTAAGCCCAAACCCTTATTTTGATTTTATAGTTTTAAGCGAGGAAATTAACATTCTTCTAATTGCACCGCAATCGTTTTGTAATGCTTTATAGTTTTCTTCTGCCATACAATTTGTTTCAAAAAGAAGTTCTAACCAATATTCAGTTTCATAACACTCTTTCTGAGCAATTTCAAGTTTAGAAATAAAATCTTTTGTTCCTTGTGCGTATTGTGCTTCGTGTAAATTAGCACCTATTGAAGTAGCAGAACGAAGTAATTGATTTATTAAAACTGATTCTTTATGATTTGATTTCATATCACGACAGAGAAAAACAACAGTTTTTGCAAATTCTTTTGCTTTATCTCTTAAAACGCTATCTGCCATAGTAATCACCTTTAAAATTATTATACATGAGAAACAATAATCTTTCAAGTTGTATTCCGACTTCGTCGGAGTGATATTATTGCCCTATGGCAATAGTGATATTGAAACCTTGCGGTTTCAGTGTTATTTTATTCGCCCTAAACTGCCGAAGGCAATAACACTTGTCGCAAGACAAATATCACTGCGAAGCAATAGAACTCGCCTTTGGCGAATAAAACTGCGAGACTTCCTTAGAGAAGTCTCGCTAGAACTGCTTTTTCTTTTAATATAGCTTTACATCTATCCAAAGATTTTCGTAAAGCATTCTGATTTCGGGGTCAATGTCGTGATAATACTGTACTTTTGGCATATTCTCCTCTTTAGGATAAAGATATTCGTTGCCGTAATAGTAATATTCAGTATTCTCTACAACAGCCGTGTGGGGTGATGCATAGCCTATATATTCGGCATTTGCAAGGGCAATCTCTGGCTCTAGTAAAAAGTTGATATACATCTTTGCCGCCTCATAATTCGTGCAGGAGGACGGTATGCAAATAGAATCAACAAAAATATTGGTGCCTTCCTTGGGGTAGAAGAAATCAAGGTCCTCATTGTTTTCCTGCATAGTAAGAAAATCACCTGCATAGTAAGGGCCAATAGCCGCCTCGCCCGTTTCCATCTTGCCGTAAATTTCGTCCATTACATATGACTGCAAATACTTCTTTTGTTTCTTTAAAAGTTCAGCAGCTTCTTCCCATTCGGATTTTACTGTGGAATTAAGGTCATAGCCTAAAATCATTTGTGCGGTCATAAAAGCGTCACGCGGATTGCTAAAGGTAAGCGACATATCCTTATACTTTTTATCCCACAAAGCCTTCCACGAATGTTCGGGATTTTTAATCATCGAGCTGTTATAAATCACGCCAACCATACCAACGCTATAGGGAACAGAGTATTCGTTGTTTTGGTCAAAATAAAGATTTTTATAATAGTCATCAATATAATGATAGTTTGAAAGGGTAGAGAGGTCGATTTTTTTAAGCATATTCTCGTTTTTTAAACGCTCAATCATATAGTCGGACGGTATAATAATGTCATAGCTCACACCGCCGCTTTTGAGCTGAGAATACATAACTTCGTTGCTGTCAAAGGTGGTATAGTTTACCTTAATACCTGTAATGCGTTCAAATTCCTTGTTAACGTCAATACTGTCGTCCGAACCTTCCGAAATATATTCGCCCCAGTTGTAAACGTTTAAAACGGTGCCTTCAAGACCTGTATAGTCACCCTCTAGGGACAACTCGGCATATTGGTATCCGCAACCCGTACAACTAAATATGAGTAATAAACAAAGCAATAAAACAGAGAACTTTTTAAACATATCAAGCCCTCCTTTTATCAGTCTTTGACTGTAGTGCATTATAAAGCACTAATAGTACAAATACAGATACAAATATAATGGTTGAAAGGGCATAGGTGTCAGGCGTTACAGTCTTTTTGGTCATATTATAAATTACAATAGGTAAGGTCTGATAATGACCGCAGGTAAAGTAGCTTATAACAAAGTCATCAAGAGAAAGGGTAAACGCCATAATCATACCCGTAGCAATACCCGTAGATATTGACGGTAAAACTACCTTAAAAAACGCCTTGAAAGGTGTACAACCAAGGTCAAGAGCGGCTTCAGGCAGATGAGAGTCGGTCTGCTTTAGCTTTGGTAATACCGATAAAATCACATAAGGCAAATTAAAGGTAATGTGAGCTATAAGCACTGTTATAAAACCAAGAGATTCATTAAGGCCTAAAAACTTACCTATAAACACGAACAAAAGCATAAGAGAGATACCTGTAACTATATCGGCATTCATCATAGGAATGTTTGTTACCGTCATAATAGCTTTTTTAGCAAGCTTGTTTTGAAGTGCATTTATGCCAACAGCCGCAGCAGTACCTAAAACGGTCGAAATAAGTGCCGACAACACTGCAATTATAAGGGTATGCTCTAAAGCGGTAAGCATAGCCTCATCAAAAATAAGACTTTTATACCAATCAAGCGAAAAACCCTCAAAAATCCAAACGCTCTCAGCCGAGTTGAAGGAAAACATTACCATTACTGCGACAGGGGCATAAAGGAAAATTAAAATTAATGCAACATAAAGTCTTTGTAAAGCTTTCATATTATAACCCCTCCCTCATCATCGTCAGAGAAGCGGTTCATTATAGCAAGGCTTAATAGAATAAGCAGCATAAGTACAAGCGATAGTGCTGATGCAACATTGTAAAAATCGGGACCTATATTGAATAGATATTCGATAGCATCACCGATTAATAGGGTTTTGTTACCGCCTAGTTTTTGTGAAATGTAGAAGGTGCTGACACAGGGTACAAATACCATTGTAATACCCGATATAACCCCAGGCATAGAAAGTGGAAGTATTACTCGGCGTAGTTTTGAAAAACTATTAGAACCGAGGTCAGACGAAGCTTCTAAAAGCGAATTATCAATTTTAGACATAACCGAGTAAATCGGCAAAATCATATAAGGTATAAAGTCGTAAACCATACCTAAAATTACTGCACCCGGTGTGTTGATAAGCTTTAAGGGTGCTAAACCGATGCTTTTTAAAAAGGTATTAATAATACCCGTATTTGCAAGAATTGTTATCCAAGAATATGTACGGATTAAAAAGTTCATCCACATAGGCAGCATAACAATCATCATAATCATTCGCTGTGAGCTTATCTTCATTTTGGTCATAAAATAAGCCATAGGGTAGGCGAGTAACAGCGTTATTATAGTTGCAATAACGGCATAAAGAATAGAAAGTCCAAATGCTTTTTTATATTTGCCTATTCCCGCTATGTTAGAGAGCGTGAAAACACCGTTTGCATCGGTCAAAGCATAGTAAACCATAATTATAAGAGGTACTATTATAAAAATTGCCGACCAAACAATGTAAGGGGACGTGAGTATGCGGTTTCCAAAGGATTTTTTGTTCATACTCACTCCTCCTCAACAATGTCGGAGAGGTGGTCCATTTCTTCGCTATAGCTACTGTAGTCACCGTAAAGACCAGAATATTCCGATTTTTTCATAATATGTATGGCATCGGGTTCGATATAAAGACCAACCTTATCGCCTACAAAATTTTCGTCGGTGGTTTGTATCATCCATTTAAAACCGCCTATATCTACAATTATCTCATAATGCACGCCTAAAAATGATACAGACGTAACTACGCCTGTAAGCATACCCTTGTCAAAGGGTACAATGTCAACATCTTCGGGGCGTACTACAACGTCAACCGCTTCGTTTTGGTTAAAGCCCTTGTCAAGACACTGGAAGCTTTGGCCCGAAAACTCAACAAGAAAGTCTTTTTTCATAATTCCGTCTACTATGTTAGATTCACCGATAAAATCAGCTACAAAGGCGTTTTTCGGCTCGTTATAAATATCCTGAGGTGTACCTATTTGCTGAATTTTACCGCTATCCATAACAACAACGCGGTCGGACATTGTAAGAGCTTCCTCTTGGTCGTGAGTTACGAATATAAAGGTAATTCCAAGCTGGGTTTGAATACGCTTTAATTCCTTTTGCATATCCTTGCGAAGCTTTAGGTCAAGTGCGGCAAGAGGCTCGTCAAGCAAAAGCACCTTGGGGTGATTCGCAATAGCACGTGCAATAGCTACACGCTGCTGCTGACCGCCCGAAAGGGTGTCGATTTTACGCTTTTCAAAGCCTGTAAGATTAACCAGTGCCAGCATTTCCTCAACCTTTGCACGAACTTCCTTTTCAGGCAATTTTTTAACCCTTAAACCAAATGCAACATTCTCGTAAACATTTAAGTGCGGAAATAAAGCATAACGTTGAAAAATGGTGTTAACCTGACGCTTGTATGCAGGCACACCATTTATTTTTTCTCCCTCAAAAAGAATATCGCCCTCATCCTGCTCAAGAAAGCCTGCAATAATCCTAAGGGTTGTGGTTTTGCCGCAGCCCGAGGGTCCAAGCAGAGTTATAAACTCCTTATCCTTAATTTCAAGGTTTAAGGCGTCTAAAATTTTCTCCCCGTCAAATGAAACCGATATGTTTTCAAGTTCTACAATATTTTTAGTTGTTTCCATTTAAGCATCCCCCTTTGTCCAACACCAAGTGTCGACACAAGTAAAATTTTCCGTTTACCCTGCGTACGATACCCTTAACCCATTTTCACAAAGCCCTGAACAAAGGGCTTTTCATAGCACTCAAAACAGGTGCTACGGCTTTGTGCTTTAGGTTAATTAATACACAGATGCGTTAAATATTTAGTTAACATATTAAGTACTATTAACATTAAAAAAATATAAAGCTAAACGCCCGAAAAGTCAAGTAAAATTTGCAAATTCTTGATATTTTTCCGCAAAAAAAGAAATTATTTCCAAAAAAACTTTGTTTTTCTTACATTTTCTCGTTTTTTCTCTCTTATACACCGAGTTTTATGCAAAATGACAAATTTACATATATCTTTTAAAAATGCAAGCCTTTTTTGTCGAAAGAAAAAATTTATTTTAAGTTTAGCGGCAGTCTTATAGGGTAATAATTTTAATGAAAATTATTAAAAGGCAGGGTGTTTTATGTATAATAACAAGGTGGTAATTTGCGGCGTTGATACCTCTAGGCTTCCGCTTTTAAAGGAAAATGAAAAGAAAGAACTTTTAAAAAAAGTAAAAGATGGTGATAAGAAAGCCCGCGAGGAGCTTATAAACGGTAATTTAAGGCTTGTGTTAAGTGTTATACAGAAATTTACAGGTAGGGGAGAAAATCTCGATGACTTGTTTCAAATAGGCTGTATAGGTCTTATGAAGGCAATCGACAATTTTGATGTATCACACGGTGTAAAATTTTCAACCTATGCGGTGCCAATGATTATCGGTGAAATTAGAAGATATCTTAGGGATAATAATCCAATCCGCGTGAGCCGTTCAATAAAAGACACTGCCTATAGGGCAATGCAGGTGAGAGAAAGGCTTATGAGCAAAAATCAAAGTGAGCCTACAGTCAGTGAAATAGCTGCTGAACTTAATATACCGCGTTCAGAGGTTGTAATAGCACTTGAAAGCGTTGTAGACCCCATATCACTTTACGACCCTGTCTATTCCGACGGCGGAGATACAATATATGTCTTAGACCAAGTAGGCGACAATAACGACGATAACAATCTGCTCGGTGAAATAGCTCTTAAAGAGGCCATTAAAAATCTTTCTGAACGTGAAAAAACCATACTTTCACTTAGGTTTATGGCAGGTAAAACTCAAATGGAGGTTTCAGAAGAAATAGGCATTAGTCAAGCACAGGTATCCCGCCTTGAAAAATGTGCATTGAAAAAAATAAAAGGTTAGTTGAGATAGTGCAACCGACTTTGTGCTTATAAAAAAGTCCCCACCGAGCAGTCGGTGGGGACTTTTTCACTGTTACTGTATTTTATTATAAGTTGTTGTATATCTTTGATATCGGTGTGTTCGCAACACACAAAAGTGAAAATCATTCTTTAGAAGACGAAGTAACATCAGTCTTTTTTTCTTTTTTGGGATTTGACGGAAACCATCCTCTATTAACACGTTTTTCTTGCTGTATTACCTCGTGTATGCCCCAAAAAGCCGAAAAAGCAAAGATACCGCATCCAAAACTGAGTATTAGAAAGTTGTATAACAATACAGATGCTACAGATGCAATTATTCCGCACAGAGCAAACAAAACAATACATTTTTTCTTACCTAAATAGTATTCGCCCTTTATTACTATAGGATGCCAAACCCCAATCATAATAAATGCTATCGCTCCTATTATAAGTCCTTCTATGTATTTCATAGTTCCTTAAGTTTTCACTTCCCTATTTTTTTGTTTTCAGCCACTCAACAATAAACAGCAGTCCTGCCAAAAATAGTGCTGCACCAAGTCCGGTGTAGAATACGGAGAAAAATATTGTAGGCAGATTTGCAAATTGTCTAAGTCCTATTCCCAGACCCATCATACAAAACATTAAAATATAGGAGGGAATATTAAAGAACTTCAAAAAATGCTGTAGTTTTTCAGAATATCCAAGGATTCTTCTCTTGTGCTTTTTTACAATACGGACAAACATGGTTGCAAATGATATAAACACCAACAAAAGAAGAAAGAAGTTGATAATTGTGAGAGAGGTTTGAAGACAAGAAACAATGCCGATACGTAGGATATTTATTCCGGCTACTGCCCAAACGATTCCCGCAATAAGTAAAAGTGTTTGTTTTTTAACCATAAAAACCTCATATTACAGATTAGATTTTGTAACAAATTCGGTGTAATTTTGACTTATTATAACAAATATCTTTTTGCAAGTCAACATTCAACTATTATTTAGGCTATATAAAAATCCGCCCAAAGAAATTCAGGCGGATATGAAACTTTAACTATTAAATATCGCTTGTAGTAGCCTATGCTACGATAAGTAAAATAGCAATTCAAAATAAGTTTTATTGTAATTTTGCATTAAGCTTTTTGCTTACAATTTTTACCGAAAAGAATACTGTTATCCATATTACGAAATATATAGTTAAAAAGATTGCGGTAAAAATTAATATTACGGTCAGATTAAAGGGTATCCAATTATTAATGAGATAACATGCTACATATGTCAAATATAAAAGTGAAAGGTGATAAAAAAGTGATTTTGGCACGCTGAAACTTTCTATTTGATTAAAAACAGATGCTCCTGCTTGAACAAAAGCAAGTAAATAAATAGAAACAATTGCCACTAAAACCTGTATGCCATTAAGCGAAAAACCATCAACTTTTTCTTGTAAAATGGCGTAAATTATGCCAATTATTATTGGACCAAACCCTCCGAAAATCAGTCCTCTGTGTATAAAAATTTTTAGGTATTTATTCATATTAAATTCCAATCCTTTCTTTTACGGTTTTTAATTGTCTGCGTGAAACATAGTCTGTGTGCCCGTTCTTAAAATGAATTTTCAGCGTTCCCGATATGGTTGTATCAAATTTTTCCATTTTTTTAATATTCGCTAGGCAAGACTGATTGATTTTTACGAAGCTTTGTGGCATTTTTTCTTCAAGTGAATATAGTCTTTCTTTTAATAGATATTTTTCATTGTCGCTAAGTGCATAAATTTTGTTGTTGATTACTGTTATACAGTCAATGCTTATGAAATTTAGTTTTACAATTTCATTGTTCCTATAACCAATAAGTTCGTTTAAATTTTGCTCAGCAAGCCGTTTTATCTCACTGGTAATAAGATTGTTTTCTTTTGCATAAACTATCACCCTTTCCTCACAATTAGGATCGATAAATATTTCACATTTCACTGTATCATCTCCTTTCGCACTTATGTTACAGCCTAAATATAAATATTTCAAGGTTCTTTAAGCGTTCGGTCAAAATCTATATGTAAGCGGAATTTTAATAGAGGGAGAATTTATTTTAGGATTAGTAAACACTTTAGGTTCTCATACTTTAGATTAGAATGCTATGTTAATAAATGCAAAAAATCGTGATAGAATTTTGATTTTGTATTGTTTTATAGTTGAAACGAGCGATAATCTGTAGTATAATACAATTTGTATCAAAATATATTCTAATTAGTAATTTTAAAAGGAGTTTTTCCGTTTATGAAAAAGAAACTTTTATCGGTGATATTATGTGTAACCTTAATGTTGCCAATGCTCTCGTCAGGTATGCCTGTTTATTCGGAGGACATCACATCAAAGGACGAGGTGTTCACCTATACACTTTCAAATGATCAGGCTACTATCACAGGTGCCGTTGGCTCGTTTGCAGGTGATATGGTTATCGATACTGTTGACGGCTATCCCGTTGTTAGAATAGCTAACTATGCTTTCGAATATCAAATAGGTATTAAAAACGTAGTTCTTGCCGATTCTGTTGTATCGTTAGGAAACGGTGCTTTTCAGCATTGTACAGGTCTTGAAACGGTGGATTTAGGCGATAAAATCAACGATATTCAATACCGTGCATTTTATAACTGTCAAGCATTGACTTCTATTGATTTAGGAGAAAGTATGACATATATCGGCAGAGATGCTTTTATGGGTTGCACAAGTCTTTTAAGCATTTCTATGCCCGATACTATAACGACAGTAGATACCTACGCATTTGAAAGGTGCTACTCTTTAAAAAGTGCTAAATTAAGTGCTTCGCTTACAGAGGTTGCCAACGGTGTGTTTGAAAACTGCACTGCATTGACCTCAATTGATATTCCTGACAAAGTAACACGTATTTGTATAGCAACATTTCAGGGTTGTACAGGTCTTGAAGAGGCTACTTTTGGCACAGGACTTACAATAGTAGCATCTGATGCATTTGAAAACTGTACTGCATTAAAAAAAGTTAATTTCAATGAGAATCTTACAAAAATTTATTCTGATGCCTTTAAAAACTGTATTTCACTTACAAGTATAGATATACCCGATACTGTAACCGAAATAGGTGCCTATGCTTTTAATAAATGTACTGCTCTTTCAGAGCTTAATATAGGCAGAGATGTTGAAATTATAAGTGATTCGGCATTTAGGGATTGCTCAGCACTTAAAAATATTGAGTTCGGTGAAAAGTTAAAGATAATTTATAATTGGGCTTTCGCATATTGTATCGGTCTTGAAACTCTTACAATACCGGGTAATGTTACAGATATAAACACTTGTGCGTTTATAGGCTGTACTTCCCTTAAAACCCTTAATCTTAACGAGGGACTTGTAAGTATAGGCGAGAGTGCATTTAACGGCTGTACAGCTTTAGAAAGCCTTACGTTGCCGGATACTGTTGCTACAATAGGTTTAAATTCCTTTTACGGCGATATTTCATTAAAAACCCTTAATACAGGAAACGGACTTACCACAATTGGCGAAAAAGCTTTTTATGATAATAAATCGCTTATAGAAATTAATTTCGGCACAAGCCTTATTTCTATAGGAAACAGTGCTTTTGCGGGATGTTCGGCACTAACCGACCTTTCAATACCTGACAGCGTGACAACCTTGGGAGCTTATGCATTTTTAAATGCGTATTCTCTTAAAAATGTTGCCTTTGGAAACAGTGTGGCAACTATAGGAGAAAAGGCATTTCATACTTGCTATACAATAGAGGAAATTGTTTTACCCGATAGCCTTACATTTGTAGGAAATTACACCTTTGAAAATTGCACAAAGCTTAAATCCGTGGATTTGGGAGACGGTTTAACACAGACTGCTATCGGTATGTTTTCAGGCTGTACTGACCTTAAAAACGTTACCTACGGTAAAGAATTTAAAATTATAGAAAGACTTAGCTTTATTAATTGTACTGCACTTAAAGAGGTTATAATTCCCGACACAGTAACCTCGATAGGAAGTGAGGCGTTCCGTAATTGTAATGGAGTTGAAACCCTTGTCCTTGGTTCAGGTCTTACAACCATAAATGCAAATGCTTTCCAAGATACAGAACAACTTCGCCACGTTACAATTCCAGGTAATATAAAGACTATCGGAAACTACGCTTTCCACAGCAGTGGTCTTGCAACCTTAGAACTTTGTGACGGTATAACCACCATCGGTAATTATGCGTTCAGCAGTAACCCACGTCTGAAAGTAGTTCATATGCCCGACAGTATAAGCTCTATTGGAACAGAGTCCTTTGCATATAACTCTTCCCTTTATGATGTGAAAATCAGTAACGGACTTACAAGTATAGGCAATTCCGCATTTACAGGTTGCGGCTCTCTTAAAGAACTTGTATTCCCCGAAAATATTACATATATCGGTTATTATGCAATAAGCAGAAATAATATGTGGAGAATATTCTTGCACGACGGCGTTAGCCACATTGAAGGTAATATGTTTTACTACGGCGGCTCGCTTGAAGATTTATACTATGAGGGTAGCTATGAGGAATGGAAAGCAGTTGGGGGCGAAGTCTTCTCTAACACCCGCAAGCACTATGGCTGGGACCCCACAGATATTATTGCTCCAACAGCAGATATGACGGTTACTGCCAACACTGCCGACTGCCAGACTGTAACAATGAACTTTAGTGATAACTGCGGTATTGATGGATATTACTGGGGCACAAGCACTAGCTTCCGCAGTAACACCTTTAAGGTAGCTACCGATGGCAGCGAGGTTGTAACAGAAGCAGGTACATATTATCTTACCGTGCTTGATGTTAACGGAAATCTTTCCGAGACCTACAGTATAACCTTTTATGAGACTTCCCTTGATGCCACAGGCGGCACAGTAGCACCCGAAAGCGTTGTTTCATTGGCTAACTATAAAATAAATCTGCCCACACCTACAAGACTTAAGGATATCTTTAAGGGCTGGTCGACAGACAGCGAAGCAGTTACTGGTACAACCGAAATTATTGCAACCGAAAACAGTACCTATTATGCTTTGTGGAATCCGCTTGAGTCCATTACGGTTAAGGAAATGCCAACCAAAACCGAATACACTATGGGCGATTCCTTTGAAAAAGACGGTCTTGTGCTTCAGGCTACCTATTTAGAGGGACAAAGCGTATTTGTTGCCGCTGACGAGGTTGTAGTTACAGGCTTTGATTCTGTTACAGCAGGGGAGAAAACACTTACTGCCGAATGGGGCGGAAAAACCGCTACATTTACCGTAAATGTTAAAAAACGCGGTGAAATATCTGTTTCCAATGCCTCGGCACTTATAGGGAAAGAGGTCAGCATTACAGTAAAGCTTAATAAAAACCCAGGTATTACTTCGGCACGTATTGCTATTGATTACGATACCTCTGCACTTACTCTTACAAAGGTAACCGACGGCGGTATTTTGGGAGCAAACAGCCATAGTGACAATCTTTCGTCACCTTATGTACTTTACTGGATAAACGACCTTGAAACAGAGGACTTTACCGCAGAAGGCACAATTGTAACCCTTACCTTTACGGTAAATGATAACGCTGTGGCAGGGAAATACGATATAGGACTTTCCTACGATTATTATAATTACGATGTGATAGACTGTAACTTTAACCCTGTATGGCTTGATGTTTCATCGGGTACAATAACCGTTAAAACTGCCCTTACAGGCGATGTTAACCGTGACGGCTATGTAAATGATACCGATCTTGTCACTCTCACAAAATATTTAGCTAATTGGAACGGTTTTACTTCCGATAAGATGGCATTTGATGCCGCCGATATAAACGGTGACGGCAAGGTTAACCCCCTTGATCGTGCAATTCTTGCAAGACACCTTGCAGGTATGGACGGATACGAAACAATATGATAATGAAATATTTTAAAAAAATATTTTCGGTGCTGTTTATCGCCGTAATAATTGCGGCGGCACAGCCGTATATAGCTGCCGAAGAGCCTCTGCCTGAAATAAGAACTTTAAGCACCGTTTGCGAAGCAGACGGTACTGTAAGCGTAAGACTGTGGCTTTCTAAAAATACAGGTCTTGTATCCTTGCGTTTTAATGTAGAGTACAGTGATAAGCTGACACTTTTAAGTGTTACTGACGGCGGAATTTTAGGAGAATATTATCACAGCGATAATTTACAGTCACCTTATACACTTTATTGGGCAAACGATACTGAAAACGAGAATTTTACTGACAACGGTGTTTTAGCTTTGCTAAACTTTGCACTTGCTGATAATGTGTCTGTAGGTGATGTCTTAACGGTAACACCGATTTTTGAAAGCGGAAATGATAATGCACTTGATAAAGATTCGGATGCTTTAGTGCTTAATGCTTTTTCGGGTACTGTTACTGTACAGAACAGTATTGACGGAATAAATACGCCTTTTTTATACATCACAGATAACAATAATATCTATGTTTCAGGAATAACTGAAAATGTATCAGATATTACAATAGCTTCTACATACACCGCAAACTCAGCAGTATACACCGTTACGGAAATTTCGGATTATGCATTTGCAGGCTGCAGTGAAATAGAAAGCATTGTCTTGCCTGAAAGTATAACTAATATAGGAGAGGGTGCTTTTTTAGGTTGTAAGTCACTTTCAGTTTTAGATATTCCCGATAATGTACAGTATATCGGTGATGACGCATTTTACGGCTGTGATACACTAAAGCTTTATTGTTATCCTTACAGTACATCATATGTTACACTCAACAATTCAGGTGTAGATTATCAGCTCTACGGTGATTTATATACCGATAACGAAATCAATGCCCTTGACCTTATAGAAATGAAGAAAAAACTGCTTATTAATACAAAGGTTGACGAAAACGCGGCAGATATTAATCGTGACGGTAAAATTAATATACTTGATTTTATTTTTATTAAAAAACTTTGCATTGAAACAATTTAATTAAAAAGCTGTCAAAGAGGGCACACTCCGTAAAGAAGTGTGCCCTCAGTTATATTTTAACTAAATAATTATAATGCAAACTAATTGTTAATTTTTAAATACATTTTGGCTGATATACCTGTATTCTTTTTGAAAACCTTACAAAAAATCCGCCCGAAGAAATTCGGGCGGATAAATTGTTTTATTTGGTTATGAATTATTTCATATCCTTAATAGCAGCCTGAGCAGCAGCAAGGCGAGCTATCGGCACACGGAATGGTGAGCAGGATACATAGTCAAGACCAATCTTGTGGCAGAACTCAACGGAAACAGGGTCACCGCCATGCTCACCGCAGATACCGCAGTGAATTGAAGGACGAGTCTTTTTACCAAGAGTAACAGCCATATCCATAAGCTTACCAACACCGTTTTGGTCAAGTTTAGCAAATGGGTCGTTCTCATAAATCTTGCTGTCATAGTAAGCGGTTAAGAACTTACCAGCGTCATCACGGCTGAAGCCGAATGTCATCTGAGTAAGGTCGTTTGTACCGAAGCAGAAGAACTCGGCCTCAGTTGCAACCTCATCAGCAGTAAGACAAGCTCTTGGGATTTCCATCATTGTACCAACTTCGTACTTAAGCTCAACGCCTGCAGCAGCGATTTCCTTATCAGCAGTAGCAACAACGATATCCTTAACGAACTTCATTTCCTTAACTTCGCCTGTTAAAGGAATCATAATTTCGGGAACGAGGTTCCAATCAGGATGAGCTTTCTTAACATTGATAGCAGCTCTTATAACAGCAGCAGTCTGCATTTTTGCAATTTCAGGATAGGTAACTGCAAGACGGCAACCACGGTGACCCATCATTGGGTTAAACTCGTGTAAAGAAGAAATGATATTCTTGATATCAGCAACAGTTTTACCTTGTGCATCTGCAAGAGCCTTAATGTCAGCTTCCTCGGTAGGAACGAACTCGTGTAGCGGTGGGTCTAAGAAACGGATGCAAACGGGGTTGCCTTCAAGAGCCTCATAAAGCTTCTCGAAGTCGCCTTGCTGATAGGGAAGAATCTTAGCGAGAGCAGCCTCACGTGCCTCAACTGTATCAGAGCAAATCATCTCACGGAAAGCAGCAATTCTTTCAGCCTCGAAGAACATATGCTCTGTACGGCAAAGACCGATACCCTCAGCACCAAGCTCACGAGCTTTTTTAGCATCAGCAGGTGTATCAGCATTGGTACGAACCTTTAATGTTCTGAACTCATCAGCCCAAGTCATGATTCTGCCGAACTCACCAGCGATTTCAGCGTCAACAGTTGGGATAATGCCGTCATAAATGTTACCGGTAGAACCGTCGATAGAAATATAGTCGCCCTCAACGTAGGTTTTGCCTGCGAGAGTGAACTTCTTGTTTTCTTCATCCATAATGATGTCGCCGCAACCAGATACGCAGCAAGTACCCATACCACGTGCAACAACGGCAGCGTGAGAGGTCATACCGCCACGAACAGTAAGAATACCCTGAGAAGCCTTCATACCTGTGATGTCTTCAGGAGAAGTTTCAAGACGAACAAGAACTACCTTTTCACCACGGTTGTTCCATTCTACAGCATCTTCAGCGGTAAATACAACCTTACCGCAAGCAGCACCTGGAGATGCACCAAGACCCTTACCTGCAGGAACAGCAGCCTTAAGTGCCTTTGCATCAAACTGTGGGTGGAGAAGTGTATCAAGGTTACGTGGATCGATCATAGCAACAGCCTGCTTCTTATCAATCATGCCCTCGTCAACTAGGTCGCAAGCAATCTTTAAAGCAGCTTTTGCGGTTCTCTTACCGTTACGTGTCTGAAGCATATAAAGCTTACCAGCCTGAACTGTGAACTCCATATCCTGCATATCACGATAGTGGTCTTCAAGTATAGCACAAACTTCCTGGAACTGTTTGAAAGCTTCAGGGAACTTATTAGCCATTTCAGCAATCGGCATAGGAGTACGAACGCCTGCAACAACGTCTTCACCTTGTGCATTTGTTAAGAACTCACCCATAAGACCGGGCTCACCTGTAGCGGGGTCACGTGTAAAGGCAACACCTGTACCGCAATCATCACCCATATTACCGAATGCCATCATCTGTACGTTAACAGCGGTACCCCAAGAATAAGGAATATCGTTGTCACGACGGTAAACGTTTGCACGGGGGTTGTCCCAAGAACGGAAAACAGCTTCAACAGCACCCATTAACTGCTCTTTGGGGTCAGTGGGGAAGTCTTTGCCGATTTTGTTCTTGTATTCAGCCTTAAACTGACTAGCTAACTCCTTAAGGTCATCAGCAGTAAGGTCAACGTCTTGTGTAACACCCTTAACTTCCTTCATTTTGTCGATAAGCTCTTCAAAATACTTCTTACCAACTTCCATAACTACGTCAGAATACATCTGAATAAATCTTCTGTAGCAGTCCCAAGCCCAACGGGGATTGCCGGATTTAGCAGACATAACTTCAACAACTTCTTCGTTAAGACCAAGGTTAAGGATAGTATCCATCATACCAGGCATAGATGCACGAGCACCTGAACGAACAGAAACAAGAAGGGGATTTTCCTTATCACCGAACTTCATACCGGTGATGCCTTCCATTTTGTCGATGTATTCCATTATTTGTGCCTGAATATCATCGTTGATTTTTCTGCCATCCTCATAGTACTGTGTACAAGCCTCTGTGGTTACGGTGAATCCCTGTGGAACAGGAAGACCGATTTTGGTCATTTCTGCAAGGTTAGCACCCTTACCGCCAAGAAGCTCACGCATGCTAGCGTCGCCTTCACTAAAAAGGTAAACATACTTGTGACTCATATTAAGTCAACCTCCTAAAAAATATTTCTATCCAAATTGATAACTGATTTCAGCCTAGAAATCTAGGCAGCTAAAATATTATATCAAATTATTGGCAAAAAATAAAGTGTTTTTTTAATTAAAAGCATTTTTTTAACATAATAATGAAAAATAAGGTTATTTTTGGCGACTATTAAGGTAATTTTTATAATATTATATGCTAAAAAGAAAATTATAGTTGAACAAAGGGAAAATTTGTGTTATCATAAACAAAGTTTATTCTAAAGATAAAGAACAGATACGGTGATAAAATGGCTAATGAAAAAATGGTAAAGTCCATAACCTCTATGGACGAAGATTTTGCAAAATGGTATACTGACGTTGTAATTAAGGCAGAGCTTATCGATTATGCCTCTGTTAAGGGTTGTATGATTATCCGTCCTTACGGATATGCAATCTGGGAAAACATACAGCGTCTAATGGACGGAATGTTCAAGGAAACAGGTCACGAAAACGTTTATATGCCGATGTTTATTCCCGAAAGTCTTTTACAAAAGGAAAAGGATCATGTAGAAGGCTTTGCACCCGAGGTTGCTTGGGTAACACACGGCGGTGAAGAAAAGCTAGAGGAAAGGCTTTGTGTTCGTCCTACCTCTGAAACACTTTTCTGTGACCACTTTAAAAATATTGTGCATTCATACCGCGATTTACCAAAGCTTTATAATCAGTGGTGTAGCGTTGTTCGTTGGGAAAAGACAACCCGTCCTTTCCTTCGCTCGCGTGAATTCTTGTGGCAGGAGGGACATACTCTTCACGCAACAAGTGAGGAAGCTAAGGCAGAAACAATACAAATGCTTAATGTTTATGCACGCTTTGCTAAAGAGTGTCTTGCAATGCCTGTTGTTAAGGGTGTAAAGACCGCTAAAGAGCGTTTTGCAGGTGCCGAGGACACTTATACTATTGAAGCTTTAATGCACGACGGTAAGGCTTTGCAGAGCGGTACATCACACTATTTCGGTGATGGTTTTGCAAAGGCGTTTGATATTACATTTACCGATAAAAATAATAATCTTACACATCCGTTCCAAACATCTTGGGGTACAACAACACGTCTTATCGGTGCTATTATTATGACACACGGTGACGATAACGGTCTTGTTTTGCCTCCGCCTGTAGCACCTATTCAAGCTGTTATTGTTCCTATTGCTTCTCATAAAGAGGGTGTTTTAGAAACTGCCAATGCTATGTTTGAGGATATTAAGACTGTTTGCCGTGCAAAGCTTGACGATAGCGACCAAACACCAGGTTGGAAGTTCGCGGAATATGAGATGAAGGGTGTTCCGCTTCGTATAGAGGTAGGTCCGCGTGACATTGCAGATGGTAACTGTGTGGTTGTTCGCCGTGATAATAGGGAAAAGACTGTAGTTCCGATTAAGGAATTGGCACAGCGTATCCCCGAGCTTCTTAATGCGGTACACGAGGGTCTTTACAACAAGGCTTTAGAGCGTAGGGAGGAAATGACCTACGATGCTCGCAGTTTAGACGAAATGATTGAAATTGCGGAAAACAAGCCAGGCTTTATTCGTGCTATGTGGTGCGGTGAGCGTGAGTGCGAGGACGCTTTAAAGGAAAAGGCAGGCGTAACCTCACGTTGTATTCCGTTTGAGCAGGAAGAGCTTGACGGCAAGTGTGTATGCTGTGGCAAACCCGCAAAACATATGCTTTATTGGGGTAAGGCTTATTAATTTGTTTTAATTCTAGTTAATATTATTAAAATTCAAGTAAATCCTAATAATAGAGGTGAAAACTATGGCAGTAAGATTTAACGACGACAAGGATACGGTTGTAAGAATTAAAGAGGGACTTCGCTTAAAAGGCGGATACTGTCCTTGCAGGGTTGGTAAAAAAGAGGAATATAAGTGCATTTGTGAAGAGTTTAAAAAACAAATTGCAGACCCTGATTTTGAGGGTTACTGCCATTGTAGACTTTATTATAAATCAAAGGATTGAGAGGATGTTAAAAAATGTCTGTTTTAAAAATTAGTAAGGATAATTTTGAAAATGAAGTTATCAATAGCACAGTGCCTGTAATTCTTGATTTTTGGGCAGAGTGGTGCGGTCCTTGCAGAATGCTCGGTCCCGTTATTGATGAAATTGCAGAGGAAAACTCCAACATAAAGGTTGGAAAGGTAAATGTCGATGAGGAGATTTCTTTAGCTACACTATTTGGGATTGAAAGCATACCTACCTTATTATTTTTTAAAAATGGTGAGGCTTATGATAAGCTGATAGGTGTTAGAAGTAAAGAAGATATTTTAAGTCATATTTAATAAACATACCCGATACTTATTTAATAGGTATCGGGTATATGTTACGTGAGGTAAAATATGAGTTTGTGGGAACTTTTTGTTATTGCGATCGGTCTTTCTATGGACGCTTTTGCAGTAGCAATATGTAAAGGTCTGTCTGTTGAAAAGTTAAATAGAAAACATCTTTTGATTGTAGGTACATATTTTGGTGGGTTTCAGGCACTTATGCCACTAATAGGTTATTTTCTAGGTGTGAATTTTAGGTCTATTATCGAAAGCTTTGACCACTGGATAGCTTTTGGATTATTGACACTGATTGGTGCTAACATGATAAAGGAATCAATGGAGAAATGCGAAGAACTAGATGATTCTTTCACATTTAAAGCAATGCTTCCGCTAGCGGTTGCTACTAGCATTGACGCTTTGGCTGTGGGTGTAACCTTTGCGTTTTTAAATGTTACTATTGCACCTGCAGTAAGCTTTATCGGTGTTATTACATTCCTGCTTTCAGCAGTTGGTGTTAAAATTGGTAATGTGTTCGGAGTTAAGTATAAATCAAAAGCCGAAATGGCAGGCGGTATAGTACTGATACTTATGGGACTTAAAATACTTTTAGAGCATTTAGGTATTATAAATTTTTAAACTATAAAAATTTAGCTGTCGGTTGACTGAAACCGACAGCTTTTTTGTGCTTTAAATTAATATTTCGGCAGAAAACGGAGGTAAATACAGCTTACTATTTTTAATACTTCCGTCTAAATTTGTTTTGTGTTTATTATAATCAGCGGGTAGGGTAAACTCTATAGATTTATCGGTACAGTTTACTGCAGTTAACGATAAAGAGTTATCAGTCCTACGCTCATATACTAAAAATCCGTCTTCGGCTTTAAGCGGTATAAATTCACCGTTTTTAAATACACAGGCAGAATTTCTGATTTTGCCTAAGGTTTTATAAAACTTTGTGAGGGGGGAGTCGGTTTTTGACCAATCAAATGCTCCTCTGCAAAACGGGTCGCCGTAGCCCTCAAGTCCTATTTCGTCACCGTAATAAAGAGAGGGGATACCTGGCAGGGTATACTGAATAACGGCAGCTAGTCTTAAAAGCTTTAAGCCGTACTGGTATTCTTCCTTGCTTAAATGTGTAACCGACTGTACACTTCTTTCTTTAATATCAGGATTTTTACTGCCTAGCCTTGTTATAATCCGCATAGTGTCGTGAGTGCCTAAATGGTTCATAAGGCAATTAACACTCGCTTGCGGATAATTTTCTGTAATGTTAAGTACAGTATTAACAAGTTTGTTTGAATTTCGGTTCTTTATAAAATCAACTATAGCGTCGGCAAAGGGATAATTCATAACAGAATCAAGCTGTTTGCCTAGCAAAAACCGTCTTCGTTTGTTGTAGCTTATTTTGTTTGAAGCGTCTTCCCAAACTTCGCCTAGAATATAAGCGTTTGGATTTTCAGTTTTTATGGCAGTTCTTATTTTATCTAAAAACTCGTCAGGTAATTCGTCGGCAACGTCAAGACGCCAACCGTCAGCACCAAGCCTTAACCAATGGCGTAAAACTCCATTTTCCCCTGTAATAAACTCGGTAAAATCGGGGTTGTTTTCTATGGTTTCGGGAAGTCCCTTTACATCCCACCAAGTTTTAACGTCATCAGGGTAGGATTTAAAATCAAACCAATATCGGTAGGGCGAATCGGGTGAATTGTATGCACCTAAAGTGTCGTATCTGCCGTTTTTATTAAAATATCGGCTATCTTCACCTGTATGAGAAAAAACACCGTCTAATATTATTTTAATTTCGCTTTTATGGGCTTTTTCGCAAAGTAACATAAAATCCTTTTCATCACCCAAAAGAGAGTCTATAGCCATATAATCGGCAGTGTTGTAGCGGTGGTTTGAATGTGCTTCAAAAATTGGATTTAAGTATATTATGTTTACCCCTAATGATTTAAGGTATGGAAGTTTTTCTGTAATTCCTTTAAGGTCACCGCAATAGTAATCGTTACCAAGCTCGCATTTTCCGCAGTTTTGTTTATGTTCGGGTTGCTTTGACCAATCGTCAACTATATATCTGTCATCAGGTACGTTTTTCTTCACCTTGCCCGAATAATAAAATCTGTCAGGGAATATTTGGTATATTATACCGCCGTTAAGCCAATCGGGTGTAGTATAGTCTTTATCATATACAGTCTGTTGCCACCAACCGCCATTATTAGAAACGATGCCAAGTGAAGTATCTGTTTTAGTTACATAATATTCACCGTAATCGCTAGTGTATCTAAAAGAGTACCAATAAAGACCTGTTTCAAGCGAAAATTCACACTCATAAAAGCTGTAATCATCAAGATTTTCGCCTTTTGTTAAAAGTATTTCTGTGGCTTCATACTCATCATCACGCCTTATAACTAAATAACAAGCCTTAACCTTTGCATCATTATGCAGCAAAAGCCGTAGCCGAAGAGTTTGGTCTTCGGCTACGGCACCAATATGGCTTTTATATAGTTTTTTTCGTGAATCAAAAGGATAATATTCCATAATTTATTTTACAGGCTCAATATTCCAAATGTTTTTAGCGTAGTCGTCGATAGAACGGTCTGCGGCAAATATGCCCGACTTCGCGATATTCATAAGTGACATTTTACTCCAAACCTCAGGCTTGTTGTAAAGGTCGGTCGCTTTTTTCTGTACTAGGCAGTAGTCGGCATAATCCGCAAGTGCCATATAGTGATCAACATTCTTAAGTGTGTTATAAATGTTGTCGAATTGTTTGCCTGCAATTCCTTTTCTTATAAAATCAAGTGAGTGGCGTAGGTCTGCATTGTTGTTGTAATACTCTATAGGTGAATATCCTGCTTTTTGAAGTGCCAATACTTCGGGAGTTTGCATACCGAATATTAAGATGTTATCGTCACCGACAGCAGAGTGTATTTCTACATTTGCACCATCCTCGGTGCCTAAAGTAATCGCACCGTTCATCATAAGCTTCATATTTCCCGTACCGCTAGCCTCGGTAGATGCTAATGAAATCTGCTCGCTTATATCTGCGGCAGGAATCATAAGCTCTGCCATAGTAACACGGTAATCTTCAAGGAATAATATTTTAAGCTTATCGTTTACAGTACGGTCGTTGTTAATTAACGATTGAAGCTGACAAATCATTTGTATAATTTCTTTTGCAAATAAATATCCAGGAGCTGCCTTTGCACCGAAAATATAGGTTTTAGGTGTAAAAGGTGCATTTGGATTGTTCTTTATATAAAGATATTCCGATATAATATGAAGTGCATTAAGATGCTGACGCTTGTATTCGTGCAGTCTTTTTACCTGCATATCAAAAATAGAATCGGGGTCTAGCGTAATACCTATATTATCTTTAACGTAATTTGAAAAACGCTCTTTATTGCTACGCTTGATTTCACGAAGTCTTGAAAGTACGGAACTATCGTCAGCAAAAGCTGTTAATTTTTCAAGCTCGGCAGCATTCATAATGAATCCGTCGCCAATAGTTTCGGTTAAATATTTAGTAAGCTCGGGATTTGCCTGACAAAGCCAACGCCTGTGTGCAATACCGTTAGTAACGTTTGTGAATTTTTCGGGTGTTAATTTATAATAATCATTAAACAGCTCATCTGTAATTATTTTACTGTGTAGCTTTGAAACACCGTTTACGGTATGGCAAGCAGCAACACAAAGATTTGCCATTCTAACAACACCGTTTTCTAAAATAGCAGTACGCTCTACAAGCTCTAAATCGTTCGTTTGTGCTAATACACTTGCACGGTAACGACGGTCAATTTCCTTAACTATCTGATAAATACGGGGAAGTCTTTCTTTGAAAAGACTTTCCTGCCAACATTCAAGTGCTTCGGACATAATGGTATGGTTAGTGTAAGCTACTGTTCTTGTTACAATGTCCCAAGCCTTTTCCCAAGCGTAACCGCACTCATCAAGTAAAAACCTCATAAGTTCGGGAATAGATAGGGTGGGGTGGGTATCGTTTATGTGAATAGCTACCTTTTCGGGTAGGTTATCAAGCGTGTTGTATTTACGCAGGTGTCTGTTTAAAATATCTTGTATTGATGCTGATACCAAGAAATATTGCTGACGAAGACGAAGTGATTTACCCTCAATATGATTGTCTTCGGGATATAAAACTTTAGAAATTGCCTCGGTCATAGCACGTTGTTCAAGTGCTCGTACATAGTCGCCTTGGTTAAAAGCAGACATATCGAAATCCTGACATTCAGCACTCCAAAGACGTAGAACATTTACAGTTTTACCGTCCTTGCCTGCAACCATAAGGTCATAGGGCATAGCACGAACGGTTTTATAATCGGTATGTTCGATATGGTGATATGAACCGTCCCACCACTCGTTAATTCTACCGTCGAAATTAACATCAACTGCAGATGCAGGGCGTTGCTCTAGCCAAACACCACCGCCTGGTAGCCAAAAATCAGGCATTTCGGTCTGCCAACCCTCGATTATCTTTTGACGGAATATACCAAGCTCATAACGTATACAGTAACCCATAGCCGAGTAGCTGCCGCTTGAAAGACCGTCAAGGAAGCAGGCGGCAAGACGTCCTAGACCGCCGTTACCAAGACCAGCATCAGGTTCAAAATCGTAAAGCTTGCTTAGCTTTACCTTAAATTTATTAAGAGCCTTTTCCATGGTGTCGGTAAGGTCTAAATTAAACAGGGTGTTTTTTAGACTTCTGCCCATTAAAAATTCCATACTTAAATAGTAAACAGTTTTAGCCTCTTGCTCGTTTACTGATTTTTTGAAATTTGCTCTGCGTTCGCTCATAATATCCAAAAGGCAAAGAACACAAGCTTTGTAGAAAACCTCATCAGATGCCTGTTCGGGTGTTACGCCGAAGTTGTGTGAGAGTTTTCTTTCTATTAATGATGCTATTTGCGAAACGGTGTATTTTGTTGCCATACAAACATCTCCATAAAAAATTATACTATTATTTTATACATTATATAATATAATATTCTCAAACAATTTTCAAGTATTAGTTATAAGTATAAAAGATTAAAAATATGTACAAAATAAACAAAATAATGTAAAATTTATTAATAAACAAAGCTTTTTAAGGTAAATAATAATAAAAAACGGCTATCACAGAGAATTAAGAGTGACAGCCGTTTTTTATATGTTTGATATGAGTTTAGTCTACGTTTTCTTCCGTTTTACTGCAATCAAGATAATCGCCGTCTATACGGTTTTTGTTTGTAAGCTTATCCACAATTGCGAGCAAACCCACTGCAGTAGCAAAGAAACTAAAAATCGATAACAAAACCTTAAAAAACTTTTTCATAATAAAACCTCCTAGAATATTAACGAAAATTTACATAAACGGTGCAAAAATATGAAGTATTGCCTGCTTAAAACGCTTGAAAACACCGCGTTTTCTCCATCTTTCAAGCACTATTTCTTCTGACTCTTCAAGCATCTTGTTAAAATGGTCCTTAATTTCAATAGCAGTTTCGGGACACGACATCCATACGCCGCATTCAAAGTGAAGCATAAAGCTTCTGTAGTCCATATTAACAGTTCCTATTGTTGCTACTGTATCATCGGATACAAATAATTTTGAATGTATAAAACCGGGGGTGTATTCATAGATTTTAACACCCGCTTCGAGCAGTTCTAAATAGTTGTATTGAGTAACAGGATGCACATACCATTTATCAGGAATATGCGGAGTTATAATTTTTACGTCAATTCCCGACTTTGAGGCTTGGCATAGTGTGGTAATCATTGCACTGTCGATTATAAGATACGGGGTTGTTATATAAACATATTTTTGTGCGGAATTTAATATTTGCATATAAATTCCTTCGGCGGGATTTGAATCGTTAAGTGGGTCGTCACAGTAGGGAAGAACGAAGCTATGATTTTCTATAGTGTTTTCCGCAATATGAGATATCATATCAATTCGTTTACCCGTAGTAAACTCCCAAGTAGAGCAGAACATAGCTAGAAAGCTTTTGACCGCATCACCTTTAATGATTGCGGCACAGTCCATCCAATAACCAAAACGCTCGAATTCGTTTATATATTCATCTGCAAGATTAAGACCGCCTGTTACTGCAACCTTACCGTCAATTACCACGATTTTTTTGTGATTTCTGTTGTTTACAAAAAGACTGGGTGAGGGGGTTATCTTATTAAAAATTGCAACCTCTATATTGTTGTTTTGAAGTCTAGAGATAAAATCCTTATGCTGACGTTTTATCGAGCCAAAATCGTCAAACAAAAGCTTAACTTCAACACCCTGTGACGCTTTTTCTACAAGGATTTTATAAATCTGCTCCCACATAACACCTTCGGCTACAATGAAAAACTCTAAATAAATATATTTTTGAGCCTTTTCGAGTTCTTCTAAAAAGCGAGGTAAGAATTTTTCACCGGGCGACAGATATTCAACATTTGAATTTGTATATAGCGGATATCCCGATTCATGCTCTAAATATGCCGCCTGTCTTGAGTGTAAAAAGTCGTGGTAGTTAAGCTTGTTATAAATTTCTTTGTCATTTTTAAGTAGCGGAACATAATGCGATTCACACAGTTTAAGCCTTTTTTTCATAAAAGGGAAAACCGTACCCGTACCCCAAAGCAGATAGACAGATATACCAAAAATAGGTAAAAGCAGTATAAACAAAATCCACATAATTTTGTAGCTTGGGTTACCGCGTCTGTTTAGCATAAAAATAACCGTAATTACCGATATGGCGGTTGCGATTTTATAAAGATTTGTTGAAATGGAGGATATATTTGCGGCAAAAACATATAGTGCGGCTAACTGAATAATAATTAATAAGCCTGAAACTATTATTCTCGTTTGTATACGTATACCACGCTTGCTTTTTAATTTTATCTTCAAGAAATCACCGCCAATGCCATAATTTGTTATTATTTTAACATGAAATATTAAAAATTGCAATTTTTTGTTATAATATTTTCATTTAATTAATAATTTATTAAAATATATTCAAGGAAATTGTTGTTATTTTGCCTTAAAGTGTGGTATAATAACATGAATTATAGTTTTTAGAATATGTTTTATTTTGATTAGCCTTTCACTAAAATTCTACGGAGGTAAAAAATGTCTGTAAAATTAACTTCAATTTCAAACGGTGTAGACGGTATGTTTATTGAAAATGACCGTTTTAACACAACGCTAATTTCCTTTAATTTTTATTTACCGTTTTTAAAGGAATCTGTAGCCAACAACGCGTTGCTGCCGTTTGTTCTTACCACTTGCAGTGAGAAATATCCTGATTTTTCAAAGCTTAACTATAAACTTAGTAAGCTTTACGGTGCAAGACTTGAGGCTAGCTGTGAAAAGACGGGTGATTTTCAGCTATTAAAGGTTTCGGTGTCTGTTATAAATGACTTTTTTGCTATTGACCCCGAAAATTTAGTTGATGAGGCTTGCTCATTGCTTTTAAGTCTTGTTTTTGAACCTAAAGTTATTAATAATGCTTTTTGCCATGAGGACTTAAACCGCGAGAAACGTAAGGCTATTGAGCATATTAGAAGTGAAATCAGCGAAAAACGTATATATGCTAAAAACCGCTTGATTGAGGAAATGTACAAGAATGATAATTACGGCGTTCCAAAGTGCGGCACCGAGATGGATGTAAATGCCATTACGGGTGAATCCCTTTATAAAGCTTGGGTTAATATGCTAAAATCTGCATATACACGTGTACAAGTGGTATCTTCGGTAATGCCAAGCGGACTTTTTGAACAAATTAGAGATAAGTTTTCTTTGTTAGACCGCGAAAATATTACTGACTGCTCAAAAACGCTACCTACAAAACCTGCGAGTAAGGTTAATACAATTACCGAGAAGATGGAGGTTGCACAGGGTAAGCTTGTTATGGGATTTTCGAGTGAGGTTTACGGTAATTCCGATTCTGCAATTCCGCTTATGGTTATGACCGATATTTTCGGCGGCGGTCCTTATTCAAGGCTGTTTAGTAATGTACGTGAAAAAATGAGTCTTTGTTATTATTGCAGTGCATCATCTGTTAGAGCTAAGGGACTTCTGACTGTGGATTCGGGTGTAGAGGCACAGAACTTTGAAAAGGCAGAAAAAGAAATTTTAAATCAGCTTGATATTGTTAAAAAGGGTGAATTCTCCGATTTTGAGTTTGAGTCATCAATAAAAAGTCTTAAGGATTCGCTTAACACCTATAACGACAGTCAAGCCTCAATAGATGCTTGGTATTCACTGCGTGCGTTTGATAAAGATGTTTTATCGCCCGAAGCATTAGCGGATAAACTCGATTTTATAAGTCGTGATGACATTGTAAATACCGCAAAGGGTGTAAAACTGCACACGGTATATAAGCTAATGCCTAATAAAGTACAAGAAAGGAAGTAAGCTATGGAAAAGATAAGATATGAAAATCCAATAGGTGAAAGTTACATTAAAGCTGTACTTCCTTCGGGACTTTCAGTTTATATAATGGAAAAACCGCGATATTCGTCGGCTTATGCGGTTTTTGGTACTAAGTACGGCTCTATAGATACTATGTTCTCAAAAAACGGCGAAGAAATGATTACGGTGCCTGAGGGTATTGCTCACTTTTTAGAGCATAAGCTTTTTGAAAGCGAAGACGGTGACGCCTTTACAAGATATGCACAAACAGGCGGTTATGCTAACGCATTTACTTCGTTTGATAGAACCTGTTATTTGTTTTCTTGCTCTGATAGGTTTTACGATAATCTTGAAATATTGCTTGATTTTGTACAGCACCCGTATTTTACTGAGGAAACTGTTGCTAAAGAGCAGGGAATTATCGGTCAGGAAATACGTATGTATGATGACAGTCCTTCGTGGCGTGTTATGTTTAATATGCTTGACTGTATGTATCATAACCACCCTGTAAAAATCGATATTGCAGGAACAGTTGACTCTATTGCTAAAATTGATGCCAAATTACTTTACGATTGTTATGATACCTTTTACAATCCCTCCAATATGTTTATCTGCGTTGTTGGTAATGTGGATAGCGAAAAGGTCTTAAAGCAGATTGAGGCATCAATTATCGATAAACCACCCGTTACTATTGAACGCGGCGAATTTTCGGAGCCGCAGGGTGTGGTTTCTAATTATGTTGAGCAGTCTTTAGAGGTTGCAATGCCTATGTTCTGTTATGGATACAAGCAAAAAATAGGCTCTCCGAATAGAAGACTCAAGAGTAAAGTGTGTGCATCACTTCTTTTAGAACTTATTTGCGGTGAAGCATCGCCCCTTTATGCACGTCTTATACGTGAGGGACTTATTAATGATGAATTTGGCACCGAATATTTTACAGGTCACGGCTATGCCGCAGTAATTTTTGAGGGCGAATCCACTAATCCTAAACGTGTAGCGGAAGAAATTTCAAAAGAAATAGAGCGTATTAGGGTAGAGGGAATAGATAAAAAACTGTTGTCTGCTGTAAGATGCGGTATGTATGGTGACGCTATTCGCCGTTTCAACAGTGTTGAGGGATTAGCCATGCAGTTGATTGAATGTGCTATGACCGATAGTGATTTGTTTGAAGAATTAAAACTATTACGCTCTGTTACGGCAGAAGATGTCTATAAAAGACTTGATTTGTTTGATGCGGATAATGCTGTTTTATCTGTTATTAAACCTAAAACGGAGGAAAAGACTAATGGCTTATGAGGTTTATTTGTTTGGACTCAACTTCACCTTAAAGCCTATCGCTTTTACCTTGCCGATAGGTAACGGTTGGGACATTTACTGGTACGGTATTATTATTGCAGCAGGCTTTTTGGCGGCTATTTTGTACGCTATGCGTAATGCAAAGACTTTTAATATAGAAACCGACCGTATGCTTGATGTAGCACTTGTTACAACACCCTTGGCAATTTTATGTGCTAGGGCATATTACTTGATTTTTGACGGTGAGAAGCTTACCTCTATCGGTGATTTTTTTGGCTTTGGCGATTCATCGGGCTTTTCGGGTCTTGCTATTTACGGCGGCGTTATAGGTGCTTTTTTAATTGGTGCTTTAATGTGTAAAATACGCAAGCTTAAAATACTTGATATGTTTGATATTGCCGCTATTGGCTTTCTTATCGGACAAGGTATAGGCAGATGGGGTAACTTTATAAATCAAGAGGCCTACGGTAGCTTTACAGGCAGTAGCTGGTGGGGTATGCAAAGTGCCCGCACAATAAGTGAAATGGGCGAAGGCCTTGTTCATCCATGCTTTTTATACGAATCAGTTTGGTGTATTTCGGGTGCGATTGTTTTACATTATTTGAGTAAAAAAAGAAACTTTAGCGGTGAAATTACACTTATGTACGGCGTATGGTACGGGTTTGGTAGAGCTATAATCGAATTATTACGTACAGATAGCCTTATGATTGGTGTGTTTAAGGTTTCTTTCTTGCTATCAATTGTATTGTGTGTCGCTTGTGCTGTTATTATATTTGTTGTACGCTCAAAAATTAAAGAGAATAAGGGTGAATATATCCCTATTTACGCCGAAAGCTCTAGTGATAGTTTTGAGGAAAATACAACTGACATTGTGGAGGATTAATTATGTATAAGCTAATAGACGGAAAAGAAATTTCTGCAGCCGTTAAAGAACGCGTAAAAAACGAGGTTGCTATACTAAACAGTAAAGGAATTTCGGTTGGTCTTGCAGTTATTATTGTTGGTGAAGACCCTGCATCGAAAATTTATGTTGCGAATAAGAAAAAGGCTTGCGAGCAGCTTGGTATTCGTTCTATGGAGTACGCACTTGATGCTGATACAACCGAGGAAGAACTGTTAGAACTTATTAACACTCTTAATGAAGAAAAAAGTGTAAACGGTATTCTTTGTCAGTTGCCGCTACCAAAGCATTTAGATGAAAAAATTATTATTAATGCTATATCACCAGAAAAGGATGTAGATGCCTTTCATCCGCATAATGTCGGCAGAATTATGATTGGTGATTATGATTTTGTACCCTGTACACCTGCAGGTATTATGGAAATGCTTAAATATGAGGGTATTGAAGTCGAAGGTAAGACTTGTGTTGTTATCGGCCGTTCAAATATTGTAGGTAAGCCAATGGGTATGCTTTTACTACATAAAAACGGTACGGTTACAATCTGTCATTCCAGAACAAAGAATTTGCTCGAAATCTGTAGGGAGGCTGATATTCTTGTTGCGGCTGTAGGTAAGGCTGAATTTGTAACGGCAGATATGGTTAAAGAGGGTGCTGTTGTAATTGACGTTGGTATGAACCGTATAGATGGTAGACTTTGCGGTGATGTTGATTTTGAAAACGTAAAAGAAAAAGCATCTGCAATTACACCGGTCCCCGGCGGTGTAGGACCTATGACAATTGCAATGCTTATGCAAAATACTCTTACCGCTGCAAAAAGACAAAACGGTGTTTGTGATGAGTAAGAAAAGATTTTTAAGTTGTCTGCTTACTGTTTTTCTGTTATTCTCTGTGATTTTTGGTGTGATAACTGTGTCTGCCAAGCAATATGACGGCTTTTCTATAGATATACCTGACCGATTTACCGTTGTGACCTCTAAGGACGATTTGTCCGATTTTTCAAAAAAGGTCGGAATTTCTGCAGAAAATTTAAAGAGCTATTTTTCTGACGGTGAATATAAGCTTTTGGCTGTTGATGATGGCAACACTACTCAAATCAAATTATCTTCTAAAGAGGATGAATTTTCTAAAAAAACTATTAACTTCAATAATTTTGAGGAAGCAGACCTTATAACCCTAGGTGAATCTTTTTTAACGGTTAAAGATGCTGAAAATGAATCTAATATAACAGTTGTTAAAAATAACGACTTTAAGTTTATAAAAATAGTAGAGGCACATAAGGATAGCGGTGGCGTCTATACAGTAACCCAGTATATTACGGTTGTCGACGGTAAAACCTATAAACTTTCTATTTTTATACCGTCAGATGCTGATAAGCAATTAGAGCAAGAAGTGTTTAACAGTTTTATTATCGAACAAAATAAAGGTTTTCAGTTTACGTTTAGCCATTTGTTAATTATAATAGCAATTATGCTCTTTGTAGCTTTAATTGTTTTGTCAATTGTAAATATTGTTAAATCTAAAAATATAGTGATTGATGACGAATAAGTTTTAAAAATAGTGTTTTGGAAGTTAATTATTATATTAAAAAAGCATTCTATGATAGAATTAAAAACCATCATAGAATGCTTTTTGTCCGTTTAGTATAATTTTATAGTTGTGAATACTTATATGCTCTTCAGTTTTTTTGAATTAGTCATGACATTTTTTTCGGAACAACAACGAAATGCACCAAATGCCAGCAAGTGCAATTACCGTGTAAATTATTCGGCTTAGTATCGCATCGCTGCCACCAAATAACCAGGCAACTAGGTCAAACTGGAATAATCCAACAAGTCCCCAGTTAAGCGAGCCTATTATTGAAAGTGCCAAACAAATTTTATCTATCATAAATTCAACTCCTTTAGTAGTAATTTTCTCACAAAACATACGTTTTATACAAAAATATAAAGAGGGAGATTTTCTTAAACGAAAATCTCCCGTAGTAAACAAAAATCTTACTTCATGCTATTTTCGTAAGATTCAATCATCTTTTTAACCATCTGACCGCCGATAGAACCAGCCTGCTTAGATGTTAAGTCGCCGTTATAACCTTGCTTAAGGTTAACACCAACCTCGCTGGCAGCCTCCATCTTAAA
>SVPV01000010.1 GCA_015065725.1 Oscillospiraceae bacterium
GGGTGTGCCGAAAAAGTGTTTCCCTCGGTTTCGCTACCACACTACACCGATAAATATCCGCAAGGGAATAAAGAGAGAACACCTTTTACCAAGGTAGTATCTCCCTCACGGACACAAAAAATTATCGTATTAAAATTTAGTGTGGTATGGTTATATGATACCACATTACAACCAAAATGTAAAGCCACAATAAAAAAGATATGCAGATGGTTTTTGTGTATCTTTTTAAGTAAAATGTAAGAAGAAAGGTGTGCTTTACACAGACATTAAAAGCGGGCGACCATCGGTCGCCCGCTTTTAATATTCTTATTTAAATTTATGTTACACTTCCAAGGCCAAAACTGACCGACAGTGCCTTATCTACCATATCCATAGAGCCTATATCTAAAGTTCCCATTTTTTCTTTAAGGCGGCGTTTATCTATGGTCCTGACCTGTTCAAGCAGAACAATTGAATCCTTTTGAAGTCCGCAACCCTCTGCCTGCACCTTTATATGTGTGGGCAGATTTGTTTTATCGTGCTGACTGGTAATTGCCGCCGCTATAACGGTGGGGCTATACTTATTTCCGACATCGTTTTGAACTATAAGTACGGGACGAACTCCTCCCTGTTCGGAACCGATAACCGGACTTAAATCTGCATAATAAATTTCTCCGCGTTTTATGTTCATTTGTGTTTCACTCTCCGAAAAAGTTTTAAGTTTTATTTTGCGTTTATATTTTTGCCGCAAAATCAAGGCTTTAATCAAACATAACAATATTTTCTGTAAATTTTTTGCAGCTAGTATATTTTATGTAGCTTTAAGGCAGTTGTGATAATGGAATAGGTTAGGCGAAACAATTTTGTTTCGCCACAAAATCTTTGATTTTGCGACAAATTTTTAGTAAAAATTTGTCCCTTCCCACCCGAATGAGTGTAGTGCAAAATTAAATATTAGAATTTAATTTTGCTAAAGCCACTTGCAAAGCGGCTTATCGAAACGCTTAAAAGCGTTTCGACTAACTACAATCATTATTGGTATTGCTGTCTTGAAAAAGTGATGAAATTGTGCTAAAATAATTAATGTTTTAAAAAACAGCTTTAACGGGGAGAAAAGTATGAGAATGCGTAAAAAAAAGCATCTTGACGAGCGTCTTGATGCAGTAAAAGATATTTTATTTGTATTAAGAAGTGAGGACAGAAATTTTAACAGCACTATAGAAAATACAGAATATATAGATATTTCCGATTGGTTCGGAAGAAAAGCACCGCTTTACCTAGAAATAGGTTGCGGAAAGGGGCGTTTTGCGGTAGAGTATGCAAAAAGACACCCCGAAATCAATCTTTTAGCAATGGAAAAGGATTCCAACGTAATAGTTGCGGCTTGCGAGGCGGCAAAAGCAGAAAACGTTTCTAATTTAAGGTTTATACACGGCTCGGCAGAGTATCTTGAAAGATATTTAAAAGCAGGCTCTATAGAAAGGCTTTTTCTTAACTTTTCCTGTCCGTACCCAAAAAACACCTATGCTTCTCACCGCCTGACACACGCGGTGTTTTTAGAAAGATACAAAAGGCTTTTAAAGGCGGATGCAGAAATTCACCAAAAGACAGACAATATGCACTTTTTTGAGTTTTCTATTGAGCAGTTAAGCCAAAACGGCTTTGCAATTAAAAATCTTACCTTTGATTTACATAACAGCTCGTTTGAGGGCAACATTGTAACCGAATACGAGCAGAAGTTTTTGGATTTAGGTCAGCCTATTTATCGTTTAGAGGCATATATGTCGAAAAAGGCGTAAAAATCAAAAAAATGGATTATGTAAATCTTGACAGTTGACCTGTATGGTGTTAAAATATTAAGGATAGATTATTGTTTTTATCGGTAGGGCTTTAGGCTTGTTTTTATTGATAAGACTGAGGGTCTGCTGTTAATAACCCAAACGGTTTGGCGAACTTTTGGGGTTGTGATAAACGGGGTTTTACTGTTTTTCGCTTTACAAATGATTATATCGCGGGAGATTAATATGCGGCTCCCGTCCGAAAGGTTTTCGGAAATTTCCGCATTTATTATATAGGAGGTGCATTTATGCCCGATTTGATTTATTGGATAATTTTAGGCGTTACGGCTGTTGCCCTTGGCATAGTTGGTTTTGTTATCGGACTTGTTTACCGTAAAAAGTCTACCGAAAACACCATCGGCTCGGCAAAGGAAGAGGCTCGCCGTATTTTAAACGAAGCCATTAAAAACGCCGAAACAAAGAAAAAGGAATCTTTACTTGAAGCTAAGGATGAAATCCATCAGCTTCGTCAAGAAACAGAAAAAGACCTGCGTGAACGCAGAAGTGAAATTCAAAGACAAGAGCATCGTCTACAGCAAAAGGAGGAATCTCTTGAACGCAAGCTAGACAACCTTGAAGTTAAGGAAGAAAAGCTTGCTGAAAAGAACCGTCTGATAGACGAAAAAATGGAGGAATGCGAACAGCTAAAGCGTAGCCAGATGGAAATTCTTGAAAGAATTTCGGGCTTTTCAAAAGAGCAGGCTAAGGCATTGTTACTAGAAATGCTTGAGAGTGAGCTTTCTCATGACAAGGCTGTTAAAATTAAGGATTACGAGCAAAAGGTTAAGGACGAGTCAGAAAGCCTTGCTCGTGAGATTATCGGTCATGCTATTCAGCGTTGTGCGGCTGACCACTCTTCTGAAATTACCGTATCGGTAGTTCAGCTTCCTAATGACGAAATGAAGGGACGCATCATCGGTAGAGAGGGTAGAAATATCCGTGCTATTGAAAATGCAACAGGTGTTGACCTTATTATTGACGACACACCCGAGGCTATTACCGTTTCAAGCTTTGAGCCTGTACGTCGTGAGATTGCCCGTGTAACCCTTGAAAAACTTATTCTTGACGGTAGAATTCATCCCGCAAGAATTGAGGAAATGGTAGCAAAGGCAAAGGCAGAGGTTGAGGCAACAATTAAGCGTGAGGGTGAAAACGCTATGATAGATGCAGGCGTTCACAACCTACACCCCGAGCTTGTTAAATTGCTTGGTAAGCTTCATTACCGCACAAGCTACGGTCAAAACGTGCTTAATCACTCGTTAGAGGTTTGTCATTTGGCAGGTCTTATCGCCGCCGAAATGGGTGCCGATGTAACCCTTGCAAAGCGTGCAGGACTTCTTCACGATATCGGTAAGGCAATAGACCACGAGCAAGAAGGCTCACATATCCAGTTGGGTGTTGAGGTAGCAAAGCGTTATAAAGAAAATGATGCTGTTGTTCACGCAATTCACGCTCACCACGGCGATATTGAGGCAAAGACAGTTATTGCTTGCATTGTTCAGGCGGCTGATGCTATTTCGGCTGCACGTCCAGGTGCTAGAAGAGAGAATATTGAAAATTACATCAAGCGTCTTGAAAAGCTAGAGGAAATCGCCAATTCCTTCGGCGGTGTTCAAGATTCTTATGCAATACAGGCAGGCCGTGAAATTCGTATTGTTGTTAAACCCGAGGCGGTTACAGATGATAATATGGTTATTATGGCACGCGAAATTGCCGCTAAGATTGAGGCAGACCTTGAATATCCTGGTCAAATAAAGGTAAATGTTATACGCGAAAACCGTGTAATAGATTACGCTAAATAATTTTAAACTTAAAAACCTCGAACAGTAAGTTTACTGTTCGAGGTTTTTTCTTTTTAAATTAAAGGCAATTTAGTCTTTTTGTTTGGTTTTACCGAGTTTTCCAAAAAACTTAAAGGTAAGCGGCCAAACAGCACCTGCAAACAAAACCATAAAGAAATAGGAAAAAACACGCGAGGCGGCTTCGTTTGGTATAAAGGCAAAAATAAAATAGCAAATCTCTTTTATGCCAAGCGTAATAGAAATGCCTATTAAAAGCTTTAATAGCTGTGCCCACCATACAGCCTTGGTTTCAAAATTTATGTAGCGTATGTCTAGCTCATAAACAACCCACATGCCAAGTACGGCACCCAGCATTTTATAGGCGTTTTTAAGTCCGCTGAAAAGCTGCTCTGCATCGGCAGATAAAGGAAAATCATAAAATTCCATAAACAAAACCTGTGCTATCGACCATACCGACATAACAAGCAGCATAATACGCATATTTTTAGGATTTTTTGAAAAATTGCGAACGAGCGGATAAAGCACAAACACAAGGGCAAGGGCGATAACAACCGAGGTTAAGACATCGGCAGGGGTGTGAACACCCAAATACATTCTTGAAAAGGGGACTAGCATACAAAGAGCAATACAGATTATTCGCAAAAGCTTGTTTTTATTGAACCGTGCAAGACCGCCAAATGTACCAACCGAGCTTTGTGTGTGTCCGCTTGGAAAAGAATAGCCTGTAGCTTCCGCTACGGCACCCTCAACCACAGTAAATTTCGGGTCCTTAACCCAAGGACGCGGCACCCTAAAAAGCACCTTTAAAAGCTGATTTATCTGTGTGCCTACAAAACCTATAAATAAAAGATAATAACCCTCATACTTATCAACACACCAAAGTGTAAAAATTGCAATCAGCATAAAAATCATTTCTTCGCCAAAGCTAGTAATAAAAAGCATAACTGCATCAAGAAATGGATTTCTGATAGTCTCTAAAAAATATAAAAACTCCATATTCATAATTATTGGTCCCTTAAAATTTCCATAAGCTCACCGCAATCGGAAAGTACTATATCGGGTTTTTGTTCAGATTCATTTAGAATTTTCTCGTCGGTCTCACCGCTCATAACAAGAACTGCGGTAACACCTGCATTTATACCGCTTAAAACGTCGGTATATATTCTGTCACCTATAACTGCCGTTTCTTCTTTTGTGTATCCTAAGTTTTGCATTGCAAGCTGTGGCATTAAAGGTGTTGGCTTGCCTATTACTATAGGACGTTTTGCAGTCGCATTAAAAATCATATCGCAAACGCTGCCGCAGTCAGGCACGCTGCCCCACTCGGTAGGACACACATAGTCGGGGTTTGTGGCTATGTAGGGCAAATCTCTTGTGGTAAGCATAAAGCTAACGTCCTCTAGCTTTTTAAAGGTAAGCTCGGTATCAAAGCCCATTACAATACATTCTACCTCGTCTAAATTTTCGGTTATTTTAAAACCCTTGCTTGAAAGCTCGTCCTTTAGCGACTGTGTACCGCAAACGTAAAGGGTGGCGTCTTTATGATTGTTTTTAAGGTAATAAGCCGTTGCCTGTGATGAGGTTATAAAATCCTCATAACAAGCCTCAATTCCAAGTTTTTCGAGTTTTTTTATATAATCCGCAACGCTTTTTGAGGAGTTGTTCGTCATGAAAAGATATTTGCCGCCCACCGTTTTTATAGTTCTTAAAAGTTCTTTTGTGAATGGAAAGAGTTGGTCCCCTAGGTAAAGAGTTCCATCCATATCAAATAAAAAAAGTTTTTTATTTTTAAGATTGTTTTTCATAAAAACCTCCAAAATATAAATAATATATTTAATATACACCTTTTTAATTAAATTTTCAATATAAAAGCAAAGAACAGTCAGCATTACGCCGACTGTTCTCTGTTTTAAGGGGTTTGAGGAGAGAATTTCCCAAAAGGGAAATTGTACCTAAAGGCTGCGGTTACCTTTTTGGTACATGTTTATAATAAATTAAAAATGTTTCAAGGGTATGAACGTCATTTTAACATTTTTAATAATATTTGTTAATAGAATATGTTTCAAAAAAATTGACAATACTAATATTGAAAATCTGATAATGAGTACAAGCAGGTTGTTAATATATTTAAAGGAGAACACAAAAATGAAATATTATGAAACATCAAAATTCCCAAAAGCTGTGGGAAGTGTAGGATTTTTCTCTATTATAGCCATTTGTCTTGTGGCTATAGGTGCAATAACTTGGTTTGCGGTGTCTAGGTATAATAAAGCACAAGAAGCACCCGAAACGCCGCCCTCTTCACAGGTGACAGACCCGCCGGTAGTAACACCGGTTGAGGATGAGCCGGCACCAGAGCAGAACGAGCAGCCAGATAATCAGCCTTTAGCCGAGCCGCAGCAGGAAGAGCCTGCTCTAGAGGTTGAAACACCTGTCGAAGATGTACCTTATGAGGACACACCGACAACCGTTGCTTTTTCCTTGCCTGCAGGTGAGCAGTTAAAGGGATATAGCGATGCCGCACTTCAATATTCTGCAACCTACGGAGATATGCGGCTTCATACAGGTATCGATATTTTAACAGGACTTGGCAGTGAGGTTAAATCAGGTGCATCGGGTATGGTTAAAGAAACCGAGGAGGACTCGCTTTTAGGCAAATGTATAACTATCGACCACGGCAACGGCATAACGGCAAAGTATTGCGGATTTGATACCCTTGCCGTAAGTGAGGGAGAAAGCATATCGGCAGGCAGAGTTTTGGGAACGGTAGGCACAATCCCCAGCGAATGTGCAGACGAAAGTCATATTCACATAGAAGTAAAAAAGGACGGTAAACTCGTCGCACCAAATGAAATCAAATAAATCCTGCCCTCGTCAATTCGTTTAGGGGCAAAAACAACCGTCAACGAGGCGTTAGCTTTGTTGACGGTTGTTTTTTTATCCCATATAAAAATTATCTGATTTTTTATCATCCGACAAATGCGAACGATGTTTTATGTGTTTATGACGTCTTTTTAAATTTCTGCCTGAAAAATGGCGACGCAAAAAACAATATATAAAGCAGGCCGTGGTAAGCATAACAAATTCAGAAGAAAAATCAACTCTTACCGCAAGCGAGCGGTTTGCAAGATATGTTACAATGGGCGGTAGAGAGGAAATAGCAGAAAGAATTACTGCCGTAAAACCTGTTGCCGCAATTTTTTTATAGCCTAATTCGCCGCCTAAATTGTTTGCAAGCAATGCAAATTCAAGCATAAATAATACTGTAAAAATCTCAGCCACAAGAGTATAAATGTGGTCGCTTATAAGTGCTAATACCGAGCTTGCTGTAAATGAGTATATAAGCTTTGTTAGATAATATAAAACAGGAGCCGCAAAGCACAAAGACGGAATTTTATAGTTCTTTAAGCATTTTACAAAAATTGCACCAAAGAACACCGCCGCCAAAGCACCTGTTATTTTTAAAAGCATACCCTGCCAAACAGGAACATTAACGCCGTTATGCAGAGTGGCTATATCAATCAATATAGCAATAGCATTGAGTAACGCAAACGAGCCTGCGGTATGGCCGACGTGCGGAAGCTTAATAGGGCAACGGCGAACTAAAAAACACACTGCCGCCATAGAAAGAGATATTGCAAAAACAACGGCAACTAAAATAATGCCGATTGATTTATAGTCGGGTTTAAAAAAGCCAGTAACAAAATCCATCGTATAAAAATACTGAAAAAACCTAACTGCTAAACCGAGTCCTAAGGCTATATAAAAATATATACGAATATTTTTAAAACGCATAAAAAATCTCCTTAAATGAATAAAAAACAAAAAATCACATATTGTTTAGTATAAAACGCTAAAGATTATTGTACATAATTTTTCTTGGAAAGTCAATGGAAAGAAAGCAAAAAAGTTATAAAAAAGAGGAGATTTTATGAAAAACACGATTTATACCGCTTTAGCACTTGTCTTAATTTTGCTTGTTGCACCCTTGATTTCAATGAGTGCCGACGGGAAAGTAGTAAAAGTAGAAGAAAAAGCAACTGCAGTATATGCCCAAGCCAAAATTAAAACCGAAACCTTTAATCTTTTGCTGGCTGATACTAAAGAGGTAATAAAAATATCTGCCGAGGACTATGTTTTTGGTGTAGTAGCTGCCGAAATGCCCGCCCTTTATGAAACAGAGGCATTAAAGGCACAGGCAGTAGCGGCATATTCTTTTGCGGTTAGAAGAAAAGCCGAAAACAAGGACAGGGAATATGATATCTCAACCGATCCAAATGTTGATCAAGCCTATATATCCAAAGAGGCGGCGGCTGAAAAGTGGGGTGAAAACGCAGCTGCTTATACCGATAAAATTCTTGGTGCTGTAAAGGCCGTTTCGGGTAAAACGGTAAACTATAAAGGCGAGGTGGCACTAACCCTTTATCACGCCATTTCAAGCGGCAAAACCGAAAACGCAAAGGCGGTGTGGGGCGGAGATATAAAATATCTAGTTTCTGTTGACAGCGTCTCTGATAAGCTTTCGCCCGATTACTTTTCTTCACTAGAGCTTACAGGTGACGAATTAAATGAAAAACTAGACACCTCACTAGAGTTTTCGGGCAACGCCGAGGACATAAAAGTGACCGAACAGACCGAAATAGGCACGGTAAAAAAAATAAAAATATGCAAAAAGGAAATTTCGGTAAATACTCTTCGCGAGAAGTTAGGGCTTCGTTCTACCAACTTTACAGTAAACTATAAAGACGGCAAATACATTTTTAACGTAAAAGGCTACGGCCACGGCGTTGGTATGAGCCAATATGGTGCTAACTATATGGCAAAGCAGGGTGCCGATTATATAGAGATATTAGAGCATTATTATAAAGGTGCTAAGGTGAAATAAAAATTTATTGGTGTAGGGGACAACAAAAAATCCGCTTGAAGTTTATAGCTTCAAGCGGATTAAAATTTTTATAATTTAAAAATTATCTATTTAAAATAAGCTTTGTAAGCTCAACAGGCTCTACAATCTTGCCGTCCTTATAAACACGCATATTGCCCGAAGCAATTTCGTCTATAAGAATAACCTCGCCGTTGTTGTAACCGAACTCAAACTTAATATCCCAAAGGTCAAGACCAATGCTCTTTAGGTCGTCGGCAACTATCTTTGTGATTTTTAAGGTCTGATCCTTCATGCTCTCGAACATAGCGGGTGTCATAACGCCCAAAGCCGCAAGACCTTCGCCAGTTACCAACGGATCGCCCTTTGCATCATTTTTAAAGGTGCATTCTACATATCCGCCCTCTAAAACTGTGCCGTCTTCAATATACTCGCCATATCTACGAACAAAGCTACCTGTTGCTACTAAACGGCATATAACCTCAAGACCTTTACCGAATACCTTTGCAGGAAGCACCTCCATAGTAGCGTTGTCAATATCGGCAGAAACATAGTGGGTTTTAATACCTGCCTTTTTCAAAAGCTCGAAATAAAGAATAGATGTCTCTAAATTTGCCTTGCCGATACCCTCGATAGTAAGACCTACCGAGTTCTCGCCTGGATCAAAAACTCCGTCCTTGCCTGTGCAGTCGTCCTTGAATTTTAGCAAAACATTACCATTTTCAAGGCCGTAAACATCTTTAGTTTTTCCTTTGTAAATCAAATTCATAACAGCACTTCCTTAATAATAATTTAAACTAACGTAAGCATTTTAACATAAAATGACACGACTGTATATATTTTTTTTAAAATTTTTTAAAATTTTGTGTTTTTTAATAAGCAGAATGTAGGCTCTAAAATAATTTTTATATAATTTTTAACTATTTCCCTGTTCATCGAGCGGTAGCGAAAAGCTTTCAATAAATTCATTTAAAAAGATTTCGACTTCAGGCAAATGCATAGCTTTTACTGCCTTTAGTGTAGATTCTTTAGCTACGGCAAATTCGCGGTTGCCCATATTAAGCTCTTCGGTGCATTTTATAAGAGCCGACAGCTTATCGGCTGCTTTTATAAGTCTTGCAGTATCGTTGTCCATATAATAAAACGGTTTAAAATCCTCACGTAAATCTTCGGGAAGCATACTTAAAAGCCTATCGCTTGCTACAGCTTCAATTTGCTTGTATACATCGCGTATTTCGGGATTATAATACTTTATGGGTGTGGGCATATCGCCTGTAATAATCTCGGTTGTATCGTGAAACATGGCGGCAACAGCAACCTCTGTAGGATTAATATTACCACCAAGTCGGCGGTTACGAATAACCGCTAGAGCGTGGGCAATAAAAGCCACCTCAAGACTGTGTTCGCTTAAATTTTCCTGCTTTGTGTTACGCATTAGCCCCCAACGATAAATGTTTTTCATACGCGAAAGCATTGCATAAAAATGATGGCTCATTTTATCACATCCTGTAATTTTGATATTTATATCTATTGAATATTATATCTCTTTTTGGTATAATATTCAAGAGGACAAATATCGACATTTATATACATTAATTTTAAAGTGAGGGAAAGTATGGTTTTTTCAGAATGGAAACGCGAGGGCTTGCGTGAGCATAAAGAAAAATATGTTTCGACATTTATTTACGCATTGTTGACGGCGACCTTAATTTTTGTTCCCTACATTATAGCCGACGGCGGATATTTTTTGTTTTTCGGCGACTATAATGTTCAGCAAATTCCCTTTTACCAAATGTGCCACAAAGCCATACGCGAGGGTAATATAGGATGGAATTGGAATACCGATTTAGGTGTGGATTTTGTAGGCTCCTACAGCTTTTATCTCCTCGGTAGTCCGTTTTTTTGGCTTACGCTTCTTTTTCCTAATAATATAGTACCTTATCTTGTAGCACCCTTACTGATATTAAAATTTGCACTTTCGGCACTTACTTCCTATTTTTATATAAGACGTTTTACAAGAAAGGCAGACTCGGCTAGACTTGGTGCCTTGCTTTACGCCTTTTCGGGCTTTTCTGTTTACAATATTTTCTTCAACCATTTTCACGAGGCATTGGTTTTCTTCCCCCTTTTACTCTTAGGTGTAGAACTTCTAATCACCGAAAACCGACGCGGCATTTTTGCACTAAGTGTTGCGATTTGTGCAATATCAAATTATTTCTTCTTTTTTGGAATGGTTGTATTTACGGTAATTTATTTCTTCACAAGGCTATTATCTAAATCTGTTAAAATAGGATTTGGCAGATTTTTAGCCTTTTGCTTTGAGGCGGTAATCGGCGTTTTAATGGCGGCGATAATACTATTGCCCTCTATAGCCGCTATCACCGACAATACAAGACTTTCAGAAATACTGCTTGGTTGGAATGCCATTACCTACGGTAAAGAGCAAATTTATCTAAATATTTTTGAGTGCTTTTTATTCCCGCCCGATATACCTGCACGTCCCGTCTTCTTCCCCGGTGCTGATGTTAAGTGGTCATCTTTAGGTGGTTGGCTGCCGCTCTTTAGCTTGGTAGGTGTGTTTACGCTGTTTATAAACAAAAAGGGCAGTTGGATTAAAAGGGTAATAGGTATATGTGCCTTTATGGCAATGGTGCCGATTTTAAACAGTGCTTTTTATGCCTTTAACACAGCCTACTATGCACGTTGGTTTTATATGCCTATTCTTATGATGTGTCTTGCTACCGCAACGCTTACAGAGGAAAGGGGTATAAATTGGTCTTCGGGTTATAAATGGGTGCTTTCTATAACTATAGCCTTTGCGGCGGTAATAGGATTTTTCCCACAGAAAGACGATAACGGTAAAATAATACTCGGTCTTTATACTCAGAGTGAAGACGGCACCTATGCTATAAGATTTTTTATAGCAGTGGCAATAGCTATAGTTAGCCTTGTTATATTAGGACTCGTTTTAAGGCTTTTAAAAACCAATCCAAACGGATTTTATAAAACTGCAACCGCCTGTGTACTGATAATAACGATTTTGTACGGTAATGTGTACTTGATTTCGGGACGCTCACATTCTTACGATATAAAGGAAACAATGATAGAGGATCTGATCGAAGGCAAGGTGGATTTAGGCGACGACACCGAATTTCGCATAGACACCTATGACTGTGTAGACAACACGGCAATGTATCTCGGATATCCGTCTATAAACGCTTTCCATTCGGTAGTGCCTGCATCAATTATGGAGTTTTACGATTTTGTTGGTGAGGAGCGTTCGGTTGCAAGCAGACCGTCTATAGAAAACTACGCCATAAGACCGCTTTTGTCGGTAAAATATCTTTTAAACCACTCGGACAGTGAAAGCTTTGTCGATGAAGACGGCGAGCCTATTATGGACGGTTATAAATATCTGCGTACCGAAAATGATTATTATATATATGAAAATGAAAACTATATTCCTTACGGATTTTCGTATAATTATTATATGAGCTATGATTTTTGTGAGGAATACAGTAAGTCGTCCCGTGCGGCACTTATGCTTAAGGCCATGCTGCTTACAGACGAGCAGATAAAAAAATATAGCGACTATATGTCAGACATTAAGGATTTAGAGCTTTATTATAATGAGGACTCAACCTCGCTTCAAATATCAAACGACACATTTGTATATGATTGCCAAGAGCTTAAAAAGACCTCTGCCCAAAGCTTTAAAATAACCGATAACGGATTTAAGGCTGAGCTTTACAGGGAAAGTAAAAATCTTGTCTTTTTCTCGGTGCCTTATAACGAGGGTTGGACAGCTACCGTAAACGGCGAGCCTGTAGAAATTGAAAAGGTAAACGTCGGCTTTATGGCAGTGCCTGTAGAGGCGGGAAACAGCACTATAAAATTCACATATAAAACACCCTTGCTTGATGAGGGAATTATGGTAAGCTTTGGTGCGATAATAGTATTTTTAATATATTTCCTAATAGCCTATTTCGTAACAAAACGCAGTCGCGACAAGGTATTATACCCCGAGGGCGAAATTCTCTTAAACCGTTGGAAAGAAGAGGAACAGGAAGAATTAAATGCGGCGTTAAGTGCAAGGCTTGAGGACATAAACGAAAAGCCGAGTATTCTTGATGACGGTCCCGTAAAGATACCAAAACTTGATAGCGGCTTTGACGGTGGCTTTAAAATAGACCTTGATAGCTTTGAATATAAAAACGAGGTTGACAAGGATTAAAGGGTGTGTTATAATCACCTTGCAATTAAGGGAGCTCAATGAAACTTGGGCTGAGAGGAAATCCGTAAATTTTTATGATTTACTATGATTTCGACCTATGACCTGATGCAGATAATGCTGCCGTAGGGAAATACAGAAACTGTATGACCGCAGGTATAATTGCCTGCGGTCTTTTTTTAGTCTTCAGGGCAATAAGAATGCGGTTTCGGTTTCTTGCTTCTAAAGGTCGTTGCAAATAAAATTTTTGCAAGGAGAAAGAAAAATGCAAACAACAAAATCAAAAAACGTCTACAAATTAACACTCTGTGCGGTCTTTGTCGCACTAGCCTCGGTTCTAAGTCTTATAAAGATTTATAAGCTACCGCTTGGCGGCTCGGTAACCTTGTTTTCAATGTTACCCATCATAATGCTGGCTCTGCTTTTGGGGGCAAGATGGGGCTTTGCGTCATCTTTTGTTTATTCCCTTATACAGCTAGGCTTCGGTATAACGCTTGACGGCCTTTTCGGTTGGGGACTAACATCTCTAAGCCTTATAGGAACTATTGTTTTAGATTATATTATACCCTTTAGCCTTTTAGGACTTGTCGGCTTTTTAAAAAACCAAAAACCTATAAACATAGTTTTGGCTACGATAGCAGTAATGGTTATTAGATTTTTATGTCACTTCCTGTCGGGCATAATTATCTTCGATATTTGGTGCGAATGGGAAAGCGTGTGGTTTTATTCGCTTTGCTACAACGGCTCGTTTATGTTACCCGAGCTTGTTTTCACCGCCGTTTCGGCAGGTGTAATATTCAGTTTACCTGTAATAAAAAGAATAAAAGATAAAATATAGCAAATAAACCAAAAAACGCCGTGCATCGCACGGCGTTTTCTATTACTAATTTGATTTTATTTGTCGTTATACCTTTCTAAAAAGGAATGTACCTCGCCCTCGTCACAGTCACGCCATGCAGGTAGAGTTGCAAGGTTTACGTTATGAAGACTTCTGAAAATATTGTTATCAGCTTCGGGATTTTTCTCCCTTAAATATTTTATAAGCTCTTTCATTTCCTTGCGTTTGGATAAATCCTCATTATGCTCACTCTCAGCTGTAAAACGGCAGGCACATCTTAAAAATTTAAGACCGTTATAATTCGCCCAAGAAATTATATCCCTTTCTTTAACCTTATATAAAGGGCGAATTAACTCCATACCCTCAAAATTTGTGCTGTGAAGCTTTGGTAACATAGTTTTTATTTCGCTTGAATACAGCATACTCATTAAAACGGTTTCTATAACGTCGTCAAAGTGGTGACCGAGTGCTATTTTATTACAACCCATCGCTTTTGCCTTGCCATACAGACAGCCGCGACGCATCCTAGCACACAAATAACAGGGCGAACCGCCCGCGTCGGTTACAACATCGAAAATATTGCTGTCAAAAAAGGTCACATCAATATTCATAAGCTTCGCATTATATTCAATAAGCTCACGGTTTTCTTTGTTATAGCCTGGGTCCATAACAATATATTTTAGCTCAAACGGTACTTCACTGTGGGCATGAAGCTGCTCTAGGCATTTTGCCATAAGCATTGAGTCCTTACCGCCCGAAATACAAACGGCAATTTTATCGCCCTCGCTTATAAGCTCATAATCCTTAACTGCGGCAACAAAGCTACTCCAAATAGTTTTTCTGTACTTCTTTACAATGCTGCGTTCAATTTCTTGATGCTTTAAAAGTTCTTTTTTAGCCATAGTTCTCCTATCAAAAAAGGGTTGTCATCGACAACCCTTTTTTTACTTTTTCTAGAAATTACGCTTTTTTGCGTGATACTGCACGAATAACAAATAGTACTGCTATCATCAATACAATGCTAAGCGGTAAAACGATAAGCCAGTTTCTTATAAAGCCTGCTATTAGGTAGCTTACAAAGGATACGCCGGCAACAGTAAGGGCATAGGGTAGCTGTGTGGATACGTGGTTAATATGGTTGCACTGTGCACCGGCTGACGCCATAATTGTGGTGTCCGAAATGGGTGAGCAGTGGTCACCGCAAACTGCACCTGCCATACAAGCAGAAATTGCGATTATTGTAATATTTCCGTCCTCGGCACCGAATACGCTTAAAACAATTGGGATAAGAATACCAAAGGTTCCCCAAGATGTACCTGTAGAGAAGGAAAGGCCTACTGCAATAAGGAATATAATTGCAGGTAAGAACATCTGAAGTGAGCCTGCAGAAGATTCAACCAACGAAGAAATAAAGATTTTAGCACCAAGGCTATCGGTCATGGTCTTAAGTGTCCAAGCACAAACCAAAATCATAATAGCAGGCACCATTGCTTTAAAGCCGTCGGGGATACATTCCATACACTTTTTAAAGGTAAGCACCTTGCGGCACATAAAGTAGATAACCGAGAAAATAACCGAGATAAACGAGCCGTAAACCAAGCCCTGTGAAGCATCGGTATTAGAGAAAGCCGTAATAAAGTCCATATATCCGTCAGAGCCTTTTGTGAAGAAGCCGCCCGAATAAATCATACCTATAATACAAGCGATGATTAGGAAGATTACAGGTACTACAAGGTCGCAAACGTGGCTTCTTGAGTTTTCCTCTGTTTCGGACTGGAATTCCTCCTTAAGACCTGAGAAGATATCGCCGTTTTTAGCATTTTCCTCGTGTTTCTTCATAGGACCAAAGTCGAAATTCATAACAGTAATAACTACCATCATAACAATAGTCAAAATTGCGTAGAAGTTATAAGGAATAGCGTTTATAAACAGCGACATTCCGCTTGTGGCACCAGTGCCCTTTGCGAAGCCTGCAACGGCTGCTGCCCAAGAAGAAATAGGAGCTATAATACATACAGGGGCTGCAGTGGCATCTATAAGATAAGAAAGCTTTGCACGGGAAACGTTATGTTTATCTGTTACAGGACGCATAACCGAGCCTACTGTTAAGCAGTTAAAATAGTCGTCCACAAATATAAGCACGCCCAAAAGAACAGTTGCAAGTTGTGCACCTATACGGGACTTGATGTGCTTTGTAGTCCATCTGCCAAAGGCTGCCGAGCCGCCTGCCTTGTTCATCATAGCTACTAAAGCCCCAAGCATTACAAGGAATATTATAATACCTACATTGTAGGAATCTGCAACGCTTGCTACAAAGCCGTCGGTGAATACGTGAACAACAGTACCCTCAAAGCTAAAGCCAGAGTAGATAAGTCCGCCAACTAAAATACCTATAAATAAAGAAGAATAAACCTCTTTTGTTATAAGTGCCAACACAATGGCTATAACGGGCGGCAAGAGTGACCAAAAGGACGCATAAGCACCTATTGATTCTCTGATTTTTGCGATTGCATCTTTAAGGTGCGAATCAAAATCCTTGTCTGCACCTAGGTTGTCGGCATAGCTGTCAACATAAGCGTGAGCCGATTCCCCGTCCGATAAATCATACTCATAGTCTTCACCGTCAACATTAACAGTAAAAGCCGAGCTGTCCGAGGTGGTTGCGGCAGTGTCGGTTTCTGCCGAAGCTGTAATTGCTGTGAAGGTCATGGCAAACGCGGCAACAGCACAAACTGCTATTAACGCTAGCCATCTTTTAAGGCCAAAAGTTTTCATTTTTTTCTCCCCTTAATTTTAAAAATATTATTAAAAGCCGCAAACTGCTATATGCAGGCTTTAACAATCCTTTTCATTTCATCCCAATGCTTTTCCATGTCCTGTACTAGCTTAATATGAGTACGCGAACGAACAAGGTTGTGGTCGGTGTAGGCTGTTTTAAAATATGTATCACCGTTTAAATAGTCGGTTAAAAACCTCATACCGCATTCGAGAGTCATCATTTTAGCACCCTCGGGCAAGAGCATAATCTCATTACTGCTCAAAAGACCGCCGCAGCCCTCTAAAAATCCTTTTGTGTAGCACTCAAAAAGCTTTAAATCAAGCCAGACTTTACTGAGGTCTTTTTCGTCCTCCTCTGCAGTAGATGCACCAAAACGGATTGAGTCACCAAAATCGGTAACCGAAAAACCGGGCATAATAGTATCAAGGTCTATTACACATAAAGGCTTTCGGGTTTTAGCGTCCAGCATAACATTGTTCATTTTGGTGTCGTTGTGTGTAACGCGGAAAGGTAATTTGCCCTCACTGTTTGCATCGTACAAAACCGAGCAAAAATCCTCTCGGTCTAAATAAAACTGTATTTCCTCTTTTATAGAAATGGCTCTGCCGCATTTGTCTTCTTTAATAGCCTCTAAAAAATCAAGAAAACGTTTAGGGGTGTTGTGGAAATTGGGTATCGTTTCAAAAAGTTCGTCCACAGGAAAATCATCAAGCAACCTTTGGAATTCTCCAAAGGCAACAGCCGACTGATAAAAATCCTCCTCTGTTTCGGGCATATCGAGGCATATAGAATTTTCAACAAAGCTATACACACGCCAAAAATTACCGTCATCACCTTGGAAAAAGGCTTCGCCGTCAAGGGTAGGGATTAAAACCATAATGCTTTCAGGATTTTCTGATTTTTCCCTTAAAAATCTGGTAACCTTTAAAACATTACTCATAACCTCACACGGTTTTTTAAACACATTAGTGTTTACCGATTGAAGTATATAGCGGCTTTTTACACCGTTATTTTCTGCCACCAATAAAAAGGTGCTGTTTATGTGTCCTTTGCCGTAAGGTATACATTCTAAAATGTCACCCGCAATATTAAAATTTCTCGCTATATTAAGGAACTTGTCCACATTAGTCGCTTGCATAAATTCACCCGCAATAATTTAATATAGTTACAATACAGGTATTATACCTTTTATTTATAGAAATTTCAAGGTTTTTACCATAATTCTTTATAGTTTGTATTGATATTTCTATTTTTTGAAAGTATAATATATTAGTAAAATGCAGTTTGGGAGGAAGAAAAATTGGACTGTAAACAATTTTTTGACCGTATATACGGAAAACGAATAGCAATGTGCGGTATAGGTGTTAGCAACACACCGCTTATTATGAATTTTTTAAAAAAGGGAGCGTCTGTCATAGCTTGCGACCGAAGACCGCGTGAAACGCTAGGCAAGATTGCAGACGAATTAGAAGCGGCAGGTGCTACCTTAAAGCTTGGCGACGATTATTTAGAAAACTTGGATGTGGATATTATTTTTCGCACACCGGGTATGAACTTTAATCTGCCTGAACTTGAATATTACCGTAAAAAAGGTGTTGCCGTAACAAGTGAGATGGAGGTTTTCTTTGACCTGTGTCCTGCTACAGTTTTCGCCGTAACAGGCTCTGACGGAAAAACCACCACCACCACCCTTATTGCAAAAATGCTAGAAAAAGAGGGCAAGCGTGTCCATGTCGGCGGAAACATAGGCAATCCGTTGCTGCCCGAAATTGAGGATATTTCGCCCGACGATTTTGTTGTGGTTGAGCTTTCGTCCTTTCAGCTAATTTCAATGCGTAAAAGTCCCGACGTTGCGGTTGTTACAAACGTAGCACCTAATCATCTTGACGTGCATCGCGATATGGACGAATATGTTGAGGCAAAAAAGAACGTGCTTTTGCACCAAAATGCCTTTTCGCGTACCGTTCTTAATGTTGATAACGAAATTACAAATTCCTTTAAGCCGTATGTCAGAGGTCAGCTTGTTTGTTTTAGTATGGAAAACGAGCTTAATGACGGTGCATATCTGTCAAATGACGGTTATCTTAACATTGTTTTGGAAGGCACTAAAGAAAAGATTATGCACAGGGATGAAATTGCCGTTTTAGGTGACCATAACGTAGCCAATTATTTAGCGGCAATATCGGCAGTTTGGGGTTATGTTTCAAAAGAAACTATTGTAGCTGTAGCACACGACTTCAAAGGTGTTGAGCATCGTATAGAATTTGTGCGTGAGGTCGATGGCGTTAAGTATTATAATGATTCTATTGCATCAAGCCCCACACGTACTATAGCGGGCCTTAAATCCTTTAAACAAAAGGTTATTTTAATAGCAGGCGGATATGATAAGCATATCCCGTTCGAGCCGCTCTGCCCTTATGTTACCGAAAAGGTTAAGACCTTAATTCTGTGCGGTGATACGGCAGAAAAAATAGAAAAATGTATAAGAGAATATAAAGAGTATAACGGAATTCCCGAAATTATAAGGGCAGAAAATTTAAAAGAGGCAGTAAAACTAGCACATAAATCGGCAGAGATGGGAGATATAGTAACCTTAAGTCCTGCATGTGCCAGCTTTGATGCTTTCCCAAATTTTGCCGCAAGGGGCAATTTCTTTAAGGAAGAAGTTGGAAAACTTTAATGGAAAATATTAAAACTTTGCTTTTTGAACTGTCAAAAAGGGTTACGGTAGGCAACATTTGTGAAGCCGCAGATTATGCCGAAACAGAGCTTTCAAAATTTTGCGAGTGTTCACGTCAAGGTAACTCTATAATAGGTAGGTTTAAAGGAAAGGGTGATTATACCCTTTTGCTTGACGCACATATAGACGAGGTTGCAATGATTGTAACAAACGTGGACGAAAACGGGTTTTTAACCGTAGCAAAATGCGGCGGACTTGATATCCGAGCTTTGCCCTCTCGCCCTGTTACAGTGCATGGAAAAGAAAAAATTACCGCTGTATTTTGCTCAACGCCACCGCATCTCTCAACTAGTGAGCGTGAATTTAAAGAAATATCTGAAATAAAGCTCGATACCATGCTCGGCACAAGAGCAAAAGAGATTATATCGGTAGGCGATTATGTAACATACAGTGCTACACCTGTAAGTCTTAAAAACAATAGGGTTAGCGGTAAATCGCTTGATGACCGTGCAGGCGTTGCCTGCCTTTTGGAAATAGCAAGACGTTTGAGCGGAAAAGAACTCCCTTTTAACGTTACAATTCTTTTAAGCGATAGCGAGGAATTAGGTCTTCGCGGTGCTAAAACGGCGGCTTTTAAGATAAATCCCGACGAGGCAGTAGCTGTAGACGTTTCATTTGGCGACGGACCCGATATTTCGTCCGACGAATGCGGAAAACTAGGCGATGGTGCAATGATAGGCATTTGTCCCTCTTTAGACAGCGGAATTTATAAAAAGCTATTGAAGATTGCAAAGGAAAATAATATAAAATATCAAACCGAGGTAATGTCGGAAAGCACAGGCACGAATGCCGATGTAATATCGGTTACAAGGTGCGGCGTTCGGACAGGCCTTATATCTATACCGCTTCGCAATATGCATACCGAAACAGAGGTTGTCGATATTTCGGATATTGCTTCTGTTTGCGATATTTTGGAAAAATATATTCTTTCAGGAGGGGTAGCAGATGCTTGAAATTTTGAAAAAACTAACCTCTCTTGACGGTGTTTCGGGTATGGAAAAGGCGGTTTCCGATGCAGTAATTGCTGAAATTGACGGTTTTTGCGAATGGGAGACCGATAATCTCGGCAATATAATCGCTTTTAAAAAAGGAAAAAACAGGTCCGCCAAAAAGCTTATGGTAGACGCTCATTTAGACGAGGTCGGTCTTATTATAACCGATATTCTCGAGAGCGGATTTTTAAAATTTAAAGTTGTGGGTGGCATTAATACCGAATCGCTTTTATCACGCAGGGTGCGTATTAACGGCAACCTTTTTGGCGTGGTGTCTTCAAAGCCTATTCATCTTTTAAAAAAGGATGCGGCGTCAAAATTACCTGACGCGAACGGTTTATATATTGATATCGGTCTATCTAAAAAAAGCGAGGCTGAAGGCATCGTTTCGGTAGGTGACCGTGCGGTGCTTTTGGGCGATTATTATGAAACCGAAGATAAAATTCTTTCAAAAGCCTTGGATGATAGAATTGGTTGTGCTATACTAATAGAGCTTTTAAAGAATGATAGCGAATATGATTTTTATGCTACCTTTACGGTGCAGGAGGAATTAGGTCTTCGCGGAGCTCGTACCGCCGCCTTTAAGGTTGACCCTCAAAGTGCTATAATGCTAGAGGGAACAACCGCCGCCGATATAGCAGACGTAGCCGAGGAAAGCAAGGTCTGCGTTTTAGGTAAAGGTGCGGCAGTATCCTTTATGGACAGGGCAACCGTTTACGACCGAGAATATTATAACGCCGCCCTTAATAGCGGTATTGCCTGTCAAGCCAAGCGTGCAGTTACAGGCGGTAACAATTCGGGTGCCGTGCATCTAAACCGTGAGGGTGTGAGATCTCTTGCAATTTCTGTACCCTGCCGTTATATACACACCGCGGCAAGCGTTGCCGACAAAAATGATATTAAAGCGGCTTATGAGCTAGCCGTTTATATGATAGACGCAATTTGTAGCGGAAAGCTTTAAGTATTTAAAGAGGTTAAAAATTGATAGAGTTAATTAAAACGGTGCCGAGGGTAGAAACACTCTCGGCAGAGCATATAAAACTCAGAGCTACCTTTGAAGCCTACGGCTCGGACGGGCTTTTTTGGGCACAGGACATTGATGCCGCCTATTTAAGCTTAATAGACGGTAATATGGTGATTTATAATAGGCTACCTTTAACAGAGGACCGAACCGAAGAATTGGTTGAATTTTTAGCTGTTATAAATCCTGCCTGTGTTTTTTCCGACCTTGAAACTCTTACTAAATTAGACCGAAAACCCAGAGAGGAAATTTCGGTAATGCACATTAAGGTAGAGGAAAATTCGGATAAAAAGTCAGACGAGCTTTCAAGCCAAATGCTTTACGACCTTTTGAATGTTGAGGGGTTAAGTCTTCCCGATTATGAGCATTTTGCGGTAGATATTTGTTATAGGTTAAATCACGGCTTGGCAGAATATTTTGGTATAGAAAATACCTGTGCCGCAATTTCCTTTCATACCGGAAAATTTGCTATAATGAACGGAATTGCAAGTCATAAAAAAGGCTTTGGAAGTATAGCACTTAAAAATATTTTGGCAAAAAACAGGGGTAGAGATTTTTTGGTATGCTGTAGACAGTCGGTAAAAGAATTTTATATTAAAAACAAATTTGTTGAGCTTTATAAGGCAGGATATTGGGTGAGGTAAAATGGATTTTTTTAAAATTGATGAAAAACTAAAGGAACTTGATTTAAAAGCGACAGAAAAGACTAAAGATATATTTAAAGCTATCGATATGACAACAGAATATAATCAACAAAAGGTGTTGTCGGCTTTTATTAAAAACAGGGTAAGCGAAACCGACCTAGGTCTTTCTACAGGCTACGGCTATGGAGATAACGGCAGAGAGACGCTTGACAAGGTAATGGCAGACTGTATGGGTGCTGAGGATGCACTTGTGCGACATAGCTTTATGTCGGGTACACACACCTTAACGGTAGCCCTTTTCGGTGTGTTAAGACCGGGTGACAGCGTGCTTGTAATTACGGGCAGACCTTATGACACCATAACAGGAGTTTTCGGTATAGACGGATATTCCGATGGCTCGCTTGCCGACTTCGGTGTAGAATATAACGAGGTAGCTTTAAAGGCAGACGGAACACCTGATATAGACACAATAAAAAAAGAGCTTTCGCTTAAAAAGTACAAGATGGTTTACATACAGCGTTCACGCGGATACAGTCTTCGTTCTAGCCTTAAAATTGATGACATTGAAGCACTGTGCAAAGCGGTACGTTCGGTAGATAATGACACGGTAATAATGGTTGATAACTGCTACGGCGAATTTGTAGAAGAAAAGGAGCCGTGCGAGGTTGGTGCAGACCTTATAGCAGGCTCGCTTATTAAAAATCCGGGCGGTGCAATAGCCCCCACAGGCGGATATATCGCAGGCAGACGCGACCTTGTAGAAAAATGCTCGTATAGAATGACTTGTGCAGGTGTCGGCAGAGAGGTTGGTGCTACACTCGGCCATAACAGAGAGCTTTTTATGGGACTTTTCTCGGCTCCGCACGTGGTAGGCGAGGCACTTAAAACCGCAGTTTATGCGGCGGCAATTTTCGAGATGCTTGGCTTTGCCGTAACACCTGGCTTTGATGAAAAGCGTGGCGATATTATTGAGTGCATAACCCTTGGTAATTCCGAAAGGTTAATAGCCTTTTGTCAGGGTATGCAGTCGGGAGCCCCTGTTGACTCCTTTGTAGTGCCTGAGCCTTGGGATATGCCAGGTTACGACGACCCCGTAATTATGGCGGCGGGAGCCTTTACGCTTGGTGCTTCTATTGAGCTTTCGGCAGACGCCCCTCTTCGTGAGCCTTATGCCGTATGGATGCAGGGTGCAATAAATTTCCACAGTGGAAAAGCAGGTGTGCTTTTGGCACTTCAAAGTATGCTCGATAAAGGAGCTTTAAAATTAGATTAAACAAATAGATAGTTTTCTATATGGATGAGGTATGGTATGAAAAGAGTTTTTGAGGGTGAGGTTTATGATATTATTCCTCAACCGAACGGCATAGTTTTTTCCTATTGCAAGGAAAAGAGTGATGAACATATTTTGGTTTCTTACAAAATGTACTCACTTGAAAACAACAAAACAACCGACGTTGCTAAAAACATATACTTGCTTTCAAAGTTCGGTAGCAACTATCGTTCCGTAACAGAAGGTTTTTTAAATCACGTAACGGTACGCTCGGTAATATTTCCTAACGGAAAGGTTTTTACTCTTGAACGCGACGGCAAAGCTACTCTTTTTGGCACAGAGGGCGAAAGTGTGTGGCAGGGCGTTATGAAATATCGCGGAAATCCGCCAACCGACATAAGCTTCCATAAAAATTCACTTTGGTGTGCTTACGGTGAGGCAAATGCACTTATACGCTACAATCTGCTTAATATGCGTGAGGAAATTCGTGTAGGCGGAGGGATTTCACCATTTAGTAAGCCAAGCGATATTTTTGTAAGGGATAACAGTGCTGTTATCAGCAATCCTGCCTCAAATAAGCTTGTAAAGCTTGATTTTGATAATTTTGAAGTTACAGACTATAAAGAATTCACCGAGCCTGTTTATGCCTATGCAGGTGTCAAGGACACCGAGTTTTTGGTTATGGAATCGGGAATATATATTATGTAAAAGGGAAATAAACAAAAGGCGGTCGATATTTTTAGATACCGACCGCCTTTAAAACACTTATTGTCTTCTATCGTTTTTATCCTTGCCGTAGGGTATATATTTTACCCTGCGTTTTTTGGTGCGTCCTTTGTTTAGACGCACAACCATTACTGCAAATATTAAAATTCCAATAGCTATTAAAACATATAAAATCTTCATATAGCTTGAAGTGAAAAAGTTTTTGATTGCTCTGCCAATTATAAGCACAGTGTTTGCATTTATATTATCGCCTGCAACCAAATCAACCGTGCCTATTACCTTTTCGGCATAAATTATATCAGCAGTACCTAGCTTCTGCCCCTTTTTAACGGGTGCATCAACACTCTTTGAATTAAGGTGAGGTTCGATTATAACGGTGGACTCGTCCGCCTCTTTAGGCATTACAGATAAAAAGCCTTTTTCAATGTAAAGAGGAACGAAGTCGCGGTCCATTGAAAGCTCAACCTCAATTTCGCAAACGGGATTCTCGCTTGTAGCAACCTCTTTAAACTCAAAATTATTAAACGCCCATTTATAAAGGTCTTTGCTTTCTATAAATTCGTGCCTTTGTCCTGGGGTGTTAGGACAACCCATAAGTATGCACATATAATTATATCCGTTATATGATGCGGTGGAAACAAGGCATCTGCCTGCCTCGTCGGTAAAGCCTGTCTTTACACCCTTTGCGTAGGTGTAATAATAATTTGTGGTGGTGTCCTGTAAAAAGTTGGTGGTCGAAAGGCGGCGTGGTCCCGACATATTAGTGGCCGCCACGTCGTGCCTTGAAGATTCGCAAACCTCTTTAAAAACACTGTTTTTTAGGGCGTATTTTGTAAGGGTGTAAATATCTCTGGCAGTTGTATAATTGTTTTTATGGTGAAGACCTATTGGGTTTTCGTAGCTGGTAGAAGAAAGACCTAGCTCTTCTGCCTTTTGGTTCATCAAATTTACAAAATTTTCGATAGAACCTGCATAATATTCTGCGGCTAAATATACGCAGTCGCCCGCAGAGGACATTAATATATAATAGATTAAATCAAGCTGAGAAATCTCTTCACCTGCTTTTAAATTTGAAACCACGCTGCCCGTACCTAAAATTTTAGTTAAAGCAGACTCGCTCATAGCAATTTTGGCATTGGGGTCGAATTTTTCATTCTCTAAAATTATAAGAGCGGTCATAATTTTGGTGATAGATGCAGGATATACCTTTTGGTCTATGTTCTTTTCGTAAAGAATTTCCCCTGTATCAAGAGATACGAGCAAACCCGACTTGGCGGTAATATCAAAGCCCGTAACCTCATAAGCAGAAACGGTAAAGGGCAACACTGAAATGGAAATTATTAAAATTATGCAAAATAATTTTTTAAGCATAGAAATTTCTCCGTAAATGTAGTATAATGTTTTCAACAAATATATTATACATAATATTACATTAAAATAAAAGCACTAATTTTATTTTTGGAGGAATTTTTTTGGTTTACGTTACCGGTGATATGCACGGTTGTCTTGAAAGGCTTTATGATAAAGAATTCAGAAAGCTTAAAAAGGGTGATGTTTTAATAGTTTGCGGTGATTTTGGGTACATATTTGATGGCTCTAAAACCGAAACACAGGTTATAAACTTTTTTTCTACAAGAAAGTTTATAACAGCATTTGTTGACGGCACACACGATAATCTTACAAAAATCAATAAAGCCCGCACTACCGTTTGGAAGGGCGGTAAGGTGCATAGAATAAAGGGTAATCTTTTGCATCTTATGCGTGGGCAGATTTTTAATATTGACGGCACCACATTTTTCACCTTTGGCGGTGGAGAAAGCATTGATAAGGATATGCGAATACAAAAAAACCTTTGGTGGCGTGAGGAGGAGCCTACGCCTGACGAATTGGCAGAGGGTGCCGAGCGGCTTGACGAAGAAGGATTAAAGGTTGATTATATCATAACCCACGAGCCGCCGTCCCTCGTAAAAAGTGCAATGCTGCTTCGTCGCGGCGACAGCGACCGCGTAAATAAGCTTAACGGTTATTTTGATAAAATTAGCCGCGAGTGTGAGTTTAGGCATTGGTTTTTCGGCTGTCTGCACGAGGATAGAACTATTACCGAACGTCACACCTGCGTCTTTAAAAAGGTTTTGCCTGTAAAGCTTAATGAGATTAAGGAAAATCCTGCTGGATTTGAAGAATTAAACGAAGAAAAAGAAACCGTTTTAGTAGAATAAACATTAATTCTTGTATAAAAATACATTTTATGGTAAAATAACAAGGTTAAGAAAATAGCTTAAGAAAACGAAGGAGAATGTTTGTGTCTTTCCCCCTTGAAAATATTAGAAACTTTTGTATCGTAGCACATATAGACCATGGAAAATCCACCCTTGCTGACCGCCTTTTAGAGCTTACACAGTCGGTATCGGAAAGGGAGATGGAGGAGCAAATACTTGACAGTATGGACCTTGAGCGTGAGCGTGGTATCACAATTAAGGCACACGCCGTAACCCTTTATTATAAGGCCTTAGACGGCAAAGAGTATGAGCTTAATTTAATAGACACCCCCGGTCACGTTGACTTTAACTATGAGGTATCGCGTTCACTTGCCGCTTGCGAGGGTGCACTTTTAGTAGTTGACGCATCACAGGGAATAGAGGCACAGACCTTGGCTAACACCTATTTGGCAGTTGACCACGGTCTTGAAATTTTGCCCGTAATAAATAAAATCGACCTGCCCTCTGCCGACCCCGAGCGTATAAGACAGGAAATAGAGGACGTTATAGGCATACCTGCAGACGAAGCACCCTTAATTTCAGCCAAAACGGGTGTTAATGTCGAGGAGGTTTTAGAGCTTATAGTAAAGGGTGTTCCCGCACCTAAAGCTGATAGAGCGGCACCCCTTAAGGCGTTGGTTTTTGACTCTTACTATGATGCGTATAAGGGCGTAATTGTTTATTTCCGCGTGGTTTCGGGTAAAATCAGCGTGGGCGAAGATATTAAAATGATGGCTACAGGTGCACAGTTTGACGTGGTTGAGCTTGGCAGAAAAAGTGCTACAGGCTTTGAAACCTGTGACGTTTTAGAGGCAGGCGAGGTAGGTTATCTTGCGGCGTCTATTAAAACCGTGTCGGAAGCCCGTGTTGGTGACACCATAACAAGTGTGGACAATCCTGCCGACGAGGCACTTGAGGGTTATAGAAAGGTAAACCCTGTTGTTTTCTGCGGTATTTATCCTGCCGACGGTGCAAAATATCCCGACCTTAGAGAAGCTCTCGAAAAGCTGCAGTTAAATGACGCATCGCTGCTTTTTGAGCCTGAAAGCTCTAACGCTTTGGGTTTTGGTTTCCGTTGCGGATTTTTAGGTCTTTTGCATATGGAAATTATCGAAGAAAGACTTGAGCGAGAATATAATCTTGATATTATCACCACCGCACCTAGCGTTGAATATAAGTTTGAATTGACCGACGGTACTACTATATCGGTAGATAATCCGACAAATTATCCCGACCCTGCTAATATTGCCGCTGCTTTAGAGCCTGTGGCTAACGTAAATATTTACAGTCCAAGTGAATTTGTAGGCACAATAATGCAGCTTTGCGAGGAAAGACGCGGCACATATATTGATATGAAGTATATGGGCGACAGAGTTGATATTCATTATATTATGCCAATGGGCGAAATCGTTTACGACTTTTTTGATGCTTTAAAATCACGCACAAAAGGGTATGCTAGTTACGATTACGAGCCAAAGGGCTATGAAAAATCAAAGCTTGTAAAGCTTGACGTTATGTTGGCGGGCGACAGTGTAGATGCTCTTTCCTTTATAGTTCACGCCGATAACGCATATACAAGGGCAAGACGAATTGCCGAAAAGCTTAAGGAATTTATACCCCGTCAGTTGTTTGAGGTTGCCGTTCAGGTGGCTATAGGCGGTAAAATTATTGCTCGCGAGACGGTAAAGGCTATGCGTAAGGACGTACTTGCAAAGTGCTACGGCGGTGATATAACCCGTAAAAAGAAGCTTCTTGAAAAGCAAAAAGAGGGTAAAAAGAAAATGCGTCGCTTAGGCTCGGTAGAAGTACCCAAGGACGCGTTTATGGCGGTACTTAAACTGGACGAATAGCAGTTTCGGACATTAAATAATAATATAATTGTAAAAAAAGACTCTATACCAAAAATTTTTGTTGACATAACATAGGTGTTTTTGGTATAATCGATAAGCAATAGTTATAAGGGGAAATTCGCCACGGCACGCTCTGCCCCTTGGTAACTCGATTTAAACGGATTTAATTAATCTGTTATTAATAACAACCTTAAAGGGAGGGTTTTAGTGTGAAAAGAACTTATCAGCCAAAGAAGCTTCATCGCAAAAAGGAGCATGGTTTTTTAAAGAGAATGGCTACTGCAAACGGTCGCAAGGTGCTTGCACGCCGTAGAGCAAAGGGTAGAAAGCAGTTAACCTATTAATTAAAAGCCACGTTAGTGTGGCTTTTACTTTTAATGGGGGTAAGGTGAATGAAAAACTTTGAAAAGCTTAAGGCTAATTATGATTTTAACCGCCTTTATAGGCGTGGAAAATCTTTTGTTTCCCCCACAGTAGTAACCTATGTAAGAAAAACTAGCGGAAACCGTATCCGTTTAGGCATTACTGCAAGTAAAAAATTGGGCTCTGCGGTGGCACGTAATCGTGCAAAAAGGGTTATTACCGCCGCTTTTCGTGAGTGTTTGCCGTGTATTAAGCAGGGGTGCGAAATGGTTATAGTTGCAAGAAGCCGCATTTTAGACCAAAAAAGCACACAGGTTGCCGAAACACTTAAAAAGCAGATGTTGGCTGCAAATGTTTGGTGTGAAAATGAATATAGTGAGTAAAGCGTTTATTTGGCTTATACGGCTTTATCAAAAGGGTATATCCCCAAAAAAGCCGTCTTGTTGTCGGTTTACACCAACTTGTTCGCAGTACGCTATTGAGGCTATTACTTTACACGGTGCCTTTAAAGGCTCTATGCTTAGCGTTTGGCGTATTTTAAGGTGTAATCCTTTTTGTAAGGGCGGGGTTGACCCTGTTCCTGAACCAAAAAACACTAAAAATCGACAGCAATAGTTTTTCCGCACCAAGAATGAAAGGAAAGATTTTAGGTTATGGAAAGCCTATTTAGTTTTATTAATAGACCGCTGGGTATTATACTTAGATATATCGCAGGTCTTGTGGGCGGTAATTTTGCCGCTTCGGTGTTAATATTTACATTGCTAATCAATTTAGCACTTATACCGCTAACCGTAAAAAGTCAGAAATCTTCGGTACAACAGCTTCGCATTAAGCCCAAGCTTGACGATATCAAAAAACGTTATGCCGACGATAAGCAAAGGCAAAACGAGGAAATGCAGAAGCTTTATCAAGAGGAAAAGGTTTCCATGTCGGGCGGCTGTCTTCCTATGATTTTACGCCTTGTACTTATGATGAGTATTTATTGGCTTATTTTATCACCTCTTACCTATATGACGGGTGTTGATTCTTCACGCGTTAAGAATGTTTCAACCGTTATTTCTCAGGGTATGGAGGAGCTTAAAAAAGAAGACCTTGAAAAGTACAACTTATATAGCAAGGAGCTTGACTTAGATGCAAAATCTGCAAGAAGTAATGAGCTTAGCGTTGTACGAATAATCAGAAACGAAAAAATTGATATTCACGATATACTTTCTGAAAAAGAATATGAGAAAATTAAAGAGGATTTAGAGTATATCAAGAAAAAGGATAAAGAGGTTGGTATTGACTATACCCTTTTCTCCGATAAGCTTGACTTAACACAAAAGCCTCATTTTTCAATGGATATTTTTAATGCGTGGAAGCCGATTTGGCTTATCCCGATAGGTGCGTTTTTAGCACAGATGCTTACAAGCTTGCTTTCTATGTATCAACAGAAGAAGCAGAATCCCGATGCACCGAGTATGGCGGGTATGATGCTTACAATGCCGTTGTTCTCACTCTTTATCGGCTTTACTTTGCCTGGCGGTGTTGGATTTTATTGGATTTGTTCGTCCCTTGTCGGCGGAATAGTCCAGTTTGTAATGCAGGGCTTTTACGGTCCGCAAAAGCTTTTGGCGGCAGAACGCTCTAAAGAGCTTAAAGAGAGAGCAATAATTGAAATTAAACAAAAAACAAATGCCGATAAAAAGGTAGAGGAATAAGGAGGATTTCCTTTTGATTAAAGAAGCAATAGGCGTTGGCGAAACTATTGAGGAAGCCAAAGAAAATGCTATAGCTCAATTAAACGCCAAGGTTGACGATGATATACAATTTGATGTTTTAGCTACCCCTAAAAAGAAGGTTTTAGGTCTTTTTGGCGGTGCTAAGGCAGAGGTTAAAGCTTTTATTGAGCTTCCTGATGAAAAACCAAAGAAAAACAACAAAAAACAAAACACAAAGAGTGATAAAAATCCTCAAAAGGCAGAAAAGGCTGAAAAAGCTTCTGAAACAAAGAAGTCCTCAACCGAAAAAACGGTTGCTGATGACTTGAGTGATGCTGTTGACGCCGATACTTTAGCTGCTGATTCACAACCCGCAAGAGCAGTAGCTTATATCAGAAGCATTTTAAAGGAATTTGGTTGTAATGATACCAAAATCAAGGTTGCAGAGCGTCAAGGCGGTGCATATATTATGCTTGAGGGTGAGGGCCTTGGTGCTATAATCGGCCATAGAGGTGAAACCCTTGATGCACTTCAGTATCTTGCAGGTCTTGCAGCTAATGGTGCAGGCGGATATTATAAGGTTTCGCTTAATATCGGCGATTACCGTGAAAGACGTGAGCAAACACTCACAGCCCTTGCAAAGCGTGTGTCTGAACAGGTGCTTCGCACAGGCAAAAACCGCACGTTAGAGCCAATGAATCCTTATGAGCGTAGAATAATTCATACCGCTGTTCAAGAAATAGAGGGTGTTGTTTCTAACTCTTTTGGTGAGGGAAGTGCACGTAGGGTTGTAATCTCTCTGGAGGGTGGAGACCCCCGTCCCCAAAGACGTGAGGGAGGTAGAGGCAGAAACGGTAATAGAGATAAAAACCGCCGCCCCTCTAACAAGGTAGAAGCTCCCGTTAGAGAGCCTAAAAAGGATAGCGATATTCCGCTTTACGGAAAAATCAACTAATTAAAAACCAGAATTGCCCCGAACACAGCAAAACTGTATTCGGGGCGTTGTTTTATCTTAAAGAAACCGAAAGGGCGGTCGCCAAAGACGACCGCCCATCTTAAATTGTTCTATTATTAAATTTATTATTATTGAAGACTTTTACCTCTTTTACAATAGTTTATATAATCTATATTTACTTTATATTAAAAATACTCACTAAAGAATTTTACGAAAAATTAATTGTACATTGGTACCACCCGAAACTCAAATTTTGAAATCTCTGTTTACTCTTACTGTGACAATCATATTTACATCACCGAGCTATCTATATATAATTTCCTTTTTCGGATAAGATTTTTTCTTAAATTCAATTGAGTAGTTAACTATTTCATTGGAATCACCAAAGTCTAAATTTTTTGTCGGCTTCGGCTAACTTACTTCATTGGACTCACCACTTTCGTTTTGTTTTTCTTGGTGTGCAGGCGGATTTTCCATCCTCACTGTGCTCACTCCCTTCCTTTCTGTGACTTTATATTACCACAATTATAAACAAATGTCAAGCGTTTTGTGGATAAAATTTATATAATTTCACGAAAAATCGATTTTTTTACCTTTTGAACAAAACAAAAAAGTATTTTAAGTGCAATTTGCGAATAAAAACTTGGCGAATTTTGAAATGGTGCTTTTTAAGGCAAAATAATGCTTGACAAAAATATGGCTTTGTAATATAATAATTTGGTCAACCGAATATGCTGCTATGGCTCAGGAGGTAGAGCGCATCCTTGGTAAGGATGAGGTCACCAGTTCGACTCTGGTTAGCAGCTCCAGAAAAAGTCCTGTTCTTTCGAACATGACTTTTTCAATTAAATCCGTCCTTGCGGACGGAATAAATCCATCTTCGATGGATGAAATCACTTCGTGATGAAATCCGACTTCGTCGGGTTTGGGGACGGATTTAATTTCATCTGCGAAGCAGATTTCATCCAAGCGACGCTTGGTTTTCATCGTGAGCAAGCGAACGATTTCATTAACCCTTGCACCGCCATTTATGATATGGTACAATACTCTCAAAAGAGTAAAAAGCTGCTATCAAAAAATGGTTAGCTGATAGGGAGTTTTCTTTTTTCAAAAACTATAGCAAAAATTCTTTCAAAAGAGGGTATAGACGATGTTAAGTAATTTACATACACATTCGGTTTTTTGTGACGGTAAAAATACGCTGGAAGAAATCGTTTTAGAGGCTATAGGTAAAGGGTTTTGCTCTATCGGGTTTTCGGGGCATGGATACACCAATTTTGATTCCCAGTATTGTATGCAAGACACAGACGGTTATATTTGTGAGATAAACCGCCTTAAGAAAAAGTACAAGAAAGAAATTGAAATTTATTTAGGTGTGGAGGAAGACGCGTTTTCTCCTGTGAACCGTGAGGATTTTGAATATATTATTGGGTCATCTCACTATTTATTGGCTGATGGACAGCATTATCCTGTTGACTTAAATTATGATTGTTTAAAAAAATGCCTACCGCTTTTTGAGAATAATCCTGCCTTAATGGCACACGCATACTACAAACCGTTTTGTGAATATATTTCTAAAAGAAAGCCCGATATAGTTGGACATTTTGATTTAATAACAAAGTTTGATGAGTTGGAAAATTCATTGTTTTTAGAAAATCAAGAATACAATAAGGTTGCGGAAGAATATATGCTGTATGCCGCAAAATCAGGTTGTTTGTTTGAAGTAAATACAGGTGCTATATCCCGCGGATTTAGAACAACACCGTATCCATATAATAACCTTTTACAGATTTTAAGAAAAAACGGAAACGGTGTGGTATTGACATCGGACAGTCACGAAGTTACTACTTTATCCTATGGATTTGAAGAAGCAAAAAAGATGTTAAAGAATATAGGATTCGACCATACATATATACTTTATAAGGGTGAATTTATAAAGGATATTTTATAAGACTAAACTGATAAATATTAATAATGTTGATATGGTATAGAAACAACCCGCAAGATTTTTGACCTTGCGGGTTGTAGTTTTATACCTTTTTAAATTCAAAATAATAGGTTTGCTCTTTTTACAGGTTATTTTATCCCAACCCGTTTTTAAAGGCTAAGGACTTACAAACAGTGCTATTTTAGGCGGATAAATGCTAAAAACAATATATAAAATGGTTAGAATTAATACGGTAATATTTAAAAGGTTTTGGTTTGGGGTATGTTTATTTGAAGCGGTGAATTTATAGGCGATAAAAAATGCAAATGCAACACAAACATAAAATATAGATATATCAACTGCCGTTAAATTATAACCCAAAGCTCCCGAATAGGTGTAAAACAAAACAGGTATCAAAAAAGTACCGCAAACAGCACCAAACAAAATACCGTCTTTAATTTTTGGGTATTTTGTTGTTAAATCGCGTTTTTTATAAAGCGAAAATAAAACCATAGGGAAAAAGAGAAGCTTTGTATGCTCCCATACCGACTCGTTTTGGGCTGTAAAAAGTCCTACCAAAAAATTATTGCCCGATAAATCATACAAAAAATGAAAAAGCGTACCTAAAATGCTGACAAATATAAATCCTATAAACATATATTCTTTTAAATTTTTCATAAGCATCACCCATATATAGTATTATTTATGAGTTTAACTTAATACTATCAAGTTTTTGGTGTTTGTATAATAAAGCGTATTGCAATTTTCTCTCATTCGTGGTATAATTTAGTTAATTGGTTTAATTAATTAGCCAGCTGACCAGAAAACAAAAGAAAGAGGAGAAAATTATGCTACTTAACGGTAAATGGAGTTGCCAAATTAGCGACGGTAAAGAGCATGACTATACTTTAGATGGAAATGTGCCAGGTTGTGTTCACACTGACCTTATTAATGCAGGAATTATCAAGGATATTTTTTGGCGGACAAATGCCGACGATATCCAGTGGATTGAAAATTGCAATGTTACATATTCGAGGCACTTTAGTGTCGAAAAGCTAGAAAAGAATGCGGTTTTAATTTTCGAGGGATTAGACGTATATTGCGATTTATATCTTAACGGTAAAAAATTAGGCTCGGCAGACGATATGTTCTACGGCGTAGAATTCCCTGTAGACGATATTTTAGTAGAGGGCGACAATTTCCTAGAAGTAAAATTCTTTTCTCCTATCAAAGAGGTAGAGGGCAAGCCGAAGCGTGAGGGTGCCTTTACTACCGAGCGTTTACACACCAGACGTATTCAGTGCACATACGGTTGGGATTGGGTTGGCAGATTTGTTACTATGGGTATATTCAGAGATGTACGTCTTGAATTTATCAAAAAGGACTATTTGAACGATGTGTATGTTTATACCGACAACATTAACCCATACTCAGCACAGGTAGGCGTAAAAACCGGCTTTTTAAATATTTCTAATGACGCGTATGTTAATTTAAAGATTCTTTCTCCCGAGGGTGAATGTATTTATAAAAAGAGCAGAAGAATTTTAAGTGACGAATTATGCGAGTTAATAGACATTAAAAATCCTAAGCTTTGGTATCCGTCGGGTTACGGCGAACAGCCTCTTTATACCCTTATTGCAGAATGTAACGGCAGAGAAATCAAAACCACCTTTGGTATACGTACCGTAAGAATTTTGGAAATTGAGGACGAAGAGGGTAGCCGTGAGGCACTAAAGGCTAAAGAAATCAAGAAATACGACCACCTTATTGAATGGGATAAAAATGAGGGCTCGTCTTGCTTTATTGTGCTTATAAATGATTTAAAGATTTTCTGCAAGGGCGGAAACTGGGTACCCTCAGAGCCATTCCCCTCTGATGAGGACGACGAAAAGATTGATATGTGCGTAAGAATGGCAAAATATGCAGGCGTAAATATGCTTCGTGTTTGGGGTGGCGGTATTTTAGAAAAACCTGCATTTTATGAGGCTTGCGACAAGTACGGAATAATGGTAACACAGGACTTCTTTATGGCTTGCGGCAATTATCCTGAAGAAGACGACTGTTTTATTGAGCAACTCAAAAAAGAAAGCCGTCATACTGCACTTAAAATACGCAATCATCCGTCACTTGTTTGGTGGTCGGGCGATAACGAAAATGCTGTAAACGGTGACGAAAATCAAGAGTACTATATGGGCAGACGTGCCGCTTTAGAGGGTATCGAGCCTGTATTAAAGGTATATGACCCCAAGCGTAGATTTTTACCGTCCAGCCCATACGGCGGTTTCCCGTACGCTTCGGCTGTTAGGGGTACCAGCCACAACTCACAATACCTAAGCTATTTCTTTGAGTACATAAGAACGGGCGACTTAACAGATTATCGTCGTTATTTTGAAAGATATATAACACGCTTTACTGTAGAACAGCCAATCTTGGGGCTACCGTACATTTCAAGTCTGCTTAAGTTTATGACAGAGGAAGACATATATGCTGATGATTACGCGGTTATGGAATACCACTGTAAAAACAATCCTGCCTTTGACAACACCACTCTTTACGAATATGCGTTAAAGATGGGCGAGGGAATTTTCGGTAAATACACCGACGCCAAAGACAGAATTGAAAAGATGCAGAGGCTTCAGTGCGAGTGGCTTAGAATAAGCCTTGAAATGTACAGAAGAAATCAGTGGTTCTCATCGGGTATTATTTATTGGATGTTTAACGACTGCTGGCCCGCATCAAACAGTTGGTCTATTGTAGATTATTACAATATGCCAAAGCCCGCTTACTATACCTTTAAGCGTTGTGCGGCACCCGTGTTGGCTTCAATTACTAAGGAAGACGGAAATTATGCGGTATATATTTCCAATAACGGACTAAAAAATACAACGGGTAAAGCAAAGCTTTATGTTTATGATATTATTTCGGGCAAAGAAAAGGTTATAAAGAAGTTCAATATCGAAAGCACAGCTAACGAAACCTATGTTGCTGTTAGCGTACCCGAAACTGCTTTCGAGGGCAAACTAACAGAGAGAACGGTTATTTTGTGTGACATTACTACCGATTTGGGCTGTGACAGAGCATTTTATTTGCCGTTTAACTGGGATAAAATGCCTTGGGAAAAGGGCGAGCCGATATTAGAAAAGGTTACCGATAGTGAAATAACCGTAACTTCTAATGTGACCATTCCGAATGTTCTTGTTGATGTTCCGTATATGCTCAACGAAAACGGATATTTCCTTAAAAAAGGCGAGAAGAAAACGGTTGCTGTTTTAAAGGACAGAAATTTCGGATTTTAATTAGTCTGACAAAATATTAAAACGGGCGAACATTGTTCGCCCGTTAATTTTATTTGTTTTTACTGTTTTAATTTTTAAGACTTTGCATTGGGGCTGGAATTCTGCCGCCACGGTCAATAAACCTTTTACTGCTTTGGGTAATGTTTAAAGGCATTACAGGACCCGAGCCTAAAAGTCCGCCAAACTCTAACTCTTCGCCAACCTTTTTGCCAATGGCGGGAATAACACGTACTGCAGTGGTTTTTGAGTTTACCATACCGATAGCCGCCTCGTCTGCGATAATAGACGAAATGGTTTCTGCAGGAGTTTCGCCTGGAATTACTATCATATCAAGTCCAACCGAGCAAACGGCGGTCATAGCCTCAAGCTTTTCGATAGATAAAATACCCTTTCGAGCGGCCTCTATCATACCTGCATCTTCGCTTACGGGTATAAAAGCACCCGAAAGTCCGCCTACTGATGAGGACGCCATTACGCCGCCCTTTTTAACAGCGTCGTTAAGTAAAGCTAAAGCGGCGGTTGTGCCGTGAATACCGCAGTGTTCGAGGCCCATTTCCTCAAGAATACGTGCAACCGAGTCACCAACAGCAGGTGTGGGGGCAAGTGATAAATCCACTATACCAAAGGGTACACCTAAACGCTCACTTGCTACAGCACCTACCATCTGTCCCATACGGGTGATTTTAAATGCGGTACGCTTAATGGTTTCTGCAATCTCGCCAAAATCTGCATCGGGGCATTTTTTAAGTGCCGAATGTACAACACCAGGTCCCGAAACACCAACATTTATTACGCAGTCGGGCTCACCAACGCCGTGAAAGGCACCTGCCATAAAGGGATTATCCTCGGGTGCGTTGCAGAAAACAACAAGCTTTGCAGGGCCTATACAGTTGCGGTCTGCCGTAATTTCGGCAGATTTTTTAACTATCTGTCCCATAAGCTTTACAGCATCCATATTAATGCCCGATTTAGTAGAGCCTATATTTACAGACGAGCAGATATTTGTAGTCTCGCTCAAAGCCTCGGGAATAGAGTTTATAAGTGCTAAGTCACCTGCCGAAAAGCCTTTATGAACGAGTGCTGAATATCCGCCTATAAAGTTAACGCCAGTAGTGTCAGCCGCCCTTTGAAGTGCTTTTGCATAAAGTATAGGGTTGGCACCTGACGCCGCAGCTATCATAGCAATAGGAGTTACCGAAATTCGCTTATTTATAATCGGAATACCGTATTCCTTTTCAATATCACAGCCCGTTTTAACAAGATTTCCTGCAAGACGGGTAATCTTATCATAAATTTTATCACATGCACGCTTTGCATCGGAATCCGCACAGTCAAGCAAGGAAATACCCATAGTAATGGTACGAATATCTAGGTTTTCCTGTCTTATCATATTGACGGTTTCCATTATGTCCCTAATATTTAACACTCTGTTTACCGCCCTTTCTTAAATTCTGTGCATAGAGTTAAAAACATCCTCATGCATTACGTGTATATCAAGAGAAAGTTCTTTTCCCAAGTCAACCATACGGGTTTTGTATTCACCGAATGAGCAGGAAAGTCCCTTTATATCGGTAAGCATTACCATTACAAACATATCGTCAAGCACCGACTGGGTTATGTCAATTATATTGGCACCGCATTCGGCACAAACGGCACTAACCTTTGAAATGATGCCTACAGTATCCTTTCCTATAACCGAAATTACTGTTCTCATAAAATCTCTCCCAAATAATAAATTCAATAAATAAATATTAACATAGTCCTTTAAAGAAAACAATAGTAAAAAGCTTTAATTTCGGAAAAATTGGAGAAATTTTAAAAAATGCTTGATTTTTTCTATAAAGTATGATATCCTTTTATAGCATTTGAGTTCACTTGACCTTACAAGTGGGTTTAATGCCGAAAATTCGACATTGAAGCGGATGGTCCTCTGGCAATATTTTGTTAAGAACGTCTGAAAAATTTAAGGAGGAAAAACTAATGGATGCTGTAAAGGAATTAACAGCCGGCATGCTTAAAGCTGATGCACCCGAAATTCTAGTAGGTAGCACAGTTAAGGTGCATGTAAGAATCAAGGAAGGCGAAAAGGAAAGAATACAGATTTTTGAGGGTACTGTTATCGCAAAGAACAACAGTGGCATTCAAGAAACCTTTACCGTTCGCCGTGTATCCTACGGTGTAGGTGTGGAGCGTGTGTTCCCCGTACATTCACCAATCGTTGCCAAGGTAGAGTTGGTTAGAAAAGGTCGTGTACGCAGAGCTAAGCTTTATTATTTACGTGACCGCGTAGGTAAGGCAGCTAAGGTTAAGGAATTAATCTAATTAGTGAACTAAAGGGGGACGGGTTTAAACACTTGTCCCCTTTTGCTTTTTTATAAAAACCTTGCACCAAATATATAAAAGGTAGTGTTTTAATTGGATAATTTTAAAAATGATGAAAATATAGAGTCGGCAGAACAAGAGCTGGAAAGCACGTCTGACAGATTTTCGGTAAACGAGGCTCTCTTGGAGGATTTTGACGATGCCGATAATACCGAAAGCACCGATAAAAAAAACATAAGCGAAGCCTTAACAAAAGAGGTTTTTGAATGGCTTGAGGTGGTAGTTACTGCAGTTATAAGTGTGGTAGTAATATTCACCTTGTTTTTCCGCGTTGCCACAATAGACGGCCCCTCTATGAAAGAAACTTTGCATCACGGTGATAAGGTTATTGTAACTAATTTTGCCTACAAAGCTAAAAAGGGCGATATTGTAGTAATTTCGAGAAACAAAGAAAACGATAAAAACTTTGTATCAGAAAACCAAATGCCTATAATTAAACGAGTTATAGCTGTTGAAGGTCAAAGGGTGGATATCGACTTTGAAACGGGCGAGGTTTATGTTGACGATAAGCTTCTTGATGAGCCATACATAAGCACCCCGACCAAGAGAAAGTTTGACGTAGAATTTCCTCTTACCGTAGCACCTGGATGCGTGTTTGTTATGGGCGACAACCGTATGGATTCGCTTGATAGCCGTGACAGCAGTATCGGTAACGATGGTATGGTTGATACGCGTTACATTTTAGGAAACGCGATATATAAAATTTTCCCCTTTAACGATTTTGGAAAGCTAAATTAAAAGGTGATAAAAGAAAATGACAGAAAAACAAAACGGAATGAATATTCAGTGGTTTCCCGGTCATATGACCAAAACTCGCAGAAAAATTGTAGAGCAATTAAAAATCATTGATGCCGTTGCCGAAATTGTTGATGCAAGAATACCGATTAGCAGCCGAAATCCCGACTTAAATGAAATAATCGCAGGCAAACCGCATATTATTTTGCTTAACAAGTGCGATATGGCAGACGCCCAAAAAACTGCCGAGTGGATAGAGTTTTATAAAAAAAGCGGCATTATCGCAATCGGTGTGGACTGCAAAAGCGGTAAAGGTCTTAATGCTTTTAAGGATTCGGTAAAAACAGCTCTTAGTGAAAAGCTTGAAGAATACCGCAAAAAAGGTCTTGTCGGAAAACCGCTTCGCGTAATGGTTGTGGGTATTCCAAACGTTGGTAAGTCTTCCTTTATAAATCGTATTTCGGGCGGTTCTAAAGCCAAGGTTGAAAACCGACCCGGCGTTACAAGAGGTAATCAATGGTTTACTATTGATAAAGAGCTTGAACTGCTCGATACCCCAGGTGTTTTATGGCCCAAGTTTGATGATACTACTGTCGGTGAGCATTTGGCGTTTACAGGTGCCGTTACCGACCGCATAACCGATACCGAGCTTTTAGCAATGAGGTTGCTTGAAGAGCTTTATGGAAAATGTCCCGAAAAGCTAACCGCACGCTATGGCGAGCTTGAATGTACTAATGACGGATACGATATGCTATGTGAAATCGGTAAAAAACGCGGTATGCGTATGCGTGGCGGAGATACCGATACCGAACGTGCCGCCGCGATGGTTTTAGAAGAATTCCGTAATTTAAAGCTTGGCAGAATTACTTTGGAAGAGGTAGATAAAAATGCCTGATTATTCACTTGAAAAAGCCGCACAAAGTCGCGGCTTTAATTTAATATGCGGCGTAGACGAGGCGGGCAGAGGTCCGCTTGCAGGTCCTGTTTGTGCGGCGGCGGTAATACTGCCCGACGACTGTGTGATTGAGGGACTTAACGACTCAAAAAAGTTAAGCGAGAAAAAGCGTGAGGCTCTTTTTGAGGTTATAAAGGAAAAGGCGGTAGCCTATGCTATTTGTTATGGCACGGTCGAGGAAATTGAGAGTGTAAATATACTTGAAGCCACTTTTCTTGCTATGAATAGGGCGATTAACTCTTTAAAGGTAGAGGCTGACTATGCTCTTATAGACGGAAACCGCACACCTAAGGGTATAAAAATTCCCTGCGAAACGGTGGTAAAGGGTGACTCAAAATCAATGTCGGTGGCTGCTGCCTCCATACTTGCAAAGGTAAGCCGTGACAGGCTTATGCTAGAGTATGATAAACAGTACCCCGAATATCTTTTTTCGGCTCATAAAGGTTATGGCACAAAGGCTCATTATGAGGCTATTGAAAAACACGGCGTATGTCCTATACACCGTCTGTCTTTTTTAAAAAATGTATTATAACGGTAAAAAGAGCGGCGAGCTTGGCAATTTGGGCGAAGAAATGGTAGCAGATTATCTTCGTAAAGAGGGTTATGCCGTAATAAAACGTAATTGGCGTGACCGCCGCGGCGAAATTGATGTAATAGCCGAAAGTGATACGCATATACTTTTTGTAGAGGTTAAAACCCGTAAAGAAAATGCTTTAGTTGGCGGAATTGCGGCGGTAAACCGCAGTAAAGCTCTACGAATAAAGCTTGCGGCGGCATCTTTTTTAAATAGGCTCAACAGACCGCTGACACCTCGATTTGATGTTGCCGAAATAACGGTATATACCCGCACCGACGGTAGCCGTGGCTATAGGCTTAACTATATAAAATCGGCGTTTTAACCTAAAATAAATGAAGCGGTGATTTTGCTTGAGGTTTTTTGATTTACACGCTGATACGCCCTATTTGTGCTTTGAACAGAATATTGCTTTTAACGATTTCCGCCTTGCCGTTACACCCGATAAGGCGGATTTTTTAACCGAATGGCGTCAGTGCTTTGCGGTTTTTGTACGTGATGATGCCGAAAATCCCTATAGCTATTATAATGAGGTGCTAAGGGACTTTAAAAGGCAGATAAGTGGTATAAAAAAGCCCAAAATTTATTATACACTTGAGGGAGCAAGTCTTATTGACAGCACCGAAAAGGTATTTAAAATAAAAAAAGACGGTATAAGAGCGGTAACGCTTACTTGGAACGGGGAAAACAAAATAGCGGGCGGTGTAAATAGTCAAAAAGGTTTATCACCGTTTGGTGCAGAGGTAATAGAGGCACTTAATAAAAATAAAATTTGCTGTGATTTGTCCCACCTTAACAAAAAAAGCTTTTTCGATGTTACTGACAGGGCAGAGTATCCCTTTGCTTCCCACTCGAACTGTAGTTTTATTTGCAAAAATCCGCGAAATCTTACCGACGAACAAATTAAATTGATAGCCGAGCGTAAGGGGATAATAGGACTTTGCTTTTATCCTCAATTTTTAAGTGGCGAGGTTTTTTCTTCGCTTTATAAAAATATATATCACCTTTTAAGTAAGGGGCTTGAAGATAATATCTCGGTAGGCTCTGACTTTGACGGTGCTTTGATGGATAAAAGCCTTGACGGGATAGATAAAATTCCCGCACTTTATGGTTATTTAGAGCAGAAAGGACTCTCTAAAAACCTGCTTGATAAAATATTTTATACTAATGCCTTAAAATTCTTTGACAAAACAGAAGATATGATATAAAATGTATAGGTTAAAAGATATTCGGAGGGATATTAATGAATTATATTAGTACAAGAAATAAGTCTTTAAAGGCAACCGCCGCTGAGGCTATTGCTAAAGGCATCTCGGAAGAGGGCGGACTTTTCGTACCCGACAGCTTTCCGAGTTTAAGTGAGGCTGATTTTAAGGAGCTTTGCTCACTTGATTATGTTGGCAGAGCAAAGAAAATTTTAAGACTGTTTTTAAACGATTTTACCGATGAGGAAATAGATTACTGTGCAAAGGGTGCGTATGTAGGCAGTTTTGACGAGGACAAGCCCGCACCGCTCGTGGCACTTGACGATAAAATAAATATTATGGAATTGTGGCACGGTCCTACCTGTGCTTTTAAGGATTTAGCACTTCAACTACTGCCCTATTTACTTACAACCTCGGCAAAAAAGGTGCAAAACGGCAAAAAAACGGTCATTTTGGTTGCTACTTCGGGCGATACTGGAAAAGCAGCTCTTGAAGGCTTTAAGGACGTTGAGGGAACAGAGATTATTGTTTTCTATCCAAGCGATGGCGTAAGTCCTATGCAAAAGCTTCAAATGGATTCTCAAAAGGGAGAGAACGTTTGCGTTTGTGCTATAAAGGGTAATTTTGACGATGCACAGACAGGCGTTAAGAGAATCTTTACAGATAAGGCGATGAAAGAGCTTCTTGCCGATAATAATATGCTGTTTTCCTCTGCTAACTCTATCAACTGGGGAAGATTGGCACCGCAGATTATCTATTATGTTTCGGCTTATTGCGATTTGCTAAAAAAGGATTCCGCTACACGTGAAAATGGCTTTAATGTAGTTGTTCCAACAGGTAACTTCGGTAACATTTTAGCCGCTTATTATGCCAAGAAAATGGGCGTGCCGGTTAAAAAGCTTATATGTGCATCTAATGCTAATAATGTACTTACCGACTTTATAAACACAGGTAAATATGACCGCAACAGAGAGTTCTTTACTACCTGTTCGCCCTCTATGGATATTTTGATTTCAAGTAATCTAGAGCGTATGTTGTTTGAAATAAGCGGTAATGACGATAAAACTGTTTCTGCACTTCAAGAGTCACTTTCAAAAGACGGTGTGTATGAGGTTTCGGCAGAAATTAAATCGGCTATGGGCGAGCTTTTCTGGGGCGGCTGCTGTGATGACAGCGAAACCCTTAAAACCATTAATGAAACCTTTAAAAAGTACGGTTATCTTTGCGATACACACACAGCCGTTGCTGTTAATGTTTATAATCAGTATGTAGCTGCTACAGGCGACAACACTACTACTGTAATCGCTTCTACCGCTTCGCCATATAAGTTTGCAAAGAGCGTGCTTTCGGCTATAAGTGACAAAGAGGAGAATAGCGAATTCTCGTATGTTCGTGCTTTGTCAGAGGCGACTAATACTAAAATCCCAAGCCCTATTGCCGAGCTTGAAAACGCAGAGGTTAGATTTAAAAATGTTTGCGACAAAACAGAGATGACACAGGTTATCAAAAAGGCTTTGAAAATAGACTAGGCTGACTTTTGTCAGCCTAACAAAAAAGTCGCTCTGCAAAAAACAGAGCGGCTTTTTAAACCTCTTTTAATACCTAAAAGTTTAAAAAATTTTAATGGCTTTTAGCTTTAAAGGTATCGCAGCAGGTTTCGCGTGCGGTAGATGCAGAATGGTTGCCTACCTCGATTTTGCCTGCAGAACAGGTGTCGTCTGTTGTGTGGTGAATACAGTTTTTAACGCTGCAAACTATGCAGGCCTCTGTTTTGCAAGAATCAGTGTTACAATAATCCATATCAAAAATTCCTTTCTGACCGAATATGCGGTCAAATTTAGTTTGTGTTTTTTAAATTATTTTATTAAAGGCAGGTGTTACCAAATGGCTCTTTATACTTTATCCGATTTGCATTTGGCATTTTCTTCCAATAAACCTATGGATATCTTTAGAGGTTGGGAAAACCATACAGAACGAATAAAGGCTAACTGGAACAGGTTAATAACGCCCGAGGATACTGTAGTGCTTGCAGGTGACACAAGTTGGGCTTTAAAGCTTGAGGAAACCCTTGAAGATTTTTCATTTTTAAATTCGCTTTCGGGTAAAAAAATAATTTTAAAGGGCAACCACGATTTTTGGTGGGGCACACAACGTAAAATAGAGGAATTTTTTAACAAAAATAATTTCCAAGACATATCGGTGCTTTTTAATAATAGCTATACGGTCGGGGATATTGCTGTTTGCGGCAGTCGCGGTTGGGTTTACGACGGCAGCGGCGAGGTTGATGAAAAAATCATAAGCCGTGAGTGCGGCAGACTTAGGCTTTCCCTCGAAAAAAGAGATGAAAACGCAAAAAAAACAATAGTGTTTTTACATTATCCCCCTGTTTATAGGGATTATGTGTGCGAACCGATTATAGAGGTATTAAAAGAATATAATATAGAGCAAATTTACTACGGTCATATACACGGAACAGGCAAAAATCATACCGTAAATGAGTATGAGGGCATTAAAATGCGTCTTGTTTCTTGCGATTGTGTAGATTTTACCCCTGTTTTTGTCGGGTAATATGTAAGAAAATTAAAATTTAATTATTTTAATAAAAATAGTGGAAATTTTTTGAAAAGTGTGATATAATATCGTGAAAATGTCTGCCAATGGCGAGAACATTACAATTATTATGTATAAAAGTCAATTTATACGGAGGGAATTTTAAAATGACACTTAAGGAAACAAAAAAACTGGACGTCAACCGTTATCAGCTTGAAATCGTTATTGACGGTGAGGCTTTTAGAGAGGCAATTAAATCTGCCTACTTTAAAAACAGAAAGGATATCGTAATCCCAGGTTTTAGAAAGGGTAAGGCTCCTTTATCTGTTATTGAGGCACGTTATGGTAAAGAGGTTTTCTTTGAAGATGCTTTAAATCTTCTTTACGGCGATGCTGTTGAGGCTGCTATTAAAGAATCCGGCCTTAACGTAATTAATGACAAAATGGATGTTGACGTAGTTTCTATCTCTAAAGAGGAGGGCGTTGACTTTAAGGTAAGCGTTACCACCTATCCTGAAATCGAGCTTGGTGAATACAAGGGACTTAAGGCAGAAAAAGTAGCCGTAAAGGTTGATATGGAAGAGGTTGAGCGTGACCTAAACGCTATGGTTGAGCGTAACGCTCGTATGGTAGAGGTTACTGACAGAGCAGCAGCAAAGGGCGACGCAGTTGTTATTGACTATGAGGGCTTTAAGGACGGCGTAGCGTTTGACGGCGGCAAGGCAGAGGGACAAACATTAGAGTTAGGCTCTGGCAGCTTTATCCCCGGCTTTGAGGAGCAGATTGAGGGCAAGAACATAGGTGACGAGTTTGAAATCAATGTAACCTTCCCCGAAGAATACGGTGCTGAAGACCTTGCAGGTAAAGAGGCTGTATTTAAGATTAAGCTTCATGAAATCAAGGTACGCGAATTACCTGCCGTTGATGATGAGTTTGCAAAGGACGTAAGCGAGTTTGATACTCTCTCTGACCTTAAAGCAGACCTTGAAAAGAAAATTTTAGACCGCAAACAGAAGGCATCTGACGAGGAGCTTGAAAACGATCTTGTTAAGCAGATAGTTGACGGCATTAAGGGTGAGATTCCTGAGGCTATGTACGAAAACCGTCTTGACCAGCAGGTACAGGATTTTGCATACAGACTTCAAATGCAGGGTATGAACCTTGAAACCTACTTAAAGTATACAAACAGTACGATTGATGATTTCAAGAAGTCCTTCCGCCCGCAAGCTGAAATGCAGGTTAAGTTCCGTTTAGCACTTGAAAAGATAGTTGAGCTTGAGGCTATTAAGGCAACAGACGAGGAGATTGAAGCCGAAATTAAGCGTATGGCTGAAAGCTACGGAATGGAAGCCGACAAGGTTAAGGAGATGGTTCCTGTAAGCGAGCTTGAAAAGGATATCGCTGTAGGTAAGGCTATTGACTTTGTTAAGGAAAATGCGGTAATTACAGAGGTTTTGGAGAAGACCGAAAAGGCAGAGGAGAAAAAGCCTGCTGCTAAAAAGACAACTGCAAAAAAGACCACTACCGCAAAGAAGACAACCGCTAAAAAGACTACAGCAGAGAAGAGTGAAGAAACTGCTGAATAATTTAGCAAAATAGGTTTTAAGTGAGCGTAGCGGAGTTTTTAAGCTACGCTCGTTTAAACTGATATCAAATTTGATTATAAATAGAGATTATTGTTCATATTTTATAGGTAGAGCAAAATCAAGGAGGAAAATATAATGGATATGAATTTTGTACCCTATGTAGTAGAGCAAACAAGCAGAGGCGAGCGTTCTTATGACATTTTTTCCCGTCTTTTAAATGACCGTATTGTTATGCTTAACGACCAAGTAACAAACGCTAGTGCAAGCGTTGTTATAGCTCAGCTTTTGTATCTTGAAGGTCAGGACCCTGATAAAGATATAAGCTTTTATATTAATAGCCCAGGCGGCTCGGTTTCAGCAGGTATGGCTATTTATGATACAATGCAGTACATTAAGTGTGACGTAAGCACCATTTGTATGGGTATGGCTGCAAGTATGGGTGCTTTTCTTTTGGCGGCAGGCACAAAGGGCAAGCGTTTTGCACTTCCTAACAGTGAGATTATGATTCATCAGCCTTTAGGCTCTGCAGAGGGTCAGGCTACCGATATTTTAATTCACGCACGCCATATTGAGAGAACCAGAAGCAATATAAACAACATTTTGGCAGAGGCTACAGGCCGTCCGCTATCGGATATTGAACGCGATACCGAGCGTGACAACTTTATGTCTGCTAAAGAGGCTGCAGATTACGGTCTTATAGATAAGGTTATCACTAAAAGATAAGAGGAAATAAAATGCCTAAAGATAAAGAAATGGAAATCCGTTGTTCCTTTTGCGGCAAGACACAGGATGAGGTAAGCCGCCTTATTGAAGGACCCGGGGTTTATATCTGCGATAACTGCATAACCTTTTGCAATTCCTTGCTTTTTGAGGACGAAAATCCTCAAAAGCGTGGTAAAGCTAAAAAGAATAAGCCGATGGTGCTTCCAAAGCCTAGTGAGATAAAGGCACAGCTTGACGAGTATGTTATAGGTCAAGAGGAGGCCAAAAAAACCCTTTCGGTAGCGGTTTATAATCACTATAAGCGTATTTTTAAGGGTGAGGATAGCGGTGTTGAGCTTGGCAAAAGCAATGTTTTGCTTTTAGGTCCAACGGGTGTTGGTAAAACCCTGTTGGCACAAACTCTAGCCCGAGCTCTTGACGTGCCGATTGCTATTGCCGACGCTACAACCCTTACCGAAGCAGGTTATGTAGGCGAGGACGTTGAGAATATTCTTCTTCGTCTAATTCAGGCGGCAGACTTTGATATTGAAAAGGCAGAACGCGGCATTATATATGTTGATGAAATCGATAAGATTGCCCGTAAGTCTGAAAACACCTCAATTACACGAGATGTAAGCGGTGAGGGTGTTCAGCAGGCTCTTTTAAAGATTTTAGAGGGTACTGTTTCAAATGTTCCCCCTCAGGGCGGCAGAAAGCATCCACAACAGGAGTTTATACAGGTTGATACAACAAATATTCTGTTTATTTGTGCGGGTGCCTTTGACGGTATAGAAAAGGTTATCGAAAAACGTATGGGTGGCAGCAGCTTAGGCTTCGGTGCCGACGTTAAATCGCCAAAGAGTATGGAGGCAGAAGCTCTAGTTGCCGACGTTACACATCAGGATTTGGTGAAGTTTGGTCTAATCCCTGAGCTTGTTGGCAGACTTCCCGTAATAACCTCGCTAAAGGGTATGGACACAGAAACCCTTGTAAGAATTATGAAGGAGCCAAAAAACTCGGTTATAAAACAGTATGAGGCTCTCTTTAAAATGGATAATATTGAGCTTGTCTTTGAGGAGGAGGCACTTCTTCGCATAGCCGAGCTTACTATTGAGCGTAAAACGGGGGCTAGAGGTCTTCGCTCTATAATTGAGGGAACCTTGCAGGACATTATGTTTGAAGCCCCGTCAGACGAAACCATTAAAAAAATCACAATTACTGCCGATACGGTTGACGGTTTAAAACCGATAATTGAAAAAAGAAACAAATAAAAATTAAAAAGGCTGCCCCGTAAAAAAATCGGGGCAGTCGTGATTTTTTTCTTTTTAAACTTACATATTTAAGAGCTTTTGGTAAAGGCTTTTAAATGTTAATAATTATTTGCTTGACATAATAGATAATAAAAAGTATAATAATTTTTATGAGTGTTTAATATACTTGTACTAGTTATCCTTTGCAAAAATGCTATAAAAATATTATAAAGGTGGTTTTATTGTGGCAAAGACCATAAAGATTACCGACGACGGACTTAAAAAATTAGAGGCCGAGCTCGAATTGCTTAAAACAGAGGGTCGTACCGAAATTGCGGAGAAAATCCGCGTAGCAAGAGGTTACGGTGACCTTTCCGAGAATAGCGAGTATGATGAGGCAAAGAACGAGCAGGCTAAAATTGAAGCCCGTATTGTTGAAATCGAAGCTATGCTTAAAAACGTTGAAATTATTTCGGACATCAAGGGTGCGGCTAAAACTGTAGTTGTGGGTGTTACCGTAAAGGTGCTTGATGTCGAATATGATGAGGAATGTGAATATCGCGTGGTAGGCTCTACCGAGGCTGACCCAAGAAATGGTAAGATTTCGGACGAATCTCCTGTCGGCAAAGCACTTATGGGCAAAAAGGTCGGCGACGAGGTTGTAGCTGAAGCTCCTGGCGGCGAAATCAAGCTAAAAATTCTTAAAATTTCCAAAACAAAGAAATAATTTGTAGGGGGCAGCGTTAGGTCTGCCCCTATTTTAAAATTTATGCACACTTAAGGGGTGTTTTTATGTCTGAACAAAATAATGCTCAAAAGCAGGACTTAAATGAAATTTTGCAGGTTAGAAGGGACAAGCTTGCTGCTATGAGGGAAAGCGGTAACGACCCGTTTATAAAAACAAAGTATGACGTTGACGCATATTCTGCTCAAATCAAAGCGGATTTCGAAGGCTTTGAGGGTAAAACCGTTTCTATCGCAGGCAGAATTATGACACGTCGTATAATGGGTAAGGCAAGCTTTGTAGGTCTTCGCGATAACGAGGGTGATATTCAGCTTTACGTTCGCCGCGATGATGTTGGCGAGGATACTTACGCCGCATTTAAAAAGTGGGATATCGGTGATATCGTAGGTATAAAGGGTTTTGTGTTTAAAACCCAGACAGGCGAAATTTCGGTACATGCTCAGCATATTGAAATTTTAGCAAAATCACTTTTGCCTTTGCCCGAAAAATTCCACGGTCTTACTAATAATGACCTTCGTTTCCGTCAACGCTATGTTGACCTTATTATGAACCCAAGCGTAAAGCGTAATTTTATGATTCGTGCACAGTTCATTAAATTTATGCGTAAATATCTTGACGATATGAATTATGTTGAGGTTGAAACACCCGTACTTAACACAATAGTAGGCGGTGCAGCGGCTCGTCCGTTTGTTACACACCATAATACACTTAATATACCTATGTATATGCGTATCGCTACCGAGCTTCCGCTAAAAAGACTTATTGTCGGCGGTATGGATAGGGTTTACGAAATAGGCAGAATTTTTAGAAACGAGGGTATGGACCCTAAACACAACCCCGAATTTACTACGGTTGAGCTTTATCAGGCTTATGCCGATTTCCACGATATGATGGATATTGCCGAGGGTATTATTTCGGGTGCCGCAAAGGAAATTCACGGTGCTTACGAGGTTGAGTGGTTGGGTGAAAAGATAGACCTTACACCCGGTTGGCGTAGACTTACTATGGTTGATGCCGTTAAGGAATATGTAGGCATTGACTTTGGTGCTATTACAGACGACCTAGAAGCTGTTAAAGCGGCTGAAAGCATCGGTGTGGAGCTAGCAGATACTGCTGATAAGACTTGGGGTAATGCACTTTATGCTTGCTTTGACCAGCGTGTAGAGGAAAAGCTTATTCAGCCTACATTTATAACAATGTATCCTGTTGAGGTGTCACCACTTACAAAGGCTTCTCCCGAAGACCCGCGTTTAACCGAGCGTTTTGAGTTGTTTGTTTGCCATAGTGAGCTTGCAAATGCTTATTCCGAGCTTAACGACCCGATAGTTCAGCGTGAACGTTTTATGAAGCAGTTAGAGCTTCGCGAACGCGGGGATGATGAGGCAGAGATGCTTGACGAAGATTTCCTAACCGCTATGGAATACGGTATGCCGCCCACAGGCGGTATGGGTATCGGTATAGATAGAGCGGTAATGTTGCTAACAAATTCCGATACTATAAGAGAAGTAATCTGCTTTCCGACCATGAAACCGTTAGATTGATAAATTATGACAACCCAAGATATCCAAAGATATCTTGGGTTGTAAACTATAAACCGCTTGAAAGAATGATGTTATGAAAACAGAAAAAAACATTTTGATTGCTTTTCTTTTGAATTTAATCTTTTCTCTATTTGAATTTGTCGGGGGCATTTTTATCGGCAGTGTTGCCATTGTTTCAGACGCTATACACGATATTGGCGATGCCGCAAGTATCGGCATATCGTATTTTCTTGAAAAGAAAAGCAAAAAACAACCCGACGAAACCCACACTTACGGCTATGCAAGATATTCTGTAATAGGTAGTGTTATTACTACCCTGATTCTTTTGTTTGGCTCGTGTGTAGTAATATATAACGCTATATGCAGAATAATTGAGCCGACAGAAATCAACTATAACGGTATGCTCATTTTTGCTGTTGTAGGCGTGGTGGTAAATTTTTGTGCCGCCTTTTTTACGCATGAGGGACACTCGCTAAATCAGAAAGCGGTTAATCTACACATGCTTGAAGATGTGCTGGGTTGGGTTGTCGTGTTGGTTGGTGCTATCGTTATGCGATTCACTGATTTTTCACTTATTGACCCTATAATGTCTATTGGGGTGTCTATTTTCATTTTCATAAATGCCATTAAAAATTTAAAAGAGACGGTTGACTTGTTCCTTGAGAAGACACCTCGCGGTATTGCGGTTGATGAAATTGAAAGGCACCTTTGTGAGCTTGACGGCGTGATAGGTGTGCATCATATTCATATTTGGAGTATGGACGGACATAACAATTACGCTACCATGCATGTTGTAACAAATGCCGAGCATCATAAAATAAAAGAAGTTATAAGAGAAAAATTGAGTGAATACGGAATAGGTCACGCAACACTTGAACTCGAAGAAGAAAACGAGCATTGTCATGAGGAGTGTTGCCACATAGAATTTGAGGAAACGGACCATCACCACCACCATCACCACTAAACCAAGAAAATTTTTAAGATTTTAATATTAAAAGCAGGTATCATTTAAATTTGATACCTGCTTTTTGTATAGCGAGAAACAAGTAAAAATTTATTGTTCCGTTGCTGTTACACAAAATTCAATGGAAATATATTGAGAGGCTACCTCTTTTAACAACCTATAATTTCCAGACGGCAATTTCCCGTATAACCATTCCCAATCAATAGTAAATTTAACTTCGCCGTTATTATCTGTAAGATATCCAAGGTCGTTAAAGGCGTAGCTGCTTATTACTGTTTTAACATCATACCATTCGCCGTCTTTTTCTTTTTCAATCTTATACCATTCTCCATAGACAAAAGGTTCTTTGTTGATGTCTTTAATCATTACAGTAGCACCGGTAGAGGAAACGTTAGAAATGCTTATGCTTACATTTTCTACCTCAGTTGGCTTGTAGGCTGATTCTTTTGAACAACCTGTAAACAAAATTACTACACAGAATATTGTTAAAACCACTGCGAAAAATTTTTTCATATGAACAACCTCCTTGTCTCAAATTGATTATATCATAAAACCAAAGGCAATAGTCCTTATATTAGCAGAGCTGCTTGCCGCATTGCAATGTGACGTTTTTTTAATTTATGAAACATCAGAATAAAATGTAGGTCATTCCCTACAAGAATTAATATTTTTATACGATCAAAAACGGACCGTCGAGGACGCCGGTCCCTACGAAATACCAATAAATTTGTTTTTGCTTATTTACGGGTAGGTTTTACATTTGAATCGGGAGTAATATTGCCATTAATAGCACCATTAGCATCTTCAAACGCTTTAATATTTTCTCTAATTAACACGAGTACCTGACTGTTTACACTTCTTCCTTCATAATCAGCAATAAATGCGATTTTATTCAACATTTCCTCTTCAATTCTAATAGAAACACTCTTGATAGCCATAAATTCACCTCATTATGAATATATTGTGTATTTATTTTAGACATATTATGTGTTATAATGTTAAAAACAGATATATCGTATATCTACTATGTTTTAAGGAGAAAAAATATGGAAACAAAAACCTGTTGCTTTATTGGACACAGAGCGATTTTTGAAAACGAGGAATTAAAATCTTGGCTTTTTGAGATAACTGAAAAACTAATTGTAGAAGAAAAAGTTGACACCTTTCTTTTTGGTAGCAAGAGCCGATTTAACAGTCTTTGCCTTGAAATCGTGACAAAATTCAAAGAAAAATACCCGCACATAAAACGAGTTTATGTGCGGGCGGAATATCCGTATATAGATGAGAAATTTAAAAAATACCTTTTAGAAAGTTACGAGGACACCTATTATCCCGAAAAGATAAAAGCTTCAGGAAAAGCCGCTTATGTTGAGCGTAATTACGAAATGATAAATAACAGTTATATTTGCGTTTTTTATTATGATGGAGATATCGCCCCACTTATTCGCAAAAGCGGTACAAAGATTGCCCTTGATTATGCGGAAAGTCGAGGAAAACGAATCATAAAGCTACCTATGGAATAAAAGATTTATAAAAGGAAAAAATTTCTTAAAATACACTTGACAAATTAAGAAAACTGCGTATAATAATATGTGGTTAGCGACCGCTAACCGTGTTTTTAGCGACATTGGTTAGCGACTGCTAACCGATAAAATCTTAATTACGGTGGTACTTGATATGACTTTGAGGGAAGCGGAAGAAGGAAAAGAATATATTATAAGCCAAATCAACACAGACGATGATGAGCTGAATGCTTTTTTGTTCTCTCTTGGTTGTTATAGCGGAGAAGCTATAACCGTAATCGCACACCGCAAGGGTGGTTGCACCGTTTCTATTAAGGACGGTCGCTATAATATTGATACCCAGTTGGCAGAAGCCATCATTATATAACATAAGAATAGGCTACGGCTTATTTTTTTGGCACAAGCAGTTAGCAACGGCTAACTAACCTTTGTAACTTTTATTCGAAAGGAAAAATATAAAGTTAGAAATTGAAGGAGGAAAAGTCTAATGAGAATTGCTTTGACAGGCAACCCGAACTCTGGTAAGACCACAATGTACAATGCTCTGACCGGCCGTAATGAAAAAGTCGGAAACTGGGCTGGTGTTACCGTTGACAAAAAAGAACACCCGATTAAAAAGGCGTATGCAGGAAGTGAACAGATTACTGCTGTTGACCTTCCCGGTGCATACTCAATGTCGCCCTTTACTAGCGAAGAGAGTATTACAAGCTCTTATGTAAAGAATGAAAATCCCGATGTTATCATTAACATCGTAGATGCAGATAATTTAAGCCGCAGTCTTTTCTTTACTACACAGCTTTTAGAACTTGGAATACCGATGGTTATTGCCCTTAATAAGAGTGATATTGGAAAGAAAAAGGGCAATACGATTGATGCTGATGCTCTATCGGGTAAGCTTGGTTGTCCAGTTGTAAAAACCGTTTCTACTTCGGCTGACGGATTAAAAACATTAATCGAAACGGCTATCCTACAGGTTGGCAAAAAGCAAAATGCACCATACATACAAGCAGATATCGACCTTACTGATAAGGCACAGGTTGAAGCGGCAGACCGCAAGCGTTTTGCATTTGTCAATAGCATCGTAAAAGAGGTTGAAACCCGCAAGGTTTTGACTAAGGATAAGAATTTCGGTGATAAAATTGATGCCGTTCTTACAAACAAATGGCTCGGTATTCCGATTTTCGCCGTTGTAATGTTTCTAGTATTTTACATATCTCAAAGCACGCTCGGTACTTGGATTGCCGAGGGTTATGAATTTAAAAACGGTACATTTATACCGGGCTTAGTCCCTATTCTTGAGACCTTTCAAGGCTTTATAGGTGGACTACTCAAAGATGCAAATCCCTTAATTTCCGCTATTCTTGTTGATGGTGTTATCGGCGGTATGGTTGCGGTTGTAGGCTTTCTGCCACTTGTTATGGTAATGTATTTCCTTATCGCTCTTTTAGAGGATTGCGGATATATGTCCCGTGCGGCAGTAGTTCTTGACCCTATTTTTAAAAGGGTTGGTCTTTCGGGTAAGTCGGTTATTCCTTTTGTTATTACAGTTGGTTGTGCGGTACCTGGTGTCATGGCAAGCCGTACAATTCGTAACGAGCGTGAGCGTAGAGCCACAGCAATGCTTGCTCCCTTTATGCCTTGCGGTGCGAAAATTCCTGTAATTTCTCTGTTTGCAGGTGCTTTTTTTGAAAATGCTTGGTGGGTTAGTGCGTTAATGTATTTTTCAGGTATTGCACTTATCTTCCTCGGTGCATTGCTCATTAACTTGATTACAGGCTACAAAGCTAGAAAATCCTTCTTTATTATAGAACTTCCCGAATATAAAATTCCTTCTTTTTGGGGTGCATTTAAGTCCATGTGCAGCAGAGGTTGGGCATATATTGTAAAAGCGGCAACAATAATACTTCTTTGCAATATGGCAGTACAATTAATGCAGACATTTACTTGGAGTTTTAAGGTTTCTGAAACTGCAGATGCATCAATCCTTGCTTCTATTGCATCACCTTTTGCATATCTGCTTGCTCCAATCGTGGGCGTTCTTTCTTGGCAGCTCGCAGCGGCGGCAATTACAGGCTTTATTGCAAAGGAAAATGTTGTAGGTACTTTGGCTGTATGCTTTGTTGGTCTTGAAAACCTTATTGACACCGAAGAGCTAGCGTTAATGGAGGGTGCAGGTGCAGAGGTTGCAGGAATTATGGCTATTACAAAGGTTGCAGCACTTGCATACTTGATGTTTAACCTTTATACACCGCCTTGCTTTGCGGCTATAGGTGCTATGAATGCCGAAATGAAGAGTGCAAAATGGCTTTGGGGCGGTATCGGACTTCAGCTTGCAGTGGGCTATACCGTAGCATACCTTGTTTACACTATAGGCACTATTGTTGTTGGCGGTACGCTTAATATCGGTGCTGCTATCGGCGGTCTTATTGCTGTTGCTGCTATGGTTGCTATTATAGTTGGTCTTATTATTAACACCAACAAGAAGCTGAAAGCTGAGTATACGTTAAGCGGTGCTAAGAACTAAATTCATTAGTTAGGAGCATATTTATGGAAAATGTTATTGTTGTTCTAATTTTAGTAGCAATTGCGGCAGGCATTATATGGTATCTGATTAGTGCCAAAAGAAAAGGCGAAAAGTGTATCGGTTGTCCTTATGCTAAACAGTGCGGTGAAAAATGTAGTGGCGGCTGTTCAAACAAAACGGACAACGGCGAAAATTAAAATTTATAATACGAAAAACGGCGACATGAATTCATGTCGCCGTTAAATTTTAGATTCCCTCTAAAATATGCATATTACGAAGCGTGCCGCTTTTAATTGTTTCGGTTATTTGGTAGGCGTTGCTTGCAAGCTCTGCCGAAACGGTGGGGGTAAATCCCTGATTTACAAATTCACAGGAAAGCAAAAGGGCAATTTGCTCAACAGTGCTTTCTGCGTTTTTAATGTCAGCAAGTGATATTAGCAGCGGCTCTAGTTCGGATAATTTTTCAAGTTTACGCATACCTCTGTATGCCCATTTATAAAAAGGCTCGTAAACATTATTAAGCAGATAAATTAAAGAAATGGCATTACGTACAAATTCCGAAACACAAAGCTGAGCGGCACCAATCTCACCCCGTTTTAGTGAGCGAGGCAGATTGTATTGCCCCGACTGTGCAAGCATTAGTGTGTGTGCCGCGATTTTCTTGCGGCGTATGTCTTCGGGGTAACCCTTTAAAAGCTCATTACGCACACTAGAGAAAACACCAAGCTCATCACGCCAAACCTCACCGTTTGTTGCAGTGCGAAGTGTAGCTGCAGGAACATTCAACCACCAAAGCTCGTCGCTTGGTACAGTGTCGGTGCCTAAAAATTTCCTATAAAAATCCTCTATCACCAAAACGCCATGACGGTTGCCACCCACCGCAGATAACGGTTGACGCTTAAACCCTAAAAATTCTTTAGGTAGTCGGCTATATGCACGCTCAAGGCGAAAACCGAATTTTTGCTCGTCCTCTTTTGTTATCCACATACAAAAGGCGGGTTCAAAATCGTGGTCTTGTGAAATCTCGTCATCAAACCCGAGGCACTCCGACCCCTCGCCTACAAGACCTACGGCAATTCGGTTAGAAAACTCTTTAAATTCACCCTCTAAAATAGCCGCACCAAAGGTGTCGTAAAACTTTTTTGCAAGCTCAAGACCTTTCATAAATAGCCTCCGACAATTTTTCCATTTCTAAAGCCTTTTCTAACATACCAAAATGACGAAACGATGGTGCACATTTAGAAAGTACAAAGGCAAAATAGCCGTTATGAACTATGTCCTTGTCGGCTAGATATTCCTCGGCACTGTCAAGACAGATTTTTATATCTTCCTCACTACGCCCTTCAAATACCTCATATAGATGGGCTAAATTCACATAGGTTATAGCAATTTCGGGTTTGCTGTTTTCGTTTTCCAGCATAACCTCTATTGCATTTAAAAAAGCATTTTCGGCTTCATCGTAGCGTTTAAGGTCAGCAAGTGTAAGGCCATAGTTATTATAAAATCCACCGAAACGTTTGTCGTTTGGCGAAAGATTCGCCTTGTAAATTTTCAATGCCTTGTCATAAAGCGGCAAAGCCTCTTCTGCCTTGCCAAACGCTTTGAGTGTCGTGGCGGCATTTAAAAATATTGTAGCAGACGAAACGGTGTTTTCGGCACCGAGTTCGGTTATTAACTCTATACTACGCTCAACCGCAGTTAAAGCTTTCAAACTTTCGGCGGTTTTTCTAAAATAACCTAATTCCTCATTTACAACAGACAGCTCTCCCTGTTTATCACGAAGCCTTACAGCTTCACTATGCCAGTAGCTTAAAAGTCTGCCGGCACCCGCCAAATCATTTTTATTAAAGAAACCGTCAAGCTTGTTTATAATCTCGCCTACAGGAATTCTGCCCAGCGGTTTTAAGGGGTTGTCTGCCTTGTAACCGTATGAGCCACAACCAAAATTATATTTTAAATCATCCTCTGGTAAAGTCATAAAAACTCCTTGTTTTAAAATAGTTTATTACAAAGAAAAGTATATCATACTTTTTATGCCCTGTCGAGATTTTTAGTAAAATTAAGCGTTGGCTATGATAAAATGTCATAGTCAACGCTTAGTTTAAAAATTATTAATCCTGCTCTTCCAGAGCATCATCTTCTAAAGTAGGAATATTTTGTACAACCTTAATCTCGTGTGCCATTAATTCGTCGGCAAGAGTAATCTCTATATCAAGGTTTTCGTAACTAAAGGCATAGTTCTGTTCGGGGATATCGCCTATAATTTCAGCAAGCCAGCCGTTAACGGTGGTAGCTTCAGACTCCTCAGGCAATTCTAGCTCAAAGAACTCAAAAAAGTCCTGTATAGAGGTTGAGCAAAGCACTCGGTAGGAGTTTTCGTCTAAAGGAACAATATCCTCAATAGCCTCGTCGCTTTCGTCCCAAATCTCACCAACAAGCTCTTCAAGAATATCCTCCATAGTAACAACACCTGCGGTTTCGCCGTATTCGTTTACTACAATTACAATGTGGTTGTGTTCACGCTGCATATCCTTAAAAAGTATATCAAGATGAGCGGTTTCAGGTACAAATGTGGGCGAGAAAGTGGCGTCCTCGAAATTAAAATCGGGTCTAGCGTGCTTTAAGAGATAATCTCTTGCGTGAAGCACCGCTACGATATTATCGGTAGTTTCGGAGTATACGGGTATACGTGAGTACCCCTCCTCCTCAATAAGCTTAAGGATTTCTTCGTCGGTTGCCTTGTCCGATATCAAAACTAGTGAACGGCGGGGGGTCATAACGTCCTCGGCGGTCATACCGTCAAGCTTAAATACATTCTTTATGTATTCAATATCGTTTTCGTTAAGACTGCCCTCGTCTGCACCTGCATCAAGCATAAGAACAATGTCTTCCTCCGAAACGGGCTCTTCCTTTTCATTAGGGTCAATACCAAAAAGACGGAGAACGCCGTTGGTGGAAACTGTCAAAAGCCAAATTATAGGCTTTAACAGGGCGGCTAAACCTGAAATTGTACCGCAAACTGCCTCTGCTAACTTTTCCTTATGCTTCATAGCAATACGCTTAGGTACTAATTCGCCAAGGACTAGTGTGAAGAAAGAAAGTAGTAGGGTAATAACTATAACCGATATGGTGTTAATTGCTTCGGCATAACTTGCCGAAAGGTTGAATTTAGCCAGTGCAAAACTTGAGAGTCGGTCGGCAAAGTTATCTGCCGCAAAAGCCGAGCCTAAAAAGCCTGCAAGGGTAATACCGATTTGAATGGTTGAGAGGAACTGCGTAGGCTCCTCTATCATTTTAAGCATACGGGCGGCTTTTTTGTCGCCGTCGTCTGCCTTGGCTTTAAGTTTCTTTTCGTTTAAAGAGATAAGCGCTATTTCTGTAGCTGCAAAGTATGCGTTTAATAAAATCAGAACCAGTTGTAATAACAGTTGTCCTAACATAGTGAGTTTAATTCCTCCAAAAATAATATATAGTATTAATTGTTCTTTTTATCTGTTGCCTTATTGTCAATTCAGATTAGCATAAAAGCGAAATCCGGTTACAAGCAACAAGCTATAATACTTATTATATTTTTGGGGCTTAATACTCGGAACATCTTCGCTACATCGGGGAAGCGGGTCCACAACGCCAACTCCTTTCAAAATAATATACACAAGTATGATAACAAAAAAGTACGCCAATGTCAATAAAAACGCATATTTTAGTCTATTTTAACCTTATAATCTCGTTACAGAGGTTTGAAAGAGCCTCCATTGAGAGCTTTTCGGCACGGGCGGTTTCACTCTCCCCGATATTCAGAAGGGCGGTGCGAAGAAGCTCTTTTTCAATATGCAAAGTGTTTGAAACGGTGTTTATAAGGGTTTTTCTGCGTTGTGCAAAGCATGCCTTTACGAGTGAGAAAAAGAATTTTTCGTCGGCTACCTCAACGGGCGGCACAGCTCTTATTTTTAGCTGTATTACTGCCGAATCAACATTAGGCGGCGGCAAAAAGCTTTCTCTTGGCACACCGAATAAAATCTCACTTTCGGCATAGTAATTTACCGCAACTGTAACGGCTCCCGCCTCTCTAGAGCCTACCTTGGCACAAAGGCGTTCTGCCGCCTCTTTTTGTACCATTACGGTAACAGAGTCTATAGGAAGTCGGCTTTCAAGCAGCATCATTATTATCGGCGAGGTTATATAGTACGGCAGATTTGCACACACGCAAACCCTTTTGCAGTCACTAAACCTTTCGGCTATTAAAGCGGCTAAATCTATCTTCATAGCGTCGGCAAAAACAACCTCTGTATTTAAAAATTCGTATAGTGTTTTTTGAAGAACAGGGCGTAGTCTTTCGTCAAGCTCAACCGATACTACCTTTTTTGCTTTTTTAGCAAGCTCGGCAGTAAGCACGCCTGCACCAGCACCGATTTCTAGTACGCCTGTATCCTCGTCACAAGCGGCGGATGCCATACGGGGACATACGCTTTGGTCTATTAAAAAGTTTTGTCCAAGTGATTTTTTAAAGGAAAAGCCTTCGCTTTCAAGCAGGCGTTTAACGCTGTTTACATCAGCAAGATTCATATTTTTAAGCTCGCTTTCATTGTTTTAAACAATGATACACCAAAACAGTAGCTTTTGCAAGATATCTGTTGACTAATCTTTAAAAATCTTGTATAATATAGGTGTAATCTGACATTGAAAAGGTTTTTGAGATGAAAGATACGGCATATTATTTTTGACTGTATAGCTGTGTCTTTTTGACACAGCTTTGTTTTTTATTGGAGGCAATTTTATGGAAACGAGAGTGGCAGTTATAAGCATTATAGTCGAAAAAGAGGAAAGCATAGCGACACTCAATTCAATTTTGCACGATTACGGCGAGTATATAATCGGCAGAATGGGAATTCCCTACAGAGAAAAGAATATAAATATTATAAGTATAGCTGTCGACGCCCCGCAAGATAAGATTTCGGCACTTTCAGGAAAAATCGGTAAGCTTGACGGGATAAGCGTTAAAACGGCATACTCAGGTGCGTAGTAATTGATGAATAAAAAACTTCGAAAAATCATAAATAAACTTAAAAACAAAGGTAAGCTTTCGGTAAGGGAATACGAATATCTTGTAAAAAACCGCACCGAAGAGGCGGCAAAAGAACTAAAAAATCACGCCTTTAAAATTAAAACGGCGGTTTACGGGGATAAGATTTTTATAAGAGGTCTTATTGAAATCAGCAACATTTGCAAAAACGACTGTTATTATTGCGGCATTAGGCATAGCAATAAAAACTGTGGGCGTTATAGACTGACGGCAGAGGATATTTTAGCCTGTGCCGAAGAGGGATATGCCCTCGGCTTTAGGACCTTTGTTTTACAGGGCGGCGAGGACCCTTATTACACCGACTCGGTGCTGACAGATATAATAAGGAAAATAAAAGAGAAATATCCCGATTGTGCGGTGACCTTATCACTGGGAGAGCGTACATATGAGAGTTATAAAGCTTTAAAGGCAGCGGGAGCTGATAGGTATCTTTTACGTCACGAAACGGCGGATAAGAGGCACTATAAAAAGCTTCACCCAAAAGAAATGACACTTAAAAACCGAATAGCCTGTCTTAAAAACCTTAAAAAATTAGGTTTTCAGGTAGGCTGTGGGTTTATGGTAGGCTCACCCAAACAGACCGAAAGACAGATAGCAAAGGACTTAAAATTTATTGAAAAATTTTGCCCCGATATGTGCGGAATAGGACCTTTCGTACCACACAAAGATACTCCGTTTAAGGATTTTCCGGCAGGCACGGCAGAGCTTACCTGCTATCTTTTGTCGATAGTTCGTATAATCTGCCCAAAGGTACTTTTGCCTGCCACAACGGCACTTGGCACCATAGATACAAACGGCAGACAGGAGGGTATACTGTCGGGGGCAAATGTTGTAATGCCCAATTTGTCACCAATATCGGTCAGAAAAAAGTATATGCTTTATGATAACAAGATTTCTACCGACGAGGAAGCGGCAGAAAACCTGAAAATGTTAGCAGAAAGACTAGATAAAATAAATCAAAAAATCGCCATAGACAGAGGCGACGTGAAAGGAAGATAGAAATGGCAATCTATGATAAAAAATCAATGAGGGCAGAGGAATTTATAAACGATGGTGAAATTCTTGAAACCTTAAAATATGCCGAAGAAAACAAAAACAATAAGGAACTAATTAACAGTATTCTTGAAAAAGCAAGACCAAAGCTTACCTCTACGGGTGCTACCTGTGCAGGTCTTAGCCATAGAGAAGCATCGGTTTTACTAGCCTGTGAAGACCCCGAAATACTAAAGAAAATTTACGAAATAGCAGAGGAAATAAAGCTTGCATTTTACGGCAACCGTATAGTTATTTTTGCACCGCTTTATTTGTCAAATTACTGTGTTAACGGTTGTGTTTATTGCCCTTATCACGCAAAAAACAAGACTATACCGAGAAAAAAGCTAACTCAGGAAGAGGTAAAGGCAGAGGTTATAGCTCTTCAGGATATGGGACATAAGCGTCTTGCTATTGAGGCAGGCGAGGACCCGAAAAACAATCCTATAGAGTATATACTTGAGTGCATTAAAACAATCTATAGCGTACACCATAAAAACGGAGATATCCGCCGTGTTAACGTAAATATTGCCGCCACTACGGTAGAAAATTACCGAAAACTTAAAGAGGCGGGTATTGGTACATACATTCTTTTCCAAGAAACATATCATAAGGAAAGCTATTTGGAGCTTCACCCAACAGGACCTAAACACGATTACGACTATCATACCGAGGCTATGGACAGAGCAATGCAGGGCGGTATTGACGACGTAGGTTTGGGCGTTTTATTTGGACTAGAGCGTTATAAGTACGAGTTTGCGGGTCTTTTAATGCATGCCGAGCATTTAGAGGCAGTTTTCGGCGTAGGACCGCACACAATAAGCGTTCCGCGACTAAAACGGGCATCTGACATTGACCCTGATGCTTTTGACAACGGTATTGATGACGAAACCTTTGCAAAAATTACCGCTTGTATTCGTTTGGCAGTACCTTATACGGGAATTATAATCTCTACAAGAGAGAGCGAGGAGGTACGCTCAAAGCTGCTTCGTCTCGGCGTTTCACAGGTAAGCGGCGGCTCACGTACCTCGGTTGGCGGTTACACCACCGAAGAGCGTCCGCACGACACCGAGCAATTTGACGTTTCTGACCAACGCACGTTAGACGAGGTTGTTCGTTGGCTTATGGAAAACGGACACATTCCGTCCTTCTGTACCGCCTGCTATCGTGAAGGCAGAACGGGCGACAGGTTTATGGCTCTTTGCAAAACTGGACAGATACTTAACTGCTGCCACCCGAATGCACTTATGACGCTTTCCGAGTATATTGAGGACTACGCTTCCGAAAAGACCAAAGAGGTCGGCTACAAAATGGTAGAGGAAGAGCTAAAGCGAATTCCTAAAGACAAGGTAAGAGCCATTGCCGAGGACAATATCAAGGCAATCAAGGCGTCAAACCGTAGGGATTTCCGTTTTTAAAACAGTTTAAACTAATTTTGGAGGTCTGTTATGGGACTTAACGATACCCCCTCTGCAGAGAGGGTGCATATAGCCTTTTTTGGCAGAAGAAATGCAGGAAAATCGAGTCTTTTAAACGCGGTTACACAACAAAATATTGCTATTGTGTCAGAGGTTCAGGGTACTACTACCGACCCCGTTTATAAGGCAATGGAATTATTGCCGTTAGGACCTGTTATGCTTATAGATACGGCGGGTATAGACGACGAGGGCGAGCTTGGTGAGCTTCGTGTTAAAAAGACAAGACAGGTGCTAAATAAAACCGATATTGCTGTTTTGGTGGTTGATGCGACAGTCGGTCTTTCGGATTTTGATAGGGATATTTTAGAGCTTACAAGCAAAAAAGAAATCCCCACCGTTACGGTATACAACAAGGCTGATTTGTTGGAGGCTATACCGCAAAACGATGGCAAAATATATGTTTCTGCTGATAAAAATATCGGTGTAAATGAACTTCGTGAAACTATTGCAAGACTAGTGTCAGAGCCAAAACAGCAACCGCTTATAAGCGACCTTGTAAATGAGGGTGATATGGTACTTCTAATAGTGCCTATAGATAAGGCGGCACCGAAGGGCAGACTGATACTTCCGCAACAACAGGTTATAAGGGATTTGCTTGATAATAACAGTGTGGCAATCGTCGCTAAAGAAAACGAGGTTGAAAAGGTGCTGTCAAGTCTTAAAACACCGCCAAGCCTTGCTGTAACCGACAGTCAAATTTTCCCTATTGCCGATAAAAAGGTGCCGACTAATATTCCGCTTACTTCCTTTTCAATACTTATGGCACGTAAAAAGGGGCTTTTAAAAACTGCCGTAAAGGGAGCCTTTGCTATTGAAGACCTAAAGGACGGCGACACTGTGCTTATAGCAGAGGGCTGTACCCACCATAAGCAATGTGAGGATATAGGCAGTGTGAAAATTCCTAGGTGGATAAGGGAATATACAGGCAAAGACATTAACTTTAAAACGGTTAGCGGTACCGAATTTCCTGAGGATTTATCAGAATATAGTCTTATAATTCATTGCGGTGGATGTATGCTTAACGAGCGTGAGGTTAAGTACCGTATGAAATCTGCCGAGGATATGGGTATACCCATAACCAATTACGGAACGGTAATTGCATACGTTAAAGGGATACTCTCAAGAAGCATAGAAATTTTTGGCAATTTAAATGTGTAAACTCAACATAAAAAATTGACTTTACTGCTTATTATGGTGTATAATAGGTAGTGAAGTCTTTTTTTAGAGGTGAAAAATTTGGTAGAACAGGTAGTGGATATTGAACGCATTGAACATTTAGTAAATCTTTTCGGTAATTTTGATGAAAATGTTAAAAGAATTGAGGAGGAATACGGCGTTATTATAACCACACACGGCAGTCAGCTTAAGGTCCGCGGAGATACTATAGGTGTGTCCAAAGCGGTACGTGCTATTAACTGTCTGCTTGTTATGCTGAATAAGGGCGAAAGCCTCACTTCACAAAATATTGACTGTGTTATAAATATGGTTGACGACGGCGAGGAGGATAAAATTTCCCACCTTGCAAATGCGGGTTGTATTTGCATTACCTCAAAGGGCAGACCTGTAAAGCCAAAAACACTCGGTCAACGAAGATATGTAGATGCTATAGGCACCAATACAATTACAATCGGCGTAGGACCTGCGGGTACGGGTAAAACCTATCTTGCAGTAGCAGAGGCGGTAAGTGCTTTTCGTGCAAAGCAGGTAAACCGTATAATTTTGACAAGACCTGCGGTTGAGGCAGGCGAGAGTCTAGGCTTCTTACCGGGTGATTTACAGCAAAAGGTAGACCCTTATCTTCGCCCTTTGTATGATGCTCTTTTTGATATGATGGGTGCTGAGAATTTTCAGCGGGCTCAAGAGCGTGGCGATATTGAGGTAGCACCTCTGGCCTACATGCGTGGCAGAACGCTTGATGATAGCTTTATAATTCTTGATGAGGCACAGAACACCACAAGCGAGCAAATGAAAATGTTTTTAACCCGCTTAGGCTTTAATTCAAAAATAGTTGTAACGGGAGATATAACACAGATTGACCTGCCCGACGGTAAACGTTCGGGTCTTAAAGAGGCAATAAAAATCCTAAAGGGTGTAAAGGATATTTCTATAGTAACCCTTACGGGCAAGGACGTTGTAAGGCACAGACTGGTGCAAGAAATAATAAAAGCTTATGAGAATAGGGGAAAAGACGATGAAGGTAAAGGTTCACATAACAGATAAACAAAAAAAATTAAAGCTACCTACGGGTACTAGGCTTTTAATACGAAAGGCTTGCACTGCTACTTTGGTTGAGGAAGAATTTTCTTCTGATGCCGAAGTTAATGTAACAATAGTTGATGATGCTCAAATCAAGCTTTTGAATAAAGAGTTCAGAGATATAGATAATTCTACCGATGTGCTTTCCTTTCCGCTAGGGGATAACGGGGTTTACGATATTAATCCCGAAAATAATATGGCAATGCTCGGCGATGTTGTAATTTCTATTGAACATGCAATAGCACAGGGCGAGCTTTACGGTCACGGCTTTGAAAGGGAGGTTGCATTCCTTACAATTCATTCTATGTTGCACCTTTTAGGCTACGACCATGTAAACGGCGGACTTGAGCAGTTAAAGATGCGTGAAAAGGAAGAAAAAATTCTCGATAACCTTGGTCTTGCGGTAAATAAAGCGTAATACATATAGAAACACATCAATATATTAAACGGAGAAAAAGATGCAAACAAAATCAGCATTTATAACACTTATCGGACGTCCAAATGTTGGCAAGTCTTCACTTATGAATAATGCACTCGGTCAAAAGGTGGCAATTGTATCTTCAAAGCCGCAGACCACACGTACACGTATTATGGGCGTTTTAACAAAAAAGGAAACCCAGCTAGTATTTATTGATACCCCTGGTTTTCATAAACCCCATAATCTTTTGGGACAGAATATGATTAAGGCGGTTGATAGTGGAATTAACGGTGTTGATGCCGCCGTTTTGGTGGTTGATGCCGCACCCGACTTTAAGTGGAGTAGCGAGAATATTCCGCCCGCCGAGCTTGAGCTTATAAACATAATAAAACAGAAAAAAATTAAGTGTATTTTAGTACTTAATAAAATTGACCTGCTCGAAAAAAAGGAAGCTCTGCTTTCTATAATAATGGCGTATACCGCTCTTTATGACTTTTCTGCCGTAGTACCGCTTTCGGCTAAAACAGGCGACGGTGTAGACGCCCTTTTGGGTGAGCTTTTTTCACTCGCAAAAGAGGCTCCGCATTATTTTGCAGATGATGAAATCACCGACCAACCCGAAAGGGTAATGGTTGCTGAAATGATACGCGAAAAACTGCTTTTAACTCTTGAAAGGGAAGTGCCTCACGGCATAGCGGTGGATTTAGAGCGTTTTGTCGAGAGTGACACCAAAGCGGGCGAGCCTATTGTCGAGGTTGAGGCTGTAATATACTGTGAAAAGGAATCCCATAAGGGAATCGTAATAGGCAAGGGCGGAAGTCAGCTTAAAAAAATAGGCAGTATGGCAAGACGTGATATCGAAGAATTTTTCGGCATAAAGGCGTCTGTAAAGCTTTGGGTAAAGGTTAAGGAGGACTGGCGAAACCGTCAGGGACTTATACACACCTTTGGTCTTGACTGCAAATAATTATAAGCCTTAAATTTCCTTTCATATTGTTTTCCTTTTGGCAAACACTTTTATTAGTACGGAGGAAAATGTGTATGGAAGTAGAGAAAAATTGGCTTAAATTTGTTATCAGCGGCAAGGTTAGCGACTATTTAAAATATTCTGAATCAATAAAGAAACAAAACATCAGTGAGGGTAATGCTAATGCGTTTTACAACCGAGGCTCTGGTTATACGGGAGATGGACGTGGGGGAAAGTGACCGTTTGGTTACTATGCTAACACGCGAATACGGTGTTATAAAGGCGTTTGCTGCCGGTGCTAAAAATATTAAAAGCAAGAAAGCAGCTGCTACGGGGCTGCTTTCTTATTCAAGTATGACAATACTTGATAAAAACGGAACATACAGAATTTATGAAGCTACACCCATAAGGGTGTTTTTCGGTGCGGGAAGCGATGTTGTAAAGCTTAGTCTTTCCCAATACTTTTGTGAGTTGGCACAGGTTTTAGCACCGCCTGATAATTCAGAGGAGTTTTTACGCGTGATTTTAAATTCTCTGCATTTTTTAACCGTAGGCTCAAAAAATCCAACCCTTATAAAAGCTATTACCGAGCTTCGAATAGCCGCAATATCGGGTTATATGCCCGACCTTGTAGGGTGTGAAAATTGCGGTGCATTTGAAAGCGATATTATGCACTTTAGTCTTACTGACGGTCATATAGATTGTGATAAATGTGTTAGTGGCGTGGGACTTTTAAAAATAGACCGCACTCTGCTTACGGCAATGAGACATATAGTCTATTCAAAGCTAGAGGCTCTTTATTCCTTTGAAATTCCCCCTGCCGCCGCAGAGCGACTGTCCGAGCTTACAAGCAAATACATATTAACCCAAACTGAGCATAGATTTGATACCTTGGATTTTTACAATGCGGTAAAATAAAAATTATACACCTACTTACGAAGGGAAGTTTATAATTGGCATATAAGTTTGAAAAAAACATAAAAACTCTTGAGCTTTCAAGCGTATTGGAGTTATTATCACGCGAAGCCTCTATGGATGATGCAAAGGCTTTGGCTTTAGAGCTAAAGCCCAGCACACTTTTAGGGGAAGTCGGCGAAAATTTAAAAAACACCGAGGACGCATATTTAGTAATGGCAAAAAATTCCGCCCCAACTTTTGGTAGGGCGGTTAATGTTATCGGAAGTGTTGCCCGTGCTGATTTAGGCTCATCACTTTCTATAAAGGAGCTTTTAGAGGTTGCTGAGGTCTTGCGTATTACCCGTTCTCTAAAAGATTTCGGTGCCGATAATGTTTCCAGTGATAGTTCAATTTATAAATATTTTGAAGTATTAACTCCCAATAAGTTTTTAGAAAGTAAAATTACCTTTGCTATAAAATCGGAGGAGGAGCTTTCGGATTCGGCGTCACCCTTGCTTGCTGATATTAGACGAAAAATCACAATAAAATCGGCAAGTATCCGCGATAATCTTGAACGAATTGTAAGGGGTCCTGCCGCTAAATATTTACAGGAGAACATAATAACACAGCGTGACGGCAGATTTGTAGTACCCGTTAAAGCAGAACATAAAGGTGAGATTAAAGGTCTTGTTCACGATACCTCTGCTACAGGCTCAACCCTTTTTATCGAGCCTATGTCGGTGGTAGAAACAAATAATGAAATCAGGGTTTTAAAGCTTCGCGAGCAGGACGAAATTGTTAGAATTTTAGCTGAACTTTCCGCCGAGGTTGCTACCTTTGCAGAAAGTATAAAACTATCCTATAACGCTTTAGTAAAATTGAATTTTATATTCGCAAAGGCACAGCTAGCCTATAAAATGAAGGCTATTGTGCCAAAGCTTAACATAAAGGGCTATGTCTATTTAAAGAGGGCAAGACACCCGCTTATTCCCGCACGTTCGGTAGTGCCTATTACGGTATCGCTTGGCGGTGAATATAACACCCTTATAATTACAGGTCCCAACACGGGCGGTAAAACCGTAACCCTTAAAACTGTAGGACTTTTAAGTCTTATGGCTATGTGCGGTCTTATGATACCTGCCGATGACGGCAGTGAAATTGCGGTATTCAGCAAGGTGTTTGCCGATATTGGTGACGAGCAGAGCATTGAGCAGTCGCTTTCAACCTTTTCATCGCATATGGTCAATATAATTTCGGTTTTAGAGGAATGTGACGAAAATTCACTTGTACTTTTTGATGAGCTTTGTGCAGGTACCGACCCTATAGAAGGTGCGGCACTTGCAAAGGCAATTTTAATGAGGCTACACGAAAAAAATGTAAAAACGGTTGCCACCACCCACTATGCCGAGCTTAAGTCCTATGCCATTGACGAACAGGGAGTAGAAAACGCAAGCTGTGAGTTTGATGTTGCCACCCTAAAACCGACCTATAGGCTGATAATTGGCATACCAGGTCGCTCAAATGCCTTTTCTATTTCTAAAAAATTAGGTCTTGATGAGGGCTTAATCGAGGTTGCAAAGGAGCAAATTTCGGACGACGACACACGGTTTGAACGTGTGGTTGCAAGCCTTGAAAGTGCAAGACTTGCCGCCGAAAAAGAACACACTGCGGCAACGCGTCTTCGTGCCGAGGCGGCAGAGCTTAAACGTCAAGTAGAGCTTCGCGACCAAGAGCTTCGTAAAAACCGCGATAAAATTATGTCCGACACAAGAGAAAAGGCTACCCATATTGTAGAGGATGCCCGAAACCGTGCGGCAATGCTTCTTAACTCGCTTGAGGATATAAAAAAGCAGTTAACCAAGGAAAACGCCGCAAAAATGCTTGACGAGGCACGCCGAGGCTTTAAAAAATCTCTTGAAGATATGGAGGACAATGCCAACCCTGTTGTTGTAGACAATGGCGGCGAAAAACTCAAAGAAATGCCAAAGGTTAATGACCTTGTTATAATTGCCAACATTAACCGCGACGCTACCGTTTTGGCGGTGGATGAGAAAAATAAAAAGGTGCAGGTAATGTCGGGCTCTATGAAAATGTGGGTTAAGCTCTCAGAGCTTCGCATAAAAAAGGGAAGCAATAGTACCGAGCGTCCAAAAACCCGTAAGGTTACAGGGCTTGCCTCGAGAGCAGAACGCTCGGCTAAGGGTGAAATCGACCTTCGCGGTATGGCGTCAGACGAGGCAATACTAGAGCTTGATAAGTATATCGACAACGCTGTACTTTCGGGTATCGGTACTGTTACAATTATTCATGGTAAGGGTACAGGTGTACTTCGAAAAGCAGTTCAAGACCATCTTCGCCACCACAAAAGTATAAAAACCTTCCGTATAGGACTTTTTGGCGAGGGTGAAAACGGCGTAACCATAGCCGAAATTGCCGAATAACAAAGAAATTATAAGATTATAAAAAAGGGAACGGATTTTTCCGTTCCCTTTTTATCGTAGGGACCGACGTCTCGGCGGTCCATTATGTTATATGCGGTTAAAAGGACCGTCGAGACGCCGGTCCCTACAACGTGAAAACATTGATTTGTTGTAGGGAACGTCCAGCGTGTCGTTCCGTTTAAACTGTTGGGCGTGGCGTTGTTTTTTAGTCAATATAGTAGACATTAGCTGCAAAAGTAAAGATTGTAAACATCATAGTAATATGTTATGCTTGTGCTATAATAGGGATAAAAAGGAAACATATTATTCTGCCCGAAGAAAGTCGGGAACCATTGATTTTAATTCAGTATAATAATGCTGGGAGGTGAAACAGATG